>NZ_JAJLQX010000005.1 GCF_021295095.1 Phocaeicola oris
CCATTCTTTTTAACATTTGAACTGTTACAGAATATACAGTTTTTTTATTCATAAGCTTTCAAATGCTGCAAAGGTAATGAATAAAGGACATTTGAGAGGTTTCAGCCTACCAAATGTCCATTACGCCTCCTTTTCCTGTAAAGGCAGCCGAACTTTTGGATTGGAAATCGTTAGCTTCGGTTAGCGATCCTATTTATTTAGAATATAAAAAAGATAACGACAATAAGACAACAGAAGGTTTAACAGCAATCCTTACAGAGACAAGAGCAAGTTCTGTAGAAGAACTACAGCGAAATATCTCTGCCATTCAAAAGGTGTTACAAAACCACGAGACCTATATACCTGTTCATTTCACCGATAAACCGGAAGAATACTCCAAGTTTTGGGCTATCCGTTCGGGCATCTTCCCTGCCGTTGGAGGGACTCGCAAGCCGGGAACAACCTGTTTGATAGAGGATGTAGCATTTCATATAGAAGATTTACCGAACGCAACAGCCGACTTACAGCAACTACTCACCCGACATGGCTATGATGATGCATGTATCTATGGACATTCCTTAGAAGGGAACTATCATTTCATTATCAATCAGTCTTTTGAATCGGAAGATGAGGTTAACCGCTATGAAAAGCTAATGACAGAAGTAAAAACGTTAGTGGTCGACAAGTACGATGGCTCTTTGAAAGCAGAACATGGAACTGGACGTAATATGGCTCCTTTTGTTCGTTATGAATGGGGAGATGACGCATTCGAGATAATGAAAGAAGTAAAACATTTGTTCGATCCGAATAACTTGTTGAATCCCGGAGTCATATTCAATGACGATCCGAAGTGTTATGTCAAAAACTTCAAACCGTTACCACTTATTCCACTTCCACAAGATAATCCTGTATCAAAAGTAAATCGTTGCATCGAATGCGGATTCTGTGAAGTCAACTGTGTATCATGCGGATTTACCCTATCATCTCGTCAACGAATTGTTATTCAAAGAGAAATTTCTCGGTTAAAACAAAGTGGGGAGAATCCGGACCGAGTTACGCTACTGGAGAAACAATTTGATTACTCGGGCAATCAGACTTGTGCAGGAGACGGTCTATGCTCTATGTCTTGTCCAATGGGCATTAATGTAGGCGACCTAACACACCTGATTCGAGAACAGCATCTGCCAAAGAATAGTTTCGGATATAAGATAGGTAATTATTTTGGAGTTCATCTATCCGAAATAAAAGGAGCACTACGCCCGATTCTTTCGTTGGCCAATTTCGGACATACTGTCATCGGGACGAAAACCATGACAGATATTACCAAAGGAATGCATCATTTAATAGGTATTCCCCTTTGGACTTCTGCCATGCCGAAAGCCTATTATAAAAAAGAAATCCCTGTTTCAAAAACAGAACCAAATAAAGTAGTATATTTCCCAAGTTGTATTAATCAGACAATGGGATTAGCTAAAAACTCCCCTGTAAAAGAACCTCTTATTAATAAGATGGTCACCTTATTGGAAAAAGGCGGATACGAAGTTGTTTATCCAAAAGGAATGCAAAATTTATGTTGCGGAACCATTTGGGAGAGCAAAGGTATGCCGGACATAGCCGACCGCAAGACTAAAGAATTGGAAGATGCTCTTTGGACGGCCAGTGAACATGGCAAGTATCCGATACTGTGCGATCAAAGTCCATGCTTGCACCGTATGCGTAAGAAGATTACAAAAATGAAACTATATGAACCGGTAGAATTCATTTATGTCTATTTAAAAGATAAATTGGAATTCACCCAGACCAACCGACCGGTAGCTATTCATATTACTTGCTCAACTCGTGAAATGGGATTAGCCGATATGCTTATCAATCTGGCAAAACTTTGCTCAACAAAAGTTCTTATCCCCGAGGGAGTCGGTTGCTGCGCATTCGCCGGAGATAAAGGTTTTACACATCCGGAACTCAATGCATACGCTCTTCGAAAGCTCCGTCCACAAATTGAAAAAGAAAAAATTAAAATAGGCTATTCAAACAGTCGGACTTGTGAGATAGGCTTAACTACTCATTCCGGAATACCTTATATATCTATAGCTTATCTTGTAGATGAATGTACTAAAACTAAAAATAAAAATAATATATCATGAAGATTTTCCAACCTTTTTTAACCTTAATGCTATCTGTAGACTTAACCGCCCAATCGCAAAATCACAATCTTGTGGTACAAGCCAATAAGATAAACGGACCAATCCAATCTACCATGTATGGGCTCTTCTTTGAAGACATTAATTATGCGGCTGATGGTGGTATGTATGCCGAATTAGTAAAGAACCGCTCTTTTGAATTCCCACAGAACTTTATGGGTTGGGTAACCTATGGAAATGTAAAACTAATGGATGACGGTCCGTTTGAACGTAATCCACATTACATTCGCCTTGGCAATCCTGGACATCGTGAAAAATGGACCGGTGTAGAGAATGAAGGCTTCTTCGGCATTGGAATAAAGAAAGATAACGATTATCGTTTCTCTGTCTGGGCTCGTGGAGAGAACCAGAAAATTCGCGTTGAACTGATTAAAAACAACTCTATGGAAGAAAGTCAAGTAGTGGTTCAACAAGAGTTGGAAATCAATACCACAGAGTGGAAGCAATACGAAGTTATCCTTCACTCTCCTGCCACAGAGCCAAAAGCTCATTTGAGAATCTTTATGTTAAGCCGAGAAAGTACGCTCGATTTGGAACATATTTCTCTTTTCCCTGTTGATACATGGAAAAACAGAAAGAATGGATTGCGCAAAGATTTAGTTCAGGTCTTATATGATATGCATCCGGGAGTTCTCAGATTCCCGGGAGGTTGCATTGTTGAAGGCACAGACTTCAATACTCGCTATCAGTGGAAAAATACAATCGGGCAAGTTGAAAATCGTCCATTAAATGAGAATCGCTGGCATTACACTTTTCCACATCGTTTCTTCCCTGATTATTTCCAAAGTTACGGACTTGGATTCTTTGAATTCTTTCAGTTAGCAGAAGACATCGGCGCTGCTCCACTTCCTATTTTAAATGTCGGGCTTATCTGCCAATATCAAAATGAAGAGAGTGCACAACCAACTATAAATCAAATTCAACCGTTTATTCAAGATGCACTCGACTTAATTGAGTTTGCCAACGGGGATACCAATACAAAGTGGGGTAGATTTCGTGCAGAGATGGGGCACGAAGCTCCTTTCAATCTAAAATATTTAGGAATCGGGAATGAACAATGGGGGAAAATTTATCCGGAACACCTTAAACCTTTTATCGAAGCTGTTCGTAAATCCTATCCGGAGATTAAAATTATAGGAAGTTCAGGTCCAGGTTCTGAAGGCGAAGACTTTGAATATCTATGGCCACAAATGCGTAAATTAGGCGCAGACTTGGTTGATGAACACTTCTATCGTCCGGAAAAATGGTTTCTTTCTCAAGGAAACCGTTATGATAATTACGATCGTAAAGGTCCGAAAGTATTTGCCGGAGAGTATGCCTGCCATGGGACAGGGAAAAAATTCAATCACTTCCATGCCTCTTTATTAGAAGCTGCGTTCATGACAAATTTAGAACGTAATGCCGACGTCGTCCACATGGCTACGTATGCTCCGCTGTTCGCTCATGTTGAGGGCTGGCAGTGGCGTCCCGATCTTATTTGGTTTGATAATCTGAATACGGTCAAATCGTGCAGCTATTATGTTCAACAGTTGTACAGCCTGAATAAAGGGACAAATATGGTTCCGTTGACGATGAACAAAAAACCGGTTAGCGGCCAGGAAGGACAAGACGGATTATTTGCTTCTGCTGTTTGGGATAGCAATGAACATCATTATATCGTAAAAGTAGTTAACACGTCGAATAAACCTCAACAGCTGACAATCAGCTTCAATGGTTTAAAGAAAGCACAGTTAAGCAATGGCAAAGTCATTACATTCCATTCCGACAATCCGGATATAGATAACTCCTTAGAAACTCCAGATGCCGTAACTCCGAAAGAGAGCCCTATCAGCATAGAGAATAATATATTGAATACCACAATAAAAGCACAAACTTTTGCTATCTATAAGTTCAAAAAGTAGTTGGCTACAAACGTAAGTACATAAAGACATTCTTCATTCTTTGTGTACTTACGTTCCTTTTAATCTTCCCACCCCATCTCAATAGCTTTATCGTGCGGATAAGTATAATAGATAGACTGAGCTGTCGTACAGACCTCGCCTTTACCATTGATTATCTCAGCATCAATAAAGGCAAGATTCCTTTTCATCTCTACCAAATGTGCCCGAATAATAAGCTGTGGTTCTAACGTAGAAATCGGTTTTAGAAAACGAACATTCAACTGACTCGTCACCCCTGTCGTTTTTAATTTATGAGTTACTACCCAACCACAGCACTCATCAAGCAAAGTACTTTCTATACCTCCATGCAAGGTATTAATCCAACCCTGATAATATTCCGAAGAATGCCAAATACAGACTACATTCTCTCCGTCTTCATTAAACTCCATCTTCAATCCCATCGGATTATCCGGAGAACAGCCAAAACATTTATAACCTTCTTTGTGTAACCAAGGATTCCTAATCTTTTTCATCTCAAACCTTTTTTATTGCGCAAGTTACAAAAAGATTCAATCATCACCAGACTATAAGATTACTTTTGTGTTCATTTGTCCGTTATTCCCACAATCCATATCAATACCTGAGGACATTGTTAATTTATCTAAAAACATATTCATATAATCATATTCCAACATGAATTCGATGAAATATATGTAACATCCTGTCAATAATTATTCGTTGACAGGGTGCCGCAAATTTGTTATCAAAAGATTGTGAAAAGTCAATACGTATAAACTGCCCAACTCATACGCATGAACCGAGCAACTCATACGCATGAACTGAACAACTCATGCGGATCATTTTAGCAACTCATACGCATCAGTTTTCACATTCATATATATCGAAATGTCGGTCGATATTGATTGGTTTGCCAAAAGGTATATATTCGTTTAAAAAGAAGTAATGATAAACAGCTCATACGATTACTATTTTATTTCGCAGGATTTAGACTATATCATTTGAATTATACGCATATATGCTTAACTTTGTTTAAATTACGTGAAACAAATATGAATACTATCTTTTCTTACTCCGATTACCACGAGTCGTCCCAACTGTTTTACGGATTGTTAATGAATGTCATGGGAACTCGCTTGGATGCTATTCTTTTAGGTAAGGATAAAAACAAATCTATTATTTGCTGGAATTCTATAGAACAAGAAATCATACGCTTGTCTAAGATATTCAATAAATTTGATGAGAATAGTGAGCTTTTTTTTATCAATCATCGTGCCTTTTCCGATCCTCAAAAAATAAGCGATGAACTGTGGGACATATTGAAAGAATGCCAACATCACCACAAATTAACAGAAGGTTATTTTGATATAACTATAGGACACTTTAACAGCCTGATTTTTGATGATGAACATAAGGCTATCAGCTTTATGAAAGAGAACATGGAGATAGACTTGGGGGCATTTGGAAAAGGGTATGCACTGGATAAAATTCGGAAAATACTCATTGATAACGGGTTTTCTTCCTCTTTAATAAATTTCGGCAACAGTTCTGTTCTGGGATTAGGAACACATCCATACGGAAATTGTTGGCCGATAGGAATCAGTAACCCGTTTAATTCAAAAAAACAAATCGGTGTAGTGGAACTGAACAACAGTACAATGTCCACTTCGGGCAATATGCCATCACATAAAAAGCATATCATCAATCCACACACCGGAGCATATAATGAACAACGTAAATTAGTAACTGTCAGAGCAGTAAGTCCCATTGAAGCTGAAATAATTTCCACTACGCTGATGGTACTCCCTCTTGAAATGGAAGAAAAAGTTCTTTCAAATTACCATATTGACAAGTATTGGAAATACAACTTATAAAAATAATTAATTATCGGTGTTTTAATGATAGTACTTTTGTATTTTTGCAATCTAATAAAAATAATTATCGAATAAAAACATAACAGGAGACCATGAACACTCAGAAGTTATCCAGAAGAGAATTCCTGAGGGATGTAGGAATTAGTGGAGGAGTTGTCTTATCATCTTTGCCCCTGTTCAGCGCATTCGCAAAGAAACTTTCGGAAGAAGCTAAAGGAGGTAAAGCTAAAATAGCAATCATTGGAACAGGATCAAGAGGTATGTATCATATCAATCACCTTCTGCAAATTCCACAAGCCGATGTTGTTGCTATTTGTGACATTTATCAGCCTCATCTTGATGATGCCGCAAAAGCATATCCGAAAGCAAAACAATATAAGAATTATATAGACGCTATTAACGACCCGAATGTGGAAGGCGTCTTGATAGCTACTCCTTTAAATATGCATGCGCCCATCACTTTAGCCGCACTCCATGCAGGTAAACACGCATTCTGCGAAAAAGCCATGGCACGCACCATCGACGAATGCAAGGAAATATACGATACGTATAAAGAATCGGGGAAAGTTCTTTATATCGGGCTGCAGCGACTATTCGATAAAAAGTATCTGAAAGCTATCGACATCATTAATAGAGGTGAAATAGGTGAAGTGGTGGATATCCGTAATTTCTGGTATCGGAACAATGATTGGCGACGCCCTGTTCCTGAGCCTTCGCTGGAGAAACTCATCAACTGGCGATTATATAAAGAATCTTCCGGTGGACTAATGACCGAGTTAGCAGCCCATCAATTGCAATTAGGAACCTGGATTTATAAAACTCTGCCTGATTATATTTGTGGATTCGGAGACATCATCTTCTGGAAAGACGGGCGTGAAGTCCCTGACAGCGTAAGTGTTATCTATCATTATCCGAACGGGAAACGAATGACATTCGAATCTATCATCTCGAACAAACGTTATGGAATGGATGAAGAAATACTCGGACATAAAGGAACAATAGAATTGGCAAAGGGCTTGCTTTACAAGGAAGAACCTGCGCCTGCCCCCGGAATTCAGCAACTCATCAATCAGATAGAGCATAAAGTGTTTGATAATGTCTCTTTTGCCGGACCAAGTTGGGTACCGGAAACAGCATCCAATACTAAGGGAGAACCTATTATGAAACATTTACAAGTCCATGATGGTTCAAATACTACAGGTGCCGATGTCGATGATGGATCAAAAGAATTAGTCGAAGCCTATTGCAATGCAGTTATTACCGGCAAATCGATGCCGATGTTGGTTGAAGAAGCATATTATTCAGGAATACTGGCATTATTGGGTAATCAGGCAATGGAACAGCGGCAGATAATAGAGTTCCCACAAGAATACAAAATCCCATATAATCACATTAAATAATGAAAAGGTGAAAGATATAAATATAAGATTAACAGTTAAAAGACAAAGAACAGAGCTTTTTATATGGTTTGTCTGTCTTGCCCTTGCTTTCGGATTGAACATATTCTCCATCATATATTATAAAACAGAATGGAAAGAATTGTTTACACAGATTTTCTGGGTCTTGGCACTCAGCTTTCTGTTTTATTTCATTTTCCTCGCATTCCGTTTAATCTTCTTTGGCATTCGCTATCTGCTCAAGAAGAAAAAGTAAATCGCATTTATAAAAGAAGAAAATATTTGTATCTTTGAGCCAATTAAATTCAAGTTAAAACCTTAAAAAGAATAGCACATGACAGTTAAATTCAAGTTGAGTTTGATGGGATGCATCCTATTAATGCTTTTTGCCGGATGCAAGAATCAGACGAATACGAAAGATCAAAAAACAAAAAAGAAACCAAAAGAAGAAGTCACCATCAGTTTGCCACGCAAACAGCCGAGTGAGAAATTCTCCCATGCCATGGAAGAGTATCTCAAAGCAGTTAAGAATATGGATGGCATGGACATTCATAGCATCATGGTACTTAAGAAAGGTAACGTGATGTATGAGAAATGGATGAGCGAAGGCAGTCCCAATAAACCACATGTACTCTGGTCGGTAAGTAAAACTTTTACTTCTATTGCTGTTGGAATGGCTATTGACGAAGGGAAACTCAATTTGAAGGATAAACTGGTTTCTTTCTTTCCTGAGGATCTTCCTGAGAATCCGAGTGAATATTTAAAAGAGATTACCGTTCGCGATTTGCTTACGATGAGCTGCGGACATGACACCGACCCAACAGGTAGTATTCTTAACGGCAAATCAGAAATAACTCAATGGAAAAAACATTTCCTTGCATATCCTGTGAAACATAAGCCGGGTACGTTCTTCTGTTATAATACGTTGGGCACATATATGCTTTCTGCTATTGTTCAGAAAGTTACCGGTATGACCATTCTCGATTATCTGGCTCCTCGTCTGTTCCTTCCGTTAGGAATAGAAAAGCCTAAGTGGGAACTTAGTCCGGAAGGCATTAACTGTGGTGGCTTTGGTCTATATTTAAAGACAGAAGATATGGCTAAGGTAGGGCAACTGCTATTACAAAAAGGAAAATGGAACGGCGAGCGCATTCTCTCCAAGAAATATATCAAAGCCATGAGCGGTAATCAAGTAAAATCTTGTCCTGCCGGAACAAGGCAAGACGAAATAGATAAAAACAGCCGAATTCAAGAAAACAGCGATTGGTTTCGAGGCTATGGATATCAGATGTGGCAATGTCGCCATGATGCATTCCGTGCTGATGGTATGCTCGGACAGTACATCATTGTCCTCCCAAAGAAAGACGCAGTTATCGTAGTTACCGCTAACGTAAACGACATGCAGAAAGAACTCAATATGATTTGGGATTATATTCTCCCTGTACTATAACTTTCAGGTATGATAAAAATATTACATTTCGCGAATAATCAAAAAAATATTTTCTATCTTTGGAAAATGAAAAACCTAATTTAATTTAGAGAACCATGGAAAACGTAAAAGAAATTAAAAAACAAAACCGATTCAAAGGTGATCTATCTCGCAGAGATTTCCTTTCTCTTTCGGCATTAGGATTGGCCAGTTTGACTATCCTTCCAAGTTGGAAAACAGCAACAGGAGAAAAAATTGCTCCGAGTGATCGAGTTGTAATGGGTTTCATTGGTTTAGGCCAGCAAGGATGTTATGACTTCCGGAGTTTCTCTGCCTGCCCCGGCATTCAAGTTGCAGCTTGCTGCGATGTTGACTCTATGAAACGCGAACGTTTCCGCCGTCATGTTGCTGCATGGCAACAGAAGACTAACCAGAACGAGCGATGCGACATGTACGAGTTCTACGAAGATCTTCTGGAGCGTAAAGATATTGATGCTATCGAAGTTGCTACTCCTGACCATTGGCATGCGCTGATAGCTATTCATGCTTGCGAAGCAGGTAAAGATGTCTATTGTCAAAAACCTCTGGCTTATACTATTACTGAAGGTTTGGCTGTTCAGAAAGCTGTTCGCGCTAACGACCGCATTCTACAGATGGGCAGTCAGCAACGCTCAAGTGCTGAATTCCAACAGGCTATTAAGTTAGTTCGCGAAAAAGCTATCGGGCACATTGATAAGGTATACGTACGTGTAGGCGATCCTCCCAAACCATTAGACTTACCGGAAATGCCTGTTCCGGCAAACTTAAACTTCAATCAATGGTTAGGTCCGTTAAACGATCCGAAGATTCATTATCATCCCGATCTTTGTCCTCCTATTTCTCTTGATCCGGAAGAGAGAGAGAAACTGTGGGGCGCATGGCGTTGGTATCAGGAAACAGGTAATGGTTATCCTGCCGATTGGGGTGCTCACATGTACGATATTGCACAAGCAGCGCTTGGCATGGATGGTTCAGGTCCTATTGAATTCATTCCTAAAGGATATGATGGACACGAACACCCAACCATGCTTTACGCTAACGGCGTAGTTATGACCGACCAACCTTTCCGCGAGGATAAACCGGACGATAAGGGTATTCAATTCATTGGCGATAAGGGTTGGCTGAAAGTTGCTCGTGGCTATATTGAGTGCTCAGATCCTTCTCTCTTAGCTAAAGAAGAAAAGAAGGTTGGCAAAGGTCAATACGAAATTAGTTCTCCACACATGCAGAACTTCATTGACGCAGTCCGTGCTCATGTCGATCCTATCGCACCGGTTGAATATGGTACAAGTACAAATACCCTTTGCTGTCTGTTCAATATTGCTCGAGAATTAAATCGCCCTGTTAAATGGAATCCGGCACTATTAAGCTTCGAGGGTGATAAGGAAGCTGCTCATCATCGACTGTACTACTACGAGTACCGTCGTCCATACAAACTCCCTTATCTGGAAACAAGAAACAATCTTTAATCAGCTATTTAAAGAAATCCCAAGGCTCAAAAAAGAGTCTTGGGATTTTTCTATTCATGAAAGATGAAACTCCATAAAAAAAATAGCAATTGAGTACGGCATCAGATATAGAATGTCATTATTGGCATGGTTCTTGCCATGATGTGAACTATTCGCCAAACCAAACTTTCTGCTCAATAAGTAACTTATGCAATTTCTCCGGATCAATGTCTCGCGGCCGAACACCATCCTTAACCGCGATAGCTGCACCGGCACCGGCTCCCTGACCGGTTACTAAGCACGTACCGATAATGCGTGCATCCTCACCAAGCTCACGTTCAAAACAGAAACAACGCCCTCCAACAATTAAATTATCAATATGTCTTGGAATAAGAGAACGATACGGAATATGCCAGAAAGGGCGTTCGCCCGGGAATACTTTCTTATTGTTATACTTCATCGTACACCACGAGCCGCGGCAATAGAAGCAGCGACTCCTGCAGGTCCGCCACCAACAACTATCACATCAGCCTTTGCAATTACTTTAATCCTTTTTGCCGGCTCAGTAACAAAATCATTATCGTCAAGAACAAGCTGCGACTGCCCACTCGAAGAATTCTTCTTCAAGTCAAAACTGATCAACGGGAATGCTCCTCCCATCATAATCACATTAGAAAGAAATTTACGTCTTTTCATCTCTTATTTTTTATCATATTCAAAAATAAAAATAATTCAAATACAAACAATTAATAACATAACATTTTATAATAAAAATCCACACTATGATGATTTTTCAAGACTTATCGTATTTCTTATAAAATAAAAAAGAAAGGTCATGCCGAACTTAATCCTTAGATAAAACGGCCTTGCAGCAGATTTAAACAGTATCTTCTTTATCTTGTCAGGCTAATTAAAGTTATCGTAAAGAGAGTAGAGAAAGTGATACGCATGAACCGTATAACTCATGCGTATGAATCGATCAACTCATCCGCATGAACCGATCAACTCGTCCGCATGAATCAACCAACTCGTCCGCATCACTTTAGCAACTCATATATATCACTTCACACATCCTCATAGACAGTTCAGTAGTTGCATACTGTTTGAACTCGTCGAACTCGTTTTCAATAGTATAACTTTTGAGAATAAGAAAAATCTTTTTTACTTTTGATCGCAAATAGAAAAATATGTTTAGATACCTCATTATAATCATTGCGCTCTTCACCATCAATGTTGGTTCATCCCAAAAGCGAAATAAAAGTCAAACAGCATTGCAGATGGAGAAGCTTGGCTTCCAAAACATCGCAGATAAGGACAGTACTATCGCCATCCGACTTATGTATGCCCGCTCCGATAATTTCACCGGAAAGGTGCTGTACACCGATTTACATGAAGCATATTTGCATCCGTATGCGATGAAAAGTCTGTTACAGGCTCAAAAGCTGCTAAAGAAATATCATCCCGGCTATCGATTAGTAGTATACGATGCTTCTCGCCCGATGCATATCCAACAAGTTATGTGGAATACGGTGAAAGGAACAAAGAAATCTCCTTATGTTTCAAACCCAAAGAATGGTGGAGGAATGCATAATTACGGATTAGCTGTTGATGTAAGTATTCTCAATGAAAAGGGGGATTCCATTCCAATGGGAACGAAAGTGGACTATATGGGTTCCGTTGCGCATATCGATAAGGAGGCATCTTTAGTACAACAAGGAAAAATTACCGGTCAAGCAAAAAAGAATCGTGAGTTACTACGTCGGGTAATGACCGAAGCCGGATTCCGTCCGCTCAGAACGGAATGGTGGCACTTCAACAGAGTAACCCGACCAGTCGCTAAAAAATACTACAAACCTATTCCTTAAACTTTAGCTGTCGAAATTTGTATTATACGCTCAAATTATAATTAACTTCATTTCTTATTATCAACAAACTTAAGTATATTTGCCTAATAAGAATCTATTATCACGAAAGATATGTATTTATTAGGCTATGATGTAGGTAGCTCATCGGTCAAAGCAAGTCTTGTCCATGAAGAAACAGGTATATGTGTCGCTTCTGAATTCTATCCCAAACAGGAAGCACCTATTAAAGCGCCACAACCGGGTTGGGCAGAACAAGACCCTGAAACTTGGTGGAGTTACTTAAAATCGGCCACACAATCGGTACTTAACAACAGCAACGTAAAGGGTGATGAGATTGACGCAATAGGCATATCCTATCAAATGCACGGTTTAGTTTGTATAGATCAGCATCGCAACATCCTTCGTCCATCTATTATCTGGTGTGATTCGCGTGCAGTCTCTTACGGAGAAAAAGCATTTCAAACTTTAGGAAAAGAACGATGCCTAAATCATTTACTTAATTCTCCCGGCAATTTCACCGCTTCAAAATTAGCATGGGTGAAAAAGAATGAACCGAGAATTTTTGATAAAATAGACAAAATCATGTTGCCCGGCGACTACATAGGAATGAAGTTGACCAATGAGGTATGTACTACGATAGAAGGTCTTTCAGAAGGAATGTTCTGGGATTTCAAAGAGAATCGTATAGCTAAGTTCCTTTTAGATTACTATGAGTTCAATCCAGAAATACTCCCTTCTATCCGCCCCACGTTCGGCGAACAAGGCAAAGTAAGCAAAGACGCAGCGAAAGAACTCGGAATAAGAGAAGGGATTCCTATCACATATCGTGCGGGTGATCAACCCAACAATGCATTATCACTTAATGTATTTAATCCCGGAGAGATTGCCTCAACAGCAGGAACATCGGGAGTAGTATATGGAGTACTCGGTGCTATCAATTATGATCCTAAATCGAGAATAAATACTTTCGCGCACGTTAACTACGGTACCGGCCAAACTCGTTTGGGCGTACTCCTCTGTATCAATGGTACAGGTATCCTGAATTCATGGATAAAACACAATATTGCCTCAGAGGAAGTATCGTATAATGAAATGAATGATGAAGCTGCAAAGATTCCTATCGGCTCGGAAGGGTTATCCATACTACCTTTCGGGAACGGTACCGAAAGAATGTTAGAGAACAAAGAGATAGCATGCTCCATTCATGGACTGAATTTTAATATACACAAAAAAGCACATTTGATGCGAGCAGCACAGGAAGGGATTGTTTTTTCTTTCCGTTACGGAATAGATATTATGAGACAAATGGGTATGAACATCAATAAGATACATGCAGGTAATGCCAACATGTTCTTAAGTCCTGTTTTTCGTGATGCATTGGCCGGTATAACCGGAGCAACTATCGAATTATATAACACAGACGGTTCGGTAGGAGCAGCCAAAGGCGCAGGCATAGGAGCCGGTATTTATAAAAACCATGAAGAGGCTTTTGCTACGCTCGAAAGAATAGCGGTCATAAAACCTAATCTTTCCGACCAGCCCAAATATGAAGAAGCATATACTCTTTGGAAAAGACATTTAAACATGTCCTAATGATACAAAATTAAAAGCAAGAACATAATAGAAATTGATAACTAAAATATATAAAATTATGGAAAGAAAAGAATATTTCCCTACAATCGGCAAGATTCAATTCGAAGGCAATAGAAGTAAGAATCCCATGGCGTTCCATTATTATGACGCTAACAAAGAGATTATAGGTAAACCCATGAAAGAATGGCTTAAGTTTGCGATGGCATGGTGGCATACACTCGGTCAGGCAAGTGGAGACCAATTTGGAGGTCAGACTCGTACTTACGAATGGGATAAAAAGAAAAATGCACTTGATCGGGCAAAAGACAAAATGGATGCCGGATTCGAGATCATGGAGAAGTTAGGCATTGAATATTTCTGCTTCCATGATGTAGACTTAATTGATCCTTCAGATGACATTGAAGAATATGAAGCCAATATGAAAGCTATCACCGACTATGCATTAGAGAAGATGAAAAGCACCAACATCAAATTACTCTGGGGGACAGCCAATGTCTTCAGCCATAAACGATACATGAACGGTGCTGCTACCAATCCGGATTTTGATGTTGTAGCACGTGCAGCTGTTCAAATTAAAAATGCGATTGACGCCACCATTAAATTAGGTGGAACCAACTACGTATTCTGGGGAGGTCGTGAAGGCTATTCTTCTATATTAAATACGGATCAAAAACGTGAGAAAGAACATTTGGCACAAATGCTTCGTATGGCTCGTGACTATGGAAGAGCTCATGGATTTAAAGGCATATTCTTGATTGAGCCAAAGCCAATGGAGCCGACAAAACATCAGTATGACGTTGATACCGAAACTGTTATTGGCTTCTTAAAAACCCATGGATTGGACAAAGACTTCAAAGTTAATATAGAAGTTAATCATGCTACTTTAGCCGGTCATACATTTGAACATGAGTTGGCTGTAGCAGTTGACAATGGAATGTTAGGGTCTATTGACGCCAACCGTGGAGATTATCAAAACGGCTGGGATACAGACCAGTTCCCCATCGACAATTTCGACCTCATTCAGGCAATGATGCAAATTATACGTAACGGAGGATTAGGCAATGGAGGAAGTAACTTCGATGCGAAGCTACGCCGTAACTCAACTGATCCGGAAGATATTTTTATCGCTCACATCTGTGGAATGGATGCTATGGCACGAGCATTAGAAAATGCAGCCGACCTGTTAGAGAATTCGCCCATAAAAGAGATGCTTGAAAAACGTTATGCTTCGTTTGATAAAGGAATAGGCAGGCAATTTGAAGATGGTAAGCTCACTATGGATGAATTAGTTGAATACGCCAAACAACATGGAGAGCCCAAACAAATAAGTGCGCAACAAGAACTCTACGAACGTATCGTAAGTTTGTATTGCTAACAAATGAACATCCTTCATCATCAGCTTCTTTCTTCGACGAAAGGAGTAGATGATGAAATTAAATCTATATCATAAAACATGGAACCCTTGAGACAAAATGAAGAAAAGATGACTAATTATCGTTGGATAATCTGCGTCATGCTTTTCTTTGCAACAACAGTGAACTATCTTGATCGCCAAGTTTTATCTTTGACATGGGATGAATTTATTAAACCTGAATTTCATTGGCGAGATACTGATTACGGAAATATCACCTCAATATTCGCCTTGGTTTATGCATTTACACAATTATTTGCAGGAAGAGTCGTCGACAAGTTAGGCACAAAAAAAGCGTATGCCATCTCCATTGCGGTCTGGTCGTTAGGTGCTTGTATCCATGCTCTTTGTGGCATTGCTACTGAAACCTATGTAGGAGCAACCAATCGTTTAGAACTTGTTCAAGCAACAGGTGATATGGCCGTTATAATTGCTACATTTAGCACTTACGCATTTATTTTTGCCCGATGCGTATTAGCGATTGGCGAAGGTGGTAACTTCCCCTCTGCCATTAAAGCCACGGCAGAATATTTCCCTAAAAAAGACCGAGCATTTGCAACTGCGATTTTCAATTCCGGTTCCTCTATTGGAGCATTAGTGGCTCCGTTAACTGTTCCCGTACTGGCTGCAGAATTTGGTTGGGAGATGGCATTCATCATTATCGGTGCATTAGGTTTCATTTGGATGTTTATCTGGATATTTGTATACAAGAAACCGAATGAAAACAATCTTGTCAATGCTGCAGAATTAAAATATATTGAGCAAGACAAACAAAGAGATGCTGTATTTGTCAAAGAAGTACAACAAAAGACATCCAACAAAAAAGTATCCATCCTTCACTTCTTCAAATACCGTCAGACTTGGGCTTTTGTCATGGGCAGATTTCTTACCGATGGTGTCTGGTGGTTCTTCCTTTTCTGGACTCCTTCTTATTTAAATACCCAGTTTGGGATCAAAACATCAGAGCCTCTCGGTATAGCTCTAATTTTTACTCTTTATCTTATATCCATGTTATCCATCATAGGAGGTAAATTGCCGGGATATTTCATGGATAGAACAGGTAAAGACCCGTATTCATGCCGTATGCGAGCAATGCTAATATACGCATTTATTCCTCTACTCGTTTTATTAGCTCAGCCACTCGGAGAATTCTCCCCTTGGTTAACCGTCATCTGCATCGGCATGGGCTGCGCAGCTCACCAATCATGGTCAGCTAACATGTATACAGTAGGTACAGATATGTTTCCCAAGCATGCCTCAGCAACTATTACAGGGATTTGCGGTATGGCCGCCGGAATCAGTTCTTTCATTTTTCAGCAAGTAGCAGGTCGTCTATTTGATTATTCTTCAGAAATCAATCTTTCTTTTATGGGATTTGAAGGCAAACCAGCCGGCTATTTCATCATCTTTTGTGTCTGTGCAGTGGCGTATTTAGTTGGTTGGACAGTAATGAAACTTTTAGTACCAAAATATAAATTAGTAGAAATATAATGAGTAGAATAAAACCTTTTATGGATGAGAATTTTCTCCTTCAAACAGAAACAGCAAGAATTCTTTATCATGAACATGCCAAAAACATGCCCATTATAGATTATCATTGCCATCTCGAACCCAAAATGATAGCTGAAGACTACCGATTCCGTTCCATAACTGAGCTTTGGTTAGGTGGCGATCATTATAAGTGGAGAGCAGAACGAACAAACGGCATAGATGAAAAATATATCACAGGTGATGCAAGTGATTGGGAGAAATTTGAAAAATGGGCGGAAACCGTTCCATACACTTTAAGAAATCCTCTTTATCATTGGACTCATTTGGAATTAAAAACAGCTTTCGGCATTTCCAAACCTCTTAATCCTATTTCTGCCAAAGAAATTTACGATGCATGTAATGAAAAATTAGCAACTAAAGAATTCAGCGCAAGAGGATTAATGCGCCATTATCATGTAGAAATAGTCTGTACAACTGACGACCCTGCTGATACGCTGGAATATCATAAAGCAATTAAAGCCAGTGGATTTGAAATAAAAGTATTACCAACCTGGCGTCCAGATAAGGCTATGGCAGTAGGAAATAGCAAAAGCTATCGTGCTTATATTGAACGACTTTCAAAAGTGAGCGGAGTTAATATCTCTACTTATAACGATCTGATTGAAGCACTACGCAAGCGGCAAGAATACTTTGCTTTACAAGGTTGCAAATTAGCTGACCATGGAATCAACTATTTCCCATGGGCAATATGTTCTACTGCAGAAACTAACCAATTATTCCAAAGAATATTGGATGGCAAAGCATTAAATAGCGAAGAAATAGAAAAGTTACAAACGTCTTTATTGCTCGACTTTGCTCGAATGAATGCCGAGAAAGGATGGGTACAACAATTCCACTATGGCGCGCAGCGTAACAACAATACCATCATGTTCAATGCACTCGGACCGGATACAGGATACGATTCGATTTTGTCATATAATTGTTCACAAAGCATGGCTCGTTTCTTGGACACATTGAATACTGAAAGCAGGTTGACAAAAACAATCCTTTACAACTTAAATCCTACAGATAATGCCGTAGTTGCTACTATGTTAGGTAACTTCCAAGATGGTTCATTCCCTGGTAAGATTCAATTTGGATCAGGATGGTGGTTCAATGATCAAATAGATGGAATGGAAAAACAAATGAACGATTTGTCGCTATTAGGTCTATTAAGCCGATTCGTCGGCATGTTAACAGATTCACGCTCATTCTTATCGTATCCTCGACACGAGTATTTTCGCCGAGTCTTATGTAATTTATTAGGAAATGACATCGAGAACGGATTAATACCGGAGAGTGAAATGCCACGAGTTTATCAAATGGTTGAAGATATCAGCTATAATAATGCTAAAAATTATTTTAATTTCTAATACCCAAATAGACAATGGAAAGAACATGGAGATGGTTTGGCAAGAAGGATAAAATAACACTTGCCATGTTAAAAGAAATAGGCGTGCAAGGAATCGTAACTGCCTTACACGACATCCCCAATGGAAACATTTGGACTAAAGAAAAGATACATGACTTAAAAACTTATATAGAGAGTTATGGCATGCGCTGGAGCGTGGTTGAAAGCCTTCCGGTATGCGAGAGCATCAAATATGCCGGACCTGACAGAGATCAGCTGATAGAAAATTATAAAATCAGTCTGAAAAACTTGTCACAAGAAGGTATTCATACTATATGCTACAATTTCATGCCGGTACTTGACTGGGCTCGCACAGATTTAGCTCACCCAAATCCAAATGGGACAACCAATCTATATTTCAGTCATGCAGCATTTGCATACTTCGATATATGTATTCTAAAACGTAAAGACGCAGAAAAGAGCTGGAATAAAGAAATCTTAGAAGAAGTAGAAAGATTAAAAAATACAATGACTCCTGCAGACGACCACAAGTTAGTTGAGAACATCATTGTTAAGACCCAGGGATTTGTCAGTGGCAATATTAAAGAAGATGATCAACATCCTGTTGAATTATTCCGTCAATTATTAAACTTATATAAAGGAAGTACAAAAGAGCAATTACGTGAAAACATGTGCTACTTCCTCGCAGCCATTATGCCAACTTGTAACGAATATGATATGTACATGTGCATGCATCCTGATGATCCTCCTTTTCAAATCTTGGGCCTGCCACGTATCGTTACAAACGATGAAGATATTAGCTGGTTCCTCCATGCTGTTGATGATCCACATAATGGATTAACATTTTGCGCAGGCAGTCTTTCTGCCAGTGTTCAAAATAATGTGGTTGATCTGGCAAGAAAATATGCTTCAAGAACCCATTTCGTTCATCTTCGCTCCTGCCATATCTTCCCTAACGGAGATTTCACGGAAGCATCTCATTTAGGTGGTCGAGCAGATATCATTGAATTAGCTCGGATATTTGAAAAAACAAATCCCAATCTGCCTATGCGTGTCGACCATGGTATGACTATGTTAGGTGATACAGAAAGAGGATATAATGCCGGTTACAGTTTCTTAGGAAGAATGTTCGCGATGGGACAGGTACAAGGCATCCTTGCAACCGTTGATAGGGAATTAGGACTTGAATATAAACAATCCGGTTTTTATGATTAATCAAAAGTATAAAACATATAAACTTATGAACAATTTATTTAATATTACAGACAAAGTTGTGGCTATTACCGGTGGGTGTGGAATTTTAGGTACTACCATAGGTAAATATCTCGCAGAGAATGGAGCAACTGTCATCATGCTCGACCGTGTTCCTGAAGAAGGAATAAAAAGAGTGAAAGCGATTGAAGATACAGGTGGAAAAGCAGATTTCTTATTAACTGACGTTTTAAATACTGACGTCGTAGAAAAGAATGTTGATGATATCATTGCTAAATATGGTCAAGTTGATGCTCTTTTAAATGCTGCCGGCGGAAACTTGAAAGGTGCTACCATTGCCCCCGATCAGACAATCTTCGATTTGAACCCGGAAGATTTTCAAAAAGTCTTAAACTTAAATTTAACCGGAACAGTAATTCCTTCCCAAGCATTCTTAAGGCCAATGGTAAAACAAAAGAAAGGTTGCATTGTCAACTTCTCTTCTATGGCTGCATTCCGTCCTTTGACGCGTGTCTGCGGCTATGCGGCAGCTAAAGCAGGCATATCGAACTTTACAGCCTACTTAGCTGCTGAATGCGCAAAGAAATTTGGTGATGGAATCCGTGTTAATGCCATTGCCCCCGGATTCTTTATTACCAATCAAAACCGTGCATTACTGACAAATCCGGATGGCACGTTAACCCCAAGAGGGCAAGATGTTATTCGCCAAACACCATTTGGCAGAATGGGAGAACCTGAAGAACTCTGTGGCACTATACATTATTTAATTAGTGATGCCGCTAAATTTGTATCCGGAATTGTTGTTCCTGTTGATGGAGGTTTCAATGCATTTTCTCTTTAAATTCTTATGACATGAGTAAAATAATTACTTTAGGTGAAATCATGCTTCGATTGTCTACTCCGGGCTATACACGTTTTGTCCAAGCTAATACATTTAACGTAACGTATGGTGGCGGAGAGGCAAACGTTGCCGTAAGTTGTGCCAATTACGGGCATGATACTTATTTTATTTCAAAACTTCCTAAGAATGAAATAGGTCAAGCCGCTCTGAATCATCTGAGACGTTTTGGGGTTCATACCGATTTTATTGCTCGAGGTGGAGAACGATTAGGTATTTATTACTTAGAATCAGGAGCTGCCATGCGACCAAGCAAAGTTATCTATGATCGGACACATTCCGCTATAGCAGAAGCAACCCCCTCTGATTTTGATTTTGATAAGATAATGGAAGGAGCAAACTGGTTTCATTGGTCGGGTATAACTCCTGCAATATCAGATAATGCTGCAGAATTGACTCGTTTAGCTTGCGAAGCGGCCAAACGTCATCATGTAACTATCTCCGTTGACTTAAATTTCCGCAAGAAATTATGGACAAGCGAAAAAGCGCAAACCATTATGCGCCCGTTAATGAAATATGTAGATGTCTGTATTGGTAATGAAGAAGATGCCCAGCTATGTCTTGGCTTTAAGCCTCAAGCGGATGTCATGAAAGGACAAACCGATGCCGAAGGATATAAAGGCATATTTACAACCATGCAGAAAGAGTTTGGCTTTAAATATGTCATCTCTACTCTTAGAGAGTCTTTTTCTGCCAGCCATAACGGTTGGAAGGCGATGATTTATGACGGTAAAGATTTCTATATCTCTAAACGATATGACATTGAACCTATTATAGATAGAGTAGGTGGAGGAGATTCTTTTTCAGGTGGTATTATTCATGGCTTTCTAACAAAGAAACCAATGGATGAGGCTCTGGAATTCGCAGTGGCTGCTTCTGCATTAAAACATACTATCAATGGCGACTTTAATATGGTTTCAGCTGAAGAAGTAGAAGCTTTGGCAGAAGGTAATGTTAGCGGTCGCGTTCAACGTTAAAAAATATATGGCAAAGTTTGATAAAATATCTGTATTGAACAAAATGGGTTCTACAGGAATGGTTCCCGTCTTTTATCATGACGATCCTAAAATAGCAAAGAAGGTGGTAAAAGCTTGCTATGACGGTGGAGTTCGAGCTTTTGAATTTACTAATCGTGGAGATTTTGCGCACGAAGTTTTTGCTGAAGTCATGAAGTTTGCTTGGAAAGAATGTCCGGATTTAGCTTTGGGAGTAGGAACGGTTGTCGACTCGGCAACAGCATCCTTATATATACAGCAAGGGGCATGCTTTGTGGTCGGTCCTTTACTGAACTCGGAAGTAGCTAAAGTATGTAACCGAAGACTAATTCCATACGCTCCGGGATGCGGAACGGTTTCCGAAATCGGTTTCGCCCAAGAAATAGGTTGCGATCTGACAAAGGTCTTCCCCGGAGATATATACAGTCCTCGATTTGTAAAAGATTTAATGGCTCCTCTGCCATGGAGTAAAATCATGGTGACGGGAGGTGTTGAACCGACCCAAGAAAATCTGAGTAGCTGGATTAAAGCGGGAGCTTTCTGTGTCGGGATGGGTTCAAAACTCTTTCAAGAAGATACCATTCAAGCCGGTAATTGGCAAGCCATTACCGACAAATGCAAAGAAGCATTAGATTATATCGCGAAAGCTAAGAATGCGTAAAATACTCCCATCTATCATCATACGAAAAGCGACCATAGAAGATTTGTCTTCTATCATGCCGCTTTTTGAACATGCTCGGCAGTACATGGTCGAAACAGGTAATTCTCATCAGTGGGTTGATGGCTATCCATCAGAGATTCTGGTAAAAGAAGAAATCAATGCCGAGCACTGTTTCGTTTGTCTAAACGAGGCACACAAAATAGTCTGTACCTTCTGCTTCATTATCGGAAAAGACCCAACCTATACGGTGATAGAAAACGGACAATGGCTAAATGACTTACCCTATGGCACTATTCACCGCATTGCTTCGGATGGAACAATAAAAAGAATGACTGATAGGTGTATAGACTGGTGCCTGAAAATAATCCCGAATATCCGAATTGATACACATGAAGACAATAAGGTAATGCAACATGTTTTGATAAGAAATGGATTTAAGCGGTGTGGTATTATCTATACTCATAATGGAACGCAAAGAATAGCGTTCCAACTTACTAAATGATATATGGTATTAAAAACATAAACAAAGCTGATAAAAGAAATCATTTCCTTCCAAAGTCGGCAGGAATCTCGCCCCACTTATTAGTCTCCCATTTCAGAAGTTGTGTGGTATATTCATTATCATTCAGCCAGTTTTCTGCTCGTTCTATAAGTTGGAACAACTTCTCTGTCTTTGCGTTCCGCGCTAATTTTGTTTTGCATTTCTTGTTCTTCACCCAAAGTAGCGCATTCCGACTATCGGAATAAATGGGCATATCCAGATTCTTTTGCTTCAATAATGCCAATCCGTGAACAATAGCAAGAAACTCTCCTATATTATTTGTTCCGAATATCGGACCGAAATGAAAAATCTCCCGTTCAGACCCTAAATACACTCCCCGATACTCCATTTGTCCGGGATTGCCACTGCATGCTGCATCCACGGCTAAGCTATTAAAATTAAAATCTTTAGGCAAACGTTTGGATAGCTCTTTCGATGTTGGAACTATTCGCTTTCCTTTTGCTGCTCGTTTCGCGGCTTGTTCTTTTAAATAAACCGCCGCGGGAATAGAAAAAGCGCGCTCCGCCTCCTCCTTTGAATTAAAAGATTGATAAAGCGCGCCTTTATAGCCTTTTACTTGGAGTTGGCAATCTGTCCACGAATCATATATCCCTGAACTAACCCCCTTCCAAACAACATAATATTTTTGTTTCCTCGCCATTAATCACATTCTGTCAGGGACTTCTATGCCTAACAGTCCCATAGCCGATTTGACAATCTTCGCAACATTGGCACTCAATGCTAAACGGAAAATCTTCTTTTGCTCATCTTTCTCATGCAATATGCTGTAATCATGATAGAACTGATTATATTCCTTCACCAAACTATACACATAATTAGCTATATCCGATGGGTTATAGTCTGTTCCCGCTTCCTCAACAACAGTTTTATAATCTGCTAAGAGTTGAATTAAAGCTTCTTCTTTACTGCTAAGCTCCACACCGGTAGGAATTACATCGGGAATCTGAATACTTTCTTCTGCAGCTTTACGTAAAACAGATTGAATACGAGCATGTGTATACTGAATAAACGGACCGGTATTACCATTAAAATCTATGGACTCCTGAGGATTAAACAACATATTCTTACGAGCATCCACTTTCAAAATGAAATATTTCAATGCGCCCAGACCAATAATTCTCGAAATGCCATCAGCCTCTTCTTGATCTAAACCGTCTAACTTACCCAATTCTGAACTGGTCTCTTTTGCTGTCTGAATCATATCAGCAATCAAATCATCAGCGTCAACAACCGTCCCTTCACGACTCTTCATCTTACCATTGGGCAACTCAACCATTCCGTATGAGAAGTGAACCAACTCTTTTCCCCACTTAAAGCCCAACTTATCTAATAGAATAGACAACACTTGGAAATGATAATTCTGTTCATTACCAACTACATAAATCATCTTATCAATTGGATAATCCTCGAAACGAAGTTTGGCGGTACCAATATCCTGAGTCATATACACAGAAGTGCCATCACTACGAAGCAATAGTTTTTGGTCGAGCCCTTCCGGAGCCAAATCACACCAAACAGAGCTATCTTCCTTCTGATAGAACAGCCCTTTCTTCAAGCCTTCAATCACCATCTTCTTGCCTTCCAAGTAAGTTTGCGATTCGTAATATATCTTATCGAAGTAGACGCCCATCATCTTATAAGTCTCATCAAATCCGGCATAAACCCATTCGTTCATTTTCGCCCAAAGAGCACGAACTTCCGAATCACCGGTCTCCCACTTACGAAGCATCGCATGTGCTTCTTTCATTAACGGAGCTTCATCTTCGGCCTTTGCCTGAGCCTGCTCCTCAGTCATACCGGCAGCTATATTCTTTGCTTTCAGTTCTGCGACTTCCGCTTTATAATGCTTATCGAACGCGACATAGAAATCACCAATCAAATGATCTCCTTTCTTTCCTGTCGATTCCGGAGTGGCCCCGTTTCCCCACTTCTGCCAAGCAAGCATGGATTTGCAAATGTGAATACCACGATCATTCACAATATTAGTACGAACAACTCTATTTCCATTAGCAGCAATAATATTGGCTAACGCATTACCTAACAAATTATTGCGAACATGACCGAGGTGCAAAGGTTTGTTTGTATTCGGCGAAGAATACTCTATCATCACCAACGGAGAATCAGCTTTCACCTCTTTCTTACCAAAATTCGAATCCGCCTGAATGCTATTCAACAATTCAATCCAATAGTCAGAAGCAATAGTCAGATTAAGAAATCCTTTAACCACATTATAGTTAGCTATCAGATTCGGTTCATTCGACTTTAAATACTCACCTATCACTTCCGCTGTCTCTTCCGGCTTCTTCTTTGTGATTTTAAGAAATGGAAAAACAACCAATGTAAGATGACCTTCAAATTCTTTTTTTGTCTTCTGCAACTGAACCATCTTAACCGGAACTTCTTGACCGAACAGTTCCTTTATGGCATTGATAACCGACGCAGTCAGCCTTTCTTCTATATTAACCATATCTTTTTCTATTAATTGAATCGCAAAGTTAAAAAAAATAGCTGAATTTATCAGCAAAGCTTTTTAATTACTTCTTTTTCAACATAAAACCGTCCAAGCCGAAAGCCGAGTAATAAAGGCTTCTCCTTTTGCAATTTTCCTTGATCGATTACTATCAACTCATTGCTTTTCAATAAACTGATAAATTAAATGCTGTTTTTACAAAGATAAGTATTTCGATTTATAATAAAAGAATATCATCCTTTCTTTAAATAACCTGCTAAACTCATCTGCGAAAGATACTTTTTTCACCGGTTCTTTTTCTGACTTTTGCTTTGTCTTCCCGAAAATTTATACATAGAAACCTTGTGCCTCACGCACGTGATACACATGATTCACGCACGTGGTGCACGTGCACCACGCAGGTGAGCCACGTGCACCACATGCGTGAACCACCTAATTTCTCCGGATGATTATACTAACTCTTTTGATGAAACATATTCATCATAAAGAGATTACGCAAAAACATCTTAATCGATCGAGAATTTCATTTCTAAAAAACTCACTATTACCTTCTTACTATTAAATATAAATAGATTTGCCTATATTTGTACAAAATATCATTGGAATGAATACACTCTCACCTTTTGCAAAACCACTGTATGTAATGCTGAAGCCTGTTGGAGCACACTGTAATTTAGCATGCGACTACTGCTATTATCTGGAGAAATTGAACCTGTATCCAAATGCGCAACACGTCATGAACGATGAACTCCTTGAGAAATTCACACAAGAATACATTGAGTCGCAGATGATGCCGGACGTTCTTTTTACATGGCATGGCGGTGAAACGCTGATGCGACCTCTTTCCTTTTATAAAAAAGCATTGGAATTTCAGAAAAAGTACGCAAAAGGAAGGAAAATAGACAACTGTATTCAAACGAACGGAACGCTTCTCACCGATGAATGGTGCCGTTTTTTTCATGACAACAACTGGCTGGTTGGAATCTCTATCGACGGACCACAGGAATTCCATGATGAATATCGAAGAACACGGCACGGACTGCCTTCGTTCCGAAAAGTAATGCATGGAATAGAGCTATTGAACAAATATCAAGTGGAATGGAACGCTATGGCAGTAGTGAATGATTTTAATGGTGACTATCCGCTTGATTTCTATCATTTCTTTAAACAGATTGGTTGTCATTATATTCAATTTACCCCAATTGTAGAACGAATCGCCAAACATTCCGACGGACGACATTTAGCTGCAGTAGAAGAAGAAAATGATGAAACAGCCGACTTCTCCGTTGCTCCTGAACAATGGGGCAGCTTTACTTGTGCTATCTTTGATGAGTGGGTGAAGAATGATGTTGGAGATTACTTTATCCAACTGTTCGACAGTACGTTGGCCAACTGGATGGGCGAGCAACCGGGAGTTTGCTCGTTGGCTAAAACCTGCGGACATGCCGGCGTAATGGAATACAACGGTGATGTGTACTCGTGCGATCACTTTGTCTTCCCACAATATAAATTAGGGAATATCTATAGGGAAACATTAGTAGAAATGATGTACAGCAGTAAACAGCAGGCATTCGGTCAAGCAAAATATACCTCACTCCCCAAGCAGTGCAAACAGTGTCCATATCTGTTTGCTTGCAACGGTGAATGTCCGAAGAATCGGTTCTGTAAAACGAAAGATGGAGAAGTAGGGCTAAACTATCTCTGCAAAGGATACCAACAATTCTTTAATCATGTGGCACCATACATGGACTTCATGAAAAACGAATTGCTGAATCAACGAGCTCCTGCCAATATTATGCAGGCCGTTAAAGAAGGAAAAATAAAATAATCAATATCCGCAGCTGCCCAGCTATCGAGATGAGCGCTGGACGTTTATCTCTGATAAAGAATAAAAGGTAACAGAAGTTTTCTCTTTTCATAGAAAATTGAGTAATATTGCAAATAAATAGAGAAAGTATGAAAAAAGAAACTCAGATTCTTGGCAAATGAACTGACGGTTCATCAGGTGAAGGCTATATGAGGATAGAGAATCATGAAACTGTTAGGCTTCGATCTTGGGGCAAACCGCATTCCATTTCAAAACATGACCGATGAAGAAGAAATGGGCATGAAGAAAGAACTGGAAGAAATCAGTTTCTTTAAACGCTGTAATAACTTTTAAACAATGAATATAAAAGCATATCTACAAAATTGGGCTGATACTTATAAAGAAGAATTGGTTACGAATATCATGCCCTTCTGGTTAAAACATGGTTTGGACAGAGTAAACGGCGGTGTTTATACTTGCCTCAATCGTGACGGTTCTTTAATGGATAGTACTAAATCTGTTTGGTTTCAAGGGAGGTTTGGGTTCATCGCAGCTTTTGCCTATAATAATATAAAAAAGAACCCTGAATGGCTCGAAGCATCAAAGAGTTGCTGCGATTTTATTATTAACCACTGTACTGACACAGACGGAAGAATGTTTTTTGAAGTAACAGCCGGCGGTACTCCGCTGCGTAAGCGTCGTTATCTTTTTTCAGAAAGTTTTGCGGCCATCGCCATGTCAGAGTATTCCATCGCTTCAGGTAATAAAAGTTATGCTTTGAAAGCATTGAAAATCTTTAAGCTGATGGTTAAGTATTTGGATACTCCGGGACTCTTGGAACCGAAATACTTACCTTCACTAAAAAGCATCAGCCATTCCATTACAATGATTTTAATTAATACCGCTTCACGCATCCGTGCAGCTATCGACGATGATTCTTTGGATGAGCAAATTGAAAAATCTCTGAAGGCTTTACACTTATTTATGCATCCGGAATTCAAAGCATTGCTTGAAATGGTCGGTCCGGAAGGAGAATTCATTGATACATGCAATGGACGGATTATTAATCCGGGACATTGCATAGAAACTTCTTGGTTTATTATGGAAGAAGCCAAACATCGCAAGTGGGATGCCGATTTAATGGTAATGGCTCTCCAAATCTTTGATTGGTCTTTCGAATGGGGTTGGGATAAAGAATATGGAGGTATTATCAACTTCCGCGACTGTCGTAATCTGCCCTCACAAGACTACTCCCAAGATATGAAGTTCTGGTGGCCACAGACGGAGACAATTATTGCCAGCCTATATGCTTATCTGGCAACGAAAGATGAGAAATATCTGGAAATTCATAAGAAAATAAGCGATTGGACTTTTGCTCACTTCCCCGATAAGGAATATGGAGAATGGTACGGCTACCTACATCGCGATGGAACTGTCGCTCAGCCGGCCAAAGGGAATATATTCAAAGGGCCTTTTCACATTCCACGCATGTTAATTAAAGGTTATATGCTATGTAACGAAATTCTAAACAATCAATAATATGATATTCTGCAGTTTACAAGACAGTGGACGAATTGAGCCACTTAATCCGTTATTTCAAAAGTTGTTCGATTATGTTAAATCACATGATTTCTCAAAGATTCCATACGGACGAATAAACATTGAAGGTGATAATCTATATATCAATTGGTCAATAGTGTCGGCAAAAACAAAAGAAGAGGCTGTTTTGGAATTCCATCACAAATATTTAGACATTCATATTCCTTTGGGACACGAGCTCTTCGGATGGAAAGCTACACGCGATATTAAACACATTTCTACTCCTTTTGATGAAGAAAAGGATTATGGCTTGTCAGATGATAAACCTACGGCATTTATTGATATTGAACCGGGACAATTCGTTATTGTTTATCCGGAGGATGCGCATGCTCCGAATATTGCTACAAAAGAATTTCCTAAGATTGTCGCGAAAGTAAGAATTTAATTTCTTATCACATATTACATTAAATAGCTTTGCTATTGAGCAACGAAGCTGTTTTTTTATTACTTTTGCAACAATATATAGTTAAAATGAAAAAACGATTTACATTCCTAAGCCTGCTCTTTGCAACTCTCTGGCTTATCTACATCTTTCAGAAGCCCTTGTTTATGCTTTATAACGGTGCACTATCTATGAGTGCATCGTCATCGTTAAAAGACTTTCTACAAGTCATGCAACATGGAGCGTCAATGGACGCTGCAATGGTCGGCTATATTATCGGACTTCCTTTCATCTGCGTACTTATCAGTATTTGGCGCAAACGATTTCCCCTAAAAAAGATTCTCATACCTTATTATATTATAGCAGCATTGCTCATTACAATAACTTTTGTGGTGGACATGGCACTCTATTCTTTTTGGGAATTCAAACTGGACGCAACCATCTTTGCTTATATAGATTCACCAAAAAATGCAGCAGCAAGCGTATCGTTAGGCTTTATCTTAATAAGAGTATTCCTGATTCTGTTACTAACGGCATTTAATTTCAAACTCATGTTGATGGTGACTCCAAAAATGTTGGAGAAAACAAAACATCGTGTCATAGGAACTATAGGAATGTTATTGATCGCCGGTATCCTTGTTCTGGTTATTCGTGGTGGCGTTGGACGATCTACTACAAATGTAGGACAGGCTTACTATTGCGAAAATCAATTCCTTAATCATTCAGCCGTAAATCCAACATTCAGTCTGCTGGCTTCAATGAGTAAATCTAAAGATTACAGCAAACAATTCAATTTCTTTGATGAAGAGAAACGTGCAGAATTATTTAACGGACTCTACTATACGTTAGACGGAGATTCTGTTCTCCAACTTTTAAATACAAAAACTCCGAATGTATTAATTCTTTTATTAGAAGGCTATGGAGCGCAGTTCATCGGAACATTGGGAGGTTATAAGGATGTAGCTCCCAATCTAAATAAATTATCAGAAGAAGGAATCTTCTTTACCAACTGTTATGCTGACAGCTATCGAACAGATAGAGGAATGGTTTGTGCTTTTAGTGGATATTTAGGACTTCCAACAGTCTCCCTCACGAAACTTCCGACAAAATGCAGTAAACTGCCTTCCATAGCAAAAGAATTAGAACAGAAAGGCTATTTTACTGATTTCATCTATGGCGGAGATATTGATTTTGCGAATATGAAAGGTTATTTAAAATCAACCGGCTTCCAACGTCTAACCTCTGCCGGTAACTTCTCTCTAAAAGAACAAACAAGTAATGCTTGGGGCGTAAACGATGAGTACACGTTCAATTATCTGTATAATGAATTAAAAAACAGAAAGTCCGGTTCATGGCATACTGCATTCCTTACACTTAGCAGTCACGAACCTTTTGAAGTTCCTTTTAATAAATTTGAAGATAAAGTAAAGAATGCATACGCATATACCGACGACTGCATAGGAAAATTCATTAATCAATTGAAAACTTCTCCTCTGTGGGATAATCTGTTGGTGGTTATTGTCCCTGACCACGGGCGCCATTACCCGGCAAATGAATATCCGAATGGTCCGAAATTCTTTCGTATCCCTATGATTTGGGTAGGCGGAGCGATAAAGCAACCGGTTAAAGTAGATAAAATCATGAATCAAAGCGATTTGCCCGCAACTCTGCTTGGGCAATTGGACATTGATCATTCCGAATTTACATTTAGTCGAAACATTTTAAGCAGTGAATATAAATATCCGTTCGCTTTCTACAGTTATAATAACGGATTTGCTTTCACTGACAGTACGGGAATCACTTTGTTTGATAATAATGCCAATGAAGTAATCATCAATCAACCATCAGCAAACGAGAATCGATTAGACCGTGGAAAAGCAATTCTCCAAAGTGTATTCGATCATCTTGCAGGAATTTAAATCTTTCAATTTGTAATCATTCACCACCTATGGAACTGCAACGACACCACAAATTCCTCTTCCCCAACCTCAATGAGTTCTACAAAATTTATCTCAATGATCAAGAAAACAAATCTCATTCCACCAATAAATAACCTGAAAACCATTGCCGTATATCTCTACGACTTGCGCAATCCGTATGTGGGTCTCGGAGAATTTGATCATCACTTAGCTGAAGAGTTGAGTTCGCGTGCTAAACAGTTGCAAAACGAACACCACATCCGCCTTTGTTTTCTGCTTCCGCCTCATAAAGTAGGCATTTATGGCAATGACGTGGACTACCTTTCATTAACGAAAATAAAAATCTATCTGCTTAATCTCTTACCCAAATGGGCTGTTTATCGCTGGTTAATGCCAAAAGTTGCTTTACTGCACCTCACACAACAGCGTGCAAAAATCACTCGTTCATTAGGCGAAAACACCTTACTCACCATTCATGACGTGAACTTTTTTCACAATAACATCAGTGTTGCGAAAATAAAAAAGAAGCAACGCAAGGTGCAACAAATGCTTAACATCGCGCACTTCGTTTCGTTTATCTCGCAATTCACACGCGATGATGTACATCAACACTTTCATGTTGCACAAACAGAACGTGTGATTCACAACGGAGCCACTAACCAAAACACACTTGAAAGCCATGCTCCTAAAGGCTTACCAACAAACAATTTCGATCTTGTACTTTCGAGCTGGGATCGCAAAAAGAATGTGGACAATATTGTTGAAATGATGCGCTTTCTTCCGGAACGTCACCTTATTGTGGCAGGAAGAGGCAAAAAACAAGATAGAAAACGCTTAGAGAATATCATTCGCACATACCATTTAAACAACGTAACGCTTTTAGGAACAGTCGGTGTGGCAGAAAAAGCTTATCTTTATCAACATTGCAAAGCTTTTTATTTTGCCTCACGCAGCGAAGGATTCGGCTTGCCAGTGATTGAAGCAATGAGTTGCGGTAAGCCTGTTTTTCTATCGCAACTCACATCTTTGCCCGAGGTAGGCGGCAACAAAGCTTATTACTTTAATAGTTTAGAACCGCAGGCTATGGCGCAAACCGTAATAAATGATATCGCTCATTGGCAACAATCGCCCAACGAAAACATACAACTCACCATGAAGCACGCCGCCCAATTCAGTTGGAAAAACATGGCTGACAAATACATTGAATATTATCTTTCAATTCTTACTGATTCTGATAAGACTTGATTTTGGGGAATACTTCTTTTCCTCTTTCAGGAAATTAAATAATTTAATTTGTAATCTTTCTTCTTAATCCAAATTAAATTAATAATTTTGTCAATAGAGCTAAAACACTCTTATCTTTAATGGTTTACGTAAACTCTGTGATAATGGTAAAGAACAAAATTAACCGCCGAAAATTCTTAGAACTGTTTAGCACTGCAACAGCCTCTACCGCAGCATTGCTGACCGGCTGTAAACAAAAGCCAAATGAACAGCAACTGATAGAAGACGAATACAAGACGCAAATTGAGCCCCCAACCAATAAGATGACTTATCGCATTAATCCCAATACAAATGACAAAGTTTCCTTATTGGGTTATGGGATGATGCGACTGCCAACTACTGATGGAAAGGCAGGACGAGAAAGTAGAGCTCCTTTAGATCAAGAAGCTATCAACCATTTAGTCGATTACGCTATAGAACATGGTGTCAACTACTTTGACACATCACCTGCCTATTGCCAAGGAAGGTCGGAAGCCGCAACGGGTATCGCTTTACATCGACATCCTCGCGAAAGTTATTTTATAGCCACAAAAATGTCTAACTTTGCACCGGCAACTTTCCCACACGATGAATCTGTCCGCCTTTTCCAAAACTCATTGAAAAACTTACAAGTTGACTATCTTGACTATTACTTGTTGCATGGTATCGGGATGGGAGGCGGAATGGAAGTTTTTAATGCCCGTTTCATTGATAACGGGATACTGGATTACTTGTTAGAGCAACGTAAAGCAGGGAAAATTCGCAACTTAGGTTTCTCTTACCACGGTGACATTAAAGTTTTCGATTTCTTATTGGAAAACCATGACAAATATCATTGGGACTTTGTTCAGATAGAGATGAACTACTTGGATTGGAGGCATGCACATGAAATAAACGAACGAAATACGAATGCAGAATACTTGTATGGCGAACTGCTGAAGCGAAATATCCCGGCGGTTATTATGGAACCTCTTTTGGGAGGCCGTCTTTCAAATATTCCTCAATATATTGTCGCGGAAATGAAACAGCGTAATCCGGAGCGTTCGGCTGCCTCATGGGCTTTCCGTTATGTAGGATCAAAGCCGAATGTTCTTACAGCTTTAAGTGGTATGACTTATATGGAACATTTAAAGGATAACTTACTTTCTTATTGTCCTTTGAAGCCATTGACCGATGAAGAAGAAAATTTTTTATATGACATTGCCCGTAAATTGGTTGGTTTGCAAACCATCCCTTGTAATGACTGCAAATATTGCATGCCATGCCCATACGGACTGGATATTCCGGGAATATTTGTCTATTATAATAAGTGTAAGAACGAAGGAACGCTTCCACAAGATACCGAAGATAAAGTATACGCAAAACTTCGCCGAAACTATTTGTTGGGAATGGACCGTAGCATCCCTAAACTACGTCAAGCAAACCACTGTGTAGGATGTAAACAATGTGAGCCACATTGTCCACAGAACATACGCATCCCCGATGAAATGCAGAAAATTGACGCACAAATAGAGACTTTAAAGCAAGAAATGTTGAAGTGATACAAATGAGTTGCCATATTTATCAGAAGATTTTTTTGTTTCATCTAAGTGAAACGAATGATTCATCCGCATGAGTTGCCAAAGTCATCCGCATGAGTTGATCGGTTCATCCGCATGAGTTGACCGGTTCATGCGTATCACTTTTCTTCGACCTCTTGATGACAAATTCGCGACATCCTGTCAACGAATAATTATTGACAGGATGTTACTTATATTTCATCGAAGTCACACTAAAATAGCACTTTATGTCTGAAGTTCATTTAAACAGATGAGGAACAAACTCTTTCAAGCAGCGTCGCCAAGTCAACCACTCGTGTGCTGTACCTTGAGAAGTATATTCGACATATTTAATTCCCGCATCATCCAAAGTCCTTACCAATTTAGCTGTTCCAATATCCTCATTTGTCCCACTTCCAATAAAGAAGTAATGAATTTTCTTGTTAAAAGTCTCAGCATCAGCCATGATGCCGTTATAATTCTTATGAATATCAAGACCAAAGACTGCCCCGCTGAACAGCCCTATATAAGAGAACAGGTCAAGATGTGGAACAACTATATCCATCGTTTGATGTCCTCCCCAAGAAAGTCCGGCCATCGCCCGATTGTCTCTGTCCGTTTTTGTACGGAAAGTTTTGTCAATCATCGGAATTAAATCATTCAGCATCACCTTATAAAAAGAAGCTCCAATCGGACTTATCTCTACTTCATTTGTTTTTGTCAGACCTTCATTCCGATTTATATCCCCACTTTCCATGACTACAATCATAGGTTGAGCTTTCCTTTCAGCAATCAGATTATCCATGATATTCTGCATATATCCTTGCGTAGACCAGCCAGTCTCATCTTCTCCTAACCCATGCTGGAGATAAAGAACCGGATAACGCTTATCCATATGCTGTTCATACTCTGCCGGCGTATAAACTCTGGCAGTACGCCATTCTTTGGTAGATTCTGCAAAATATTGAACAGAACGAACTTGTCCTTTTTCCACATTCTGCCGTGGACGATAATAATCACCTTCTGTTCCTTCCGGAACTTCAAGTGCACTCACTACTTTACTATAAGCAGCAAACGTATAGGTATTAGGATCAGCAACAGACACATCATCTATTTTCAAAAAGTAATAATGATATCCTATTGGCAACGGATCGGAAGTAACCATCCAAACGCCATCACCATTGTTTTTCATCGTATAATCCTTACCGCAGACATTAATCTTCACATCTTTGGCATTTGGAGCAACAATACGAAAAGATGCTCTGTTCTGTGCATCAATACAAGGATATTCCGCAGAAGGAATATTCCACTCTGAACGTTTAGACTGCGCATTCATTGTTAAACTCATACCCATAATCATTCCTAAAAAGAACAAAAAAGATAAATTCCTCATCGTAGTATATTTTTTCGGTTAATATCATCATAATAGATCTCACTTCTGCATATTCTCCTCTTTCCAATCACCTAACGTACCACCCTCATTATAGGTCTGATTATTAGGAAGTTCCTTATTTCCAACACCTTCTGTCATCTTAACCTTCAGATCATCTAAATAATGTTGATATACCCCACGCGGAGTTGTATGATGTTCCTTACAAATAGAAGCAGCCATACCGACTACCTCCCCCATTTCTCCTGTAGTTCGCATGACGCGAACAGTACCAAGAGCCACATGAGTTACACTAATATTCCTACCTGCCATAAACAAGTTGTCCACATTTCTGGAATACAAACAACGATAAGGAACAGAATAATAATGAATTACATTATGTGTAGTGGTTGCTTTAAAGGCTTTATCACCAGGGAATTTCTTCTCGTTTTCCGGATCCGGCCAATGAAGGTCAATACTCCATGTAGTAGTAAACGAAGCATCCTCATGCGATACATTTTTCATTAAGTCATCTTCCTTCAGTATGTAATCACCCATCAAGCGTCTTGACTCACGCTTACCCGCGATATAAGCTACCCAAGCCAATTTCCTATTCTTATACTGACTATTTTCTTTCAAATGATTCTTCAAGAAACTCCAATTTGAATAAACAACAAGCATTCCATAGTCACGGATACGCTCAAAATCAGTTATCTGATTTAAATTCATACCTGTTTCCCAAGTCCATTCTCCATTCATCACCTTTTCACAATTCTGCTCATTGAAATGTATGCCATAATCGAATTCCGGAAATCCGCATGACTTCTTATTATCTACCGAATACCATTGAACAGAAGAGCCCATTGTCATCTTATCCGCTTTATCCGGAGCAATATTTTCATTAAATTCTTCTTTGCTTTCACGTCCCATACGATAATCAGCTCCGGACAAATAACCGACCGTTCCATCTCCGGTACAATCGGAGAAAAGCGGAGCTTTGAATTCCATTTCTTCTCCTGTTTCAATATGTTTTGCAATAACAGAAGCTATCTTTGAATCCTCCTTCGTTACCTTAATAACCCGATAATTGGCAAAAAGTGTCACATTCTTCTCATTAGCGAGCCAATTCATCTTTTTCTGATCTTCATAAACAGCAGCCGGCTGAGCATTACCTCCTTTTGAAGGGGCAAACTCTTTTTGCAAATTCCCCAAATTCTTATATTTCCCTTCATTGATTCTTCCACCCAAATGAACACGAATCTCGGAACTGTTATTGCCTCCGATAATCGGACGATCGTTTATTAAAGCAACCCGGCAACCAAGACGCCCCGCACTGACAGCGGCACTTATTCCGGCTATACCAGCCCCAACTACAACCAAATCGTATCCCTTCTTTGTTAAAGGAGAGTCCGGAATATTCAGTTTCTTATGTCGAAAAGCCTCCAGATCTTTCACATCTGAAGGTGGAACAGCATGCCTATCTGTCGTGAAATAGATAGCATCGCAACGCCCATCAAATCCGCTCAGATCACGGAGCCGAAGTGTAACATTTACATCCTTTACAGTTACTTCTCCTGCAGCCTGCCATTCCCACGAACTTCCATCTGTTCCAAGAGGAGAAACAGTCTTCTGGTTGTCTACATATAAAGTAAACTTTCCGGGACCTTCTCCCTTATCCCAAGGAGAAGTCCAATTGTAAGTACGGACATACACATAATATCTGCCTTTCTCAGGAAATATCACCTGAGTAGTAGCATCAGCTACAGGCATTCCCAAGCCATGAGCAATCAAATAAGAAGACCCCATCAAGTCCATAAATTGTTGATCAACAGCCCAACCACCTTTATTCGAGAAACTTTCTGCTTCAACTAACAAATCAGCAGCATTCATAAAGCCCATGCTTACTGCCATCCATATTATTGATAAGATTAATCGTCTCATTTTAAAAATAATCATTTTGCTAAGTTAAATATTATCTTTCAGTAACCCCGCGTTTTCCAACACCTTTTTTTCATCAGTTCCATCGAAAATCAGTTAAAAACAATAATTTTTTTATTCATATTCTAACCATACAGTAGCCTTTGTCGGCTTATCTACTATAAAGCGAATCCACCGACCCAGATAATTCTTTGGAAGGATTTTATTAAAGCTCTTACCTGCAGATACTTTATAATCAGCAAATTTCATCCAAGTACCATCTCCTGTCGGATCTATTTCTATAGTAAATGTTACAGCATAAGCTCCTTCATTTTTAAGCATCAATTTCTTATTCTGATAATGACTAATTAAATAAGCATCAGATGGAATTCCAGCCTTAACATCCTCATTTATCCATGGACCGCCATGCCCTACAGGACGACCAAGTTTCCACAAGTCTTCAATCACTCCACACCAGACTTTACAATTGCCATCCTTAGACGTAACTATATGGTCATCAGCCTTTACTTCTTTTTTTAGACCTGTCATGACAAGCATTCCACGAAAAGAGGCATAGTCATTTATTTGGAGATGATGAGTACAGATTGGACGAATCTTAGCATACCCATCAGCATTTTCCGCAGGTAATTCAAAAAAGGTTCCACCTAAATCAAATAAGTCACGTTCAGTTGAAACTTCACGACAGATACGCAAAGTACCTTTTTTTATCATATTATTATATTGTTCATTATTCAAAGGCAAACGCCAACGACGACCTCTGTCATCAACAATTAAATAACTGCCTTTATCAATTATTACCATATTCTTAGGAATATTCATACGAGTCTTAATAAAAGTCTCATAAGCCTCATCTTCAACCGGTAAGAGATTTATTTCCCCATCAAGTTCATAATATCCTTTATTAATAGCAATACCATCCTTAATGACATTCGCAACAATCCCTAATTTTCTACGATTACCACCTAACCCATATAAAATACCCCCTCTCATTTCCGTATCATTAACAGATGCTATTCCTTCAAAAATAGTATCATTTTTTACTGAACGTACATTAACATCACCATATACAAAAGCAACAGTCGTCTTCGTATTCTCATCAACTGTAACCCGAATCCATTCTCCTAAAAGTTTATCTAAAGATACCATTCTCGAAGAATGCGAGGGAACACTTACTTTTATTGATTTTTCCCAATGATTATTGCCAGCTTTATCTATCTCAAAAGAATATACAACTTTACTGCTTCCGCTATTAGAAATCCATAACAAGCGACTTTTCCACCCTGCCAATAAAAATGGATCAGATGTAGTTCCTGCCGAAATTTGTTCATTTTCCCAAACCGCACCTACAGCATCACTTGTCCCGTTATGTTTCGGCTGATCAAGAGAAGTAAACCAAAGATTACTATTCGACTGTCCAGGCGCAGCAATGTTTCCTTTAGCTTTACGTATATTCAGGAATTCACTTCTTGCACTATCATCACAACCGAAAACAAGTTTACCATTCCACTCACAAAAATCACCAATTACTTTCAAATAATTAGTATAAGGACGAATTCCTGCTGTGTTATCCCATGAAAAAGTCCCTGGAAAATGCCAAAACATTCCATGCATCGTCATCAAATATTCATTACCAATACTGCGGATCCGTGGCCATTCCGTATTCCATCCATGAGCACCGTCGTAGCTATTGCTTGCTTTTGGAGCGCGGAAGAATTTCCATCCATGCTCTGCATCACGAACAGCTATAATGATAGATTTATAGTCCCATCCCAACGCCCAAATAGGGTCAATTTCAGGATTTGAATTCCCATAAATGCCTCCAGGACCTGTAACTTCTGTAAACTGATTCCGGCGAATAGTCTTCCATTCTTTCCCATCGAATTCAGACAAAGATCCTGCTTCTATCTTCGGATCATACATAGCTTTTGGAGAATCTTCGCCATTATTAGAATAAACATAGACTCCCTGACCAGAATAAAACCCTTTTCCATGTACACCTTTACAAAGAGTACGCTGATAATTCTTCGCCCCTTCATTCTTCAACAGATTCCCATCTTTAAATAAAGTCTTTACGTCAAGAGAATTAACATCTATTTCATAAAAGCCCTGCTCCATTGTTGCAATATTAATTTTATGAGTCGGATCAATTAAATTACGGGCGCACCCGGTTAATCTTCCCGGCATCTGTTCAACTCCAATGACATGAACTTTTCCTAAAGAATCAATAATATAAGGACCAATAAATAATTGGTTGCTTTCCTTATGAATCATTCTATTTGCTGGTGTTCCTCCTATACTTTCAGAACGAGTTATCTTGACAATATCGGAAGTAATCTGATATAGTTTATCCGACGATCCGAAAGGCAAATGCGGACCATAACTAATAGTCCATAGACTTCCATTCCAGGGCACCACAGCACCAGTTCCACATTCATCCTCATTATTATAATTAGCTATATATGGATAAATGCCACTGAAGCATCTATTCGTCTGTGCATAAATAGAAACTGCGAAAAGCAATGTTCCTACCAAACTATAAAATTTCTTATTCATGATTAGGTATAATAATATATTTTAAAAAAAGAACGGGTTCAAAGTTATTTTACACAATAATCCCGTTCTTTAAAATACTAAGAAGTTATTACTTTAAATAAACATCCACAATGATTCCTAATTTAATAGCCTGGATTCTGTGTCATATTCGAATTAATCTCAATTTCTGTTGTAGGTATTGGCCAAAGGTATTGACAATCATCCCACTTACGTTCCGCAGCAGAAACACACATTCCTGCATTCTCCAAAGCAGTAAAATCTGCACACCCATATTCATCAATAGTCGGAGTAATACCCCAAAACCAGTTACCTGCATCATACAAAGCTTGCATATTACTCGGATCAATCATCATATAAAGTTTACGGCTCAAAACTGTAGAAGCAATCTTCCATCGAATAATATCCGGATAGCGAAGACACTCACCAGCCAATTCCATACGACGTTCCACACGCAAATCATAACGCATCTCACTTTGTGGCTTAATTGTGAATGCTGGATACATGTCTATCTGGTTTTTATCAACACCATAGGCACGAGCTCTTACTGAATTCATAGCGTCAACTACACTCTGATCAATTTCTCCTAACTCAATCTTTGCTTCTGCATACATCAACAAAACATCAGCATAACGCATCATAATCTTCACATTATCTGCTTGATAACCATTATCAATCCAACTTTGGTCAACATATTTCCTCCAAATCAATCCGTTAAACGAAGCATAAAACTTATTAACACGGGTATCATTATTATAGACCTGAATAGTATCTGCTCCATTCAATTTTCCACAAGTCAATGCAACAGGAGAAGGATTATACTCATAACCAAGAATATAACTTCCAAATTCACAAATGCTCATTGAACAACGAGGGTCACGATTCTTAAAAGGATTATGAGGGTCAAACAACGGAGATTCATCAATAGGAAGCCCATCAATACAAGTATAAGCAGCTAATAAATCCCAAGTAGGATCATAGCAGTCCCAACCACCTTGTCCACGGATAATCATATTTCTAACATAAGAATTGTTTAAGACATTCAATTTAGCTTCAATAGAACGCGGCATAATAAAGATGAACTCCGGAGACATAGTTGTAGAAGGCAAGAACAGTTTCTCATAATTATCAGCCAAACCATAAATTCCTAAATCTATACAACTCTTTGCGGCTGCAGCTGCTGTGGCATAATCCCCATTATAGAGAGCATAACGAGCTTTGAATGCATACGCTGCACCTTTAGTTACACGCTGATCGCCGGCATAACTTATAGGAAGTAATGAAACTGCCTTATCAAAGTCTTCATATACATGCTGAAGAACTTCTGCTTTTGCAGTACGCCCCGTAGATTTTGCTGCTTCTATTTCAATATCCTCTGTATAATAAGGTACATCACCCCAATGGAAAATCAATTCTCCATAAGCTCTTGCACGGAAAAAATATGCTTCACCAACATAAGGCATAATCTTTGCCTCACTCGCTCCATTATCAATTGCACGTTGATATTTATTTATAACAGAATTCATCTTAGAAATCAGTTTGTAATTATTGATCCAGCGTTTTGTAACATATCCTGTTTGACCAGTTAATGTCCCATCCTGGAAAGCATATAGCGTTTGACGATACATGGTGTCATCACTCCAGTCAACCTGACCTTCTTCCATATCACCATCCAACAACAAAAAGTCACTTTGATAAGCCTTATTGACAGCCATACGAATCTCATCAACATTGGAATACCAGCTCTCTGTTGATCCGCTTGACAGAGGGTTCATATCTAAATCATGACATGAGCCCATAAAGAAAGCCAGTCCTATTAAGCAGATATATTTTAACATATTATATTTCATAATTCTCTTTTTTAGAAGTTAACATTTACACCAAACATTACTGATCTCATAATAGGATAACCTGAAGACGTTGATTCCGGATCAAAGCCTTTAAGACAATTGTTGATAGAGAACAAATCGTTTGCTGCTACATATAAACGCAATTTATTAATAAAAAACTTTTTAGTTAATGCTGTTGGCAATGTATAACCTAATGTGATATTCTTACAACGCAGATAATGGTTGTTATATAACCAAAAATCACAACTTGTATAATTCGTCTGCATATTTGAATAAGTCAAGCGTGGGAATATGGCCTTAGCATTCTGTGCTTCTGTATTATTCTCACTCCAATATTTACCTACGATGACACTTGGGAAATTTAACCAGTTATCACGCAAACCTAATACGGCATAAGAACTTTGGATAGCCCATTGAGATCCAACACCTTGGAATGTTACACTTGCATCAAAGTCTTTATAATCAGCATTGAAATTCAAACCATATATGAAATGCGGCTGTGAACTCTTCAAAGGAATACGGTCGTACTCTGCACTAATTTTACCATCCGGCATCCCATCCGGTCCAGAAATGTCAATAAACTTAATATCACCTACTTTGACATTATTATTAATTTTTGCAGAATTATCTACATCCTCTTGAGTCTGGAACAATCCATCAGCCTTATAACCATAGAACTGCTGAAATTCTGTACCTTCTCTTGAAATATAATTACCATTATAGAAGATAGTACCTTTTAAGCCTCCCATCGTAGAAGTTGCATCTGAAAGATTAAAACGAACACTATAATTGAAATCTTTTACATGATCACGCCATCCGGCTTCAATATCCCAACCTACAGTATGCATATCACCCGCATTAACTGATGGATTCTCATACCCTAAGAATTGAGGGATCTGAACGGCTAACAACATATCAGTTGTATTTTTACGATAAACATCAAAAGAGAAATTCAAGCGGTTCTTCAAGAACATAGCATCAAGACCGATATCCCATGATGATGTAGATTCCCAAGTTATATCATGTACGGCATAATAAACCTGTGCGGCAGAAGTAGCCGCAGTCGGTGTACCACCATTCATTAACACAATAGTATTAAAATCGATGGCTGCTTGATAAGGATAATAGCTACCAATACGCTCGTTACCTAATTCCCCCCACGAAGCACGGAATTTTAATTGATCTAACCAACCACGAGTACTATGCATGAAGTTTTCTTCTGTAAGAACCCATCCAAGAGAGACAGAAGGAAAAGTTGCCCAACGGTTATCACTGGCAAAACGAGAAGAACCATCTCTACGAATATTTGCCTCCAATAAATATCTATTTGCATACGAATAGTTGATACGTCCGAAATAAGAACGATAACTGTACTCTGCAGCATTACCGGATACTGCCTGGTAATCTTTCGGAGCAAGATCCAAAAACGGATAAGTTGTTAACTCATACTGATCACCAGAACCAGACATATTATCATACTTATAATAATAGTACTCATAACCTGCCATTAATACCAAATCATGCAAACCGAAAGTCTTATTATAGTTTATTAGAAACTGAGATGTGATATCCTGAACTTTATTTCTTTTTTCTGTCAAATTAGTTGTTGCATTGATATATCCTTTAATAGTATTAGGGTCTTCAAGATGTGTATAACCCAATTTCTTCACAAATGTCTTATAATAACTAAAATCGAAATTAGGTGCTGTAACCATAGAAATCTTAAAACCATCGAAAGGCTTAATAACAATTTCCCCCTTAAAGCCTAAATGGTTATTATCCACATGATAATCTCCAGCTTCTTTACTCATTCTTAACAAAGAGTTACTTCCATCCTTTACATCGGCATAACGGCCGTCACTCCAAATTGCAGGATATATAGCAGGAATACTTCTTCCCTCCCATCCATAAGGATCATAATTAGGACCAACTATCTTCCCTTTTCTGAAATTTACATCAACATGAGCTTCAAGATACTTATTAAAATAGAAATCATTATTTGCACGAGCCATGTAATGCTCTCTTTGATAGTTATCATACATCGCGCCCATATTATCGTAACGGAGAGAAACCTTTGACGAGGCTTTCTCACTTCCTGCCATTAAATTGACAATATGAGTCTGACGTGGAGCACTATGATTCATTAATATATTCGTCCAATCTGTGTCAGCATATAAATCCGGATTCTGTAAATGAAGACTCGTATAGTTGTCAATAATATCCTGAGTATACGCTTGATTCCATCCTCCCGATGGATTGTCATTGTATCTTAACTCATTAACCATCTTCATATAATCAACTGCATTCGTATATTTTGGTTCTGCTGTCGGGCGACTTATAGCATATTCAAAATTATAAGTTAATTTCAAATCCCCTTTTTTAGCACGCTTAGTCTGAACAAGGATAACGCCGGCAGCTGCACGTGATCCATAAATAGAAGCTGAAGCTGCATCTTTCAAAACAGAAATAGTTTCTACATCTTCTGGAGAAACGGTATTAATATCACCTGGAACACCATCGATGATAACTAATGGATCGGAAGTACTGATGGTTGTAGTACCGCGCAAACGCATCGTTCCTGTAGTTCCCGGATCACCACTACCACGAGTAACAGTCAAACCGGCAACTGCTCCCTGAAGTGCTGTACTAATATTTGTAGCATGACGCTCAGAAATTGCTTTATCATTAATTCCTGCTACAGAGCCTGTCAAATCCTTTTTCTTCAAGGTTCCGTAACCAATAACAACGACCTCATCTAAAACTTCATTATCCTCTTGAAGAACAATTGAAAGGGGATGGCTAAAACTAACATTTACCGTCTGTGTCTTATAACCAATGTAGGAAATTTCGAGAACGGCGCCCGGATTAACATTCAACGTGAAGTTTCCGTCAATATCGGTAATAATGCCATTGGTAGTACTTTTCTCAACTACTGAAGCGCCGATAACAGGTTCTCCTTTACCATCTTTAACTGATCCTTTTACCGGTTGTTTATCCAATTGCTGAGGAGCAATCTCATTCCCTCTCATCAAAGTAATCTGGCGGTCATCTATCCGATATATCACAGAACTACCGGAAAGGATCTCATTAAGAACTTGCTCTATACTTTCCCTTTTCGCTTTTACAGAAATCTTTTTAGAAGTATCAAGCAAATCATTACGATACATAAACACAAACTCACTATTATTCTCGATATACTGGAATATCGATTTAATAGAAACTTGCTCAAATGAAAAAGTAAACTTTTGCTGTTGAGCATAAGCAAGGTCATCAGCAAGACCTCCCGATGAGATTAATAAGAATCCCAATACAAGCATCACCCTCATAAAACGACCGATAATACTTGTTTCTTTTAATTTGTTTCTCATATTGATAAAAAGGTTGATAATTCAATGAATAGATTTTGACGCGTCTAACCCGACAACATTTTTTAGTTAGACTGATTTGATCTTCTGATTATGTTTTCATAAGCATTTGTCTTTTTAAGTTATATACATATCAATTACTTCTGTTTCAAATAATAATTATCTCCTAACTTGGAAACCGAAAACCTCCCGGTATCGGAAACTCTCTTCAAGGCTTCATCAACACTACATGCCAAATCTATCTTTCCGGCAATTTCAATATCCGAAATACCTTGACTGCAAGTGATGTTCACGCCGTAATAACGACTCAATCGTAAAAGAATGTCTCTCAACGGAGCAATGCCCAAGTTCATAATGCCTTGTGTCCAAAGAATATAGTCGTCTGCTTTAACCGTTGAATTCTTTATCTCACCACTTCGATGAATCTTTGCTTTTTGATTGGGGGAAAGAACAACTTCATTTCCCAAATTGCTCATTACTCGTACTTTTCCACGAACCAACACTACTTCGCTTGACTCTATAGAATGACTGTAAGCATTTACATCGAACGCCGTACCTAAAACGTTTACTTCAAAATCGGTAGTCTTAACGACGAAAGGACAATTCTCATTGTGGGCGACATCTAAATAAACCTCGCCATCGACAAAAATCTCCCTCACATTCTTAGCAAACTGTTTCGGATAAGTAACTGAAGTCCCTGCATTGACAAACATACTGGTCCCATCCGAAAGTATCAATTTGGTATATTTTCCTTTTGGGACAACTATCTTATTGTATTCATCTATAAGTGAAGATGGCTTATTTTCAGCAATTTGATTACCATCGACATGTATTCCTTCATCAGTATAAGTAACGGTAGAACCTTTATCAACGGTAACCACATCTTTTGGAGAGACATATAATTGGATTTCTTCCGATACAGAATCGTTTGGCAACTGTTGGGCAATCTGCGAGATATTTACAATTTCTTCCAGTTGAGGCAATGATTTCCGGAGATTAAACAGGAATATACATCCTGTTATTATTGCGGCTGCCGAAGTAATCAAACTAAGCATAATAACTCTTCGCCTTTTTTCCTTCTTATTTATCCCATCTTCTATGGCATACCAAACCTCTTCCTGCCCGGTAGCAGAAGATACATCACTCATTCTATAGAATAATATAACTCGATAAATAGACTTCCGTAGAAAAGATATGCGGTTTTTCATGATTGCTTTTTCTTATATAATAGGAAAAAGAGAAAAACCTACTCTGTTTTTTGAATTATTTTATAAGAAATTTTAAAATGGTACAGAAAACAACAGTTAAATAGAAAACATCTCCTCCTGTCTTGTCCATTACATCCCGCAATTTTGACAATGCCCTGTTTAAAAGATTCATGGACGACTGTGGGTTTATGTTCATCACTTCCGCAACTTCATTATGCGAAAAACCTTTCACATACCTCAAATACAACACAGATTTTTGATTAGAAGATAACTGACCGATAGCTTGAATCAATTTCTTAGCCAATAAAGTTTCTTCATCACTTTTCGGAAACATCCTGTCAAACAAATTCTCATCAATAGGAACATTAAATTCCAAATCTTCTAACGAACTAACATTCTTCTCGGATAAAATTTTATAAATCAGATTATTCCGCAATGCCTTTAGAAGATAGGAACGGGCAGAAACCACATGTTCAATCTTAATGTGGGAGTTATAAAAAATATTTATAAACAAATCTTGAATACAATCTTTTACCAAGTCCTCGTCAGGACTATATTTCAATCCATAATTATATAGCAAATCATAATTGTCCTTATATAAGAACTCAAGGGCGTACCTGTCTCCTTTTATCGATTGTCGAAACAACGATAAAGATTCTTTCTCAGATATCTTCATTTGCCTCTTTATCTTCATATACAAAAAATATAGATAATGCAAAGATAACGTTTACATTTCATTTTTTACAATATCATAAAATTTTAAATTGAGAATTATCGCCCTATTATTTCCTATATACGTTAATAATAAGCATCTTGCTACAAAATATATCTTGTAAAGAACAGATCGTAAAGTCATAGTATAAACCAGCAAAGTGATCCCGTATAAATCATCTAATTCATACGTATCACTTTTGTCTTTTCCTCTAACGGAATCATGCTTTTCAATCAATGAATTGACATTTAAAAGCAAATATACAATCCTTTAAACAAGCATTGCGAACAGTAATATTTTGTTTTATGCTTTTTATATTCTTCTTGTTTGAAAAGAATGTTGTGTAATAATACAGTAGATGTTATAAAGAATGTATTGAAAGATATTGAGTTTATAAGGTTAGTTAGGTGTTTTTTACTGTAAATTAGGTATCTCCCGCGTGACTCACGTGCATTACGCTCGTGGTTTCTTTACTTATAGAACAACTAACATATAAGGAGAAACAGCTAAGCTAATAAATAAAAGAAGTTGTCCATCCCTTTAAGAACTATACTCTGTAAATGGGATGGACAATATTGTTTATTTGGGTGGATTACCATTTATCTGTGCGGAAAGGATAAACCGGTAAGTTTGATTTACTCAACAGATTCCCAAGGATGGCATCGCCGAAACAATAGCGGACAGCAACGATTTTGTCCACTTTTAGAGAGGTAACTTCAACCTGTTTACCGTTAATAATCTCTGCTGTGGCCGGATGAAATACTTTATCTGAGCCGGCTACTTCAAATCCTGTGATATTCGGATTGGCGATGAAGCCTTTTTCATTATGTGAGAAAGAAAGGATAGCTTTATTGCCGTTAACCTTCATCGACAGATACATCGGTCCCCATGGGTCGCTGCCTTTCCAAGTATCGACCATTGACATGGCAGCTAAACGACGGCCGATGTTCAGTTTATCTCCCGGATGGATATTATAAGAAACTTCATCCGGAGAAACCAAATCGTTGGTACATATCATTCCTGCATTCGTTGATTCCAAAGCTGCTGCCAATTGTTGTTCACGCAACTTGGCTGTTTGGTCGGTATTGCTATAATTAAATGGGGCAATCTCTACAAAGTAGAAAGGCATACTGTCGTTTCCCCAATCTTTACGCCAGCCGGTAATTAAATCTTTCATTTTGTTGGCGTAATATTTATCACCTACATTTGATTCACCTTGATACCAGAGGAAGCCATAAGCGGTGTAATTCTTAATAGGATAAATCATAGCGTTATAAAGCAGACTACCTGTTTTGTTGTTCCACTTATCCTGTGATTCATAGCTAACATTATCATATTTCTTGGTGTATTCAGGAGCCAGCCATGTGTCTATGTTAGTACCTCCCCAGCAAGTGACAAGAATACCGATGGGACGACCGGTCCAGCCTGAACGATACATCGCGAAGGTGTAGGCGGTGGCACTGAAGTACGGAGTATTTTCCGGAGAAGCGACTTTCCAGTCACCATGGCATTCCTCTCGAGGAGAACCGGCACGTTCTTCTTTCACCATCAAACAGTTAACATGAAACCTGCCGGACTGTTGAATTAATGATTCAGAATGCTTGATAGGACAATCGGGTAACCATCCGCGAACAGGCATTTCCATATTGCTTTGGCCGGAGCAGATCCAAACCTCACCAATTAATACGTTATGGATGGTGTAAGCACCGTCATTGGGTTGGGAAATGGTAATGGTGTACGGAGTATAACTCGGATCGATGGTGCTGAGTTCAGTCAGCCATTTTCCTTCATTATCACTTTGCGTCTGGACCGTTTCATTATTCCATGAGCCGGTAACGGTAACAGTTACATTTTTTGAGGCGTGTCCCCAAATCTTCACTTTTGTATTGTGCTGCAAAACGCAGTTGTCACTGAATACATTCGGTACAGAAATCTGTGCAGAAATATTTATTGGGGCAAATAGAATGATCACCCCTAAAAGAATAGAATTAAAAATTCCTTTCATAGTAATATTAATTTGTTGTTAAACTCGTTATTGTTGTACAAAAGTATTTAATCTTTGTACAACATGCAATATTATCAGTGCCGAAATAGTTAAATTATTTGGATGCGATGAATCACCCGACTCATACATATAACCGAGTAAATACTATTAATAAATACCGAAACTCAACTGTATACCGGGCACAGAACGAAGCGTATAAAATGAGTTGAACACAAAAACGGCACATTGCTTTATGTCTCAAATAGTTACGAGCGTAGATAGATTATGAGCCAGTAAAACGAAACGTTTATATTGGTTTACTTTTGGTTTACATTTGACGATCATTGGAACTCAAAAAAGGTGGCGAAGGTTTACATGGGGTTCCGGATGCTTAACATAAAACTGAGATGAATGGAATTGAGGATGGATAATCTGCTCTTTTTTACTGTAAACGGATTGTAATAAAGCAATCTACGCTTATTTCGGGCGGTTCAGGGGCAATGTATAAGGACTAAGAAAGAAAGGGCGTAGAACGGCCTTAAAACGCCGTTTGAAAGGGTGGTAAAATCTGAATGGTTTTGCCACCTTTTTTTTCGTGCATTTTGGGGTGATTTTAGGCACTGGTTGTTCAGGTGTTTGTTCAAAGTGGTTGTTCATTTTTCAAAAAGTGGTTGTTCAAAAGTGGGTTTTGGAGGGGTACGATACAAGGGGGGTAAAATACTACTTTTCCTGCGATATGTTATTTTTTTGTGCCGATAGCCCCCCCCCTAAATGCCACCACTTTTTTAAGTTTTACCGTTATTAAATAACGGAATATTAGACACTTTTCTACTTTTAGGGGTATAAAAGAGGGGGGGGGGATAGATGCAAGGGGGGAATAAGGGAGAGGTGAAGTAATCCATTCATTCTTTCTTGGTTATTTCAATAATAATATGAGCAGCATTATTGGGTTTACCATATTTGTCGTAGAAAAGCGATTCCGTCTGCGAGACAGAGTTGGCAAACTTGCCACCGTTATTTACCGATAAAGCTGCAATTATTATTTTGGCAGTATTAGCAACTTGATTTATCCTTTTTTGTTTTGCTGTGCTCGTTTTCAGTTTTAATATCTGATTTTCGAGATCGAGACAATATCTTTTGAAAAAGTCCACGTAACAAATCATCAAACTCTCTTGAGTAATACACTTAGGATTGCCTATAACCTCTATTTGCCGTTGGGATAAATGCCTGTCTGGATACCTACTCTTGTATTCCTGCTCTGCCTGATTCGCAAATTCGATATAATCTTTATCTGTTGGGGGTAACAGTTCTGGCAACAACTTGGATAGAAAATTAATTCGGCTTTTGAACGTCTCAAACTTTGTCGTATTATGCAGAATGTACGCAGTCTCAAGCAATTGGAGCAACTTTCCAACATACTGTTTTCTCTTCAGCTCTCTTTGCTTGGAATTGTTCCCTAATGAAAGGAGAAAATAAAAAAGAATAACTGCAATTACAATTATATATGTTATAGCCATGATAATATAAATATTTAAGAGAAATACTAAACAAGTCGAACAAGACCGATGATGGTACTGAGTGAACGAATATCGGACTTGGGAAGTTGGAATGGTTTGAAGCGAGAGTTTTCGGAAACACAGAGGATACACTTATCGTCTTTCTCGCACTCCTCCACACGCTTGACGAGGGCACCTTGGCTGGTGTCAAGGACATAGATACTACCCCACTGAAAGAAGAGTATATCGGAAATTTTACGACAGGCAATGATGTCGCCGTTGTTGTAGAGCGGCACCATGGAGTCTCCAGACACACGGATGAGGAAGTTAGCCCCCTTTGCCTCGAACTCGGGGATGGTGTAGTGGTCGCAGTTCTCCAAATACACGCCATCGCTGTCAGCAGCGGGAAAACCTGCTATAGCATCAAGCGGGATAAGCGGGATGCCCTTTGCTGATTTTCGTGCCATCTTTTCTTGCTGAACTGCCATATTCTGTGTATCTTTGGAGATAGAAAGAGACTGTTTTTCAGCAGGTGGACTACTTGGAGTACCTTTCGTTTTGAGCATTGATCCCTTACCTGTAAGCAGCCATTCATGATTGATATCGGGCGCATAGGCAAGAAATCTCGATATATTTTCTTCGCTTATCCCATTGTTTTGCCCAAGGATGCCTCGTGTAGTCCCTGAAGCTTTATAATATTCATAATCAGAAACACCTTTTTTAGATAAATAAAGCGAGATATTTTGCTTTATTTGTGATTTTTCTTGCTTATTTTCTTGCATAGTCGAAATATCTTGTTTACCTTTGCAATGTGTTCATTAAAGAACAAGTGGTCAAATATAAGAAAAAAGGCCGAGAAATAAGAATTTAAATATTAAAGATTATGAAAAAGAAAAATCGCAACCGTTGTAATAACGGCAGAACGGAAGAACTGGTCATCAGTATTGATGTTACCCAAGAATTAAAACAAGCTCTCAGAGAGCGTCAATCAGAGGAAGCATCGTTTCCTCGGAGTGGTCGGACTGAGCATAGACTTGCTGAGCTTGAGCGGCAGCGTAAGAATCTACTTTTCTTATTATCTCGTGTTCTTCAAGCCGCCCCTGAATATAGGCTACGTCCATCAGAACTTGCAGTTGATGTCGTCGGCGACTTATCCTGTCTTTCTCAGGAGTCGGAAGCGTATCTGAGATTTCGAATGATGCGAGATTGTCCCTCTCGAACTTCCAGAGACAATATTTAGCGAACCAAACCTTGTCATCCTTTTGTTTGTCATGCTCAAACATGGTTGGCAGAATGGACATTAACAAGTTTCTAAGGGCATCGAACTGAGCTTTGAGTATGATTAAAGCAGTATCCATATTATTCCATTTAGAATTTGGCTACAAAAATAATGATAATGTTTGAATTAAATAAGTGAGATTATGGAAAAGTACATTCACATCAAGAAAGAAGACCGTGAGTTTATCGCAAAGTCATGTAAGGTTACCGAGCGCATGATTTTCTACGCCACTCATTACGAGAAGGACACGGATCTTGCGAAGAAGATACGCACGATTGCCTTACAGCGTGGCGGAATTGTAATGGTGAAAGCTCCTGAGATAGAAACCCTGCATGATGCAGACGGCTATATGAGACAGTACCTCGGTGATGTTCTGCTGGAATTTTCAAAGACGGAGCCTGTGTGCGACGTTTACCAAAAAGGTAAAAAGGTACGCCACTTTGATAACGTAATGACGAGCGACATTCAAAAAATTCAAGACTGGGCAGCAACTTTGTAAGAGGGCGATATGGAGTATTACGGTAATAAACTTTGCATATCATACGGAGAACTGATAGACGGTGGCATCGTAAGTGTTTCCAACTATCAGAATTTGACTCGTCGTAACAAAGTGGACGTAGTCCGCCGTGGTGGTGGTGCGAGTGGCTGTTGTGCTCTGATTGCTATAGATAGTTTACCATCGAAGTACAAGGAAAAGGTAGAGAAGGTATATCCCGGAGGCGACGAAGTGAGAGTGCGACACTGGATAATATCAAACTACGAAACAGACCAACAGGCGATAGCTTTTTTCAGTGATCGTGGCAAGGCTGGCATTGAACTGCCACCAGAAAAAGTAGCTGAATATACACAGAATGCCTCTGTGCTGAATACTTGCATCAAACTCTATGAACGTGCGAAAGACTATCATCGTTTGATGGGAGACAAGTACAACTGGGATATGATGGCCAAGACCATTGAAACGCTGCGCGAGAAGTTTGGACATACACTCCCAACCAGCACCCTCCGCTTCAGAAAGAAGGTGAACGAGTACAAGCGTGGGGGCTACGGCTGCCTTATCAGCGGCAAGTTCGGCAACCAGAGTGCAAGGAAGGTGGACTACAAGACTAAGAAGCTGGTTCGCAGCTTGGCAGTCCTGTCCAACAAGCCCTTTAACAGTACCGTCCATGAAATGTATATCAGTTTTGTCTGTGGCGAGCTTGACGTTTATAACCCGAAGACCGGCGAGCTGTTCAATCCCGATGACTTCACGGATAAGAACGGCGACCCGAAGTTCCTGAGCGAGAGCACCATCAATAACATTCTGAACGAGCCGGCAACCCGTATGCTGATAGAGAAGTCGCTGTCAAGCTGGAGTACCTTCATGCACGAGCAGATGCCCCACATGCACCGTCATGGCGGCGACTTCTCACTTTCGCAGATAACAATGGACGACGTGGACCTGACGCGCAAGCTGAAGGACACGAAGCAGAGAGTACACGCCTACTATGCCTACGATGTGGTAAGCCAGTGCGTGGTTGGTGCGAGCTATGCGCGTAAGAAAGACGAGAGCCTCGTTGTGGACTGCTTCCGGGATATGTTCCGCCTGATAGAAAGGCACGGCTGGGGAATGCCTGCCGGCATAGAGGTGGAGAACCACCTGATGACACAGTACAAAGACGGCTTCCTGCAAGCCGGTGTTGCCTTCCCGTTCGTACGTTTCTGCGCTCCGCAGAACTCTCAGGAGAAATATGCCGAACCATTGAACGGTGCGAAGAAGCGCAGCATCATCCACAAGAACCACGAGGGCATCGGACGCTTTTACGGCAAGGGCAAATGGCGTCAGGAGTACAAGAAAATCAGCGACGAGACCAACGAACTGTACGAGGACAAGGAATACTTCAGCTATGAGCAGCTGGTTGCCGACGATAAAGCGGACACCTACGAATGGAACCACGCCTTGCACCCTAACCAAAAGAAGTTCCCCGGAATGACGAGGTGGGACGTTCTCTGCGAGCGTATCAATCCGACGCTGCTGCCTTTGGATAAGCTGACACTGGCCCGCCATATAGGGGAACACGTCGATACGAGCATCCGAAGGAACTCGACCGTAAGGGTTGCCTATGAGGATTGGTGGCTAAGCGATACCAGCGTGTTGGAGAAACTTGCCCCTAACAACTATAAGGTAACCGCTTATTGGCTGCCCGACGAGGAAGGCAAAGCCACCGAGGTGTTCATATTTCAAGGCGACAAGTACATCGACAGGGTGGAGAAGGTGCAGACCTTCAACAGAGTGATGGCCGAGCAGACCGATGAGGACAAGGCTGCCTTTGTGAAGCAACAGAAGAAGATTGCCAAGTTTAATAAGTACATCGAGGAGAACGCCATTGACAGATTGGGAATATTGAAGCCCGTCCCCCAGACAAAGCAGGAAGCCTCCCAAGAGCTGATAGCCTCCGCCCCTCAGGAATACGAGCCGGTGATGCCGTTGCCAAGCGCATCGGACAGGGCCGTAGCCGACATATAGGAATAACATTAACAAAATTGATTATCGGCAGCATTCGGCAAAACAAGCAAGCTTGATTGCGCTCATTTGCACGATAATTAAAATGCCATTAGAATATGATTACAACAGGCAATAAACAGCGGATATTGGATGCGATAGCAGCCAACCGCAAGAACTATCCGAGCGATGCCAAACACGCATCGGCATTAGGCATCTCCGCAAGCGTTTACAACGGTTTGAAGAAGGGACAGACGGAAAAAGCCCTGAGCGATGCCAACTGGGTGAACATTGCCCGAAAGCTGGACGTGAACCTCCGTGAGACGATAGAGTGGAAAGGCGCACAGACGGAAACTTTCAAATACATCAGCCTTCAGATGGCGGCGTGTCAGGAACGCAGCCTTAGCGTGATACTCTGCGACCTGCCGAACATCGGCAAGACATACACGGCACGCTGGTATGTGAACGAACATCGCAATGCGGTATATATAGACTGCTCACAGGTGAAGACCAAGCGTGCGCTGGTGAAGAAGATTGCTCAGGAGTTTGGCGTGGGCGTGAGCGGCAAGTATCAGGACACATACGAGGACCTTGTGTATTACCTGCGCTCTATGGAGCGTCCTTTGGTAGTTCTTGACGAAGCCGGGGACCTACAGTACGAGGCATTCTTGGAGCTCAAGGCACTGTGGAACGCAACCGAGATGTGCTGCGGCTGGTATATGATGGGCGCTGACGGTCTGCGTGTCAAGATAAACCGGATGGTGGAGCATCAGAAGGTGGGTTATGCCGAGATATTCTCCCGTTATGGTGGTAAATACAGCCGTGTTACGCCTGATCAAGACGATGACCGCCGACGCTTCCTTATGGAGCAGGCGCGCGCCGTAGCGACCGTAAATGCCTTGAAAGGAACGGATATTGGTCAGATAGTACGCAAGAGCGCAGGAGGACTTAGACGAGTTTACACGGAAATTGAAAAGATAAAAAGAGGAGCATAATTATGATGACGAAGATAGAAATGGAGGCTATGAATGCCGTTATCGGTATCCGAAAGGAGATGGAAAAAGGTAACGAGGTAAATTGGGAACAGCGCAGGTATGAAATTGCAAAAGAGTGCCTTCCTATGGTTTACAAGCTGGCTTCCGAAATCGCAGTTCACGAACTCACAAGCACTCAACAGGTAGCACAGATTTGCATTTGCCTTGCTGATAATCTCATTAATGAACTGAAAACGAAAAAATAGTAATGAGCAAACGAGCGTACAGTCCGAAAGAAATTGCAGCCAAGAAATGGGTGACATTGCCGTGGGGCGAGCGGTGGAGCAAGCCATTTGGCTTCCCTGCCGAGAATGCCTCGTGGTTCATCAGCGGCGCGAGCGCACAGGGCAAGAGTTCGTTCGTTATGCAGTTGGGCAAGGAACTGTGCAAGTATGGTCCTGTTCTCTATATGAGCTACGAGGAAGGCGTGAATCAAAGTTTCCAACGCCGCATGGACTATCTGAATATGAATGAAGTACAAGGGCATTTCAGAGTTGTAACCGACGAGTCGATAGATGAACTTGCCAAGCGGCTGGCCAAGCCAAAATCGCCAAAATTCATCATTGTGGACTCCTTTCAAGTAGGGTGCTGGGACTATGGTTGGAGTTACCCTGCCGCGGTAGCATTGATGAAGAGGTTCAGGCGCAAGTGCTTTATCTTTATCAGCCAAGAGCACAAGAGCGAGCCTTCGGGCAAGCCGGCAGTGAGCCTGCGGTATATCTGCGACATGAAGGTGCGCGTGATGGGCTACAAGGCTTACTGTTTAGGCAGGTCAATCGGTGAAGCTGGCAACCATTATGTGGTCTGGAAAGAAGGTATTTTGAAAACAAGTAACAATTTATAGCTATGGCAAATAAGAGAGACGGCCTGTTGTATCGGTTGAGAAAAAAAGGAATAAAGTGCAACACGGGAAAGCGAGAGATTTATTTTCCTTATGGAAAAGATCCGATGGAGGTCGTACAGGTAAGGAGGTTGCATGATGAGTATAAATTCAATGTTCAATTTACAATATAGATAATGGGAAAGAAAGTGTATATCAGTGGCGCGATTGCGCATTACGACATGAATGAGAGAAAGGCGGTATTTAAGGCAGCCGAAGAGTTTCTGAAGGCAGAAGGTTATCACCCTGTAAATCCTTTCGAAAACGGTCTGCCTCAACCCGGAGACTGGCGAGAGCACATGCGGCGTGACATTGCGCTGTTACTGGAGTGTGACTACATCTACATGTTGGACGGCTGGTGGCAGAGCAAAGGAGCAAAGTTGGAGCTCGACGTGGCCAGTTCGTGCGGTATTGCTCCGATGTTTGAGGTCATAGAGATAAATGATGTATAAATCAATTAAAAATCAAAGTTATGGGAACAGAACGGAACTATGCGCGTTTTTACACGCTTCTGAAGAAATTGCCCGATGCGGACAAAGAGACGCTGGTGGCACAATACACGGGCGGGCGGACAACCAGTTTGAGAGAAACCACCCTTCAGGAATACAAGACGATGTGCGATGATATGCAGCAGGTGGCAGGTTACGACGAAAGGATGGCAGCTCTGCGTAAGGAACTCAGACGCAGGCGCAGTGTGTGCCTGAAACTGATGCAGCGGTTGGGCATTGACACTACCGACTGGGCAGCAATCGACAACTTTTGCATGCATCCACGAATAGCGGGCAAACTGTTCCGTCAAATATCTGCCGAAGAGTTGGATGCGCTCGCCATCAAACTACGTGCGATTGATCGTAAAGGCGGTCTCCGGAAAAAAGAATCAAGGTGTCCGAACACGTCGCTCTATTGGTTGTTGCAGTCTGACAATGCCCTTAAAAATTGAAAAAGATGGAAAAAGAGACAGACAAGATGCTTGTATTGCTTGAAAGGCAGATTTATGAAACAGTCGGGCTGTTGCCCGCCATCGAACGGGAATCTTTTTTAAAAAGCCTGATCGATTGGATAACGGAACAAACAAAAAGTATCATATAAAAAACAATCAGCTATGAGACAGAAGATAAAAGAGGTTATGAGTTATATACGCGAATGCTCGTCCGATATGAACGAGGAAGCGTATGACAGGTTCCTTGAAGAATTGGCATTTGAAATTGAAACGGAAAGGGAACTGTGTCAATGGAACGATAATACCGAAGATAATAAATAACTTAAAAAAGAAAAGCAATGGAAGAAAGAAAAATGATGGTGGAAATGACTGCTGAAGAAAAAGCCCGTTTCGAGGCTTTTCAAGTGTCAGAAGCAAAGAAAGCAGCGGAAGCGAGAGCTAAAGCCGACCGAGAGAAATATAAAGAGCTGGTAGATGAGGAGATAGAAAAGAGCATACCGATACTCCTTGATGTGAGTGAAAGCATCAAAGTGAGCAAGCAATGCGTGCAGGATAATTTTAAAACGATTTTGGAATTGAAATCGGAATTGTTCCAAACAAAGCGGGACGACCAGAAAAGTCACACGTTTACCAATTCTGACGGCAATAAACGCATAACGCTCGGTGTGTACGTGACAGACGGGTATCGGGATACGGTGGAGGAAGGCATTGACATTGTGAAAGAATACATATCATCTCTTGCCAACGACCGGAAAACAAAATCTCTCGTCAAAATGATTTTTAGACTGCTAAGCCGGGACGCGAAGGGGACGTTGAAAGCAAGCCGTATCGTGCAACTTAGAAAAATCGCGGAAGAAATTGGCAACGATCGTTTTTTAGAGGGTGTGCGTATCATTGAGGAAGCCTATCAGCCTGAAGTGAGCAAACAATTTATACGCGCGGAAATCAGAGACAAAAACGGCATGTGGAAAGCAGTGCCGTTGGGTATGACGGAATCATAAGGAGGAGAAAGGAATATGTTATATAAAGTACAATTCCAAATACACCGTAGAGGTTATCGAAAGCTCAGGCTCGAGGGGATATATGTCTTGGATGCGGAAAACGAAATGTCGGTACCCGAAATGAAACAGGACGTTACCAAATTTATCCAACGCCAGCTCATTGACAGGAACAAAGAATTTGAGAACTTCCAGGTAGAGCTGACTATTTTTAAGAAACTGAAGACCGATTTTCTGTATCGATCGACAGGGAAAGTTATAACAGATAAAAAGGAAGAAGATAATGGAACAGAGAAGTAATTCCAAAGCCCGGTATATACCCACCCGTGTGGCGGTGTGCAAGCACTGCTCAGGCAAAGGTGTCGTGTTTGAGTATGCCGATGAGGACAAAACAACCGTGTCCGGATCAAGTAAATGTCCCGTATGTCTCGGATCCGGCAGAGTAAAGGTAACCAGTTCGGTGGTAACAACCGTCAGCCCGTTTATCCCCGGAAAAGATGACAAGGCAGAGGTGATTTCCATGTAAGTCACTAAAAAACTGTCAAAGCGTTGGTAGTATCGAGATAAGTCCCTTTTATTCATCCTAAAAGTCAGCGGAAATTCTATTTTCCTGCTGACTTTCTTCATATTATGCCGCGAATGATATATCTTTGTATCAAGTAATCAACTATATATGCAGGAAAAAATCGTGATACCGTTTACTTGTCCTAAAATAGAGAAAGCCGGCAACCGTCGTGGGACACGCAAGGCTGTCTCCTTGGATGTTGCCATCACCTCCCGTCGTGACCGCCTCAAGAAGCGGAACCGGCTGCTGACTGCCCGGTATTATTATTGGACCGAGGTCAAACGCCGCCGCTTTGACGATGTTTTGAGGATCCTTTCCGATAATGAGTTTTTCGTCGAGGAGCGGACCATCAGTAACACGTTGGTTGAGCAGGATGATTTTTACAACGAACTGCTCCAATCCAAGTTATCCTCCCGCAAGCTCAAGGCGATGTTCCCCGGCTTTGACTGGCGTTAATCCATGAACTCGGTCTCGTACATTACGTTATAGACTTTCAGCCCGTCTGCCCGCTTTTCCGGCGCGCACCGGATACGGCGCATGGGGTTGAAAAGGTTCCCACCGTTCCACCACTGCAGAGCCCTGTGTATCTTCTCCAACGTATCCATGCGGCATAAGGCGTGTTCCCTTACAAGCTTCGGTGCCGCCGCATGGGTGCTTCCGGCTTTCTCGAAAGCCACCTTGAGCTGTATTTGCGCATTGATTTTTTGCGTGCCCCCCGTGTAGGTTTGGCATGACGGATAAGCAATCTCTATCAAACAGCACGGGAAAGCCACGGCAGGGCGTTCCGCTGAATTTAACTGCCCTTCCTCGGCATCTATCCATCTGAGTTGCGGCACTTCCGTTTTGAGCCGGTCGCAAACGGCCATAAAAATTTCTTTGTTCATATCTATTCTTGATTAAGTGAGTCTATATATCCCGCTATCCGGTCGTGAATTTGTTCGTTCAATTCCTTTGAGTCTCCCATGAATTCGCGCCGGGGTATACGGGCATTGCGGGTATGTGCTTTGACAAACACCTCTTTTTCCTTGGTTTTTCGGGTATGTGCCGGTACGTGTACCGCGCCCGCGAACCCCTCGTTATGCGCCCGGACATAATCCACCTTTTCGTTTCCTGCCGAGATGACCACCCGCTGTGGGGTTATCACTGCCGGCCGGATGCTGTTCATCAACGCTCCGGAGTCGATCAGCAGAGAACCGGTCTTTTTGGGTACTTTGGCCGGAGCCCACGGGTTCCCGTCAAACGCTTTATTTTTAAAGGTTGACTGGTAGTATTCCGTGGCCGTTTCCGCCACGATGTCTGCCGCGTCGGAGAGGATCTCCTCGGGGAGTGACTGCAGATATTTATTCAGTTCCTTGATGTTCATATTAAAATAATTTTATATATTTGCATTTGAAGCATGGTTTGCCGGATAATGGAATACGCAGTACCTCGCAGGTGGTGGGTGCGTATAAGACTGAGTACAGCGGCAGTACCATGTTAACCTGAAGCAGAGGCAGGACACCGGCTATCCAACCGTATGAAGCGGAACCTCCACGTGTGGATGTTCCAATAATTAGGACGGCGGACGTGAGGACCTGCCTCACGATTTATGTATGAGCAGTCCTCTCCGGTATCTCCATACAGGGTCGATCTGTCGGTTCCTCCTGCTTCTTTCTTTGATGTTGGGGTGTTGCTCAATTTCAAACCATGTCAAGACCTGGTACACTATCCCTTCTTTTACCTCACAGATGACATTGATGGCTTTTCCTTTATAGAACTTGATAAAATTCAGATTTTTGAATTTTTTCTGGTAGTTGTTCAACCAAATTTCATCGGGATTTTTAAGCACGTCCGGGATACATTCCAACAGCGGTATGCGAGCTTTCTCGTATTTCTTGGAGGTATGTCGCTCGAATACATCCTCCAAAAGCTGTACTTTCCGCCCTTGATAGTCTTCCATTGCCTGATGTGTCTGATGCCATTCGTCCGGGTCTCCGGTGAATGTTGGCACTTCCGTAGTGGCCGCTTCTAATAGCTTTTTGAAGGAATCCAGCCCGTAATCATTGTAATGCAGGTCGCCCAACAAAGCGGCTGCTTTATCGGCAAACTTGCGAACGTACTGTTGGTCTTTTGAAAACACCTCGGCGGTTATCCCTCGGTTAGAATCCCATCCTTGCGCCTCGTTCATTTTCCATTCTTTCGTTTTGAAATAGTCATCGACCATGCTTTCCATGGCACTAAAATCCACTTCCTTTGCCTCGTGCTTCATGAGTGGCACCACCCTGCACCGGCATCTCCATCCATTCGGCGGCCATATCTTGTTCCACCGCGGATTGCTTGAGTGCAAGATGACTCCGTCCAGTTGTTGGTGCTCTTTTCTTACCTTTTCATCACCTGCGGTCACATACTTCCAGTAGGGGAACAGCTTGGTTTTTCCCATCAGGCGGTGATAATTGGCGGCGGACTCCGCGGTGAGTACGGCCGTATCATACTCCGTCTTTTGCCATACCTTATTGAACTTGCCGCATATCCGCTCCGCTTTACCGGTAAATTCCTGAAAATTACCGCTTTCCCTGAACGCCTTGTTTAAAGCCTGTATTTCCGCCAGTGTTTTGCCGGCAGAAAAATGAAAGAGGTTCATTTCCATCGCGGTAATAAACGCGTCATCCTTCAGCCCGTAGGCGAACCTTTCGTCCGCGTTGCTAATTGACCGTCGGTAGGCGTTTCGGATCCCCTTTATCAAGTCGGTCGAGATAAACGAGAACAATTCGGCATCGAACTTTTTGACTTCCCCGTTGGCAATCCTCGCGGCGAGTTTTTCCGCCATCGTCGCATCATCCTTCAGCCTGATGGGGGCATTTCCATTGTATGCCCCGATTTTCGGGGCATGCACGAAAAAATCCCACAAGCGCGTTAAGAAATTACGGTCTGTATGGTTGATCATTTCCTCTTCCGTGTTCTCGCCCATCTCTGCCTGAGCTTGCGAAGTCGCGTGTCTGGCAACGGGTTCCCCATCCTTGGGCATGGGGATGGAATATTTCTCGTGCAGGTAACTCTGCGGAATCTCCATGATGTCAGAGAGTTGTACCACCTCCGCCACGGTGAGCTGTTCCGCCGCCTTGGGAAAAATAAACTTTCCTCCGGCAACGGGATATCCTCTGGCTTCCAGCATGGGAAGTACTTTCTGGTTGAGCACCCGCTGGACATACCGCAGGTCGGATCTGTTCTTACCTTCTTCTACCTCCTTGTGTATTTCGCCCAGCGATCGCGCGCCTTTCTCGCCCTGTACGGTGGTCATGGTTTGTCCGAGTATGGTAATCAGCATCTCCTCGTTGTTGGCCTGTCGGAATTCGTTGTACGATGTTCCCGATCCCGCGCCGCTCTCTTTGGTCTCCACGTCGGCCTCTTTGGGTATCACGACATAGGGCGCTGAGCCGGCTTTCTCAAAGGCTTCTTCCAACAGCCGGCGGCTCTCCGGATCATACGTGTTATATTTACCAACGCGTTGCGGCATCCCGAACAGCTCCACCCATTGGGACCAATCCCCGAAACCTCCCCGCTTGTAAATGGCATAAGGAGCGGCTTTAAGCAGCAGCCCGAAATCCCGGTCTTTACCGAGAATGAGCAGTTGGGAATCCCCCTCGTAAGGTATGCCTGTCTCATCCGTGTCCATCCGGAGGATGGTGCGGTTTCTCAGGTTGATATGCTTGGCCGGAATCGGCTCCACTTTGAACCCATCGTTGAAGGTTATCTCCACTCCGGAGCGGCCGTATATTTTCTTTTTCAGGATTTCGGTGAGCAAATCTTCCCACGCGACGGTATCCATCAGAGCCGTGATTTCCTCCACTTCTTCCCCGTCCTCGTTTTGGAAGGTAAGTTCCGAATTGGTGACCGCGTCGACGCGCTTTTGAACGGCATCGCTCAAAACACCGTCAATCATGATGTCGTCGAGCAGGTCGTACAGCTGTTTGGTTCGGCCGTTGTCCGCCGCCATGAGAGCTGTTCGCCAGTTGCCCACATCATATACTTTCCGCTGGGGAGCCTTGACCACTAACTGATGTATGACCAGCTGTTCTTTGGCTGCTGATGCCCTATTCGTCTTTTCAGCTTTTCTTCTCTTGTTCGCCATAGTTATGTATTAAAAATGTTGACTGCGTTTGGGATTGCTCCCATATATATATTCACTTGCGGTATCGGGTTTCCCGTCACCATCCTCGTCTATAACGGGCAGATCCGGTTTAATGTCTGATTTTTGCACCTGCCTGAGCCATGCCACCGCACGTTCGTAGCGATCCTGCCGGAGTTGCAGGTCGGTACCCGCGTTGCAGAGGTTTACAAAATGCCACACGGCGATGTCCTTAATAAAAATGAGGAGCAGGGCGTTTCTTTGGTCTCCCGTGGCCTCGAAAATCTTTTTGCGGTCATAGGCGCCGAGATAGCCGTATGCTTCCTGCGTGGCAGCGTCAATGGCTGCCGTGAGGATTGTTTCATCCTCTCTGCTGATAACCTCTATGTTTTCTTTGTAGAGGTGCGTTTCCAATTCTTTGGGTGTGATAAATGCCATGGTTAAAATCTTTTTTTATTGATTACACGTGTGCCCACGGTGTAGGATCCGACCGAGAGCGTGCTTATTTTCTCGTTGATAATCCATACGCCGCCTTCGACGCAGTCCACGCCGTCAGCGGGTGATTTCATCGCCCTGTTGATGAGCAGGAACTGCTCTTCCAGCCTTTTCATGTGCGGATTATCCTTTTCGTCTATGTTAAGAATGAGTTTGCCCTGCCGGTTCAGCGGCTCAAGGTTTCCCTCGATGCGATCGAACTTTTCCGGTTTCCTTCTGGTGTCCGGTATAATACCAATAAATCCGAGCTGTTTTCCTTTTTCGTTAAACAGGGGAATGAATACCTGTTCGTAGAAAGGATCCTGCAGCTTGTTATTTTCGATGTAATTATACACTTGCGTTTTTTGTCCCACGTAATCCCGGAGATAATAATACCAATTCACGTACTCCTCGTTGACCACGTGATCCAGATATCCGGTGTAAACATAGAACTTGCCGTCGTAATATCCGATAAGGAAGCAGGCTTTGAACGAGGTGGCTTTGTTTTTCGAGTTGGACGGAGCCGGATCCCCGTAAGCCACCGCGAACTGCAGTTTCGACAACGGCGGGCATTTGCCCCATGTCATTTCCTTGAACGTGTCCCCCTCGGATAGCGGGTTGTTCATGTATTCCTGCTGGAATGCCTTGGTGCTTATTTTATTCTGAATACGATTGATGTGCTTTTCCGTGTTCTTCTCCGGCCAGCTGGATTTGCCTTCCATGTCTCGAATGTTTATGATGTCCCAATGGTCGGCTTTTTCGCCTGCCCGTTTCACGCAGCAGTCAAGGGCAATCAGATTACCGCAGAACACCACCAATAAATCCTCGCTGATGGATCGGGTCGGGAACAGTGCCGCTTCGAACCACTCCCATTTTTTCTTCAGGATGTCCGGATTTCGGCAGTCCGCGTCCGTGTCGAAGTCATCCACGAGGATGGTGTCCGGACGTGCCGCGTCCTTTCTGGTGCCACGGGGGGACTCCAGCGCGCCGATTGCCCGGAACGTAGCCCCGGTAGTGAGGGTGAATTCATCTTCCGTCCAGCTTCCGAATTCCCTTAAATCGCCATAATACGCCTTGAGGATGGAATTGCCCTCAAAGGCTTTTTTATAGGGGGCTAAGAGACGAACAGCGTTGTCGTGACTGTTTGATATGAGCAGCACGTTCTTTTTCTTTTGGGTCAGTACAAGATACATGGCGCACATGAATACGATGGTGGATTTAGCCAGCTCACGTGACCACGAAAGGACTTCGTACCATTCCATATTGGTGGTGATGCGTCTGATTGCCTGTTGATGGAACTTGGTAAAGGGGTACTTGGCAAACTCCGAGAAAAAGAACAATATCCATTCGATGGCGTTCGCTTCCAGCTTTTTCAGCTTCTTTTTCCGCTCTACCGGCGAGAGGTTGTCGGCTGCTTTGTCTCTTTTAAGTGAACGGTGGTATTCAGTCCACTCCTTGTATGCCTGAATGTCATCTATTTTACCCATTTCATTTTCTCTTTAATATACGCGTCGAAATAATCGCTCAATTCTTTCGCTTTGCCAAGATCTTGTTGACGTAGCCAGTCAAGCAGTCCGCGGGACACATTGTAAATATCTCTGACGGACGCGTCCTGTTCCAACGCCTCCAGATCCGCCGTCAGTTTACGCCGGATATCGGCTTCAGCCGCTGACGGGAAACGTTTACCTTCTTCTTTTTCCGCGATGGATCGGTCAAGCTCGTCCAGCTGTGCAAGTGTGGAGCTGATGCGCTCCTCCCGTGTTTGCAGGAGGTTGAGCTTTAGATCTTCCCATTCCTTGATCCATTTGTTGATCGTGATACGGGACACCCCTATCCTGTCGGCTATTTCCTGCTGGGTGATATTCTCCTTGAGATAAATCAATTTCGCCCATTCTTTCTTTTGATTTTTTTTCAGTTCGCTTGCCATGATTCAATCATTTTAAGTTCAAAGGTAAAGCCTTGCGATAAATGAAAATAATTTGTTTGTAGCTATCAACGTTTAATCTAAAACAACAGCAGTTAAGATTGAAACGCTTACAGACAGATTTGTACAGCCCGTTTTTTACGCTGAATTTTGTCACAAAATCAAACGATTGAAATGGGAAAATTAACATTTGTCTTACATGATGAATCGGTGAACACTTACGGGTTCAGGATGCTCACCGGTGGAGCTAACTTGGAGGAATTTAAAAAGAATCCCGTGATGTTGCTGAATCATAATGATTATGATCTGCCGATTGGCCGGTGGGAAAATATCCGTGTCGATGGCGGTCAGATTTTAGCCGACGCTGTATTTGATGAGGGGGACGCCCGAGCCAAAGAAGTCATGCGTAAAGTAGAGAATGATTTTATTCGCATGGCATCCATTGGCGCGTGGCCTCCTGAGGAGAAAAGCGACGCGTATGATTTGATGATGCCTGGACAGACTCTTCCCACCGTTACCAAATGGGCGGTACGCGAGGCCAGTATCGTCACCATCGGAGCCAACCACAACGCATTGGTATTTTATGACAGAGATAGCAAACAGATTATCGACTTGAATGACAGAAACAATCTTATTCGGTTGATAGATAGTAATAACCCTAAAAAACGAATTAAAATGAGTGTACTTACAGACGTATTAAAGTTGAAAGACGCTGCTTCCGAGGTTGAAATCGTAACAGCCGTTCAGGGCATCATCGCCAATGCGGACCGCTTGGAAAAAGAGAAAAAAACACTGGCGGCTGCCATTGATGAGATGAACAAGTCCAAAAAGGAAGCCCAAAAGCAGGAGGCAATAGTCCTGACGGACGCGGCCATTAGAGACGGACGTTATGACGCGAAGGGTCGTGAGAACCTGCTGAATCTTTTTGATAAGGATTTCGAGGGAACAAAGGCCATGCTGGCCGCCATTCCACGTCGCGCCAACGTGGTTGATCAGATGGGGACTAAAGGTTCCGGCGTGACTCTTGGTGATTGGAAAGACAAATCTTGGGACGAGCTGGATAAGGCCGGTAAACTCATGGAATTGAAAGATATTTTGCCGGAATTGTATAAATCCAAGTTTAAAGAGCGTTTCGGCATCGAACCGAAGATGTAATTATTAACCATAAAACAATATAGCAATGGCAATTCAGAAAGAAATATGGATGGCAGCTATCGTGGAGGGTTTGTTTGCCTCCAATAGCTTTTTAAGTAAAGCGTTTAACGCAGACGAATACGTGAACAATGGCAAGATTGTTCATATACCGAATGCCGGCACAGCGTCCGGGACCAAGAAGAACCGGACAGAGCTACCCGCTAAGGTAACTAAACGAGCGGATATCGACGTGACATTTCCTTTGGATGAATACACCACAGATCCTGTGCTTATCCCTCAAGCTGATACCGTGGAACTCAGTTATGACAAACGGGAATCCGTCCTTCGTCAGAACAAGCTCAAGTTGCAGGATGATGTGGCTCTTGATTTTGTCTATAATTGGAGCCCCGCGAAAGACCAGTGTATTGAAACCACCGGCGCGGCTATCGAAGCATATACAGACAGTGCCACCGGCAAACGAAAAAGTATACGCAAAGATGATGTTTTGGCTTTGATGACACGATTCAATAACGACGACATCCCTCAGGAGGGACGTTATCTGTTGCTGGATGCTCAGATGTATTCCCAGCTTTTGAATTCCCTGACAGAGAATGAGAATACAGCGTTTCTCGCGTCCGCTGACGCACGGAACGGTATCCTTGGTAAATTGTTCAGCTTTAATGTCATGATGCGTAGCAAGGTTGCCCTTTACACAGGAAACAAAGCTCCCAAGGCGTGGAGTACTGCCGGTGCCACCACCGATCTTGCCGCCGGGCTTGCCTGGCATGAACAGAGTGTCTGCCGTGCGCTGGGCGAGGTGAAAGCATTTGAAAGCGTGGACGACGCGACGTATTATGGCGATATTTATTCGTTCCTTGTACGTGCCGGTGGGCGTATTATGCGCAATGACAAAAAGGGTGTAATCGCTTTAGTTCAAGGCACCGCTGAGTGATGGCAGATTTGAAATATTTGGTAATCCATTGCACCGCCACGCCTCAAGGCCGTGAAGTAACGAGTGGCGATATCAGGGCATGGCACACGAATCCGGTAAGTAAGGGCGGGCGGGGCTGGAAGCAAGTAGGATATACCGATATGTTTCATTTGGACGGGTCGATAGAACGATTGATCAGGAACAACGAAGACGCACGGGTGGATCCTTGGGAGGTTACCAATGGAGCAAAAGGGTACAATACCATTTCCCGGCACATTGTGTATGTTGGCGGCGTGTCCGCCAACGGCAAAATCCCCGAAGACACCCGTACCCCCGACCAACTGATAGCAATGGAAAATTACGTGAAAGATTTCCACCATCGTTTCCCGCGGGTAAGAATCATCGGTCATAATGAAATTGCGCCCAAAGCATGTCCGTCATTTGATGTGCAGGCATGGCTCCGAGGCATAGGCATTAATCAATAACAAAGCAAAGAAATGGACGGTCTGATAGACTTTTTAATGTTCGCCCTGCCGGGTGGTTTTATCGGAAGCTTCTTTACCTGGCTTGTAGGGCGGAGAAAGCAGGACAATGACATGTTGTCCCAACTGCAGGCCTCCATTAATATGCTCAGTAGTGAGAACCGGAAGATACTGGAAGAGAACATCCAGCTGCGCCGGGAAAATGTCGATCTGAAAGCAAATCAGGAAGAGATGATTCAAAAACTCTCCCGCCTGACCAAAGAAGTGGAGCGATTAAGAAAAGTAATCAGTAAACAAACAGGAAATGAGGAAAAAACTAATCAGAGGGGGAACCCTCGTGCTAATGATCGTTATAGTCGTCTTAAGCCTAATGGGGTGTACCACGGCGACAATAACCAAGACTCGTCAGTCGCGCATACTGACGGATCAGACGAAAAACAGCATCACCACCGAAGCAAACGGGGTACAGTCGGAAGTGAAGACGCAAAGGACGGAGGAGCTATTGCGGAATCAGAAGACCACCTCCTTGATACGGGAAGTGATTCCGGAGTCGAAAACGAAAGTGGAGGTGCCGCTGCGGAACCTCCTTAATCTGCCGGATGGCGCGGGATACGCCAATAAAGAGGGTCAGGCATCGGTCAGCGTGCAAAGACATGGCGATGACATTATGGTAATCAGCCGATGCGATTCTATTGCCAGGCAATGCCTTTTCTACGAACAGGCGGTATTTCGACAACGCAGTGAGATAGATAGTCTGGAGCAGGCTATATCCCGGATGGAGCAGATGAGGATGCTGAATAATGAGACCTACAAGGCTGAAAGCGACGCGTCTCAAAGTATGACGAAAAAGTCTCCTGCTACTAAATATCGATGGCTGTTGGCAGGTTTCCTGTTCGGACTGCTGCTGAAAGTCACTCCACTAAAGAAATTGAAAAACAGAATATTAACTTTTTTAAAATAGAGAACTATGTCAAAAGTATATGTGAATGACGGATACATGATGCTCCTTGATAGCATTTATTTTAATGGCAAAGAGATTGGAAAGATTTCGGATACCGGCATCGATTGGGGCGGTGATGCCGCAGAATATATCAAGCTGTTTGCCGCGCAAGTGCGAAATGCTCCGGTAAAGAAGATCAAGAAAAAGGATGCCACTAACCTACTAAAATTCACCCTTATTGAGTTGGTGCCTGAAAACTGTAAGGCTGTGATGGGTGGTACGGTGAGCGGAACCAAATGGGAGGCTCCTTCGGAGTCCGTATCCTTAGAGGGCGCATTGAAAATCCTTTGTGGCACCGGTCAGACCATTGAGGTGAAGCGTATGACGCTGAATGGTGTCGTGCGGGGTAAAATAGGAGGCGATGACCCGCTGGGAATTGACTGTGAGATGGAAATGCTGAATCCGTTGGATGGCAGCTCTCCTTTTAGTTTTGATGACACGGTTCCCTTTATCTCGGTTAAACCAACCTCTTTATCTTTTACCAAAGGCGGAGAAAGCAAAACGGTAGATATCGAGGCTTCAGGCGCGTTTTCCGTAGGAAAGGTTCCTACCGGTTTTAGTCTTGAGATTGTCAATGGGCGGGTTACCATCACCGCAAGTGCCAATACCGGAGCTCAAAGGACCGGAAACATAGAGTTCATCCTCGCGGCCGATAACTCCCAAAAGGCTGTACTTTCGGTGACTCAGGCTGCCGGTAATGTGTAACCCATGGAAAAGGTCGTGGAAATAGAGGCAGCGGAAGCTCTGCTTGACGTGGGAGTTTCGCTGCCTTTTTTACAGTTTAAGCTGCCTTTTCGCAAGAAACCGATAACCATTAGGTTGGTTATGAAACGTCCTTGTTTGGGTAGCCAGATACGGATTGCCAAATTATACCTGCAACTGGGCGTTACTTACGAGGAGATGGAGCGGTTCAACAAGCATGAGGAAATGGCGTTTCTGGCCATGCATGGTAAGCGTATATCGAAAATGGTAGCCCTGACCATCTGCCGTGGGGAGATTTCCGGCGTATTGTTATCCGGTATTGTGGCCTGGCTGCTCAGGTGGTTTGTACCTGACAAATACCTGCAGGGAGCCAACCAGCGTTTTATTGCCCTGCTTGGAACGAAGTCTTTTATGCGTATTATCGAATCGGTTCAGATATCCAATCCGATGAAACCGAGAACGAGCCAAAAAAGAAAGGGGAGTTAAGATCGAGATATGTCGGTTCCCATAGCCCCTTCGGTATGGTGTGGCAGATAGCCGCAGCCACGGGCTGGAGCGTGAAATACATCCTTTGGGGTGTTAATTACCAAACGCTTCGGATGATGCTTGCCGATGCCCCCCATTACGATATGGATAAAGATAAAAAGCATCCTGCCGGTAAAAAAAGCCCTAAAAGCCTTGCAGGATTTTTTCAGTCACGATTACAAAAATAATGTTATGAAACCCGTTGAGATAGAATTTATAATGCGAGACAAACTATCTGATGGTTTGAACAAAACCACCAAATCCACCGAATCGCTTGGCAAGAAAGCGGAACGGGTTTCTAAAAGCATTACGGAACGGATTGCCGCCCAAAAGGAGCAAATCAAGTATGTAGAATCCTGTCTGAAAGATTTAAAGAAGCAATATGATAAGCTTATGCCCGGCAAAGCTCAGATGGAAATGCGTGCGGAGATTAATGCCTGCACAAAAGCGTTGCAGGAGGATAAGAATTTCCTTGTCAAACTGAAGGATGAACATGATAAGGCTGCCGCGTCGTCCAGACGTCTTACGATACAACTCAGTGAGATGCAGGACGCAATGGCACGCATGCGTATGGAAGGTAAGCAAAATACCAAAGAATACCAGGATATGGCAGCAAAAGCTGCTATGTTATCCGATACCATTGGTGACTTGCGCGCTCAAACAAAAATCCTTGCCAATGACCATGCCGGCCTGAAAGGAGTCATAAGCGGAGCCAACGGACTGTCAGGAGCTTTTACAATGGCTACCGGTCTGATGAGCATATTTGCGTCTGAAAGTGAGGATTTAGTCAAAATCCAAACTCGCGTGCAGAGTGTGATGGCTGTCACTATGGGCTTGCAACAAGTCATGAACACCTTGAACAAAGACTCCGCTTTCCGTCTTGTATCCGTTGTCAGAATGAAAAAGTTGCTGACTGCGGCAAATACCAAGCTGGCTGCTTCCTTGGGATTATCCAATGCCGCCGCAAGTGCGTTGATGGCTACCCTTACGTTAGGGCTATCTGCTGTTATAACAGGCCTTATTGTTGCTTGGAATAAGTACAGCGACGCACAGACAAAAGCAATGGAGAAAGCAAAAGAACGGGTGGACATTGAGCGTGACGGACGGGCACAAATGATAAGTACCCGCTTTGAAATAGAAAATACCACGAAAAGCCTGAGAGACTTTACCGGCAGCAAAGAGCAGGAAAAGGTCAAAGTGGAAGAACTGAACCGTAAATACGGTGAGAGTTTCGGATATTACCATACCGTTGCCGAATGGTACGATGTGCTGACCCAAAAGGGTGATGCCTATATCCGAATGCTTTTTTTACAGGCAAAAGCCCAAAGTCTTGTGACTAAGGCCGTGGAAGCAGACGCGAAAGTAAATGAAGTAAAAGCCCTTAATCCTGAGGACGTGGAGGGGGCTATGGGGTGGTTTACAAAAATGGGACTTTATATAGCATCGGCTAAATCTTACGGGAAAACAGACGCTCAGGCAGAGATTGAAAAATATAATAAAACAGCCAAAGAAAAAGCGGTTAAAGCGGCAGAGGAGCAACGGGACGCCTATTTGAAGGAAGCCGAGCAACTGCGGGAAGCATCCGCCAAACTTGCAAAAGATGCCGGTATAGGCAATCATGAGGATCCGGTAGGAAATAAGTACATGGAACAACGGGCAGAGGCAATCCACAACCTTGCCAATCTGGAACTGAAAGCCCGCCAAAAAATAGAGGATCAGCGTGTCACCCTGACAAAAGAGGAATATGAGAGAGAGCGTGCGGCTGCAGCCCTAAATTTCGAGCGAGAGAAAGATCGTATCACCGCTGAAGAACAGCAGCGTATCGAGCTGTATAAGAAACTGAAAGCCGCGGGGGAAAAGGTTACTCCCGAGCAGCTTGCCAATATATCCGCTCAGGCGGCTACACAGCGCATACAGGCAGCACAGATTTATGATGTCACTGTTGCGGAAATTGACGACAAGGAAAGAAAGGATAACGAGGAGAAAAGGAAGCAGCAGCAGGCAACCCTGCAGGAACTGCTGATAAAATACCGTGACTATGAGGCACAGCGTGTGGCCATTAAGAAACAAGGTGATGATGCTATCGCCCAACTCACGGATCAGCGGACCGAGGAGAATGCGGAGGAGATTGACCGGGCGATAGCCGTAGCAAGAGAAAAGGTGAGAGAAGGCATCCAATCCATTAACGATGCCGAAGCTGAGGAAGCAAGCAAAGACAACGATTTCTTTAAAAAACTCTTCGGGGATTATTCCGCCATGTCTTTCGATTCCTTACAAAAACTTATCTCACAGGCCAAACAATTGCGGGCATATTTATCCGGTACCGGTGATATGAAAGAAATTACATTCATATCGCCTGAACAGCTAAAGAGTATAGAAAAAAGCCCGGAAAAACTTGAAAAATTAAAGACGGCCCTTGATAAACTGCTCGATTCGGCTGAAGGATCCGGAAACAAGTGGGAAAAAATCTTTAAGACATTTGAAAAAGGTTTGGCCGAACTTAAGGGAGCGAAAGGAGCCAAAGAGGTGGCCGGAGCAATCGGTACGATCAGCGGGGCGGCATCCGAGGCAGCCGGTGAGCTTGCCAACATGTTTGATCAAATGGGCAACACGGAGGTGGCTGACGCTCTGAACGAAATGCGTCAGATAATGGGTGCTATATCCAATATTGGACAAGGGTTCGCTAAGGGAGGTATCATCGGTGGCATTGGCGCGGCTGTCGGGGAGGCGACCCATTTTATCACTTCGGCTTTTACAGCGGAAGCCCGGCACAGGGAGACTCTGAAGGAGATTGAAAAGGCGAAGCTTGATTTCCAGCGGCAATACAACCTTTTACTGCTGGAGCAAAACCTTTTGCTTGAAAAGGCAGAAAACATATTTGGAGAGCGTCAGGTCACCAAGGCGGTCAATGCGATAGAAGTCTATCGGGATGCCCTGTTTAAATTGAAGAAAGAGTTATCCGGTGATGTTCCGACCATGACCTGGCTGGAGCGCATGACAGGCGATCTTGCCGGTACCTTCCGCAGGCGGCAGGAGATCTATCGTAAAGGTTTTGGCGAACTGAATAACGCGCAGATCGTGACGGGACATAAAAAAACGGGATTGTTCGGTTGGGGTAAAGGCAAGGACATTTATAGCGGAATACTTAATGTGTATCCGGAATTAATCAAGGCCAACGGAGATTTGGATGTGAAGATGCTCCAAGTGATCCTCGATACCCGCAAGATGAGCGATGAAACCCGGAACTACCTTGAGAACCTGATCCGTCTGAAAGACGCAATGGAAAAGGCGGAGCAGGCTTTGGAGGATTATTTAAAGGATACATTCGGGCACCTCGGTCAGGGAATGCTCGATTCCATTACCTCCGCTATTAAGGGGAGCGGCACGGCATTGGAGAATTTCGCGGAGCAGGCTGCCTCCGTGCTGGAGAATCTCGGAGAGCAGATCGCGTATTCCCTTTTCTTTGCTGACAAGTTCGATGATCTGCAAAAAAAGTTGAAATCGGTATATGGTAGCGGTAAGAGCGAGGAACAAATCGCAGGCGACGCTATGAACCTGATTGATAACTTTTATGACAATATCGGCAATAATGTTGATGCCGCCCAATCGTGGATGAAAGCGTGGAAAGCCAAGGCTGCGGCCATGGGGTATGCTCTTTGGACTAACGAGGAAAAAGCTATCGCCCAAAGCGGTCGCCCAGGCGCATTGCAAACTCTCACCTATGAGCAGGGTACAAAGTTGGAAGGATTGATGACCTCCCTGCAGATGCACGATGCGTCTATTGATGAGCATGTGGAAAACATATCCGAAGGACTTGGCGGGGCTTTGGAAGTCATCGATAAGATAAAGACGAATACCGATGCCCTGCCAAAGATATACGATGAGCTAAGAGATATCAAACAAAATGGTTTAAAAATGAAATGACATGGATATTTTAAAAGGACTGTTACTGATAAATGAGGTGGATGTTTTTGTAGACTTCGGGGCATTTCTTGCGGAAGAGAAAGAAGGCGATAATAAAAATTACTCCGCGCTGTTGAAAGGTTCCGCGACTAAGTCACATACGGCAGTATCTTTTCGGGAAAAAGACGGGGAAAAACTGCCATCCAAGCTTGTACCGGCTTTGGAGGCTCGTGACGTCACCCTGCATTTCGCGATTATGGCGGCAGACCGAACGCAATTCCTTTCTCGTTATGCATCTTTCCTGCGCTTTCTCAAAGCGGGGGATAAAGGATGGCTGACTATCCATCTGTCGGAACTTGGCCGTACTTTTCGGATGTATTACAAGGATTGTACGGATTACAGTCAGCTGACAGATTTTAAAGGGGAGGTTATTGCTAAATTCAGTGTGAAATTCAGAGAGCCGGTTCCTTCTTTATAATATTCAAACATCATTCAACCAACATTCAAATGGAACTTAAAATATATAACCGGCAAGGAAAATTCAAGACTTCGGTATCACCGTCAGATTCCGATCGTCATGTAAAGGAAATAATGAATGACAACATCCTGAATTTGTCATTCACCCTTTATGAGTATGTGGAGTTGAGCGCGAATGATTATGTGGATTTTGAGGGAGAACGCTTTACTTTATTGGAGGATTACAAACCGGAGCAGAAATCCACCGTTGAATATGTTTATAATTGTAAGTTTTATGGCATCGAAAGTGAGCTTAAAAAGGCCAAAGTCCTTAAGATGGTGGATGGTGACAACGAACTTACCTTTTCCTATGATGCCACGGCGGCCGAACATCTGCAGTTGGTGTGCGACAATATCAACCGTATTAAAGGTTCGAAAAATTGGGTTATCGGTGAAGTGGTATCCTCGGCCAATATAAACATAGAGTACGATAATATTTTTTGTTTCGATGCCCTGTCTGAAATAGCGAAAAACTTTAATACCGAATGGTGGATAGAAGGAACCACCATCAACCTGAGCCGTTGCGAGCATGGCACTCCTGTTACCTTGGGATATGAAATGGGATTGTTAAAATTATCCCGTGTAACCAATGAGACGGTACCTTACTTTACCCGATTATATCCTATCGGAAGCACTCGCAATATTGTAGCCTCGGATTATGGACATCGCCGTCTGCAGTTACCCTGTGGCGTACGTTATATAGAACGAAATATACACCTTGGGGTGGTGGAACAGGCGGAAAAAGCTGCTTTCGCGCATATCTACCCTAAGCGTATAGGTACTGTTTCGTCCGTAAAATCAGAGGAAGTTACCGGCGAGGACCAAAAATCGTTTACCATATATTATTTTAAGGATGACAAATTGAATTTTGATCCCAATGCTTACGAGATAGGGGGACTGACCAAACAGGTGTCTTTCCAGAGCGGTGAATTGAACGGTCGTGATTTCGAAGTGAATTTCAATTCCAAGACAAAAGAATTTGAGATTATCACGCAATTCCCCTATGAAAACCAACAACTGCCGGGCGACCTTTTAATACCGAAACAGGGTGATAAGTATGTCCTTTGGAACATACGAATGCCAAAAGAATATTATCCGTTGGCAGAAAAGGAGTTTGAGAACGCTTGTCATGAATATCTCAAAAAAATAAGTATCGACACGTCCATTTATAAGGCTCCCACAGATTATATTTATTTGGATGAGAACCATATAAAATTGACATTAGGCCGTCGTGTCCTTTTGAAAAATGATGTTTATTTCCCTTCCGGTCAGCACGAGAGCCGTGTGACCAAGATATCTCGCAGGGTGATAAGACCCACTGATATGGATATTGAATGTTCGTATGCCGTTGATTTTGGGCGTATGAATCACATTGAAAGTAGCATCGTGGATATGCAGGCAGCTTATAAAGAACAGTTGAATAAGGATATGCTGACCGTATTAAAAAGCTGGGATAGTATTGATCCGTCGGAATATAACGTGTTGTCCTCTGTTCGTACAATACGTACTATTACGAATCAATTAAGCAAGCTTGCAAAAGAGATTGAAAAAAAATACTTACATAAAGATATACCGGATACAGCCAAGTACCTAATAACCTTTTTAAGAGGCATCAATGTGAAAGAAACTGCCGACATCATGCAGCAAATTATCCGTAAGTATATCTCATCGGATAAATTTGTGTCGGGCTTTTTAGGCGAGGGATTTAGGATTTGGCAAAACGCTCAAAATGAATGGTGTGGTGAACTGGACCGCCTGACCGTTCGCAAGACTTTTTATGTCTTTGAGCTGATTGTTCAACGCATATTGCATCAAGGCGGCATGGTCATACGCTCAGCTGCCGGTGGCAAGCTCACCAAGGTAACCGATAAAGGGTCATACTGGCGTTGCGAGCACGACAGCACCGATGATTTTGACACTAATGATCAGGTGATATGCCAGACGTTTACAGGAGTGTCCTTAAAGCGGTACTGGCGACTGGTGACATCGGCAGGTCAGGGATATTTTAACCTGTCGAAAGCGGACTGCGAAAACGGCAGCGACGCACCGGCTGTGGGTGACGAAGTAGCCGTGTTAGGCAACCGTACCAATCCCGCGCGACAGAAAGCGCAGATAGACTGCGCGGTCGGTTTGGACGCGCCTTACCGTGATGACTACGCCGGTATCAATTCTTATTCACTGACCGGAAAGCTGGTCACCAGAACCGGCAACCTTACAGGTATTACAGACCCTGATTTCGGCGTGTTATCCGGTAATGGCTTATACTCTCAAAATGCTTACCTGAAAGGTACATTATGTCTAAAGAATGGCAAGACCGTGGAGACAGCCATACAAGACGGTGTAGAATCCATCGTGGTAGGCGGAAGAAACCTATTAAGCAAATCAAAGCCTACCTCCCCCATCAGTAACTCTAACTACCTGATAGCCCGCTTTTATTTGGCTTCTATCCCCGTGGAGGGTCAGGAGTACACCATCTCGATTAAGGGGCAATTAGAAGCTAATAGGACACACTTTGGCATCTTTAACACGGGCGGTATGATTACGCTGACAACGATAAAAGCCAACTCTTACGCCAATGGTATCTACAGCAGAACGTTCAAGTGGAAAAACAGCGGCAATAACACCACCGTTGAGCCGAAATACATTAATATCTATCAATATCCTAATGGTGGCACGTCCAAGTCCACCATCGAGTGGATAAAGTTGGAAGCGGGAAATAAGGCGACAGATTGGACACCGGCACCGGAAGACGCGGACACCCGCATGACGGAAATTGAAACCAATTTCGAGATACGTGAAGGACAAATCAGCTCAAAAGTGGCACAAGCTGAAACTTATGCTGCCAGGGCTGACAATAGTGCCGCGCAAGCGGCCGGCAGTGCCAATCAAGCGGCCGCAAAGTTAGTTACCATTACTCAGAAAGAAACCGGTATCACCCAGACAGCGGAACAGATTAACCAGAAAGCGTCGCAAACAGAAACGTGTGCAGCTCAAGCTGCGGCAAAATTGGCAGCCATAACGCAGAAAGAAACCAACATTAATCAGACGGCATCGCAAATAAATCTGACAGCCTCACAAGTCACCACCAAGGCAAACGAAGCGAGTAAAGCGGCCACCCTTGCCATGGCCATGAGTAAAGGAAAGATGCTGTATCGAGACCCAACCTTTGCCAAAGGGGTAAATAATATTATATTGTACACGTCTGGAATGCAGGGCATATCCAATATTACTCGCCAGACCAATATTGTTGATAACCCTAACGGCAGTTCGGCTTATTGCCTAAAGTTAGAATACAACGCCTCGGATACCTTTAATAAAGGTGGTTTTACGTTTAAAACTGCCTCACGTGCTAATGCCGTATTTGTCGTTCGTTTTGTAGGCTTATTCCCCAATCACGTCACGTTAAAGTTTACCTCCAACGCTTACGGAACAGGCGCCACGAGTTATTGGCTGACGGATAACAAAGGCACGGGAAAGTACGAGGAATACGCTTACATCATTCGCTGTGGGTCAGATGGAACATTCTCCACAACCGCTTTTGTTTATGCGCAATCGAAAAACAAATCGGCATTTTGGGCGAGAATATGTTACGCTACCGTCTTTGATATGACGGATGTTGACGACATCCCAACTCGAGAGGAGATGTCATCGGAACTTAAAGTATTGTCCGATCAAATCTCATCCAAAGTCTCCTCAGTTACGTTTAATGCCTTAACCGGCCGTGTCGGTAAAGCAGAGACGAATATCGTGCAGATGTCCAATGAGATATCGCAAAAAGCGAGCGCGACCGAAGTAAACGGCATCAACACACGGCTGAAAACGGCAGAGCAGAAAATCACTCCGGATTCGATTAAGATGACTGTCAAAGAGCAAACAAATCAGATTGTAGATGCATCTATCTCGGATATCAACGGGGTCAATTTATTGCAAAATACAGCTTTAGTGATTAATACAGATGGGTGGTCGGTCGGCTTTAACGGTCTGAAAAATGTGCAGCGAGACCCTGACATGACCTACGAGGGACGTTGTTCGTTATATATGAGTATTTATGGACAGGACAAACCCGGCTTTGCTTCTGTACAACATAGTAACGATTATACGACTGCCAAGCCGGGGGATATGTTTACAGCCTCGGTTTATGTGCGTAAAAGCGCAACTGATAGCATTGATAAAGGCTTATACTTACGCATCATGTTCTATAAAGCAGATGGCAGCTATTCAAAGTTTTTCACCCAAACCATCACCCCGTCCAAGAACGATACCTGGGAGCGTTTTACCCTAACAGCTACAGCTCCGGCTGAGACCGTTAAGGCGGCATACAGATTAACAATTGTGCAAAATGGCGGATTTTGGGCTAATGGCATGATGCTGGTTCGCGGATCAAAGTCAATAGGTTGGTCGCAATCCCCTATGGATTGCCCGACTACGGATCAAGTGAAATCGGAATTTATCCTCGACGGTAATGGCATCTCTCTGTTTGGCAAGAAACTGTCGCTGAACGGGGTTGTAACCTTTAGTTCACTCGCTGCCGACGCGCAAGGGAAGATCAATGCCGCTCAAAGTACCGCGTCATCGGCACAGACAAAGGCCGATAACGCTCAAGCGGCTGCCAATACTGCCCAGACAGCGGCAAATTCCGCTAAAGCAGCGGCTAATACCGCGCAGCAAACGGCAAACACAGCCATGACGCAGAAAATCGGCTTGGCTCGATTGGATAAGACAATCATTGACGGCGGCTACATTAAGACCACTTTAATACACGCTGACGAATTAGTTGTTTCGCATTTGTCGGGCGCGGACGGCACGTTCCGAAAACTTAACTGTATCGACCAACAAGGTAACACGGTAGCGTCATTGGCTTTTAACGCATATGGTACAGGTTGCATAGCAGTTGAAAATGGAGATCTGTTCATGCAAGGGACAAAGGATAATCGCTCGCTGCGTTTTTATTCCTCAGATTTGTGGTGCAGAGGTTTATTTGGGAGCCGAAGTCGAACACTCGTTGAAGTAAACGGAACAACCGCTTATTATTACTCCAAAGGATTGTCCGGAGCCAAAGTGTCTCTTTCGTTGCCCCCAAAGATATACAATGGCGAAACGTATTATCTTATCCCTTGTTTTGGTTCATCGGATCTTAACCTTGGAGACGCCAACGGTATGCCTGTTGATACCATCGTATTTACTTCAAAAACAAGCGCAAATTATAAGTATGATGTAAATCTGCATCAAACGCAACGAGTTTTGTTATTCAATGCCAACGATAATTACAGTAATATCGAAATCTACACGAACGGGAATAAGAAGACGTTATCGGGTGGTGAAGCCGTATTCGCTCAAAACTTGCGGCAATTCTTGTATCCTTCCCCCAACGTCAATCAGCCGGGAGCAGGTATCGTTTTCTGTTCATCTTACGACAATGATTATAAATAGTATAAACCCTAAAAAATAAAAGATATGGAACTGACTAAAAAACAAACGTTACAAAAAACATGCTACTCGTATGAAGCGGCAGGTTTTAATTATGACATCACGTCGGAGTGCGAGTTTACGGATGAAGCGTCTGCTTCCATTCCGACAGATATCGCGATCACGGTCAAAAAAGACAGCGCGCAAATAGGCTCGGCCAACTACACCGGCGGCTATAAGATGATTAATGTTGATTCTTCTCTTTCTGACGAAGAATGCAAACAAGTAAACAATACAATATTTGACATCTTTTCTTTCTTACTAACTAAAGAGTAAATATGATGAAATTAACCATTAAAGACCGATTAATCCTATTGCAGATACTTCCCCAACAGGCATCCTTAAAGAAGATGGGAAGTATTATTGAATGCTTCAATTTACTTTCGTTATCCGATGAAGAGAAAGCAGCCTGCGACTATAAGGAAGAGGGCGGAAAGATAAAGTGGAACGCTTCGTCTGATAGCGACAAAGACATACCGTTAAAACACGATCACATAAGTGTCTTAAAGGAATCTATCGAGCTGCTCGATTCGGAGCAGAAAGTTACCATTGAGCAATATGCTACATTTATAAAAATAGCGGAATTGTAAAGTTGTAAATCAAAAACCTATCGGGGGCAGGAATATAAAAAAGCCCCCGGCCTGTTAATAGTCATCTCACCTACATATTAACGCAATACGAAGTACCGCACGACCGGGGACCATATACCCTCGTTGCGGTACTTCGTATTTGCATTATGTAAGTGAGACACTACAAAAGTATAAAAAATAATCAATAATGACACTGTTTGAAATACTTTACTTTAACAGGGAGCTGATAAAAAGACTTCAAAGCGTGGGTTTTAAGCCTAATGACTGTCGTTATATTGATCTTTATAACGACTATGTCCGTATGTACAACCAAGGGGATAAAGTTACTTATATCGTTTCCTCGCTGTCCGAAAAATACAAAGTGAGCGAGCGCAAAATCTACAGTATCATCAAACGCTTCGGAACGAACTGCATGAAAGGTGCAGTATGATTTGCCGCAAAAATCTTTGGGCTTGTCGGATTTGGCGAACTTTGCAATAACCAAATCAATGAGGCAATGAGAAAGCAATATCTATCGGCACCGCTTCCATTTCAGGGGCAGAAGCGAATGTTCGCAAAGGAGTACATCAAGGTGCTTCAACAGTTCCCTGACGGTACGACATTCGTGGACTTGTTTGGTGGCAGCGGTCTGCTGTCCCACATAACAAAGTGCCATAAACCCAATTCTGTAGTCGTGTATAATGATTTTGACGGCTACCGACAACGCTTGGAAGCGTTGCCCGTTACCAACGTCTTACTGGCAGAGTTGAGGGAAATCGTCGATGTTCCAAGACGCAAGGCTATCTTGGGACAATCAAAGGAACGTGTACTGTCCTGCATTAGAAAATATGAAAGGAAGTATGACTACATTGACTATATTACACTGTCATCGTCAGTTCTTTTCTCCATGAAGTATGCGACCAAGTTCTCTGATTTAGAAAAAGAAACCTTATACAACAACATCAAGACCTCGGATTACCCACCCTGCCCGGACTATCTTGCAGGTTTGACCATAACCACCTGCGACTACAAGACCCTTTTTGAAAAATACAAGGACGTCCCGAACGTCGTGTTCATCGTTGACCCGCCGTATCTAAGTACAGATACCAAAACCTATAAAATGTATTGGAAGCTGTCTGATTACCTTGATGTCCTGACCATACTCGCCGGACATCGTTTTATCTATTTCACGTCGAACAAATCCTCTATTGTAGAGTTGTGCGAATGGATAGGAAAACATAAACTGATTGGCAACCCGTTTGAGAACTGCCACCGCAAGAAGTTTAATGCCCACATGAATTATAGTTCTTCCTATACGGACATCATGCTTTATACAGACGTCGCTTGAACAACATTCAAATACCATTGGAATGATGAATAAATACTATCAGATACTCGGCAATGTGCTCGACAAAGGAAAGAAGCAGCACAACAAGAAAGGCGATATACGCTACCTGCTGAACGAACGGTTGTCCTTAACACCGGCCGACCTCCTCGACATCTTCGAGAGCCACGGAATCGCACGCAAGAAATTGAGAAATGAACTGGAGCTGTTTATGCAAGGTGAGCGAAATATAGAGCGATACAGGGAAGTGGGCATAAATTGGTGGGACTATTGCGGCAGCGTATTGGTAAATAGTTATCCGACATACTTTGAGAAACTACCTCCGCTCATTGAGAAGATAAACAGGGAAAAGCGCAACAGCAAGAATTACGTACTGTTTTTGGGAGAGACTGGCGCGGAAAGCAATCAGGCACCGTGTTTGAGCCTTGTTCAATTTCAGATAGATGACGGGGAACTGGTACTGTCAGCATATCAAAGAAGCAGTGATGCCAACTTGGGACTGCCTGCGGACATATACCACTTATACTTGATGACACGACAGATTGACCTACCCTTGAAGTCCATCACTTTAAACCTTGGGAACGTGCATATCTACGAAAACAATGTGGAGCGCACCAAGCAACTGCTTGCCGGTGATGAAAGCGTGAAGTTTGAACTTAATGTGTAGGACATTGACACAACTAATGATTTATAATAGATAGAAAGAAACGTTCCAAAATATAATGTTTTTGGGACGTTTCTTTGTGTGTGAAGGGAACTCCAAAAAGAACGTTTCGTTTTACTAATTGTAACGCTTCGTTCTAAATGGCACGAACATTTCGTTTTGCGGATTATATGTATCTTTTTTACAAAACGATTAGATTATTTTTGGCATATAACAAAGAAGCCCTTCCGATGTGGAAGAGCTTCTTTAAATATTGTTACGAAATAAAGTTTACGCCTTTGCCGAGGCAGTTTTATCTTCTTTAGTTTTCGTTTCCTTTGGTCTACGCTTGCCCATTACCAAGAATGCTGTTGGAGCAGCGATGAACAAAGAAGAACATGTACCGATTATAACACCGAGAATCATTGCAAATGAGAAGCTTCGGATGCTTTCACCACCAAGGATAAAGATACATAACAATACAATTAATGTACTAATTGATGTATTGATAGTACGAGCTAACGTTTGGTTCAAAGAATCATTAAACAACGTGAAGTGATCGCGTTTCGGGTATAAGTGGAAGTTTTCACGGATACGGTCAAATACAACCACCTTATCATTGATAGAGTAACCGATAGCAGTCAGGATAGCACCAATAAATGTCTGGTCAATTTCCAAAGAGAATGGAGCCCATCCGTAACATAATGAGTATGCGCCTATAATTAATAAGGTATCAACACACAATGCAATGGTCGCGCCAATACTGAAAGAGATATCACGGAATCGGATGAGGATGTACAAGCCAATGGCAATCAAGGCTAATACAACCGACCAGATAGCAGAAGTCTTAATATCTTCAGCAATACTTGGGCCAACCTTCTGGGAACTGATAATAGAACCACCTTCACGGTTATCACGGTCGATGAACTTTTCATAAGAAGTATTCTGGTCAAGTAAGTTTCCTGATGCAAGTGCGTTATATAAGAAATGCTCGATTTCAGAATCAATAGTAGGAGAATCCTCGTTGATTCGATAGTTAGTAGAAATACGAATCGTCTTATGATCGGTTCCTAATGCAATAGCCTGAACATTAGATCCCGTTGCTTGAATAGAGTCGTTTTGTGATAATAAACCACGAACAGTTTCCGGCTCAACTTGTTTTTCGAATTGAACGACAAAGTTACGACCTCCGGTGAAGTCGATACTCTGTGATAAACCACGCACAAAGAATGAGACAACGCTGATAAGAATCAGTACTCCGAAGAAAGAATAAGTACGTTTCCAGATGGCCATAAACTTATAATGCGTATTCTGCATTAAGTTCCTTGAGACATTGGTTGTGAATGTCAGGTTAATCCACTTATCTTTATTTAAGAAGTGTTCGTAAACAATGCGTGTTACGAATACAGCAGTAAAGAAAGAGCAAAGGATACCGATAATTAACGTAGTCGCAAATCCTCGAATAGGACCGGTACCGAAATTAAACAAGATTATACCGGTAATGATAGAAGTGAAGTTAGAGTCGAAGATAGCGGAGAAAGCATTAGAGTAACCAGCAGCTAATGCCGCCTTAACGCCTTTTCCGGCTTTCATCTCTTCTTTGGTACGCTCATAGATCAACACATTGGCATCGACCGCCATTCCTAACGATAAGACCATACCGGCAATACCGGACATAGTTAATGCTGCTTGGAAGGAAGTTAAAATACCTAAAGTGAAGAAGAAATTGAGAATCAAAGCTCCGTTGGCAACCATTCCCGGAATAAGACCATACATGCTGCACATGTAAATCATCAACAGAATCAATGCAACGATGAATGAAACAATACCTTGATTAATAGATTCTTGACCTAATGACGGACCAACGATATCTTCTTGAACAATACGTGCAGGTGCCGGCATCTTACCAGACTTCAAAACGTTAGCTAAGTCTTTTGTTGTTTCAATGGTGAAGTTACCGGTAATTTCAGAGCTACCGCCATTGATTTCATTCATAACATTAGGAGCACTATATACATAACCATCCAAAACGATAGCGATAGAACGGTTGATATTGTTTTTAGTCAGCTGAGCCCATCGACGAGCACCATCGTTGTTCATAGTCATACTGACTGATGGGCGACTGTGTTGATCGTATGCGTCGTGAGCATCGGTGATTACGTCACCTTCCAGAGGGGCACGACCATTGCGCTCTGTAACTTTAATACCGTAAAGTTCGAATATACGTTCCGACTTATCCCAATCAGCTGCGCTAACTCCCCATTTCAGTTTCAAATCTTTTGGAAGGATAGCTTGTGCTTCTTTAGAGTTTAAGTATTGATTGATAACTGTTGTATCTCTATAGTCGGCATAACCGGCAATAGCGCCACCCTGCTGATTGTTTAACTGCAAAATAGCAGTTAACGGATGTTCTTTCTTCATCTGTTCCAGAGCTGCTTTATCTTGAGCAGATTCTGCGGTCTTGCCTTTCAATACATTTGCAAGGCTGTCGGTGGAAGTGGTGACAGTGCTTTCTGCAGCTTTAGTCGCGTCCGCAATTGCGGCAGAATCTTTTGCCGCGATAGCTGTTGTGTCAACGGCGTTACCATTTGCGAGAGCATCATGTAAACGTGAATCGAGAGCTGTTAAGTATGGATACACCTCGCTTGGATAATAAGTCTCCCAGAACTCTAAGTTCGCGGACCCTTGTAATAGTTTTCTTACACGTTCCGGCTCTTTGATACCAGGCAATTCAACCATGATACGCCCCATACTGCCTTCCAAGTTTTGAATGTTAGGCTGTACGACACCAAAGCGGTCGATACGGGTACGCAATACGTTGAAAGAGTTGTCGACAGCAGACTTAACTTCCTCGCGTAGTACTTTTTCTACTTCAGCATCAGTACTACGTGTGTTGACTTTATCTTTCAATTGTTGAGTAGCAAAGAGTTCTGCTAATTTTGCATTGGGAGCTAAACGCTTATATTCACGTACGAATAGGGTGATAAAGTCATCTTGACTAGCTACCGATTGCTTAGAAGCATTTGCTACCGCCTGATTGAAAATAGGGTCAGCTTTATGGTCAGCCAAAGCTTTAACAACATCTGGCACAGAAACTTCGAGGATGACGTTCATACCACCTTTCAAGTCCAAGCCCAGACCAATTTCCATCTCACGACATTTTTTTAACGTATAGCCCAGAACCGGATATACTTTCTTGTTCTGCATCGAGTCCAAGTAGTGTTGTTCTCCCTGTGGGTCTTGTTTTGCCTTGTTCATCTGATAACGAGTCACGAACGAGAAGGACAGGTAGAACAAACAAACCAAGGTCAAAGCTATAGCCAAAAACTTAACAAGTCCTTTGTTTTGCATGTTACTTTGAAATTTATTATTTTACTTTTTTGATTTATTCTTTTAATCAAGGTTGCAAATATATGTTTTTTTTCACATTCAAAAGGTATAAATCTCAAATATTTAAGGTTGATATAACAAAAAAGGTTGAAAACATTCTATTTCTTCATTTATATATCATGAAAAAGATTTTTTATTCCGGTTCCGAATAGGATAACTTAAAATATGTATATCATTATTTCCTTTTAAATGGATACGCGGCTTTTAGGAAAGCCAACAGCATGCATTCGTTAAGCTGTGCATGGGAATAAGAAGAGAAATACGTATAAGCTTTTGTATTCATCAGAAGAATTTTTCGTTTCACTTATGTGAAACAAGTGAATCACATCAGTGAAACAAGTGAATCACTTATGTGAAACAATTAAATCATACGCATCACTTTTCCAAGTCTCTTGATGATAATATTAATTAATCTAACAAAAAAAAGAAAAACATCGTTTGGATATGCTATAAGAGCATTTTTAGCTTTTCTTTTGGTTCCGCGGAATTTTTCTTTTGATAGTGTAAAAATGCATTTGAATAAACTATAATTATATATAGCATAAGGTGAAAAATGAACTAATCGTCCAATTGATCTCAATCCGAGGCATTTTTCTTCTTGATATAACACCATACAGGATAATGATCGGAACATTTAGCCGATCGGTCGACGGTGCATTGATAAGTTTTAAATCCTTTACTAACGAGGATATGATCAATGCGGACATACATTCCACTTTTGTTGTAGCTTACTCCAATTCCATTTCCGGAGTTGACGAAGGCATCAATAAGCCCTTTTCCCACTATGCGACGATGTACATAGGATAAGGGCGAATCGTTAAAATCACCACAAACAATTTTATTTTTAATTTTTGATTCGGTAATGAATTTAGCTACGGAGTCTGCTTGTAAAGCACGGAGCGCAGAGGCTTTGGCCAATTTATTGATAAGTAGTTTAGCCCCTGACTCCACGGTCTTTGACTTAGGATTAAGAACCATATCCTTATAAACCTGTTTGTCTTTTGAAGAGAGTTTGTTTGATTCGAAGTGGTTGTTAATTAATAAAATAGTATCGCCCTTTATATCCAATGTGTAGGCAATAGAACAGTTGTTTGCACTTTTATAGTGAACTGGCTCAATACTGAGTATCTTGAATCTGGAGAAGATACCAAGTCCATTGTGTGCTCCGAAATCGTAGTAAGCCCTATATTTATACTTCTTCATTGCTTTCTCAACCACATCTTTAGTCAGCTTCCCTTGAAAGATACATTCTTGCAGACAGATGATATCCGCGTCACTTTCCTGCAAATAAACAAGAACTTCATTCGGATCTCCATTTTTTTTATATTGATAATTGTTGAATCCTTCTGTGTTGAATGTCAGGAATTTAATACTTCCTACCGGAGCTTTCGGATTGGATAGGTGAAAGGGAATATAGGTATAAATTGGATTGGCACAAAGAACTATTGCAAGTAAAGAAATGATGAAAAATTTCCTTATAACGAATAGCCAAAAAACGAGAAACGCAACTGTTCCTAATAATAGGAAAGGGAAGAATAAATGAGAAATCGACCAAACGGAATGAAGTGAAGGGTTGATGCGCGAACTGTATCCACTGATTATTAATCCACAACAAATCAATATGTTGAGAATTAATAGTATAAGTCGGAGGAGTTTTCCTATAATGCGCATGCTACTTCTTTCCCGCATTGAACAAATGCTTCTTCTCTTCGTCTGTCAGACTTTCATATCCCGATTGCTTTAGCTTATCTAAAATACGGTCAGTCTCATCATTTTGTTGTTTTTTCTTCGTATTATGATGAGAGTTTTGCCGATGCTTTCCATAATGCACCTTCATTTTTGGCTTCCTGTTAGCACGAAGTGATGTCCAATTGCCTGTGCAAATATCGACGCATTTATTTATCCAAGCTGTAATATCACGTCCTTTTTGAAGTTGAGAGGTAAAAAGCCATCCGCCCAAAGCGCCACCTAAATGTGAGATATGACCGCCTGCATTGCCTGAGGTAATCATCATTAAATCGGTAACAACCAGTATAAGTGCGATATATTTAAGTCGGACTGTTCCGATAAACATAAAGTTCACTTTATATTCAGGCGACTTTACGGCAACAGCAATAGAGACTGCCAAAACAGAGGCTGAAGCACCTAATAAATAGGAATAATCTATCGAATCTTTGAAATAAGGGAAAATGTTATAGGCAAGAATGTAAAAAAGTCCGCCAACTATTCCTCCGAAGAAATATAATCCGCGTAAATGTCGGGCTGAGAAAAATAAGAGGAATAGTCGTCCAAAGCAATATAGCCAAAGTATATTGAATAGCAGATGCATCAGGTTTGCGTGCATGAACATGTATGTTATCAGTGTCCAAGGTTGATAGCAGAGCCAGATTATTGAAGCAGGCAACTCCAACCACCGAAAGATGCCTGCGCCGTTTAAATTGAACAAGGCAAGTGCTATGCTAACGAGTGCGGTAACCAAGAAGACGCCTACATTTATAAAAATAAATCGCAAGCTTGTATCGCCTTGACGGTATCGATTTTGTATTTCAGAAATTATATTGCCCAATTTGACCTTTATTTTTCCAATACTTTATTAATATGAAACCAACCAACATTCCTCCAAGGTGCGCGAAATGAGCCACACCGTCGGATGAAGTGAAGATTCCGAGGAATAATTCCAAAACAACGTATCCAACAACGAAATATTTCGCTTTAACAGGGAAAGGAATTGGAATGATAAACATTTCTGCATTTGGGAACAACATCCCAAATCCGATTAATATTCCGTATATTGCTCCGGATGCGCCAACGGTAGTCATCATGTTTAAATATTCACTCATTGGAATTGTTGATGATCCTAATGCAATAGCTTGATAATTTGATAAGACTGCTTCATATTGGACAAACTGCACTATCTCTTGAATCACTCCTGCGCCGATACCACAGAGTAAGTAGTAAATCAAATATCTTTTTGACCCCCAGACAGATTCTAATGTACGTCCAAACATCCAAAGAGCGAACATATTAAAGAAGATATGTTCAAAGTTAGCGTGCATGAACATGTAAGTAATTATCTGTATGGGATTAAATTGTGAAGCCAAGAAGAAATGCAGACCTAAAAACTCAGTTAAGTCTATTCCATATTTTTGAGCAGCAAACATTCCGAGGAAGCATAGCGCATTAATAATCAAAAGATTTTTAGTAATAGGTGGTAAGTTGTTCATAACAAATTTATTATCTTTGTTTATCAATTGATGCCGGCAAATTTACAATTTTATTCTGTTAAAAAGCAGAAAAACGTTGTTATATTACTTTTTTTATGCCTTTATCTTACTTTTTTGTCTTAAGAATTTGTTTTGTGAAATTGAAAGTTTATATTTGTCAGTGAATTACTAAATTAAATTTTCAGAATATTAATTATTAATCGTTTTCACTATGAACAAAGCAGAACTTATCAGTGCTATTGCAGCTGAGGCTGGTTTAACAAAAGCCGACGCAAAAAAATCAGTTGACGCTATCGTCAAGGTTGTTACTAAAGCACTTAAAGATGGTGATAAAGTAACTTTGGTAGGTTTTGGAACATTCTCTGTTAATAAGAGAGCATCTAGAACAGGTATCAATCCTTCTACAAAGAAGCCTATCAAGATTGCTGCTAAGAACGTTGCTAAGTTTAAAGCTGGTGCTGAATTGGCAAAGGCTGTTAAATAAGCAAAATTTAAGACTTATAGGGGGCGCCATTTATTAGCGCCCTTTTTTATTAAATATTATTGCCATGAACTTAAAAGGTAAAAGACTATTTTATTTTATTTTGGGAGCTATACTTTGTTGGCTGCCCTTTAGTATTGCTATTGCGAATGATCTTCCTTACTGGAAAGATGTTAGCATAACTTCAGTTAATAAAGTACCGGCTCGCTCTGCGTTCATGACTTATCCGGATAAAGTTGCCGCATTGAAAGGAACTTATGCAACAAGTCCGTATTATAAATTACTGAATGGTACATGGAACTTTTATTATGTCGATGGTTATAAAGATCTGCCGGTGGATATAGAGAAGCCGGAAACATCAATTAATTGGAAAACAATAAAGGTTCCGGGAAACTGGGAAGTGCAAGGATATGGAGTTGCAATTTATGTCAATCAGCCTTATGATTTTCAACCGCGTAATCCGCAACCTCCACAGTTACCTGAAGCAAATCCCGTGGGAGTTTATCAGCGTGAGTTCGAAGTTCCTGCTAATTGGGAAGGACGGAATGTCTATCTCCATTTGGAAGGAGCAAAGTCTGGTGTATATGTATATGTAAATGGAAAAGAAGTTGGGTATAACGAAGATTCAAAGAATCCTGCTGAATATCTGATTAATGACTATCTGACGAGAGGGAAAAACTATCTCGTTATAAAATGCTTCCGTTATAGTACCGGTTCTTATTTGGAATGCCAAGATTTTTGGCGTATGAATGGCATTGAGCGCGATGTCTATTTGTTCTCTCAGCCGAAAGTCGCTATTCAGGACTTTAAAGTAGTGTCTACGTTGGACGATTCTTATCGTGATGGCATATTTAATCTGACGGTAGATGTGAACAATCAGCATACAGATACAAGGGAGGTGAATATCTCTTATGAACTACTTGATACTTATGGAAAATCGGTTGCTTCGGGTGAGCAACAAGTGAATGTTGTAAAAGGAAATAATAAAAAGGCTGTATCATTTCATGCTAACCTTTCTTCGGTTAAAACTTGGACATCTGAGCATCCGAATCTATACAAATTACTTCTTTCTGTCAAAGAAAGGGGAAAAGTAACAGAGGTTATTCCTTTTAATGTGGGATTCCGTAAGTTTGAGATTAAGACGATTAATCAGAATGCCGAGAACGGGAAGCCGTATGTATGCTTCTTTGTCAATGGCAAGCCGTTGAAATTGAAAGGTGTTAACGTTCATGAGCATAATCCGGAGACAGGACATTACGTAACAGAGGAATTGATGCGCAAAGACTTCACTTTAATGAAGCAGCATAACATCAACACCGTTCGCCTTTGTCATTACCCGCAAGATCGTCGTTTCTATGAATTATGCGATGAATATGGACTTTATGTGTACGATGAGGCAAATATTGAAAGTCATGGAATGGGTTATAATTTGAATAAGGGACGTACACTTGGTAATAATCCCGAATGGTTAGATAAGCACATGGACCGTACAAATAATATGTATCAACGAAATAAGAATTATCCATGTGTAACAATTCTTTCTTTGGGAAATGAGGCTGGTAACGGATATAATTTCTATATGACCTATAATTTCCTCAAGGATCAAGAGAAAGAAGGAATGAATCGCCCTGTATGTTATGAGCGTGCTCAGTGGGAATGGAACACAGATATGTATGTTCCGCAATATCCTGAAGCAGAGTGGTTTGAGAAGATTGGAAAGCAAGGAAGCGATCGCCCTGTTATACCTTCGGAATATGCGCATGCCATGGGAAACTCTACAGGTGGGCTTTGGAACCAATGGCAAGCTATTTACAAATATCCAAATCTGCAGGGAGGATATATTTGGGATTGGGTTGACCAAGGCATTCTACAGAAAGATGAGAACGGAAGAGAATGGTTTGCTTACGGTGGCGACTTTGGAAAGAATGTGCCGAGCGACGCGAACTTTCTGATTAATGGTATTGTTAACCCTGACCGTACTCCGCATCCGGCAATGGAAGAAGTGAAATATGTCTATCAAAATGTTGGTTTTGAAGCTATTGATTTATTAGCCGGCAAGTTTAAAATTACAAATAGATTCTATTTTTCAAACCTGAGGGATTATGATATTACCTATATTATAAAGGAAAATGGGAATTCTGTCGGAACAGGGAAATTAAACTTGGCACTTGCTCCGCAGGAGTCGGAAGAAGTGATAATCAATACAGCTGATTTAAAACCAAAAAAGAATACAGAATATTTTATTGACTTTTCGGTTAAGAGTAAGTTAGACGCCCCATTGATTCCTGCAGGAACCAATCTGGCTAACGACCAGTTCCGTTTACCTATTGAGCCGCTGAAAGATCAGTTTGTGAAAGGAGCTGATATGAAGATGGATGAGGAAGGTGATGATATTATTTTAAAAGGTAATAATTTAACCTTTGTTTTTAATAAGAAGAGTGGAATAGTTACTTCTTATCAAGTGGGAGGAAAAGAATACATTAATAACAGTTTCGGGTTGCAACCTAATTTTTGGCGCGGACCGAACGATAATGATTATGGCAATGGAGAGCCGAGGCGGACTCATGTCTGGAAATTGTCGAGCAAGAATTTTAATGTAACTTCTACTGACTTTAGTAACAATATACTGACTGTTGTATATAAGTTGGCTGCCGGAAATACATATACCGTTGCTTACACTTTTGGTAAGAAAGGTAGCGTCCATGTCGATTGCGATTTCTCTGCTGTTGATATAAATGCAGAAATTCCACGTATCGGACTCCGTTTGCGATTGCCAAAAGAGATGAATCAAGTGACCTACTTTGGGCGAGGGCCTGAAGAAAACTACATAGACCGCAAGGCCGGCAGTTTTGTTGGTCTGTATAAAACCACTGCTGAGCAGATGTATTTTGCATACGTTCGTCCGCAGGAGAATGGACATCGGACGGATACACGATGGCTTATGTTGTCTAATAAAGGTACGGGATTGAAGTTTACTGCCGATAACTTAATAGAATTCAATGCATTGCGCAATAGTGTAGAGGATTTTGATAGCGAAGAAACCGTGAGCCGTCCGCGCCAGTGGACTAATATGTCGGCAGCAGAAGTTGCCGATCATAATGAAGAAAAGGCAAAAGATAGTATGCGCCGTCAAACTCATATTAACGATATTACTCCCCGTGACTATGTTGAAGTATGTATAGACTTACAGCAACAGGGAGTTGGAGGATATGATAGTTGGGGTTCTTTGCCGGAACCTTGGGCTCAGTTGAAACCGAATCGTAATTATAAATGGGGCTTTACTATCAGCCCGATGAAATAATTCGAGAAAATTTATCATTGCTGTCCGGTAAACCTTTTCACAAATAAAATTTAGGGCTGACATTTCTCACGAGATATCAGCCCTTTTGATTATCTTTGTTTTTAGCACAAAACAAAAGCCTGCCATTGATGCTTGATATCACTGGCAGGCTTTTTAAGATTTAACATTCCAGGAAACGAAAGACCTATAAGCGTTTCAGCCTTTTTAGGAAAAATATTTAGAAAAAGAAGAAAAATTAATAGGAATATTAAAATAATTAATATATATTTGTCTCAACATTAAATCAAGCACACAGATACTATGTAAAATTGTCAATAGTGTTTTCATTTTATTTGTTTGGATTTGATTCATGTTCTTGTTGTCGAATTATTTTGACGATGAGTTTAATCTATATTACATCTATAGTTATAGTTACTACAAGAGTAACAAAGAGTGAAAAGTGATTTTAGTTGTTTTTATGTGGTGTTTTATTGCAAGAGCGCTGTGAAGCGTTAATAATGAACAGTATATTAATTGCAATAATGTTTTAATTAAAAGGTCGTTCTTAAAGCGTTAAGAACGACCTTCTTCAATTAGATTCGTTTGGTTACAGCGGTTTCCCCGAATGGATGAAAAGGTGGGTACGATTTTCTTTCAAGAGAATTTATACCAGTTGATAAACACCTCCCGCTAAGGTGCGAATTACACCTTTCATTTCCAGTTCGAAGAGGTGTACGCTTATCTGATTAACCGGTATATTTGTTTCAATTACCAAGGTATTGATCTGCATTCCTTCAGGAGTGTTTTGCAATTTCTCAACAATGTGTTGTTCTTGCTCACTTAAGTCGGGAAACAATTGACGTTGAATGATTGGCGGTTTCTTTTCATGCTCATCCCATCCCATTGCTTTTATAAAATCCTTAGCGGAAGTAATTAAGGCGGCTTTGTTTTCTCGAATCAAATGATTGCATCCGGTAGAGAACTCATCGAATATTTTACCCGGAAAAGCAAATACATCCCTGTGATAGCTTTCTGCTATATCGGCAGTAATTAATGCTCCTCCTTTAAAAGCCGATTCGACGACAATAGTAGCGTCACTGATACCGGCAACAATGCGATTCCTTTTCACGAAATGTTGTTTATCCGGAATGCTTTTAGTCATATATTCGGTTAATAATCCGCCTTGGCTAATCATTTTGGCAGCCGTTGCTCGGTGTACATTCGGATAGATCATGTCCAAGCCGTGGGCTAATACGCAAACTGTATTATATCCGTTATCTAAAGCAGCACGATGTGAAAAAACATCTATGCCATAAGCTAATCCGCTAACAATTAATACATTTTGAATTTGTTCGGATAATTCTTTAATGAACCTGTCGCATATATCATGTCCGTATTGAGTAGCTCGACGGGTACCTACCATTGCTATAACTTTTAATGTATTTAAATCGGCGTTACCCCGATAGAATAATACAAAGGGAGCGTCGTCACATTCTCTTAATCTGGCAGGATAGCCTTCATCCTTCATGGTTAAACATTGAATCTGATGTTTTTCATTAAATATTATTTCTTTTTCTGCTCGTTGGAATGCTTCAGGGCAGTCAAGCATATCTATTATATTTCTGTTCTTTGGTAAGATTTTGTCGCGCAGTTCTTCTTTTTTTTCAAAAACAGCTTGAGCGCTCCCCATCGCTTTTATCAGATGACGTGCAGTTATCTCGCCTAATCCGGGGATGCAACTCAGAACTATACTATAAAATTGTTCGTCCATCATGATTTAAAATAAGGCGCAAAAGTTTTATCGAAAAGTTCACTGGTACTTAGTTTCCCATTGATGATACATACACATTCGACCGTTGATTTAATAACTATTTTCATGTCCGGTATCCGATAGATATCCTGATAGAAGACATATTTTATTCCTTCCTTTTGAATGTTTAATTTAGAAATGAATTCTTCACCACTGTGGAGAGGTGTTTTGAAGGACATCGTGAGTCTTGCTACTACCGGATCAATTTTTTCTTCATGCAGTTTGGCAAAACTCAGTCCCACAGATGTAAGAAACTCATGTCTTGTATGCTCGATGTAATGTTGATAGTTGGCATTATTAACTATGCCTTGAAGATCGCATTCATAATCGCGCACTTTCATTTTTAGTTCATAAATATAATCTTTCATATTGATAGTATTAATCTTTTTTATTGTTAGATTGGTAATTACGTTTTAAAAATTCATATCCGAAGCGACAGAATAAACATTTTTTCTTATCACAATATTCTTTTTTCAGTTGAATCAATGCTTGTGAATCACCTGCGTGTTCTGCAGGTAAACCGCAAGTATTCCACATTCTTATTATATAATTATTTTCGGGTTTCAGCTCCTCTAAGAATTGTTGTGCTTTACGGTAATATTTATCTTCTCCTTTATACCGACCATACGCATATAGAAATGTGATGATGGTATTGATGATTATCAGATTTAAAGAGTTATCGCTTAGTGTCTTAGGCCTACATGTTGAGTTTCCTCCGAAAGTATAATGTGTCAACCAGTATTCCGAAGTTCCGCCTCTAAACAAATCTCGAAGTTGTTTCAATGATTCTGCTTCAAGAACTTGGGCAAGTAATCCGTAGGAACGATGGTATAAACATGCTAATTGGGCAATTCGTACATGTGGAAAGTTTGATGGTCGGAGTCGAAGAAATTTCCAAAATGTTCCATCCATTGGGGTAAGTTGGAATTTGTAAGCCAAGTATTCATACTCTTTTTTCAGTTGCATATAATATTCATCCCCCTCATAGTCTTCAAGAATGCCGGCCTGACCAAAGAACATGGCTTCTATTTGGAATAAATTATCGTGGTGCTTGTTCAATATATTTAATGGTAATTTGCTTGCCCAAATTTCAAAAGCATCGCCATTTAGTCCAAATCCAAAGCTACGAGCTAATGTAATAAAGAAGGCTTCTTCCCAATCGTAGTTGAATCGCACGAGTCGTTCTTTTACCAAAGCGGTTTTTTGTTCAAAACGTTCAAATTGAAGAGTTGTCAACCAGGAATGGATAAATAGCTTGGATAGCGAAGGAATTATGCGATAGCATGGAGGAAATGCATCCGTCTTTTTTAATTCTTCATAATTCCTTTGAATAGATTCTGGGCAGTCCAGCTGCATCTGAGGAATCAGTTCTCCATTACTCCGTTTTATTTCTGCGTCCAATATCTTCACAACATGTAGAATAACAGAATCGTATGATAAATCCTTATTATGTCCATGTAAGAACCAGTCGGAGGCATGGTCATGTATTTCTACATTTCCTATCCACAGCACATTATTAATTTTTATTTTGGCATTAAAAAAATCAGGTCCGGCATTTATATTTTGTAAACCGGGATCAATTATTTCAACAGGCTGTCCGTTAGTCGTCCTCATTTTCTGAAGAGGGAAAATCTTATGTTTCCAGCAGTAGTGTAGTAGTCTTTCCATTGTTAATGAGTTGTTAATAAAGAACAAATTTAATATTTTCAAATGGAAATCACTAACTTTGCAAGTAGTATTTAAGAAAAATAGAAGGAATATGAAAATTGCCTTAATTGGATACGGAAAGATGGGACATGAGATTGAAAAAATTGCCATATCTCGAGGCCATCAAGTAGTTTGTGCAATAGATAAGGATAATCATCATGATTTTGATTCAGAAGGATTTAAGAGTGCAGATGTGGTGATTGAATTTACTTCTCCAACTACTGCTTATGACAATGTAATAAATGCTTTTGAAAGAGGAAAAAAAGTAGTTTGTGGTAGTACGGGGTGGATGGTCACTCATGCTGATGAGATGAAAAAGCTTTGCAAGGAAGAACATAAAACTTTGTTTTGGTCGTCCAATTTTAGTTTAGGTGTTTATATCTTCTCTGCGGTTAATAAATATTTGGCTCGTATTATGAATAACTTTTCCGCTTATGATGTGTCGATGACAGAGACTCATCATGTTCATAAATTAGATGCCCCAAGTGGGACAGCTATTACTTTAGCTGAGGCTATTATAAAAGAGCTTGCCCGCAAGGACAAATGGGTTAAAGGGACCTTGCAGTCTGCTGACGGATCAATTTCCGGTTCCGCGCAATGTGCGATAAACGAATTTCCGATTAATTCTATACGAAAGGGAGAAGTTCCCGGAATTCATTCTATTCGCTATGATTCTGAAGCTGACAGTATTACTATTACTCATGATGCTAAGAATAGAAAAGGATTTGCTATGGGCGCAGTTCTTGCGGCTGAGTTTACAGTTAGTCATGATGGATTTATTGGGATGGATGATTTATTTCAATTTTAAATTACTTATATATGGTTAAGCCTACAAAACGACAAATCATAAAATGTTGCATAGCTTTAGCTATCTGGCTTGTATTTATTCTTTGGATTCACAGCTTGTTGGGTCTCATTGCCGTTCCATTTATTATTGATGCTTATATTACTAAGTTTATTCCGTGGTCGTGGTGGCGGAAATCGAAAAATAAGCATATTGTATCTATTATGAGTTGGGTAGATGCTATTATTTTTGCTTTGGTGGCAGTCTATTTTGTTAACTTATATTTTTTCCAGAATTATGTTATCCCAACTTCTTCTTTGGAGAAATCTTTGCTTGTCGGAGATTATTTGTTTGTTAGTAAGATGAGCTATGGACCAAGGACTCCGCAGACACCGCTCCACATGCCTTTAACTTCGCATACCATTCCGGTTCTAAATTGTAAGTCGTTTATAGAACATCCGCAATGGGGATATAAGCGTTCTGCCGGTTTCGGTAATGTAAAGCTGAATGACATTGTGGTTTTTAATTTCCCTGTTGGAGATTCATTAGCTACCAAAGTTCCTGCAGAAGGTTTATATTTGATGGCTTACCCTATAGGAAAAGAGATTTCTCAGCCGGTAGATATGACAAATATGACTGCGGAGCAGAAGCGTACTGTTTATAATTTCTATTATGAATTCGGGAAAAAATATATTGAAGATAATTCGACAATGTATGGAGAGATTATTTCCAGGCCGGTGGATATGCGGGAGAATTATGTAAAGCGTTGTGTCGGGCTTCCTGGTCAGACATTACAGATAAAGAACCGAATAATTTATTTGAATGGAAAGGAAAACAAAGAACCGGATAATGTTCAGTATGAATATCTTGTACATGTAAAGGCTCCAATACCTAATGAATTGGCTCAGGAATTGGGTATTTCGCGGGAGGACTTATCATATTTCTATTCGAAAGAGTCTGTTTATGATATGCCACTGACAAAGAAAGCAAAAGCCGGTTTGCTGGCAAGAAAGGATATAGTTGTCAGTATTGACGATCCGGTGGAGACAACAAATTCCGATTGGCTCTATCCGTTAAATAAGGAAACAGGTTGGACAAGAGATAATTATGGTCCAATCTGGATTCCAAAGAAAGGTGCAACTGTTGATCTGTCTTTGGAGAACTTGCCCTATTACGAGCGTCCTATTCAGATTTATGAAGGTAATACGTTGAGTGTGAAAGAGGGTAAGATTTATATCAACGGAAAAGAAACGTCCAGCTATACGTTTAAGATGGATTATTATTGGATGATGGGCGATAATCGTCATAACTCTCAAGATTCCCGTTATTGGGGATTTGTTCCGGAAGATCATATCATAGGGAAACCTATATTTATTTGGTTATCATTGGATAAGGATCGCGGATGGTTTAGTGGAAAACTTCGTTTTAAACGCATGTTTACGTTAGTTGATAACATAAAATGAGGTGAAACGGCATCCTGTAGTCATAGTGCTTCGAACTTTTGTGTTAGTAGTATTTGTCGTACTGCTTTGCAAGACTTTTGTTGTTACATCTTGTACCATCCCTTCTACAGGTATGGAAAATGGTTTGTATAAGGGAGAGCGGGTACTCGTCAACAAATGGAGTTACGGTTTGCGTTTGCCTTTTTCGACAAAACGTTGGTGTGCAAGAGAAGCAAAGAGTGGGGATGTAATAGTATTTAATAATCCTAATCCGCGTGATAATACAATAAGCATATATAATAGGGATGTATTTGTTAGTCGTTGTAAAGGTGCTCCGGGAGATACATTGATGCTGAACGATGGGTTGACGATTACAAATGATGAAGTGTTCAGCCCGGATATAAAGTCTTTTTATCTTTATCCGTTAGAAGAGGAAAAAGAACTGCTTCCTGTGTTGAACAAATTAGGAATAAATGAGCAGACTTTGGTTGGTTATCAAGATGGGAATTACATTCGGAACTTAAGCCATTATGAGTGCTACCTTATCCGGCAGGAACTGAAAGGGAAGATTAATTTGACTCCTTTATATAAGGAAGATACGTTAGAAAGTCATCCTTTTGTTATTCCAAAGAAGGGATTCACGGTGAAGGTGTATCCGTGGAATGTGAAATTACTTTGTAATACGATTTCTCGGCACGAGGGTAAGAGAGCTTCTGTTAGGAATGATATGCTGTATGTTGATGGATATCCTATTTCTTTTTATACGTTTACAAAAGATTATTATTGGATGACATCCGATAACCCTGTCAATATATCTGATTCTCGTTTATTTGGTTTAGTTCCTGATACTCATTTAATAGGGAAAGTGGGAAGAGTTTGGTTTTCTACTCGTGGCGGAAGATTGTTTAAGTCAGTTAGATGATGAAGACTGTTTATTTAAGTTCAGCTTATCTGGCTCCGGTAGAATACTATACTAAGCTTTATTATGCAGATAAAGTGTATGTTGAGCGGTTTGACCATTATATGAAACAAACTTATCGTAATCGTTGTATCATTGCTTCACCCGAAGGACCGCTTTCTTTAAGCATTCCGACAGAGAAGAGTACACAGACGAAGATATTGATGAAGGAGGTGCGAGTTTCCGATCATGGAAATTGGCGTCATCTACACTGGAATGCGCTGGAAACAGCTTACGGAAACAGTCCGTTTTTTGAATATTATGCTGATGACTTCCGCCCTTTTTACGAGAAGAAGCATAAGTATCTTTACGATTATAATAAAGCACTTTGTGAGCTGATATGTCGCTTGATTGATATAGATCCGGAAATAGAAGAAACAGACGAATATAAGATGAATTTTGCTGATGACGAAGAAGATTATCGAAGTATTATTCATCCGAAAGTAAATTATGAAAAAATGGACAAATCCTTTCATCCACTTCCTTTTTATCAAGTATTTAAAGAAAAGTTCGGCTTCCTTCCTAATTTAAGTATTGTCGATTTGTTGTTCAATATGGGGCCTGAGAGCCTGCTCGTCCTTCGCGGTTCGTACAAATAACTGTTTGCAGACTAATTTCCCACTTTCTTCTGTAATGATATAGCGTTGACCTTTCTTGGTTTTGAAGTTCAACGTTTCATTTTTATATCTGATAGAGCATGGCATACCCGATTTGGATAGTATAACAGCCTTTTGGAGTTGACAGTTTTTCCAGTCTATTGCAATTTCAAAGTTGCCTCTTGCGCAAAGTCCTTTAACAGAACCGTCAGCCCATGCATCAGGTAATGCAGGGAGCAAATGGATAAATCCTATATGACTTTGTAATAACATCTCGGTGATACCTGCTGTTCCACCAAAGTTACCATCTATTTGAAATGGCGGATGAATATCCCATAGATTATTTGTCGTTCCATTCTTAAGCAGATTCTTATATAATATATATGAATGGTTTCCGTCTAATAACCGTGCCCATTGATTCAATTTCCAACCCATGCTCCATCCGGTCGCTCCATCTCCACGGTGAACGAGCACCACTTTAGCTGCTTCGGCTAACTCCGGAGTTGTGATAGGAGAAAGTGTGTGCCCCGGATGTAATCCATACAGATGGTTCACATGACGGTGTTCATCTTTCGGGTCATCTATATCTCTCGACCATTCCATCAACTGACCGTATCTGCCTATCTGATAAGGGACGATATGATTGAGAACTTCCTGCCATTGCTTTTGTTCTTTCTTGTCCACACTCAAAATTCTTGCAGCTTCTATTGCGTCTGTCAGAATCTCTTTAGCTACGGCATGAACAAAAGTGGCACCCATATCAACACCACCGTGTTCAGGCGATGTTGATGGAGCTGCCGTATAACTACCGTCAGGACGATGCCAAAGGAAATCGACAGTAAAGTTTGCCGCGCCCTTTAGTATCTCATAACCGGTATTCTTCAGGAATGATTTATCGCGTGTGTAATCGTAATAATCCCAAATGTGAGTTGCCAGCCACGGACCGGCCATTGGACAAAGATTCCATTGCATATCCTTACTTGTGACGGGTGACGCGAAACCATATATGTTCGACGAGATGGAAGTTGTCCAACCGCGAGCATTCCAATAAGATTGAGCAACCTTTTCTCCGGGTTTAATTTGTGATTTGATAAATTCTACCAATGGCGGAAAACATTCGTTTAAGTTGGTTGATGAAGCCGGCCAATAGTTCATTTGAATATTAATATTATTATGGTAATCCATGTGCCACGGACCATCTACGCCATTCGACCATATACCTTGCAGGTTTGCCGGCATGGTACCTTCGCGCGAGCTGGCAATCAACAAATAACGACCAAACTGATAATATAATTCTTCCAGATAGAAGTCTGACCGGTCATTCGTTTTGAGATTCAGTAACCGCCGGTAGGTCGGAATATCTGTCCTTGCGACTTGCGGATTCAAATGTAATTCAACTCTATTGAAAAGATTCTGATAATCTGCTATATGTCTCTTCCATAGCTCGTCTGTACTTTTATTTAATACGTTTCGCATCATAGCAGCCGTACTGTTTATCGGGTTTACTCCGACATAGGTTGTGGGATTAGAGAAATCGGGGTTGTAATTAACTTGGTAATCCGTATCGGCTGTTAGGAAAAAGTAAACGTCATTTGCGTTCTTAATGATAATCTTCCCTTCTTTTAATTGCGTCTCTCCACCATTTATTACAGGTGAAACTCGGAGCGCAAACGCTTCGTTATTATTTTTTAAATGGCCTTTGTAGAGCATCTGATTATTCTCCATTTCTGAAGTGGCTTCCATATAGGGAGTTGATTGCCAAGAAAATGTCAGGTTTTGCATTCCGGGTTTGTCGGCTATATAGTGAATTACCATGACACTGTCCGGATACGACATGTAATATTTTCGAGTGAAACGGACACCGTTCTTTTGGTATGATACCGTTACTAATGCAGAATCTAAAGACAACACTCGTTTATAATCGCTCAGTCTCACTTCATTGTGACCGGTTTCTATGTAAGCTTCGCCTAAGGAAGTATAGGTTCCAAATCTGAAAGGGTCTTCATCCCCCGTCTCATAAGGAACCAGACCGTTAAAATGGTCTGCTGTAATTTTTCCGGCCTTTTCAAAATCTCCTTCTTCAAAAGCTTTTCTTATTTCAGGAAGAAACTTAGCCGATTCTTTATTTACATTCCAATAGTCAGAAGGATTCTTTACGGAGTTCGGACCGCCAGTCCAGAGACTTTTCTCGTTTAGTGTAAGTCGCTCGGCTGAAATAGATCCAAGAATATTTGCCCCAAAACTTCCATTGCCTATCATTAATGAGTTCGCTTCCCAATTCTTATCAGTTGTCAGGTTATACCACGATTGCATACCTGTTAATTCGGTAGGCTTATCGAACCAAATGTTTAAACCTTTTTTCCCGTCAATGTCTTGTGCGCGTAAAGAAAAGGCATGAATGAAAACGAAGATTAAAAGAAGGGATTTCTTCATATTTTTATATGATTTATGTTTTTTACAAAGGTAATCTTTTTTGCACTAACAGGTTAATTTGTAGATGGATATTTTGATACGTATGAGTGCGTAAAGTGATGCGTATGAACAAGTGAAATGATACGCATGAGTTGAACGACTCATACGGATGAGTTGATCGATTCATGCGGATGAGTTTGTCTTTTTATACGTATGAAATAGGCGCTTGATACATATTGACTTAGAAATTTATCAAATTGACTTTGAAATTCTCTTTTATGAGTTTAAGAATGGACTATTTCTTTGTTTTGATTTTGATTATTACTTGAACGTAATACGCCCAACTGTAATTTTATATATCTATTTGCAATCATTATCAGAATAGAAGGAAGTTCTTTACAGCAAAGAATGTAGCCATGAATGATAAGGCTCTTTCTACTATTCATGGATAAAAGCTCATCTTTTGGGAAAATAAATCCCCAATTTTAAAAATTTTCTTTGTACGGCAGGATAAGCAAAAAAAATCTGTAATTTAGCAAACATGATATTAATTTTGTCAAATGGCAATAAATGTTCAACATAATTACTCTCTTTTGGGGCATAATACCTTTGGGATGGATGTGAGAGCAGACGAATTTATCAGCTATGATTCGGAAGATGAGTTGAAAGAGGTACTGAAGTCACATCCGAAAGAGAGACCGGTTTTTCATATCGGACAAGGTAGTAATCTTCTTTTTACAAAAGATTATAAAGGTACCATTTTGCATTCGAATATTCGTTTTATTGAACTGAAATCTATCGATGAAAAGGGCGTTTTTTGTCGAGTAGGCAGTGGATTTGTATGGGATGACTTCTGCGATGATATGGCGAAAAAGAAATTCTATGGAGTAGAAAATCTTTCGTACATTCCGGGAGAGGTGGGTGCTGCCGCTATTCAGAATATTGGCGCGTATGGCGCAGAGGTTTGCAATGTTATCAGTCAGGTTGAAGCTGTAGAAATCTCTACCGGAAAGAAAAGAATTTTTACTAATAAAGAGTGTTGCTATGGATATCGCGACAGTATTTTCAAGAATGAGTTGTGGCGACAATATATTGTGACAGCAGTATTGTTTCATCTTTCGGTTAAACCGGAAGTGAAGTTGGATTATGGGCAGTTGAAAGATTTGAAGGCGATGAATTCGGTTCCTTCAGCTGAAGAGATAAGGGAAGCGGTTATTGCGATCCGAAAGAATAAATTGCCTGACCCTTCGGTTTTAGGAAGTGCCGGTAGTTTTTTTAAGAATCCGGTTGTGTCAGTCGTAAAATATGAAGAGTTAAAGAAGAAGTACGAAGATATTCCTCATTATATTATTGATTCTGAACATATTAAAATTCCGGCAGCTTGGATGATTGAACAATGCGGCTGGAAAGGAAGGTCGATGGGAGGAGCGGCAATATACGAAAAACAGTCGTTGATTATTGTTAATCAAAACCATGCAAAGCCTGAGGATGTGATTCTTTTGGCCGAAGCTGTTCAGAAATCAGTTTATGCGAGGTTTGGAATTGAAATTTATCCGGAAGTTAATTATGTCTAATAAAAAAAGCCTATGTCATCGTTTATTGTAGAAGGGAATCATCCATTGATTGGGGAGATAGAGCCTCAAGGGGCTAAAAATGAAGCGCTTGAAGTTTTATGTGGAGTACTGTTGACAACAGATGAGGTCATTATAGATAATGTACCGGATATTCTTGATGTAAATAATCTGATTCAACTGTTTTGCGATATGGGCGTGACGGTACGACGGATGGGGAAGAACATATATAGCTTTAAGGCTGAGTATATTGACATGGAATTCATAGAAGGAGGTACATTCTTGGATAAGTGTGCCAAGTTGCGTGGGTCGGTGATGATGATCGGTCCGTTGCTTAGTCGATTAGGTAAGGTTTACTATGCTAATGCAGGAGGAGATAAGATAGGTCGGCGACGTTTAGATACCCATTTTAAGGGAATCTGTGATTTGGGAGCCGAGTTCTCGTATGATGAGGAAAAGCAGGCATACTGTTTTGAAGTGAAGAAACTATTGAGAGGGACATATATGTTGCTCGACGAGGCATCAGTAACCGGAACAGCAAATATTATTATGGCTGCCGTGATGGCTCAAGGTACAACTACCATATATAACGCTGCATGTGAGCCATATATTCAGCAACTTTGCAAGATGCTGAATAAAATGGGAGCAAAAATCTCAGGAATTGCATCGAATCTTCTGACAATTGAGGGTGTTTCATCGTTATGTGGTACATCGCATACTATACTTCCGGATATGATTGAAGTAGGAAGTTTCATTGGAATGGCTGCTATGACGTACAGCGAATTGACGATTAAAAATGTGTCATGGGATAACTTGGGTATTATTCCGGATAGCTTCCGTCGCCTTGGCTTGCAGTTAGAGAGACGCGGAGATGATTTATATATACCTCGTCATGATCATTACGAGATAGAGTGCTTTCTCGATGGTTCTATTTTGACATTGTCCGATGCTATCTGGCCGGGGTTGACACCAGACTTGCTCAGTGTGCTTTTGGTCGTCGCTACTCAGGCAAAGGGCAGTGTACTTATTCATCAGAAAATGTTCGAAAGTCGTTTGTTCTTCGTTGATAAACTGATAGATATGGGCGCACAAATTATTTTGTGCGATCCGCATCGGGCAGTAGTCATCGGACATGATCACCGCATTCGGTTGAAAGCAAACCACATGGTATCACCGGATATTCGTGCTGGTGTAGCCATGTTGATTGCAGCGATGAGTGCCGACGGAGTAAGTAGGATTGACCATATAGAACAAATTGACCGTGGATATACTCGTATAGAGGAGCGTTTAAATGCTATTGGGGCACATATTACCCGTATTGATTAAGTTAATTATTATAAGATATTTGCCTAAATAAGCATTAGCATGTCTATTATATAAATAGGAGTTACTCCCTTTTTCTATTCAGAATCAAGAAATGATGCTATTGTAGAATGAATATATGGAGAAGCGTGAATTGCTGGTAGAAGATGTATATATTGATTTTTTATTTAGATGGAAGCAAAGTAATTGGTAATTATATTGGTTTTTCTTATTCATATAACGGGAATATTTATTAGAGTTCATGATTATAAATAGATAAAATAAATAAGTTTTAAGAAAAGGACTACATTTTTTTTCATTTTTCTTTATAATAACAATAAAATTTGTATATTTGAATGCTGAAAATGTTTCATATCAAAAAAGGAGATAATATTTTTAGTTAAATCAATCTCATAATAAATTAAAAAATAATCAATTATGTCTGTATCAAGAAGAACTTTTTTAAAGACAGGGGCAGCTGCAGTCGCAGGACTTACTATTGCTCCGAGCAGTATCTTGGGTAAGAGTTTCGGTCATGTATCCCCAAGTGATAAGCTGAACATCATGGCTGTTGGTATTGGCGGTATGGGTGCTACTGATATTGGTAAAATGGACAGTCAGAATCTGATTGCTCTTGCAGATGTTGACTGGAGCTACGCAAAACCGATTTTCGATAAGTATCCAAATGCAAAGCGTTACAAAGATTATCGTAAGATGTATGAAGAGATGGGTAAATCAGCTGATGCTGTTGTTGTTGCTACAGCCGATCATACTCACGCTATTATTGCTGCTGATGCTATTACGTTAGGAAAGAACGTATACGTAGAGAAACCTTTGACACACTCTATTTATGAGGCTCGTTTGTTGAAGAACTTGGCAAAGAAGTATGGTGTAGTTACTCAGATGGGTAACTGGGGTTCATCAGGCGAAGGAACTCGTAAGGTTATTCAATGGGTACAAAGAGGTGAGATTGGAGAGGTTCGTAAGGTAGAAGCATTTACTGATCGTCCTATTTGGCCACAAGGTTTGCAACGTCCTGAAAAAGTTGATAAAGTTCCTAAGACTTTGGATTGGGATTTGTTTATCGGTCCGGCTAAGTTCCGCCCATACAACTCTATTTATCATCCTTGGAACTGGCGCGGATGGTGGGACTTCGGCACAGGCGCATTAGGTGATATGGCATGTCATATTCTGCATGCTGCATTTGTTGCTTTGAAGTTAGGTTATCCTTCTAAGTTGCAAGGTAGTTCTACTTCTTTGCTTACCGATTGTGCTCCAAGTGCTCAGTCTATTAAGTATACATTCCCTACTCGTGAAAACTTGCCTAAGCTTGCTCTTCCTGAGTGTGAAGTTTATTGGTACGATGGTGGTATTAAGCCGGAGCGTCCATTGAACTTGCCTAATGGTAAAGAGTTGAATGTTGATGGCGGTGGAGTAATCATGTATGGTACAAAGGATACGTTGGTTTATGGTTGCTATGGACACAGCCCATATCTATTGTCTGGTAGAGAGCCTGAGTATGTTCCTGGAAATCATGAAATCAAGGATTCTGAGCATCAGATGGACTTCGTTCGCGCTTGTAAGGAATCTCCGGAGAATCGTGTACCGACTTATTCTGATTTCTCAGAAGCATGCGATTTGACTGAGATGGTTGATATAGGTGTATTAGCTATTCGTTTGCAGTCATTGAATAAGGTTCTTGAATGGGATGGACAGAACATGAAGTTCTTGAATATCTCTCCAAGTGAAACAATGAGAATTATGAAGGTTGATGGCTTCTCCGTACATAATGGTCACCCAACATTCAATAAGACATTTACAGAGCCTTTCAATGCACTTGAGTTTGCGAATGAATTGGTTAAGCACAACTACCGTGAAGGTTGGAAGTTGCCTGAAATGCCGAGATAATAACTTTTGTATAATGGATTTCAATATGAAGAAGCTACTATCATTATTAATACTTTGCCTTTCGTGTTTCATGCTGAACAGTTGCAATAGCAATGAAACAAAGGCAGAGAAGCAAGGATGGAAATTGGCTATCCAGTCGTATACTTTCCATAAGTTTTCGTTTATCGAGGCTCTTGATAAGACCAAGGAATTAGGAATCAAGTATATTGAAGCTTATCCTGGTCATAAATTAGGAGGGAGATACGGAGACCAAGTGTTTGGTATGGATATGGATGATCAGTCTCGGAAAGAGATTATGGATAGTGCTGCTGTCCGTGGTATCAAGATTGTTGGAACAGGTGTCTTCACTACCGAGAACTCCGAAGATTGGGAAAAAGAATTCAAATTCGCCAAAGACATGGGGATGGAATACATTACTTGTGAACCGGAGTTGCGTGATTGGGAGATGATTGACAAGCTTTCTAAAAAATATGATATCAAGATCTCTGTTCATAACCATCCGAAACCTTCACCATATTGGGATCCTAAAAATCTTTTATTTGCTATTTCTAAGTTGAATAAGAATATCGGTTCATGTGCTGATGTTGGTCATTGGAAACGTTGTGATTTGGATCAGAAAGAATGTCTTGAACAGTTGAAAGGCCGAATTATCAGCCTTCACTTTAAAGATATTGCTGAACCGAAAGCCGATGGTACAATGGTTGATTGTATTTGGGGAACAGGCATTCTTGATGTGAAGGATATGTTGCGTATACTCAAGGATGAGAAGTTTAAAGGTTATTTTGCTATCGAATACGAAAATAATTGGAATAATTCTGTTCCCGATATAAAGCAATGCGTCGATTACTTCATTAAGTGTTGTGACGAGATTCTGTAATTCGGTTTAGAGTTTAATATTTAGGGTTTAGAGTGTCAGCTCTAAACCCTAAATTATTTTATGGAGGATAAAGTGTGTGGTATAAACTATTCCGCAAAGTCTTTGCGGTATTTTTCCGTATAAAGTTCCGTTCTTTCGAATTGTATTGATAGGATCGATGGATAAATGGATAACAAGTTATTTCTTTTTCGCTTCAAATAATACATTCGGTTTATGGAAATCGGCTTCCTTATCATCAGTCTTTTGGGCAGAATACCAGTGGACTTGTTCTCGACCGTAATAGTCGGCGCGGAATACGCCCATATAAAAAGCATTTAAATTGACTCCCAGTTTCTCTAACTCTTTTATCTCAATCCGGCCAATTAAAACGTAAGCATCCGCATCTTTCTGAGTCTTTAAGTCGAGTGTATTGAAATTCCAATCGTAATTGAACTTGCGATAATAATTACATGAATAATCCAACGTGTTTCCATTCGGATCCATCTCTGCTCCATAATATGTCTGCGTCATATTCTTATCTGGAGAGAAGAAGATTTCTACTCGGTCTTCGTTGCTTACATTTAATTCGTTTCTATAGTCACTACAAAGCGTTGGAGTATCATCTTTCACCTCAAATCGGAAATAGAAATAATCGGAAGAAAAGAAGCATTTGAATGTCGAGTTATCGCTTAATCCGTCCCAAGGAGCATATAGTTTTCTAATACTATTGGCACTCATCCATTTATTGACATCAAACATCTCGCTCAACGCTGTATTATCGCTTAAAGTAGGTATTTCAAATGGTTGTTTAAACCTATCCTTTGTACAACCGGTGAGCAGAAATGTAGATAGAAAAACGGTTAGTATTTTATTTTTTCTCATAAAATCTATTTTTTCATTGGCACAAATTCACAGTTTTCTTTTGATTTTCCGGTTCGGTATCCGGAATTTCCGGAAAGAAGTAATGACTTTGGGCATAAATAAAAACATTTACTGCTGTCCGATAAATCTATTTTTTTATCCTATTACTTCAAGAATAAAGACTGAATAAGTTCAAAGTCATTATCCGGACGAGAAGACTGCCATACAGGAACTTCTTTTGGATTTTTATACTTGCTCACCAAACTCTTAGCCTTTTCTGTATCTCCTTTATAGATAGCTTCACAACACTGAGCAACAACATCGTTAGAATACTTCATTACCCAACCGTTAACCATCTCTTCGGCGGCGGCAGCATTTCCCTGAGCCTTCAATGCTAAAGCATCCAACAAATTAGCCGATTTGAAATAAGAAGCATTCACCCCATTATTCGGCACTTCCTTATAAAGTGCCTGAGCTTTCTCCTTATTGCCCATCTTAACCTGAGCTTCGGCAGCAAGGAAAGTCTCCAAACGAGTATCATTGAACTTATCGTATGGCTTTCCGACACCTAAATTTTCCGGCCAAACACCGGCAGCGTCCACTTCTTTAAGAGCTTTAGCAGCATTTCCCGTATTCATGTAATGGACGGCCTTGTTCAAATGAGCAGTACGATATACGACACGACCTTCCGAAGCGCCCTCGTTAGGCAAAACAGTCAGGTTGTTCAACAAAGAAAGACACTTATCGTTTTGCCCTTCATTACACAAAACCTTAGCATACTTCAAGCCAAGGATGTAATTATCCGGATAAAGTTTCATATACTTCTTCCCAACAATATCAGCGTTCTTCCAATCTTTAACGTCGGAATAGTAATTAACCAAAGCTAATCCTGTACGCCAAGATTTCTGCATTTGCTCTGCTCGTTTCAAATCAGCCAATTTAGCATCACCCTCTTCTAAGGAAGCACGAGTCAAATAGAATGAAGCATCATCGGCATTATTAATTCCACTGAAGATTTTCCGAGCAATTTCTTTCTGCTGCTTACCCCAATAAATCAGCGCACAATAATAGTCAATCTTCCAATTGCTCTTCTTTTCCTTAGCCCATTCCAACGCTTTTAATGTAGAAGCACGGTGCGGGAACACCATATCAGGAGATTCATTATTAGCTTTCTCTACCAAAGCCAAAGCATCAGACGCCTTTCCTGTCCGATCTAACAGATAAGCACGTTTATAATTTGCAATAGGATAAGAATCTATCATACCAAGCAACTCGATAGCATCTTCATAATCCTTAATACTTTCATATTGGTTGGCTATCTCTACATAAACTTCATTATTCAACTCATTGCGAATAGCAGAAGTAAAATCAGACTTATTAATTATTCCGGCTTTATAAGCCTCGAAACGAACCGGATGATACAGCGGATCATCCTCTAACACTTTATTAATAAGCTCTTTTGCCTTATCAGATGCATTCGTTTTCCTATAAATTGTCATCAACAAACGCAAAGAACTAAGGTTATGAGTATTAAAATCTAAAGATCGTTCTGCAAAATGCCGAGCTTTTAAATAATCAGCTTCAGCATAAAACATTTCGGCCAGCTTCTCATAAGCAGCACTACAAACTTCCGCAGAACGGGATGCGATAGAGAAACCATCCTTTGCATCAACGATATTGCCTAATATTTGATTATTAAGTCCATACAAATAGTTTACTTTACCATCGTAGGTATTGATTGCCAGCGCCCTCTTACAAAGTTCGAGAGACTCGTTATATCTTCCCTCGTGATAATAAACAGTTGCCAAGCTATAAAGAGCCGGCATAAAGTTAGCGTCCTTTTCCAAACATTTCTTCAGATGGCTTTCGGCTGCATTATAATACTTCTGGTTCAACTCCTGATCACCTTGAGTATAAAACCCGTAAACAGAATTCCAATCAAAATCCTTCGGAGTAACTTTTGGCCGATTAGTAATATTATCACTCATCACTTCAGAATATTCCAACAAATGATTACCAATCTTAATCTTTAATGTCCCTTCATTCTGTAAAGAGCCGGTTAAAGGTAACATCTCTTCCCAAACTTTCAAGACTTCTGTTTGCAAAGGAAAAGTCTTAACCAACTTATCACCATCATAAACATATAATTCCGTATTCAACTTTTGTAATGGAGAGAATCTTATTATCAACTGCCCGTTCTCACGAGTTACATTTAGCGCGCCATAGTTATTGGCTTTCAAAACATTTCCAATTTTCTCAACCGGAAACCAATATTCTGTCCACCGATCTGTTCCCTGTGGAACAAAGTAAGTATGTTTATATGGAGTATAAGCACTATTAGCGGCAGGCTGATTAAACATTCTTCCTGCTTGAAGTTCAATATATTGTCCGTGTCCATCCGTTAGCAAATCCTCCCAAATAGCACCCGAACGAGCTGTACCCCATAAAAATATTTTCATTCCCAATTTATCGGCATAATCAGCATAATGTATCGATCCATAGTCTTTATCATGATAATAAACACCATAGAAATCATTATACTTTCCTAAGACATGATAAGAAACCGAAGGACCCTGATTATTTCCCTCGTAAGTACCAATATTATGACCGTCCTCGTCATAAGGATATGAATGAAGTTCTCCGCCGTGGCCAATATAATGGGTACCCGGATAAGTAAATTCAGCCTTCCCCTGAGAAGGATAACCAGCATTCATCCACTGATAATATGGTTCATCCATATCTGAGCTATTATGCCAAACCACATTGGTTGTGAAAAAAGCCTTATCAGCCGGAACATTCACCTCCACTGTCCACCATGTATGTGTCACCCACTCATACGAAGATACATAACAGCTGGCACTGCCATCCGATTTTTGTTTCGTAACGTAATCAACCGGCGTAGCTGTAGAAGGCACGTGTCCGATAACACCGAAATTAAACTCGATGCCACCCGAAGTCCAAGGCCCGCGCATCGCGATATTACGGAACTTCATGACATTATTTTTATAAACAAACTCTTTTCCCGTTGTCTTATCAATGGCCCCCCAAATCTTACCCCCCACTTGAGGGAACACAGAAACCTTAATATAAGGATTCTCCAATTCAACCACTTTCCAATTTTGTTCTACTCCCTTAACGGCATACCCGTCATAACGGAAATAAGGATAAATAAAATTTGAAGGTTCTGGTACAGGATTCGGATCAGAGAAAGGGTAAGTCTTAATAGACTCATTTACCTCTCTTACTGTCGCTTGTGAAAATCCTTGCATAGCAACTAAGACCAGACATAAAGTTAAAAAAATGCGTTTCATGATATATTAAATTTATTCAATTATAATCAGATACCCTTTACCTTTCGGAACATTAATAGAATCACCAACATTCCAAGTTGCCTCATTCTGAAACAAATCAACTTTTGGAGCATGCAACTTTACCTTTAGCGGATCAAGTCCTAATGCCTTCCAATCAATATCCAAGGTAATAGTTTCCCCTTCCTCTGCCCAAGTAGCAATAGAAACTAATGTTTTTTTACCTTTCTGACGATAAATAGTAGCTAAAGTCTTATTACTATTAGTTTTCACCGGATTATCTTTTACCCAATAACCAATCATTTCACTATGTTCTATTTCAAATTCATCCCAAATTTTCCAGATTGGACGATTATCCACACCTTCAGTCCACGGCATACGGGCAGTCATGCCATAGAGCATACCTCTCCATTTGTTTCCGCCATCCTGAAGCATTTCTCCCATTGTTCCCCAAGGAATACCTGAAACTTCAATAAGATAAAACTCAGGATTGAAATTATAATCGAAGTATTCTCCAAACCAAATACGATCTAAATATGGCATGTGCTCCAAATAAAGATTTGCGCTGTTGGCAAATCCGTCCGATTTATTATATTGATTCGCAGAGTGCAAGTCGATCATTGCACTCGGATTTGTTCTATTCAGTATTTTACGAACACGCTTCATTGACATACGATCGAAAGCTAAATCATCAATATATAAACCATCTATACCCACATTCTTAACTAACCAGTCGAGTCCTTCCATATAGTAATTATGCCAACGAGAAACACCTGTTGTTACGATAGCAGCATCTTTTAACTCAGGAACAAACCAAGCTCCAATATAGTCCTGATCATAATGTTCCTGTAACCATGAAAAACCTCCACCTTTTCCTTTAGAGAAAATCTCATCTCCCAAGCTGCGGAGAACAAATATTTCTGCACAGCTATTAGACAATTCACGGACTGTATTATAAATTTTCACCTTTATATTGCGTGCGTGTGCTCCATCAATGTATGCCTTCATCTCCTTCGCACGGAGGAACGGATAATTAATAAACGGATTAATAGGTGTTGCGTGATGGACATTTATAACATTAGCGCCAAACTCCTCAACTTTATCAATAAATTCATACTTATGATAGAAACGGTCTTTAAAATGCTTAGCTGTATCAATCGTACGAAAAGGAGTCACTAAGATATTAAAATAGTAATAAAGACGGTCGCCCTTCTTAACCTCACGTGTTCCGGAATAAGCTGTAATCACACCCTTATTCAAATTAATGCCACCTTTTCCATTGTTATACCATGAAACGGGCATAACCAATGGCTGCTGGTGATAAAAATTCGTATTCAATGGACGACGGTAATTATTATCATAGAAACGAAGCTGCAATCCGGCATTCACAGAACCCGCCCAAATTGCATCCTGATTTTTCTCAATATCCCATTTCCATTTTAAATCATTTGGACAATAACCACCTTTCTCTCCTAAGCCCATCATATATTCTGCAAGTCCGGGAGTTAAAGATGCCTTTAAAAGAATATCATTAACCTTACCATCTTTACGTGCAACCAAAGTAATTTTATAAGTTATATTACCATCCGATTCCAATTCCCCATCTAACTGCATCAAAAACTGGTCATTCTGATTGAGTGCAGTCCATTCTATGGCAGCCGGCTTATGCTTTACTATTTCGAAATCCAAGTTTTCCCAATTTCCTCCATCTGCCTGTAAATCCATAGGAGAAGCTAAAATAGGTTTACCTTCCTGCCCAATCTCTGTCATTGTTTCTTTAAAATAGCTCGTTATAGAAGCAGGCAATCCATTGTCAGATAATTGAATGTCTCGGCCAAGAATAGAAAATTTCTTTCCTTTAAAAGAAATGGGAGTATAAGGAGCAATCACTTCATTATCAAACCCAATAGAAGAGTTCAACCAACGAAGGCGAGTCATTCGCTCCGGTTCATTGTCTCCGTGATTAGCAATAACATTATTCGAAACATTTATTTTCACTTTGACCGTCTTAACCTCCGCATTAGCAGAAGAAACCGTAACAGTTCCCTCATAAGTTCCTGTTGATATCTGTTCTGGTATCATGGTACCCATCCATAAAGCCTGAACTTTTCCTTTCTCAACGGAACAATTCTTTTCAAAAACTGTTCCTGTCACATCTATGCCTCCGGTATTAAAACAAATAAAAGAAGAAGCTGGCAATTGTTCTCCTGTTTTTGAATTAACAAAAGAAGAAAAATCCACTTTCAACTTATTTACTGCATCTCGAACAGCCCAAACACCAAATTGGAAAGTATAGTATTCTCCCTTATCAGCTTTACCTTCAAAAGAATCGTGATGGTTGTCCTTAATCCATTTATAAGGGATATCCATAGTCATACGAATCGGATTCATACGATCTTCTGTAAACAGAATATATTTACCTTTTGGTTGTGAAGCCAATAATTTCTTTTTCTCAGCCGCTGTAGCAATAATTTCCATTGGATAAAAACTATTGAACTTATTAATAGCTTGGTACTGCACGAGACGAGCTACAGGTAATTTGGGAGCATTCTTACCGGTTAAATAATTTTTTTTCAACCATGAAACATCAGCAGTATCCTCAAACGGGGGATATTTAACTGTCGGATAATATTTACTTCCGCTCGTTACATTCTTTAAATAGTAAATATAATATTCTCCTGGAACAGTCTGTGGCTGGAAAGCTATTTCTCCTTTCTCCTGATTAACAGTAAAACGGGCTACATTGGTAATACGTTTTCCCGTTGTTGCATCAACAACAATAATATTCTTCTGATCGGGATTAGCATCACGGCGACGCCATTCCAAATTTGCCAAAACGACATCTAAAGACTTATCAACTGCAACTACTACTCTATGGTTTCCTAAAGAATCAGCATTCCAAGTTCCTGTCCCATACAAATCTTCAGTCGGAACAGTCTGAGCCGACACGATAGTTAATGGAAATAGAATAAAGAATGCAATAACGTACTTTTTCATATCATTTATATATTATTACTTATCATTATAATTACGTATTCTTTCCAACAGTTCCATCTGAGGACGTCGCTTTTCAATATCTCCCGGATCAACTTTTTCCATTTTAAACTTTCTCTTCAACCTATCATTCTCCTCCATAAACAACGTAATTTCATCCTCTGAAAAAGAACAAAGTTTATCAGAATCAGTATAAAGCTCATACCCAAGTTCTTTCAATACATTACCTGCTACAGATTCAAAAATACAAATATCATTAGGAGACATCTCTTTCAAAAACTTCTTACTATTATTCTTCAAAACAGGTTTGATGACATTCTGCCACATTTTACCAGCTATAGCCGTATGCTTCGACTCTGATGATTTATAGTAGTCCATGACTTTATTAGTATACAAAACACCTAACTTTTGGCATAAACTTCTCACAGTTCCTTCCGGATCAACTATTAATTCTTCATAACTTAAACTTATAAATCGCTTCGCTGGAACAATAGAACGCACAGCCAAAGCCGCTTCCTGATCTTTTTTCCAAACATTAGCCAAAGCATAGATATGTTTTTCCCCCACAATTGCTTTTTGGAAAGAAAGAGCTACATCTCGCCCATCACGATACAAATATAAATAAAAAGGATGAATTCCTGCATCTTCCATGGCCTTTGCATAATAAGAATTTTTCATACTCTTACATAACCAATGTGTTGCATGAGTTTGAATAGCTGCTGTTTTGTAAATAATATGAAAGACATCGAACAAAGTAGGATGTTCACATTCTTTCAATACATTTTCCGTATTTAAAATAACCCCTTCCCATGGAACAGGATTAATACACACTAATTCACATACATCTTCAACTAAATTATGAAAATTATTTTTATCTGATAAATCGCCATACTTAGGAAGTAAAGGTAAAAAACGTTGAAGTATATGTGGTGGATGCGGAGCAACTATTTCATCAATAGCGTCAAGCATCACCCTTAATAAATTAGAACCCGACCGTTGGGTTCCAATCATTTGTATTCCAATAATATCATCCATAATCAAAATAATAATAAACCTGCAATACCTGATCCGAGAATCAAATAAACAGGACTCATCTTGAACTTATATGTAACTATCAGATAAATAGCAAGTAATGCAAAGGTTGGAATAGAAAAGTCCATTGTTTTACCTATAGTAAAAGTAGAAGCAAAAATCATTCCAATGACGGATGCACGCACTCCTTTCATTATTGCCTTTACTGCAGATAACTTAGTTAAAGGCATAAAGAAACGGGCACAAATAACCGTTAAGACTGCCGGAGGAGTAAACATTGCAATCGTTGCCATTAATGCTCCTAAAAATCCTGCCACCTTATAACCAATAAAAGCAGAAGTAATAAAGATTGGTCCAGGTGTAACTTGTCCTATGGCTATTCCATCAGCAAACTGACTATCTGTTAACCAACCAAGATTCCCAACAAATAATTCTCTTAATGTAGGAATAACAACATAACCACCACCAAAAAGAGTTAGGCTGGACCCACCAAAAATAGAAACTATCTTTATCAGATTGGGACTACTATTCATGGCCCCACCTACAAAAACTAAAGAGAGAAAGGAAACAATGATCGAAAAAAAAGCAAAAATGGGATTTTTGCTTATATGAAAATCAATATCAGAATTTAATATAGGCTTATTTTCCCTGAATAAGAAATAGCCTATTAAACCACTTAAAACTATTATAGCAAATGTGAGCCAAAAGCCTCCAACTAACACCAATAACAATGCAGATATTATCCCTATTACCCACTGCGAAGAAACTTTTAACTGCTTTTTAGCCATATTAAGAGCCACAGTAAAGATTAATGCAACTATCATAGGTAAAAAACCTTGAAAAATACTTTTTACTTGTGGAACATTACCATAATTAAAATAAAACCAGGATAAAAAGAGAACTAAGAAAAAGGATGGTATGATTATAGCAATGAAAGCTGCAAATGCTCCACTAAGTCCTTTTAAGCGATAACCAACATAGGCAATAAGATTGACAGCCATAGGACCAGGAAGAACAGATACTAAGGAAATACCATCTAACAAATCCTCTTCTTTCATCTTCTTATCAATTTCCACTATCTGCCTTTGAACTATAGCGATTAATGACATATAGCCACCAAAAGCTGTAGACCCCAATTTCAAGAAAGTCAGAAATATGTATAAGATGCCATTCTTCATCCGCTCTGTTATTTTATCTCAGTAAAATATCTGTTAAACAAATCTTGTGGGACATAAACAGCTCTATATGGGGCATAATACATTAAACTTTCCCATAAAATTTTTCCCGTACGGTCTGTAACCATTATAGAACCAGTCTTAGAGCTACACTGCAAAATATTTCCGTTAGGTAGCATGAATGCATTTCCCATTCTAGAAGTATATTTATCTTTCGAAAGCATTGCACTAAGAACTAGCTTCGCTGTTTTATTCTGTTCATCAATATGAAAGGACTTTGCCCCAGAACGTTCATCATATAATCCGTTGTCAAAAAGCATTAAATCACCATTATTCATAATATATGGGCTATGCTGAAAAGAAAAATATGCAATACTATCCATCTTAAAATCTCCATTTCTTCCTAAACGCCATAATATCTTACCGCTGTTAGCATCTAATTTCCATATTTGGTCCTCTATAGGAGCAGAAATTAAATAGTTACCATCGCTATCAAAACACAATCCATTTGCATGAAAACGATCATAACGATATTCTGCTATATATGGATCCTTGTCAATATCCCACACATCCCACAAAGACAATGTTTTTAAAACATTACCTAAAGTATCTATAACCATTATACCATCTCCACCCAAGGTATCTGTTTCCAAGCAACCATTCACTTTAATAGAAGCTACTTTCTTTGGCCGATAAAGCGTATGTATATGATTTTCTTTATCCATAAGAATATCATGATGAATAACTAGATAATCTTTTTCTTTTTCTACCGAATCTAAATTAAGCCTCCACATCAAATCACCGGTAAGAGAAACTTCTGCCAAGCCAGTACCTCCGGCAAAGCCGATAGATCCTCTACGCATAGGTTTCTTATGCTCTTCTTTTCTAACTTCTTCCGGAGTCATTGGTTTGTCATCGATAACATCTCGTAAAGCCGGACGTAGCATGGCTAAAAAAGTTCCTCGTGGAGTAATAGATGCTGCTCTTACTCCTATATCTGCAATTTGCCAATACCAGCGGACTTCACCTTCTCCATCAATTAAGGCCATATAACCAGGCAAGCGTCCAAAACAAACTAATATATAACCATTTCCTAAAGCAGAACCATCGTGTGGTTTTTCCTTACTGAGCCAACGATTTATTAACCATGGAGATTGTTCTCTTGTTTTAAACGACAATTCTTTTGATTCTTCTTTAAACAAGCCATCTATAACAACCCTATATGTATATTCTGTATTAGCCTTTAATAATAATAAATCTAATTGCACCAATGTATCCGCAGGTGCAGTACGGGTCTTATATGTTTTTCCTGTAGATTTCTCTTTATAAATAATGTAAACCGGTGCCGGTTTAGCCAATACGACTTCCACTTTATTATACATAGCTGTATTATGAGGTGAAGTAAGCGTAATTCGTTTAATAGTATTTCGGTTCAGATAATAATATCCAAATACTAAAGCAATAACTAATAATGATATAAGAACTATTGTTTTCTTCATCTGATTTTATAACAATAAAGGGATACCTGTCAGTACAGGCATCCCTTTTTCATATTCAAAAATTAATGTGACAAACGATTTTGATTAGCCTCATTCATATAAGTATTCTGCTGAGCGTCATATAAAGGATAAGGGAAATAACGCAAATTTGCTGTAACAGTAGTAGGCTTTGCAAGACCTAACTTCTGAAGATAATTATTTACGGTTATTTCATATTTACCAAAGCGTATCAAGTCGGCACGACGTTGGAATTCAAAAACAAGTTCCCAGCCACGTTCATTCAAAATGGCTTGATCCATTTCTTCTACACTGGCTGGAATCTGAAACTCGTTACTACTTCCGTAAAGAGGTGCACCTGCACGTTCTCTAATCTGATTCAAATAAGGTAAAGCAGCGGCTACGCCATTTAAATTATTTTCAACTTCAGCCTTCATAAGAATAACATCTGACAAACGGAAAATACTAATTGTACGTCCATCATAATATGAAGATGAAACCATTTTATATGAATACTTCATAGTAGCCACATTCTGCATAAACTTAGTAGTATCATTAGGAACAACTGTTACACCTTCATCCGGAACCATATAATGAAAACCATTTTCTGTAGTATCATCACGTTTTGAAGCACCGGTATAGTCATAATAGAAAAATTCTCGACGCGGGTCTTGCTTTGAGTAACTTCTCCAGAAAGGAAGAGATACTCCATAATATTGCCAACGTCCAGGAACATCTGGATGATCAGAAGGACCAAAGTGGTTAGTTATCTCACCACCATTCGTTGTTGCCTCATGTAAAATACAAAAGATGAACTCTTTATTAAATTTATTGCTTTCAGACCATACGTTTTTAAAGTCTTTCTCTAAAGCATAAACGCCTTTATCGCGTAAAGACAAAACCATATCTATATATGTTTTTGCATTTGCATAATCATGATTGCGCAAATAAATCTTAGCAAGCAATGTTTCTGCGGCACCTTTAGTAGCACGAGCTAACTCCTCACTACCCCAAGTCTCAGGCAATATTGCAATACATTCCTTTAAATCAGATATTAAAGTTTCCTCAATAGTAGCTACCGGAGTCAACTCCATATTTTTAATATCATTTGGATTTTGTAAAGTTGTCAAAAAAGGAACAGCCCCCCATGCGTCTGTTAAATCACGATAAGCAAGGGCACGGCAGAACTTAGCCTGAGCTTTGATCAAAGCTTTACTCTCATCTGTCATGCCACTCACTTTATCAACATTTGCAATAACCACATTTGCATTAGAAATAACCTGATAAGCGCACTGCCAATTATAGCGGAAGTAACGATTATTAGCATCATAAGTCATCTGACTTAATTTAGTAGGATCACCGGCAGCAGTTGAATAACCCATATCTGTTGCATAATCTGAAATCATTACAAAATAACCTGCATAATACATCCATCCATCACCAGGATAAGGAGCAAGATCTGCATAAACACCAACCAATGCGGCATTAATATCAGATTCGGTAGTATAGGCATTCGTTGTCGTCAAATTACTATACAAAGTTGGTTCCAGGTCTGTACAAGCAACCAACCCTATTGCAGCTAAACCTATTAAATATTTATTTATTTTCATATAGTTATAATTTCTTAAATGTTAGAATGTGATATTCATACCAACAGTGTAGGTACGCATTGCCGGATAAGAGTTAAAATCCAAACCTGCACCTGCATTGGCTGTCTGTTTAGAATTAGACCCAGAATACTCATATGCCTTAGTATCAACTTCCGGATCCCAACCTGAATAACCAGTAAGAGTTAACAGATTCTCAGCGGCTATATATACGCGACATGAAGAAATGACCTTCTTAAACGGAATAGTATAGCCTAAAGTAATATTTTTCAAACGAACGAAAGAAGCATCCTCTATGAAGTGATCATTGATATAACCACCATACTTCGAATAATAAAATCCATTACGTGGGATATCAGTATTCATATTTGAAGATGTCCAACGCTTTAATGCATCCGTAGTTCTATCCCATTCCAGATTCATCCGAGTCATATTCAACAAGTCGTTTCCTACAGAACCCTGAAAGAAGATATTCAAGTCAAAGTTCTTATAACTGAATGTATTTGTCAAACCAAAAATAAAATCAGGACTTGCATGGCCGATAATTGTACGATCGGCTGAAGTAATCTGACCATCACCATTAACATCAGCAAACTTAGGATCACCCTGTTTTGCGTTTGGTTGCGGGGCATAAGTCTCACCTTGTTGGAGAACACCAAGATACTTATATCCAAACAATGATCCCAAAGCCTCCCCTTCACGAACGACGGCATAATGTTCTTCTGAAACGGTACCCATCGGCTTAGACGATGTGATATAAATATCCCCCTGAGAACCTAAATTCAATACTTCATTCTTATTAAATCCAATATTAAATTTTGTATCCCATACCAATGGACCTGTCAGGTTATGAGAAGTAATATCCAATTCAATACCTTTATTAGAAATAGAACCTACATTCTGCTGTCCGGAAATATATCCACTATAAAGAGGTAATGAAACGTTCAGCAATAAATCATTAGTCTTCTTGTAATATGCATCAATTGTGACAGCCAACCGATCATTAAAGAAGCCCATATCTAAACCAACATTATACTGTGTTGTTGTCTCCCATTTCAAATCTGGGTTCTCGGCACTGCTTTGACGCAAATGAGTTCCAGTAACATTTGAACTACCATCAAACGTTAAATGAGTAGTTGACATCAATGCATATGACGCATAATCACCAATGCGCTCGTTACCTGTTACACCGAATCCTGCACGAACTTTCAAGTTACTAAATATTCCCAAGTTCTTAATGAAATTTTCTTCACCAGCACGCCATGCCAAAGAACCAGAAGGGAATGTTCCCCAATGCTCATTCTTACCAAAACGCGAAGAACCATCACGACGAATGGTGAATGTAGCCAAATACTTACCATTATAAGAATAATTTAGACGGCCTAAGAAAGAAATCAAGATATTCTCTGTCTTGTTTGAACCAATTGACGTTTTTTCCGAAGCTGCACCAATATTATTCCAGGTAAACACGTCAGTTGAGAAATTTTTCGCAGTCATTGAGCGATATTCTGAAGTATACTTTTCATAAGTATAACCTAACATAGCATTAAAGTCGTGTACCTTATTAAAAGTATGCATGTAGTTTGCTATTCCTTCAAACAACAAATTCGTTGAAGAATAGTCGTATGTAGTTGCTATACCATTATCAATACTTCCCTGATAAGTCGTAGAAGAAGGAAGATAAGTTCCTTGGAAATTATGTAATATTTCAGCACCACCTGTTGCTTTCAAGGTCAAATCCTGGAAAGGATGAATCTCAAGAAAAGCAGTTCCGTTAAACTTATCACTTTGTGATTTATTATTACGCTCCAACAAATTGGCCAATGGGTTATCACCACGACCTCCGGGAACACGTCCATAAGAGCCATCTTCATTATAAGGTTTAACTGTCGGATCATACTGAAGAACACTTAACAACACGTTTGAATTCACAATGTTACCGCTATATTGCTGATATTTTGAATCTTCACGATGCGCATAAACTGTTGCACCTGCTTTAATGTAATCATTAATAGTCTGATCAACATTCACACGACCGGAGTAACGTTTGAAGTCTGTATTCTTCAAGACACCTTGTTGACCATAATAACCTAAACTAGTCATGACTTTTGTCTTATCCGAACCACCGACAAACTGAACATTATCATCCTGAACGATACCTAAGCGAGTACAAACATCCAACCAATCTGTATCTACATTCGACTGCAACTGTGATGGAGTATATACTCCGTTTGGGTTCCCCTCCTGACCATCTATTTCTTGATATAAAGCATTTTTTAGATTCATATATTCCTTTGCTGAAATAAAATCGAAAGGATTTTGGATCTTTTGAACACCCAGATATCCGTTATAAGAAATTCTATTCTCCCCAGCTTTACCACGCTTTGTAGTAATAAGAACAACACCATTGGCACCACGAGCACCATAGATAGCTGTCGCTGAAGCATCTTTCAAAATTTCCATTGATTCAATATCATTAGGGTTGATATTTAATCCTTGTGTTGTAGGAAATCCATCAACAACATACAACGGTTCATTTGAAGAACTAATTGAATTACTTCCACGGACACGTACCGAAATAGTTCCTCCCGGAGCTTTTGAACTTTGTGATACTTGGACTCCAGCGGATTTACCTTGCAATGCCAAAGCTGCATTGCTAACCGTACCACCAAGTGTCATATCCTTAGCAGAAACAGTTGACACAGCACCTGTCAAATCTTTCTTTTTGACGTAACCATATCCGATGGCAACAATTTCTTCCAAACCAATAGCATCTTCTTCTAGCACAACGTCGATTGTAGAAGAAGAAACTTGCACCTCTTTAGTCTTCATTCCAATAAAAGAATAAGACAAAATCTGTCCATCGCGAACGCCTGACAATGTATAATTACCATCCAAATCGGTGGTAGTTCCATTTGTCGTTCCTTTCACAAGAACAGTAGCTCCCATTACAGGCTCACCTGTCTTATCCTTAACAGTACCTTTTACCGTTCTAGTCTGTTGGTCGACTACCGGACTTGGGACTGCTGCAAAAACAGAGATCTGTGTTGTACCCATTGCTAAAAATAAAGCAATAAAGGATACCATAAGTGTTCTTTTACAGCTCATTTTGAGTGAATTAGTGAATTAAGTTAATTTTACGTTTTACTTGCTTATATTAGTTATAAGAATGGACAAAGGTATTGAAAAAATCTATTTTTTCTAAAGAAAATCAAAAATTTTATGATTATTTCGTTCGTTTCAAATCATAGTTTTATGCATATAATAAGGATAAAATTTAAAAAAGAACTTAATGCTTTTTTTACTTTTTATTACATCAAGCAGAAATCTTTTCAAATATAAAAGCATTATCTTTGCAACGTGTTTAAAGAAAATAAAGACAGTTTGCTATCTCTCATCCGATTAGGGAAACCTATGACGTTGAAACAACAGTTGCATCTGACGATTCAACTGAGTACTCCTGCAATCTTAGCTCAACTTTCCGCTACCATCATGCAGTATATTGACGCTTCCATGGTGGGTAGCTTAGGGGCTAATCAATCTGCTTCCATCGGAATTGTAGAGACCACCATCTGGCTCTTAGGCGGTGTGTGTTCGGCAGCTATGACCGGTTTCTATGTACAAGTTGCCCATCTCATCGGAGGCGATCGGAAAGAAGAGGCTAAGAATGTTCTGCGACAAGGACTTATATCCGCTTTGGTATTCGGTTTGTGCATCTCTTTAATTGGAGTTTCTATCAGTCCTTTCCTTCCGGGCTGGCTCGGAGCCAATGAAGAAATAGCCGCAGACGCGTCAAGCTATTTCAGAATCTTCACGCTTTGTATCCCTTTTCTTATATTTGAAATCTTAGGTGCCGGAATGCTCCGCTCAAGTGGTAATATTTTAGTTCCGAGTCTGTTGAATGTCCTTATGTGTACCTTGGATGTCATATTCAATTTTTTCCTGATATTCCCATCTCAAACTGTAAATATTCTCAACCTAAATGTTTTTATGCCGGGTGCCGGATTGTCTGTAACAGGAGCTGCCTTAGGTACAGCCTTAGCAGAGATAGTCACGGCTGTACTGATGCTTTATTTCCTTTGCTTCCGCTCAAAAGATTTGAAAATCGTACACGAAAAAGGGCACTTCTTACCTACAGCCGATACCTTAAAAAAAGCTATTCGAATTAGTATCCCGATGGGCATTCAGCACATTGTGATGTGTACTGCCTATATTACCACCACTATTATTGTCGCTCCATTGGGTGCTGTTGCTATCGCGGCAAACTCTTTCGGAATAGTTGTGGAGAGCCTTTGTTATATGCCGGGGTATGGTATAGCCGATGCCGCTACCACCTTAGTCGGGCAAAGCGCCGGTGCAGGAAGAAAAGATTTGATGAAACGGTTTGCGGGCATCAGCATTATAATGGGTATGGTTGTCATGACATTCATGGGATTTATCATGTATATGAGTGCTCCTCTTATGATGAGCATCATGACTCCTGTTCAAGAAATCAGAGATTTAGGCGTTATGGCTTTGCGAATTGAAGCGTTTGCCGAACCGATGTTCGCAGCTGCTATTGTAAGTTATGGTGTATGTGTAGGAGCCGGCGATACACTTATTCCCAGTGGAATGAACTTCTTCAGTATGTGGGCAGTACGAATCACCTTAGCTGCCACGCTTGCCCCCTCGTTAGGTTTAAAAGGTGTTTGGATTGCCATGTGCACTGAACTTTGTTTCAGAGGAGCCATTTTCCTAATAAGAATGAAAACCGGAAAATGGATGAACAAGGTTGGAAAGCTATAAGCTAATCTGAATGAGTCATCAAGATGTTTCTCCAACTCATAAAGAAATCGGCTCGTTTGATTCTGAACAAACGAGCCGATTATACGTGTCCCTTTCAAATAACTCTTGAACGTCTTTCGTTCACAAACCGGTTAATTGGTATTACAATCCTAAATCTTTATATGTTCTCGGAGCAGGAACCTTTGGCAAAGGAACGCGAGTTTTCAACTCTTCCAATGCCACCTCAATAGCCTTTTCCAATTGCTGGTCTATGCCGGCAGCTTCCTTTATCGGATCATTATCTATCAAGATATCAGGATCTACTCCATGATTCTCCACAATCCACTTACCTGTCTTCGCGTCATAATTTGTGAAAAAAGGAACGCGGACATCTGTACCATCCATAAAAGGAAGTGAACCACTAATTCCAATAATACCTCCCCAAGTACGGGTTCCTATAACATGACCTATCCCATTCGCCTGAAAACTCCAAGGGAATAAATCACCATCCGAAGCAGAATATTTATTAATTAGCAATACTTTAGGGCCATACTGCGTAGCATCCGGAATAGTTCCTGTCTTTGTCGAACCACGACGCATAGTCATACGGTACGGCTTACGAAGCAAACGCTCAATAATCATAGGAGATACATTACCACCACCATTAGCACGGTCGTCTATAATCAAAGCCTCCTTATCCAATTGCGGATAAAAATAGCGGGCAAACTCATTCAAGCCTTCAGGTCCCATATCCGGAATATAGATATAGCCAACCTTTCCATTCGTTGCTTTCTCCACAGTCTGAATATTCTTTTGCACCCAATTATAATGATATAACGGATATTCATTCTCTATAGGAGTAACCACCACTTTTCGTGCCCCTTTATCCGAAGCTGAACTATTAACAAGCAATTCGGTCATTACTTCTGCCTTACCTATTAACAACTGATAAATATTATCTACCGTCTTGGTGGAAATTCCATCAATTGCCGTGATATAATCGCCTTCCTTAATATTAAGCCCCGGCTCTGTCAGTGGCGAACGAAGAGTCTTACTATAAACAGCTCCCGGCAAAATCTTATTTATCCGATAATAGCCACTCTTATCCCGACTGATTTCCGCTCCAAGCAGACCCATCTTAATCCTTTCGGGACTTGCCGTTTCACCCGGATTAATGTAGGCATGTCCACAAGCCAGTTCAGAAATCATTCCGGCAATCACATAATTCAAATCAATCCGTGTTTTGACATACGGAACCAAAGATCCATACTTTTCTTTCAATGCTTTCCAATCGGCACCATGCATATTTTCCAAATAGAACCCATCGCGGAACGCACGCCACGTCTCATCAAAAATCTGAGGCCATTCTTTTGAATAATCAACCAATGCAACCATATTTTTCAGATTGACGCCTTTCTCCAAATTTGCTTTCTCTGTCGGGAAATCATTAACATAAAGAGTTCCACGCTGATAGAACAATGCTTTCTTTCCGTCGTGTGATACAGACATACTTGCATGCTCGGCTACTGTTTTCTCTTTCTGTTCAGATAAATCAAACACTTTTAAGTCTGATCCAGCAGAATACCAAACTTTCTTTCCATCCGAATAAAAGCCTCCATAATAATTCGTTCCTAAAGGCAATTTAACAATTCGTCCGGTCAAGCCATCCGTATCAATCTTAATCGTTTTATCTGTGGCAGATTCTTGTTTCTTATCTTTATCTTCAGCAGACGAAGCATCATCATCCGATTTTATCTTTACTTCATCATCCTTATCCAAAAAAGGAGATGGCGTTTCTTTTGACAAAAGGGCAAGATAAACTCCCCCCATCTTAGTATACGCAAAGTTCCATTCTATATAACTATAAATAGGATTGAAGTCTCGATTTGAGTTAAAAATCAAATACTTTCCGTCTTGACTAAACGTAGGAGAAGAAGAGTCGTACCATTTCTCCGTCACCGGATACTCTTTCCCTTCCGATAGATTATAAATATATACGACACTCATATTATTTGCTCCCGATTTGGTATAAGTAATCCATTTGCTATCCGGAGAATACTCCACATCATAAAATTCTCCTTCGGGATTCTGCGTCAAAATATTCTTCGACTTTGATATTACATCTACTTCAACAACCCTATTCTTTCGGTCTGTATAAAGAATCTTCTTACTATCAGGACGCCAGTAAATACTGCGAATATAAGTATCATTATCCTTTGTCAACTGAACAGGTTCATTTCCGTTAACAGGCTGCATCCAAACTTCTGTTTCACCTGTTTGATCACTGATATAGGCAATGTATTTCCCATCCGGGCTCCAACTCCCATCCCGATCATTCGCTCCGGGAGTACAAGTAATATTCTTTGTCACTCCTTCTTTTACAGGCACATCGAAAACTTCACCGCGAGCTGTAACGACTAAACGATTTCCATCCGGAGCCAAATCAACTTGTTGCATATTCTTCTCTACATGTTTCATCTCTTTGCGAGCATAAATATTATCAGAGTTCAATGTAATATTTATCTGCGAAGTCTGACGTGTCTTCGGATCTAAAGTATAAAGGTAACCTCCTTTTTCAAAGACAATCAGTTGCCCGTTCGAGCTCGGGAATTTTACATCATAATCTGTAAAGTTGGTTACTTTCTCTGTCTTTTTTGTTTGTGTGTTATAAACAAAAATATTCATTCTTTTATCTCGGTCAGAGAGGAAAAAAATTTCATTCCCAATCCACATTGGTATAATATCCTGAGCAACATTATCCGTTATATTCTCCACCTTTTTTGCCGTTGGGTCATACACCCAAATATCATCGGCCATACCACCCCGATAATATTTCCAATTCCGGAACTCACGCATTACTCTGTTGTAAGCCAACTTTTTCCCATCCGGAGAGTAACTGCAAAATCCACCTTCAGGCAATGGAATCTGTTCGGACATGCCACCTTCTTTCGAAATAGTCCAAAGCTTCCCTTCGAAACCATCACCTATTCTATTTCTATAAACAATGTTTTTCCCATCAGGAGTCCAATTCATCACTATATTATTTGGTCCCATCCTATCACCTAAATCATCTCTGCTATTGGTAGCTGTATAAGTCAACCGGACAGGCTCGCCTCCGGAAGCCGGTATCAGATATACCTCAGTGTTTCCGTCGTATTGTCCGGTAAACGCAATTGATTTTCCATCCGGAGAGAATCGAGCAAACATCTCATATCCGACATGAGATGTTAAACGAACAGCCTCTCCACCATGAATGGGGGCTTTATACAAATCACCACCATAAGAGAATACCACATCCGAACCATTGGTAGTAGGGAATCGAAGCAAACGTGCTTCTTGAGCAGAAGCAACCATTGCAGAACCTAATAGTAAAAAAGCAAAAAGAATTTTCCTTCTCATAATAGACCTCTTTTATAAATTTCTCAAAATTAGTGAATAATCACCAATATATAAATAGAACAAAAGAATTTTCTTTTTTATTCGTTGTCAACAGACCTCCAGACTCTCTATCTTTTAGGATAAAAAAGTTAGATTTTTTGCTTTTCTCATTCCATTTTATAACTTTGTAAAATTATATGGACAATTAACTATAATAATATAGACATATCATGAAAAGAATTTTCACCTTGCTAACAGCATCTGTCATATTCATCGGACTGCAAGCTCAGAAGGCTGAGCCTTCAGACGGATACCCTATTGGACAAGTCCAATTCACTCAAGTAAAAGTGAATCCGGAAGGTTTTTGGGGACAGCGATTAAAAGCCAGTCGTGAAGTAACTATTCCTTTAGCATTCAGCAAATGTGAAGAAACGGGACGTTATGTCAACTTTGAACGAGCTGCTCATCCTTGCGACACATTTACTGTTAGCGGTTACTCCTTTGATGACACGGATGTATATAAGACAATTGAAGGAGCCAGCTACTTGATGCAGACCTATCCGGATAAGAAACTGGACAACTATATAGATAGTATATTGGTAATAGTTGCCGCGGCCCAGGAGCCGGATGGCTATTTGTATACTGCCCGAACACAAAACCCAAAGCATCCGCACGAATGGGCAGGGACAAAACGCTGGGAAAAAGTAGAAGAGTTAAGCCATGAATTCTATAACTTAGGACATTTGCTTGAAGCAGCGGTAGCACATTACAGAGCAACAGGGAAACGAAACTTTTTAGACATCGCCATTAAATATGCCGACTGTATAAATAAGGAAATCGGTCCAAAGGGAGGACAACAAATTAAAGTCCCCGGACATCAGATCGCGGAAATGGGATTGGCAAAACTATACTTGGCTACCGGTAACAAAAAGTATTTGGACTTAGCAAAGTTTTTCTTGGACTACAGGGGAAAAACTTCTATGAAGGACGAATACAACCAGACTCATAAACCTGTTTTAGAACAAGATGAAGCTGTTGGTCACGCGGTTCGTGCAGCTTATATGTATTCAGGTATGGCCGATGTAGCCGCGTTAACCGGCAATCAATCGTATATTCAGGCAATCGACCGTATCTGGGAGAATATTGTAGGAAAGAAATATTACATTACAGGTGGAATTGGCGCAACAAATATGGGTGAAGCGTTCGGTCAAAACTACGAATTGCCAAACTCCACAGCTTATTGCGAAACTTGCGCCGCTATTGGGAATGTTTATATGAATTATCGTCTGTTTTTACTTCATGGGGAATCAAAATACTATGATGTTTTAGAGCGCACCTTATATAATGGTGTACTTTCAGGTGTATCATTAGACGGCGGACGCTTCTTCTATCCCAATCCGTTGGAAAGTCATGGGCAGCATGAGCGTAAAGCATGGTTCGGCTGCGCGTGCTGTCCTTCAAACATCTCACGCTTTATTCCATCAGTTCCGGGCTATGTCTATGCGCAGAAAGATCGTGACATCTATGTAAACTTGTTTATGCCGAATACCGCGACATTCCAGATTGAAGGTAAAAACATTGTTTTGGAGCAACAAACTGAATATCCTTGGAATGGTGACATTGCTTTAAATGTCAAAGAGAACAAAGCAGGAAAATTTACTTTGAAAATCCGTATCCCCGGTTGGGTTCGGAACGCGCCGGTTCCAAGCGATCTATACTCGTACACCGATGGAAAGAATCCACACTATAGCATTACTGTAAATGGACAAGAAATTCAACAAAATACACTCGATAAAGGATATGTAAATATTCATAACTTAAAAAAGAAAGACATCGTTCGCGTACATTTTGACATGGAACCGCGTACCGTAAAAGCACACGAGAAAGTGGCAGCCGACAAAGGGCGTATTGCCATCGAACGAGGTCCTCTGGTTTACTGTGCCGAATGGCCGGATAATAATTTCAATATTTTAGGCACCATTGTAAATGAGAAGGCAGATATTGAGCTGATTCAAAAACCGGATTTATTGTATGGCATCAAAGAACTTTGTACGGACGCGCAAATCCTTAATTATGATGCAAACGGAAAAATAGTTTCCTCTCCTGTCAAATTAACTCTTATTCCTTATTATGCTTGGGCACATCGTGGAAAAGGAAATATGATGGTTTGGCTTATTCAAGACATAAATAAAGCATTGATAAAATAACATCTGTTCGATAAATAAAAAAATACAAGTCGTGTACTGCTTTTATAAAGTAATACACGACTTTTTTAATGAACCCGCTTCACTTCGATGACTTATACTGATATAAGTAGACACATTTAATAACCATAAAAATGTGTATAACTTATGCGTAAAAAGTACAAACATTACAGTGAGGAAGAAAAATTAAATCTTCTTCGCGAGTATGAGGAGTCTGGTCTGAGCGTATATAAGTTCGTTCAGAGGTGTGGTGTTAGTAATAGAAGTTTGTTTCTGAGATGGCTTCATCAATACGAAACAGAAGAAAATTCGGTATCTTTGCCTGCAGAACCATCCGAGAACGATATGGCAAACCGTAGCAAAGACGATTACCGTCAGGAGATCAAGGCGCAGAAGAAGCGCATCAGGGAGCTGGAAAAGGCATTGTCCTTTTCCAAGTTGGAAACCAAAGCCCGCGACATGATGATCGACAAGGCCGAGGTGTATTTTGATATTCAGATAAGAAAAAAATCTGGGGCCAGGTAGCAACGGAACCGGTCAGCGAGGATGCCCTCAGGGTCACCCTCGTCTGCCGGTTATTTGGCCATTGCCGTCAGGCCTTCTACCGGGTGAAGGTCGACGTGGAGACGGAAGTCATGCGTGAGCGTCAGCTTGTCCGGGATGTCAGGGACATTCGGGAAGAAGACCTTGGCATCGGTGCCTGTAAGCTGTGGCTGATGCTCAAAGACATGTACGGAGGGGACTATGTCATGGGACGGGATTGTTTTTACGTCCTTCTGCGTCGTCATCATCTGATGCTTCCGCCCCCCAAGCCCCGTCATACGACCAACTCCAACCACCGTTACCACAAGTGGAAGAACCTCGTCCGCGGGCTTGTCCTGACAGCCGCCAACCAGCTGTGGGTGGCGGACATCACCTA
>NZ_JAJLQX010000006.1 GCF_021295095.1 Phocaeicola oris
AACGCTGTTTTAGGTTGTCCTGAGCCTGCTTTTCCGGAAAGTGCGAAAAAAATCGAACGGGTTTTGTTTTTCGTTCCCGAACAGGGAGCCCGCCCTGAAAACCGGAAAAAGCAGGCTCTTTCCCTATCAGGCGTAACGGTAATTTATATTTATAAAGTAAAGTCAATTGGCCGGTGTCGCGCAGTGACTAAGGGTGGTTATTTCAAGTCGTGATTTTTCAACCGATATTCAGCCATCTGCTCGTACTTCGTTCCCGGACGTCCGTAGTTGGTATACGGGTAAATACTGATGCCTCCTCGCGGCGTAAAGAATCCGGTCACCTCAATGTACTTCGGGTCCATCAGCCGGATCAAGTCCTTCATGATGACGTTCACACAGTCCTCGTGAAAGTCGCCATGATTCCGGAAACTGAAGAGGTAGAGCTTCAAACTCTTGCTCTCCACCATGCGCACGTCGGGGATATACTCTATACGTATCTCGGCAAAGTCGGGCTGTCCGGTGATGGGACAAAGCGAGGTGAACTCGGGACAGTTAAACCGTACCCAATAATCGTTCTCTTGGTGCTTGTTCTCGAATGCTTCGAGCACTTCGGGAGCATAGTTGACTTTATATTCGGTCTTCTTTCCAAGGACCTTCAGTTGTTCTTCTTTTCGTTCCATAGATTCATCATTTTTTCGGTTGCAAAGTTACACTTTATATTTTTTTTTTATTATCTTTGTAGTAAAGAATCAAAGGGGGGATAGTCAAGGAGACTGAGATTTCCGTAGCACCTGACAGAACTCGAATCCACGTAATATATATCATGACTAAGAAAGAACTCTACACGAAAGTATTGGCATACCTGAAAGAAGAAATACCGGAGGCACGTACGGAATTGCATTTCAAAGATTCGTTCCAACTGTTGGTGGCCGTCATTCTGAGCGCGCAATGTACCGATAAGCGGGTGAATATGATTACTCCCCCCCTCTATCGCGACTACCCCACTCCCGAAGCGATGGCAGCCACCACGCCCGAAGTGATATTCGGTTATATCCGCAGCGTAAGTTACCCGAACAGTAAGGCGAAGCATTTGGTGGAGATGGCAAAGTTGTTAGTGAACGAGTTCAACGGTGAGGTACCCGATAACATGGACGACCTGCTAAAGTTGCCGGGGGTAGGACGGAAAACGGCGAACGTGATGCTGAGCACCGTATTCCATCAGGCAGTGATAGCTGTCGACACCCATGTATTCCGAGTAAGTCATCGCGTCGGATTAGTTCCCGATAGTTGCGCCACTCCGCTGGCCACAGAGAAGTATTTAGAGAAATATATCCCTACGGAAGACATAGCCAAGGCACACCATTGGCTGTTGTTGCACGGACGGTATGTCTGTCAGAGCCGAAAACCTAAGTGTGGGGAGTGTGGACTAAACGGGGTGTGCAAGTACTCACTGACTCCACACGTCAAATAAATCAGATAGAGAGCGTCAGCCCGTCGTAGGCCAAATGAATATGGTCAGGCAACGCCTTGTCCACTTCGGCATGAAGTCCCATCTTATGACTCATGTGAATGAAATACGTCTCCTTGGCACCTATTCTCCGAGCATTCTCCAACGCCTGAGCTAAATTCTGGTGTGTAGGATGTTCCTTTATGTGGAGGGCATTCATCACCAATACATCCAGATTCTTCAACTTGTCGTAGTTCGCCTCGGGCATGGTCAGCATATCGGTTATCCAAGCCATTCTACCGATACGGAACCCGAGGATAGGCATTTGTCCGTGCATAATCCGCAACGGATAGATTGCTACCTTATCCCCTTGCAGATTACTCACCATAAAGGGTATATCGGGCTGAAGCTCGGTGAGCGTAATTCGGGGAACTCCCGGATACAGATTCTCGCCAAAGCAATAAGGCATCCGTTGCTTAAGATGCTCACACGTACGGTGGTCGGCATAGATGGGAATGGTACGGAACCGGCACCACGGACGAAGGTCGTCAATGCCTCCCACATGGTCATAATGCTCATGGGTAATCAGCACAGCGTCTATCGCCTTGAAGTCGTTCAGGCGTATCATCTGCTCACGAAAGTCGGGTCCGCAGTCGATAAGGATACGCGCCTTGTTCACATCGAGAATTCCCGAACAACGCAGTCGCTTGTCGTGCGGGTCGGTACTGGTACACACCGGTCCCGTACACCCTACCTCGGGCACTCCGCATGATGTTCCTGTTCCTAAGATGGTCATTTTCATAATCTCCTGTCAATCGCTCAAGTCGTCAAATTCAATCAGTCTCCACTGACCGTTCTTCCGCTTGAAGTATAATGCATTATTAAATCCGTTTCCGTTCCCTTTCAGCTCCAAGACACGAAGATTCGATTTCGATGGCATTACCTGTCCGTAGATTACATTCGTCAGCGTATCGGGAGGCAATATCGGCGCAAAGGCAAACCATTGTCCGTCCTCCAATGTAGTCTCCAGCATCCGGAACTCATCATCAGGATCGAAGGTAATGAACTTCAACGGGTTAGCCACTCGCTCTGTTTGAAAGACACTGTCGTTCGCAAAGCGGAAATAGAAATGATAGAAGTCCTCTCCCCCCACTATCGAGTCAGTCTCACTCAAGGCACTATACGCTATCTCATGAAGCCTCCAACGCCCCTGATGGCGATTAAAGCAATACTTCTTGACTTGCTTCTCCTTCAACAGAATCCACTCTAACTGAGCAGTGACGGCTATCGTATCTTCTTCCATATCGGCATCATTATCAATAGTATGGATAACCGTGTAGGTTTCCATGTGACTGAAGATAGGATCGAACTTCCACTCGTTAGCGTTGATATACGTTTTCTTGTTTGACTTAACGCAGGTGAGAGGAAAATCGATACGCGACTTCTGCATGAGGGCATCGCGCGAGAAAGTATAGATAAAGTCGGCAAAACTTCCATCAACCGAGGAAGGAATCTTTTCCTCTTCCTCCACCCGAAATCTCGCTATGGAATCATTACTTGTCGATGACTCGATAGAGTCGCCAAGAACACCTTCCGGCTCGTTTACTTTATTTATACCTTTACACGAGGCTGTTAGCGCAACCATCACCACGCCCCATAATAATTCTCTCATTTCCCTATAAAAAACTCTTCTAAGAAAAATACGGCACAAAATTACGAATTCTTTTATTCTTTTCTACAAATAATTCCGTTTAATTCCTTAAATTTGCAGACAATAAAAAATAAGAACTATGTTAACAGACAAAATAGAGCAGTTGCTCAACGAAGTAAAAGAAATTCAAGCAGCTAACGCAGAGGAATTAGAAGCACTTCGGATAAAGTATTTGAGTAAAAAAGGCGAGATCAATGCACTGATGGCGGATTTTCGTACGGTGGCAGCCGACCAAAAGCGCGAGATAGGCATAAAAATCAATGAGCTGAAGCAAACAGCTACAGAACGCATCAATAACCTGAAGAAGCAATTTGAAGCAGCCGATGATTCATCTGCCGGCATGGATTTAACCCGAAGTGCCTATCCTGTTGAATTCGGTACACGCCATCCGCTGAGCATTGTAAAGAATCAAATCATTGATATTTTCAATCACATGGGATTCACCATTGCCAACGGCCCGGAGATTGATGATGATAAGCACGTGTTCACAATGCTGAACTTCGCTGCCGATCATCCTGCGCGCGATATGCAAGATACATTCTTCATCGAGACGAATCCGAACGACGTTACAAAGAATATCATTCTACGCTCCCATACATCAGGCGATCAGTCGCATTACATGGAGACACATCAACCGCCGCTCAGAATTATTTGCCCTGGACGTGTTTACAGAAACGAAGCCATCAGTTACCGCGCGCACTGCTTTTTCCATCAGGTGGAAGGGCTATACGTCGACAAGAACGTCAGCTTTGCCGATTTGAAACAGGTACTGTTGACATTCGCTCAAGAGATGTTCGGAAAGGACACGAAGATACGTCTGCGCCCTTCCTACTTCCCGTTCACGGAACCAAGCGCGGAAATGGACATCAGTTGTAACATCTGCGGAGGGAAAGGTTGTGCCTTCTGTAAAGGCACCGGTTGGGTGGAGATTCTCGGGTGCGGCATGGTCGACCCTAACGTTCTTGAGGCTTGCGGCATAGACAGTAAAGTGTATTCGGGCTATGCTTTCGGAATGGGTGTGGAGCGTATTACCAACTTGAAATATCGTGTCAACGATTTACGACTTTTCTCGGAGAACGACACACGGTTCCTGAAAGAATTCCAAGCTGCTTATTAACAACATCACTTTTTATAGGTAAGCACGATAAGATTCGATAACCTGCCCTCCGACTCGGATATCTGCGAGGATAGAATGAAAGGACGGAAATGTTCCATATTCCTCAGCATATACCGCGAGAAATAAGGAGTGAAGCGAAGGGTATCGTCGGCTATGATATTTCCATCGGCAACCAATATGTAAGAGGCGTCGGGCGACAATGACTTGACACACTGCCCGAACAAGAGATGGTCGGCAAAACACTGTGGAACCTGGCTCATATACGTGCTAATGGAATCATGATCGGCCGACATAACCAAACGGTCTTCCAGCACATCAGGAACGCTCCTGAAGTAACTGTGAGCCTCGTCCAGAGCCTTCCGGCTGTCTTTCCAATAACTCTCACCGGTCAGATAAATCACATCGCTGTTAACCTTCACTTCAAAGAGGCTCCACCCTGTCAGTTCATTGGGTACGGGAGTGAATGGGCAACGGGTGTACAGGCGGACATAGTTGTGCAGCGTCTTTACCGTCGGAGTCTGCCGGAATACCGGATCGTTCATGACACTCTTTTTATCCAAATAAGCATCAATCACCTTCTCTATCAGATACTTCTCATAACTCATGACAAAGACCCCGTTGCCGGAGTAAGTGGATAAGAAGCCATGGGACTTCAACGGATAAATAACAATATCTTCGTGACGGTATTTCTCTTCCCTTTCATTACCTGCTAAGAAATCACTCCTCAATATGTCGGCCAGCATATTCTTCCCTTCACGCACCGTACGGAACAATACTACGTCATCGGTCGCCTCCAAGGTGTCGTAATAACACACTACCACTCCGTTTATCACATTACTTATATTATGCAGATGTTCCGACGATTCATTGATAAGGGTTTGAATGAAAAAGTCCATTAAACTGTTCGACTGGAAAGAACGCAATTCTTTCTGAAAACTGATTTCATCAAATTCCGAAATAATGGTATTGACATTATCGCTGGCAAGGAAGCTGTTACAATCGGAGGGAACAAGTTCAAAAAGATTCAGTTCACGGCTGTGCTCCGCGTCGTTCAGGCTCATATAGGCATAAACACCCATCGCCAAACAAAATAGAAGCACACACACAACAGCACCATATTTAGTCACTAACCTCAACCGCATCTTTTCGCACTTTTATTAAAACTTATTTGCAAATATACGATATTTTTTAAGAAAATAAAACATTTTAAGTGATTTTTTTATCTTTGCATGTTAAATTTCCGTATCGTATACGGTTTCTTTCCGCTAAGTGATAAGCAAATATGCCGAATTCATAAGGAGAAACGATAATATGATATGGATAATTGGAGAAGATAACACTTATGAGTTATTTAATGACGGCCATGTTTTTCATTGTTCGACCTCTTGGAAGAGTCCGGCCATAACAATTTTTTATCAGCCGAAAGCGCTTCTTTAGTTTCCTTGTCGCACACGTACCTCCAGTTGGTAAGCGACGGGATAACAACCGGCTCTTTCGATTCCTTGAAACAGTTGATGATACAAGTCCGGATATCCTGCTGGGTAATCAGCAGACACTTAGCTGCCAGCTCTTTCAAAGTCAGACCGGCTCCATCGGTGAGAATGCCTCCGCCTCCGCTACCTATATACGAATTGACCGCCACCCGATACTCCCTGTCGTAATCGAACGGTGTTCCATCGGTCATCCTCAGGATGCTTACCTTCTCTCCCATTGGTTTATTTAAATCCACTTCATATTCTATGCCAGCGGCTGTGATGAGGAACGGACTGAACGCTCCCAAATAGAAATTCTTATGCGAGAAAGTGATATAGAATACCTTCCCCACAGATCCTTCCGCCTCAACATCGGTCAGCAAGTCGTACGAACGCTCCAGTGCTCCCCGAATCTCCTTTCCGGTAAAACGGAACACCTCTATCAGATTTTCATAACGGTACAACTTAAATATATCTCTGATACGGACATCGCCGGGAGTCACCACCTCATCGTATGTCAGAGGAGCGGAAAGAGAAATATCGGCATCCCTGTCTTTCAGCTGAACCATGTGGAGCAGATCGCCTAATGCCGAAGGACCAAAGAAATAATCGGCCGCATTGATGGGGGTAACCAACTTACCTATCTTCTGAGAAACATAATGCTTCACTTCCTTTTTAAAGCCGGCGTAACGCTTGGCGAAAGCCAAATCCACCGGATAATCGACCACAGAAACCAACTGGCCACATTTATGTTCTACCTTTACGCCCTGATCCGAAACAAAGCACACCAGCTGCGCCTCGGCAACATGAAGAGTAGCACCGCCTGCATTCAACACTAACACCTTCCGGCCGTCTACCTTATTCTCCACCTCCTGCGCACAGGGACGATGGTCGTGACCGAAAAAAATGACATCGAAACCCGGAACGTCGGTCGCAATCTCCTCGGCAGCATTCTCATTAAAGCCATTCAACCCCTCTTCTTTCAGGCCGGTATGGAAAAGGCCGATCATCACATCGGGATGTTCCTCCTCCCTGATTTTCTCCACCCAATAACGAGCAGACGCGACAATATCGTCAAAGTGAATGCCCGACCAGAACTTATGAGGAAGCCACATGGGAACAGCAGGGGTGATGAGACCGAGAACGGCTATGCGTATCCCGTCTTTCTCCAGAACGGTATAAGGCTCAGTATACGATTGATGATTGTCATCACGAACGATATTCGCTCCCAGAACAGGGAAATTCACATTCGAAATCCATTTGTCATAAACCTCATGTCCTACTTCAAAGTCGTGATTACCCAAAGCAACAACATCGTATTCCATGAAATTCATCACGTCGGCAGCCAAATGACAAAGGCTCTTATCAACAAAGTTGGCATAATGGGCACAAGGCTGTCCCTCCAAGACATCTCCTCCGTCCATCAGAATACAGTGTTCCCTGCCCCAAAGTTTCCTCTGACGACGAACATAAGCATCCACCTTGCCCAAACCTCCCTGATAAGAATGATTATTGATAAAATCATATCCCATGAAGTTGCCGTGTACATCCGTTGTTTCAAAGAACTTCAGAACTACTCTGCGACTGATATTTTTCTCCTCTTTTTCCACCTTTATAAAAGTTCACCGACCGAACCGGTTTGCAAAGATAGTCGGATTTCCGTAATATATTCTCTTTTCCCATTACAACTTTTCAAACACGTTCTTTGCTACCTCATATCCCTCTTCGTAAAGGGTGGTTAACTTTTTCGTGTCCTTACAAATCCGATCTACTTCCAATGGTTTTTGCGGACGGATGACTATGATTCTCCCCTCGTCTTCCCATCTCTCCACCATCTTCAGCTGTCTGTTATAGCTCTCGCAACGATGGCTGAGCGCCACTCTTAACCGAGGATAATCCTTATAAACCATGCGCAAGCGAAAGTCTTTCTTTTTTTTTCTGAATCCTTTATTACGAGTCAAGACCACCACATTCCGTTGACAACCCTGACTCACAGCCCGCTCCAACGGAATGGAATCGACAATTCCTCCATCCAGCATCGGTTCTCCATCGACCAGCGCGACAGGACAGGCAAACGGTAAACTTGCCGATGCACGAACGATATCGATAATCCGTTTTCTGTCGTGCTTCTCTTCCAAATAAACGGCACGTCCCGTAACGCAGGATGTGGTCACCATCTCAAAACGAGCAGGATTCTCCTCATAAGCCTTGTAATCGTATGGAAGAATCTCTTCAGGGAAATGATTATACAACAAATCCATATTCATAATGCTATGCTGAGACCAAAGATATTTTATCCCCAGATAATGGTATCTGTCCAGCATGTCAATATTACTGAACTTAGCACGCCCACGCTGGCGCGACATATACGAAAGTCCGTTGCATGCTCCTGCCGAGACACCTATCGTATAGGGGAAATATATATTCTCGTCCAACAAATAATCGAGCACTCCACAAGTGAATACTCCACGCATGCCGCCACCTTCGAGCACTAATCCTGTTTTATCATCGATTAAAAACATCATTCTTCTTTTATGGCACAAATTTAAACTTTATAAACGAAAAAAGAGATTGAAGGGTATAAAATTGATTAAATTATATTACTTTTGCGAAACAGGTCAATAAACAAATAATATAAAACACATATACTATGTTTGATACTTCAATATACAAAAACCGTCGTGCAGCTCTTCGGAAGAAGATTCAAAGCGGTATTATCCTACTGTTGGGCAATAATGAAGCACCGGCAAATTATCCTGACAATACCTACGTATATCGTCAGGACAGTACATTCCTTTATTTCTTCGGACATTCTCTTCCGGGTTTGGCCGGCGTGATAGACGTAGACGCGAATAAAGATTATTTCTTTGGCGATGATGTCACCATGGACGATATCATCTGGATGGGACCTCAACCGAGCATCAAAGAGTTAGGGATGCAGGTAGGCGTCCGTAACAGCTATCCGTTGAAACAACTCCGCAAGATGATTGCCGAAGCGGTATCCAAAGGCAGAAAGATTCATTTCATTCCCCCATACCGTTTCGATCATTACCTAATGATAGAAGAGTTGACGGGAATTCGTTCGTCGGTAGTCAGACAATATGCCTCCGTAGAGCTTATAAAGGCCATTGTAGCCCTTCGTTCCGCCAAGGAGCCATGCGAGATAGAGGAGCTGGATAAAGCTGCTCACATCGGCTATCTGATGCATACCACAGCCATGAAAATGTGTAAGCCGGGCGTAAAAGAACAACTTATATCCGGTGCATTGGACGGCATCGCTTCGCAATACGGAAGCATGGTTTCATTCCTCACCATTCTTACTCAACATGGTGAGACCATGCATAACCACGGACATGAAGCACTGCTTGAAAAAGGTAAGCTGATGTTAGTAGACGCCGGCGCGGAATCGAATACCAACTACTGTTCCGACAACACCCGAACCATTCCTGTGGGAGGCAAATATACTCCTCGTCAGAAAGAAGTTTACGAATTGGTACTCGCTTGCCACGATCTTGCATTGGAGTTGGCCAAGCCGGGTATTACCTATCAATCGGTCCATTTAGCTGTTTGTAAAAGACTGGCTCTGGGATTGAAAGATATGGGATTGATGAAAGGAAACACTGATGACGCTGTAGCAGCAGGAGCGCATGCACTGTTCCTCCCTCACGGATTAGGTCACATGATGGGACTCGACGTTCACGACATGGAGAATTTAGGACAAACCTATGTTGGTTACGATGACGAAGTACGCCCGTCCGGTCAGTTTGGGTTAGCGTCCCTGCGCATGGGAAGAAAGTTACAGGAAGGTTTTGTCATCACCGATGAGCCGGGATGTTACTTTATCCCTGCCCTCATCGATAAATGGAGAGCAACCGGACTGCATAAAGATTTCCTAAACTATGATGCTATTGACCAATATAAAGACTTCGGAGGAATCCGCATCGAAGATGATATCCTCATTACCAAAAACGGCTCTCGCTTCTTAGGTACGGAACGTATTCCTGCCGGCGTAAGAGAAATAGAAGAATTTATGAAAAATAATTAATCAACATATAATCAATAAAGATGAAAAAATTAGTATTATTAGCTGCAGCCGGACTGATCAGTTTCAGTTCGTTTGCTCAAGACGACAAAGACACAAAAGATGAAGGATTCGTCTTCACAACCGTCAAGGCTAACCCTATCACTTCAGTAAAAAATCAGAACCGTGCCGGTACGTGCTGGTGCTATTCTTCCATGGGCTTCTTAGAGTCTGAATTGCTCCGTATGGGCAAAGGAACCTACGATTTGTCGGAGATGTACATCGTTGAGAAGACTTACATGGATCGTGCCGACGCTGCTGTCCGCATGCATGGTGACGTTTCTTTCTCACAGGGTGGCTCCTTCTATGATGTAATCTATGGCATGTCTCATTTCGGATTGGTTCCTGAAGAAGTGCTGCGTCCGGGCGTAATGTATGGTGACAGCTTAAGCGACCACTCTGAGCTTTCCGTTCTGACAGACGCCATGATCAATGGTATCAACAAGAGTAAGCTCCGCAAGTTACAGACCGATAAGGATGGTAATGCCCTATGGAAAAAAGCCGTAGAAGCTGTTCACGAAACTTACTTAGGCAAAGCTCCCGAATCTTTCACATACAAAGGAAAGACTTATACACCGAAATCATTCTATGAGTCGACAGGCTTAAATCCTAACGATTACATTTCATTGACATCGTTTACACATCATCCATTCTATGAGCCGTTTGTTATCGAGGTTCAAGACAACTGGCGTTGGGCAAAGTCATACAATTTACCTATTGATGAGTTAATGGAGGTTTTCGACAACGCCATTAATAACGGCTATACCATTGCTTGGGGTGCCGATGTTAGTGAACAGGGCTTCACACGCGACGGTGTTGCTGTTGTTCCCGATACAAAGAAAATGGCTGAAGCAGCCGGAACCGACATGGCACATTGGCTGAAATTACCTGCTGAGAAACGTCAGGTAACCACCAAACCGGGACCTGAGAAATGGGTCTCTCAACAAGATCGTCAGACAGCTTACGACAACTGGGAAACCACCGATGATCATGGTATGCAAATCTACGGCATTGCCAAAGATCAAAACGGTACCGAATATTATATGGTAAAGAACTCTTGGGGAGACAGCGGCAAATATAACGGAACTTGGTATGCGTCCAAGGCTTTCGTTCGTTACAAAACAATGAATATCCTTGTTAACAAAAAGGCTCTTCCGGCAGAAATTGCAAAGAAATTGGGTGTACAGCTTTAATAAGCATCCCTCTTTTTAAGTATATTATCGTCAATTCTATAAATTTTAATATAGAATTGGCGATTTTTAGTTGTTTTTTTCTAACTTTACGGTTTGATAGGTGTAGAAGTATTCTTTCGTTACAATCTAACCTATCTTTGAGAGCAAAAAAAGAAAAAACAATATATAAAATGAATTTCAAATGGAACTATCAACCTCCAACCCAAGAACAGATAGAAGCAGCTAAGGCACTTGCGAAAGAAGTGGGAATCAATCCCATCCTCGGCAAGCTCCTGTTGGAAAGAGGCATTACCTCTACCGCAGAGGCCAAACGATTCTTCCGCCCACAGCTAAGCGAACTGCACGACCCATTCCTTATGAAGGATATGAGCAAAGCCGTAGACCGCCTGAACCAAGCCATGGGAAAGAAAGAACGTATCTTAGTGTATGGAGATTATGATGTGGACGGAGTAACATCTGTGGCTCTTGTCTACAAATTTATTCTTCAGTTCTATTCTAACATTGACTACTATATCCCCGACCGCTATGAAGAGGGATACGGAGTGTCAAAGCAAGGAGTAGATTATGCTTACGAAACCGGTGTAAAACTGGTGATTGTTCTTGATTGTGGGATCAAGGCCGTAGATGCCATCGCATACGCTAAAAAGAAAGGCATCGACTTCATTATCTGTGATCATCATGTACCCGATGAAGCATTACCCGCAGCCGTGGCCATTCTAAATCCGAAACGCAAGGATGCCACTTATCCGTACGAACATCTGTCAGGGTGTGGCGTAGGCTTCAAATTCATGCAGGCATTCGCGCTAAACAACGGTATTGATTTTCATCAGCTCACACCGCTGCTCGACTTGGTTGCCGTAGCCATTGCGTCGGATATCGTACCTATCATGGGCGAAAATCGGGTACTGGCCTATCACGGACTGAAACAATTGAACTCAAATCCGAGTGTGGGACTGAAAGCTATCATCGATATCTGCGGACTGCAGAACAAAGAAATCATGATGAGCGATATCGTGTTTAAGATCGGTCCCCGTATCAATGCGTCCGGTCGTATACAGAACGGTAAAGAAGCGGTGGAACTGCTGATTGAGAAAGATTTCGCTGCCGCTGTAGAGAAAGCAAATCAAATCAATGAATACAACGAAACCCGTAAGGATCTTGACAAAACCATGACGGAAGAAGCTACCCAACTTGTTATAGATAAAGAGGGTATGGACAAACAACGATCTATTGTCATCTATAACGAAAATTGGCATAAAGGTTTGATAGGCATTGTCGCTTCCCGACTGACGGAAACATACTATCGACCGGCCGTCGTACTCACCAGAGCAGATGACATGGCTACCGGTTCTGCCCGGTCGGTAACGGGATTCGATGTATACAAAGCCATAGAAAGCTGTCGCGACCTGTTGGAAAACTTCGGAGGTCATACCTATGCCGCAGGACTGTCCATGAAAGTGGAAAATGTTCCCGATTTCAGTCGACGGTTTGAGGAATATGTAATGAATCATATCTCCGACGAACAAACATCTCCCATACTCGATATCGATGCGCTCATCGACTTTAAAGACATTACTCCCAAGTTCTTTGCCGACCTGAAAAAGTTCAACCCTTACGGACCGGACAACCATAAACCGTTGTTCTGCACACGCCATGTGTTCGATTATGGAACCAGCAAGGTGGTAGGACGAAATCAGGAACATATCAAATTGGAACTGGTGGACAACAAGTCGAGCGTTGTCATGAACGGCATTGCTTTCGGACAAAGTTCACAAGCACGCTACATCAAAACCAAAAGAGCGTTCGACATCATATACTCCATTGAGGAGAATACACATAAGCACGGAGAAGTACAATTGCAGATTGAAGACATCCGGCAGACGGAAACAGTATGACTTATCAAGAAATTTTAAAAGCATACTGGGGCTATGACAGCTTCCGAGGAATACAAGAGGAGATCATCAACAGCATCGGCTCCGGACACGATACGTTAGGATTGATGCCAACCGGTGGAGGAAAGTCCATCACCTTTCAAGTACCTGCTTTGGCCAAAGACGGCATCTGCATCGTCATAACACCGCTCATCGCTCTGATGAAAGATCAGACGCGCAATTTACGCGACCGTAACATCAAAGCTATAGCTGTCTACTCAGGCATGACGCATGAGGATATTGTAATCGCCTTGGATAATTGCGTCTATGGCGATTACAAGTTTCTTTATATCTCACCCGAACGCTTAGGTACCGATCTGTTCATCACCAAACTTCGCAGCATGAAGGTGAGCATGATTACAGTAGATGAATCGCACTGCATCTCACAGTGGGGGTACGACTTCCGCCCAGCTTATCTGAAGATTGCCGATATACGGGAACTTCTTCCCGATGTTCCTATCCTTGCACTTACCGCAACAGCTACCCCGCAGGTCGTTAAGGACATTCAGGAGAAGCTTCGGTTTCGTACCGACGGACAAGTGTTCCGCATGAGCTTCGAAAGAAAGAATCTGGCTTACGTGGTTCGCAAAACGGAAGATAAGCGCGAAGAGCTGCTTCACATTCTCTCCGCCATGAACGGATCTGCCATCGTCTATACCCGAAACCGAAAAAGAACGAAAGAAATCTCCGACTTGTTAAACCGACAAGGCATTACGACCACATTCTACCATGCAGGACTCAATAACGATGTGAAAGACAGTCGCCAGAAGGCTTGGGTTAACGATGAAATTCGAGTGATGGTGGCTACCAATGCTTTCGGTATGGGCATAGATAAACCCGATGTACGAATTGTCGTTCATGTCGACCTCCCCGATTCTCCCGAGGCTTACTTCCAAGAAGCGGGAAGAGCCGGACGGGACGGAAAGAAAGCATACGCCGTACTACTCTATGCCAAGAGCGATAAAAAAGCGCTGAGCAAACGTATCCCCGACACTTTCCCTGAGAAAGACTTCTGCCGAGATATCTATGAACATATCAACTACTACTTCGAAATGGCTATGGGAGACGGTGAAGGATGCACCTTTGCCTTCAACTTGGATGACTTTTGCCACAAGTTCAGGCATTACCCCGTTCAAACAGACAGTGCCTTGAAGATTCTTACCCGTACCGGCTATCTGGAATATACCGAGGAACAAGACAATGCCTCACAACTGATCTTTACGATACGAAGAGATGAATTGTATCTGTTGCACGATTCAGACGGAGAAACCGATAAGCTAATCAGTATTATCCTCCGATCTTATACGGGATTGTTCTCCGACTATGCTTATATCAATGAAGACTCTCTCGCCATTCGCAGCGGACTGGAGCGGGAACGGGTGTACCAAATCCTCATCAATCTGTCCAAGCGTCATATTGTTAACTATATACCTCACAAACGGACTCCTTTCATCATCTATACAAGGGATAGGGTGGAGAAAGAAAATCTGCCTATCACCAAAGAGGTGTACGAAGACCGAAAAGAGAGCTATGCCTCACGCATCCACGCGATGATTGAATATGCCGATTCCGATGACAAATGCCGTAGCAGAATGCTGTTGGAATACTTCGGAGAGAAGAACGATCACGACTGTGGCCTGTGCGATGTATGCATCGAAAAAAGAAAAGACATACCTTCCGACCGTTTCAAACAACTGGAAGCGCAAATAAAAGCATCTTTAAAAGAATCGCCATTAAGTGTCGAAGCACTGATGAAACACTTTACAAAGAATAAAGACGAAGCCCGACAAGTGATTCAACATCTGCTTTCGGAAGAGGAAATTCAGTTGAAAGGCGACACTCTTTCCTTGTAAATTATGGTAAATATACTAACTTTGCACCCATTAAAACAGAAACAGTATGAGCTTTTTAAAATCCTTGTTCGGTGGCGTCGATAAGTCTGCTCCCGAAGATAAAGAAAAAAACAATCAGAAGAACTTCGATATCTTGAAATACGATGGTATCCGTGCCCTCCACATACAGCGGGCCGACTATGCCATAGAATGTTTCAAGCGTGCCCTCGATATTCGTCCCGACAGGGAGGTGTACGATAACTTAGCGCATGCTTATGCCTCAACAGGGAAAACAGAGGATGCCCGACGGACACTGGCAACGTGGATTGAATTTGAGCCGCAAAACCCTCAGGCCTATACCTTTTTGGCCAATATCGACTTCTTATTGGAAGATTATGAATCGATGGAGGAGGCCTGTCAACATGCGTTGGAGTACGAAACGAACAATCCAATCCTCGATTATCTCACTGCCCGGGCAAAAATCGGACTGGGAAAAAACACCGAAGCCATCGAGTATTTAGATAAAGCCATCGTTCTGAAAGACGATTATCAGGACGCTTACCTGCTCCGTGCCCATCTGCTTATTAAAGCAGAGGATAAAAAAAGGGCGTTGTCCGACATCGACAGAATGCTGACCTTAGACCCTACACACGAGGAAGCTGCTCTGATGAAAGCAAACCTGATGATGAACGAAGGCAATAAGAAAGAGGCGGAAGAGAGCATCAAAGGCGTGATTGCCGCCAACCCGTTCAACAGAGACGCTTACTTGCAATTGGGCAGCTTGTATCAGGAAGAAAAGAACTACGAGAAAGCTATCGTCGTATATGACGAAGCCATCGAGGTACTGCCCGAGTTTGTTGATGCTTACGAGGAACGGAGTAAAGCTAAAGCGGCAGCAGGCGATGAAGCCGGAGCCGAAGAGGACAGAAGGAAAGCTCAAGAACTACATCCGGACGAACCAACCGATACCGCTCTTCCCGATTATGAAAAGATGAAACAGAATATTCCTTTCTAACAAGAAAGATATATGAACCGTAAAATACTTTTCTTACTACTCATTGCCGGACTCTTCAGTACGGCTTGCATCCGCGAAGAAGCGCTGAACGCAGAGGCAGACATCACCGCTTGTACGGTGAACGGAGCCACTGTGCTTACCACCGACATCGACTACTATCGCACGTTCGATGAAAGTCTGAACGCTTATCCTATTTATATAGAGGTGGACAACCATACCAACCTCTCCGCGCTGGCTCCTGTCTTTGAACTTACGCCGGGGGCTGCCATATCGCCCGAAAGCGGAACAACTCATAACTTCAACACTCCGGTTCGTTACACCGTTACATCGGAGGACGGCAATTGGCATCGCACCTATGCGCTCATCATTCGCCACCAGCAGACAAAGAGCATTCCTACCACTTACCATTTCGAGACTGCCGACACACAGAATAAGTATCACATCTTGTACGAAAAGGCTGACGGATACACTACCCTTACGTGGGCAAGCGGCAATCAAGGCTTCGCTTTAACCGGCGGAGGCAACCGACCATCCGACTTTCCTACTTTCCTCAGCGATGAGGGACGATCGGGTAATTGCGTGAAGTTGATCACACGCAGCACCGGAAGTTTGGGACAGATGGTGAACAAGCCTATCGCTGCCGGCAACCTGTTCATGGGAAAGTTTAATATGATTAATGCCCTGACCGACGCGTTAAACGCCACCAACTTCGGAACCACGTTCTATTATAAGCCTCTTACGCTGAGCGGCTACTATAAGTATAAGGCTGGAGAGAAATTCTACGATAAAGGAAAATATACCGACCGGAAAGACAACTTCGAGCTTTATGCCATCTTCTTCGAACAGACCGATTCCGTGAAATATATGGACGGACACTTGGCAGTGAACAACTTCCAACACAGCCAGATGGTAGCATTGGCACGAGTAACCGACCGGAAAGAGAGTAACGAATGGGTACATTTCAGTATCCCTTTCGATTACAACAGTTACGGTAAGGTTGTCGATGCCGACAAGCTGCGCAACGGGCAATACAGCATAGCGGTCATCATGTCGTCAAGTCAAGAAGGCGACCGTTTCCGAGGCGCGCCGGGAAGTACCCTCATGGTCGATGATTTGGAAATAACATACGAGCATCTTACTAATTATTAAGTTATGAAACAAACTATCATCAGTATATTGTTTTGTCTGCTCATCGCTCCTGTGGCAGCCCAACAGACCACTTTCGAAATTCGCGGAGGATTCAGTGTCGGAGGAACTTCTCCACTTCCCATGCCTAAGGAAATACGCCATATCGACGGCTTTAATCCTGATGTCAATCCAACGGTGGAACTGAATATCACTCATTGGGTTAAGCAACATTGGGGTATCACCTCGGGCATACGTTGCGAGGTAAAAGGCATGACCACCAAAGCGAGGGTGAAAAATTACAGCATGGAAATAGTCGGCAGCGACGGAAACCGGATGAAAGGTAACTGGACCGGCGGTAATCAAACTCGTGCGCGTAACATCTACGCTGCCGTTCCGTTGCTGGCCACCTATCGCCTCAGCGATCGGGTGAACGTCAGAGGAGGACTGTATGCCGCCTTTCTGATGAATGGAACGTTCAAAGGAAAAGTGTATGAGGGATACCTCAGAAAAGATAATCCTACGGGCGATAAGGTTAACTTCACCGATGAATCTATCGCTACTTACGACTTCAGCAACCATTTAAGCAAATTCTCATGGGGAGCAGAAGTAGGTGCCGGTTGGAAAGCTTCCCGTCGCTGGAACGTGTACTCCGAACTCACTTGGGGATTCAACAACATCTTCGAAAAAGACTTCGACACCATCACCTTTAACATGTATCCCATCTATTTGAATATAGGTGTGGGATATGACTTATAAGCCTCAACAGACAAAGTCATCAAACGAATCCGGTAACTCATGCGTATGAGTTGACCGGTTCATGCGTATGAGTTGAGCAGTTCATCCGCATGAGTTGAGCGATTCATCCGCATGAGTTGAGCGATTCATGCGGATCACTTTTCCTCCGTCTCTTTATGACCATATTAATGAATCAAACAAAAGGGAAAAATACCTCACCACCATACTATACGACCGTATTCTACCCCCGTACGTCCTACACAATCTCCCTGTTATTTCATCAAACTTATCAAAGTTACAAAAAATTATCACCCTTTTCTTGAATATAAACAAAATAGTTGTATATTTGCCTTTAATAATCAAATTTATCAATCTTTAAATTATCATCAAAATGAAACACAACGTGATCTATGAAGCACCTCGGGCGCAAGTATTGGAATTGGAACTTCAAAGTTCCGTGCTGGAAGCCAGTACCGGCGCAGGATTCGGCACTCCGGGTTTGGAAGAAGACGACTGATATCCTCCCTCATCCGCATACGCCGGACAAAGAAACTTAAATGACAAAACCAATTAACAAAACAAACATGAGAAGAATTTTCAGGACCCTACCAACGGGCATGCTGTTCTTTGCTGCCCTACTGATGTGCGCTGCTTCGTGCAGCAATCAAGATGATGTATCCATGCCACCTTCGCAATCCGAAGTAAAAGGCATTCCCTACAGTGTGACAGTGACCAAGAATGTCAACGCTCAAACTCGCGTGACGATAGCCGACGATAAAACTTATCGCTTTGAAGAGGGCGACAGCCTGTATATCTGTGTACCTAACTTTAAAAAGCCCAAACTATGGGGCACACTGACCGTGAGCAAATTAACGAATGGCGGTACCACTGCCACTTTCTCGGGCGAGTTAAAACCGATAAGCGCCACGAATCCTTACACACCCAAGCCCGACGACAGGATGGAAGCTCGATTGTTAAGCGCAAGCAACAAGGTGATTCAAGTACAAGCCACTCCGGGAAAACTGAAACACGATTATCAACATTGCATAGCCCCCTCCCTGAAAGAGGCGGTGGAGCAGTACAGCATTTTCACAGCGTTGGATCTCACTACCGGTTCCGGTCTCCCTACTTATGGTTCGAAAAACATCAAACTGTATAATCTGAGCATGGCATTCATGCAATTCCATGTGACGTTCAAGGACGGTACGCCTACCGATACTTCACTCGACATTAACATAGATAACCAGATTAATAATTCCAAACAAGAAATCAAGACCAAGACGCAAAACGACGGCAACGTAGTGGCAGACTTTGTGGCAGCCGCGTTCTTTTCATTCAACCCCAACGCTAAGCTGATTATCGGGCCTAAAGGTGGAGAAAGTAAAGAGGTAACGCTCTTCCCCGGAGAGAAATACGGCGTACAATTAGAATCGAACAAGCTCTACACCTATAACATGACAGTAGACAATTACGATGATATAAGCTCTTTAGGAACAGCAAACTGCTACATGGTAAACGCTCCCGGCAACTACAAGTTCAATGCCACGATAAAAGGTAACGGCGGCATCGACCCGTTGACGGGCACCACTGCCACCCGCATCAAGGGCATAGCGGACGTAAAAGTGCTGTGGGAACTAAAGGAACAAGGGCGTGCCATCAAGCATAACGGAACGGCTTACGACATCCGTTACGAAAACGGTTATGTATACTTCTCTACCCCCGACACCTTTAAGGAAGGCAATGCCTTGATAGCTGTTACCGACGCGGAAGGCAAGATACTCTGGAGCTGGCACATTTGGGCTACCGAGCCGGTAAGCAAGGAGACACACAACGGGCTTGACTTCATGGACCGTAACATCGGTGCCATGACTCACGAGACGGAGACCTTCTACAAAGGAGGCTTCAGTTACCAGTGGGGACGCAAAGACCCGTTCCCATCGGGCACCCAATATGCTTCTCCTACAGGGTATGTGTATGTTCCTGCCATAGCAGAGGCATTCAGCCCTTACGATGTAGGAACAGAAGGAATCAGTGTGGCAGAAGTCGCGGCTCGCCCCACAGAACTCTTTACTCCTTGGGATAAAAGAATGTGGGCAAAAGAAGACCTTGAGCTCTGGTGCTACGAAGGAAGAAAGACCATTTACGACCCGTCGCCTGCCGGTTGGAGAATTCCCACCAAAGAAGAGATGGACGACCTTATAGCCGATGGAAAAGATATGCTTTGGGGATCCGGATTCATTGGAACTTACGGCCCTTCGTTCGGTTACGGTAATGCAGGCAATCCCGGTAAAAGATACTATTGGACAAGTACCGGCACAAGCCGAGGAGCAGTATATTCATTATGTGAAGGTGTTGCTGCTTCAGATAACCATCAAATGTCCGGCATGCTTATCCGCTGTGTCAGCGAATAAAAGTCCATAGAATAGTCGTATAGGTATAGCATTATCATCGCACAGTAAAACAAATGGAGGCAGGTATAAGTCCTGCCCCCTTTTTTATTTGCATAGGGAAGCTCCCATAAGAAAACAGGATGTCGCTGAGATTCCGCGACATCCTGTACAGTTACCTTGGTAAGGAAAAAGTATTGATTACTCCTCCCATCCCGGTGTGGTTTGTTTCAACTCAGGATTAGCATTCAGCTGACGCTGAGGAATCGGGAAATAAGTCCGTTCCTTTCCATCACCGAACTTAGCGTCATCCTGTTTTGCCCACCATGCCTTACCGAACATTCCCCAGCGGATAAGGTCGGTACGACGGCGACGCTCACCAATGAACTCACGTCCCCACTCTTTCAACATCTCTGCGTCGGTCAGTCGTTCCGGATGGTTAGCGTAACTCTTGCTCGACCATACCTCCGGCGGGAAGTTACGCTCACGCACTGCGTCCAACAACTCGGCAGCCTTCGCGACATTTCCTTCTCGATAATAGCACTCGGCAAGCGAATAATATATCTCCGCCAAACGGATTTCAGGTGTACTTTGCGAACGGAACTGTCCGGTCACTTCCGGCAGATACGGGAACTTATTGAAACGGATTCCCGAATTCTCCTCTCCCAAGAATACGTTCGATCCTCCATCTTCCGGATGATCTTCTCCCTTTCCGGTCACTTCGGGCGCGTTGGTAACGAAGTATCCGCGCTTGTTCACCTCCATAAGCAACTCAGCACGCTGAGCCTGATTCATAGCTTTTACAGCAGGATCCTCTGAGAATCGTCCCACCTGATCGACAAATACCAATGGTGATCCGCTCCACTCCTCCTGTCCGTTAACATTCGTAGCGTTGTTCAAGTCGCTCATGTCGTATGCTATGTATCCGTCGCCCGAACCGTTAACCGACCGCATCAGTCCTTTCAAGAAGAAGCCATCGTAGCGGAATCCCTTGGAATCGGTTGCATGTACACGGAACGGCTGACGGCGATAGTCTGCCTCATCATAATTCTCGAATGGCGTTCCCAATCCGCTTTCAAACTCATAGACTACACCCTGAAGGTTACGTGACGGTTGCATAAGAATAGCATTCCATCCTCCACCACTGGCACCGATATACTTATTGGCTGCATAGTGTGAAGCATGATCCCACCAAGTGTATTGTTGAAGCTGTCCGTACTGATGTTTAAACTCGAACAAATTCTCGGGAGACTCATAATTGTCCACTCCCGAAGAGAACGGTCCGCGGTAGTCGGGATCGAGTCTATACGCTCCATACACCCCATTGATAATGTCTTCGCACACTTTCTTACAATCGGCATACTTGCTCTCGCCAATCCACACATTCGCGTTCAGGTAAAGGCGAACGAGCAATCCGGCCGCAGGTCCCTGCGTCCAACGTGACAGACGCTTCTCTTTCGGCAAGTCGGGAATAGCGGCTTTCAATTCCGATTCGATAAACTCAAACAACTGTTTAGCCGTTCCTTGCGGCACCAGTTCTGTTTCTCCTGTCTGCTCTGTAGCGATAGGCACGTTACGGAAATCGTTGAGCAGGAACATATAATACCAAGCACGCAACACACGCAGTTCTGCCTTATAACCCTTTTCCTGTGCTTCCGACACTCCGATGGAACGAAAATCTACCGTATTGAAATCACGCAATACGACATTAGCTTGCGATATTCCCTGAAAAGCACCTGTCCATGCGCCATTTATATCACCCTGAATATAATTCCAAGTATGACGATGCAAACGGTCCCACTGTCCGTCATCGTATCCGTGACGTCCCTTTTGAGTCCACACGAACTGGTCGGCAGTCAATTCCTCCAGCAACATGATAGATCCTCTCCACGTTACATTATCGCCATGTTCGTGCGCACGTAACACAGCAGCTTCAACCGACTGCTGGTCAGTATAGTAATTATTCTTTGCCAACTGCGAATACAGCGTTTCATCAAGATTCGTACACGATGGCATTGCCAAGGCCACACCCAATATGGCACATAGCATTATTTTTATCTTTTTCATACGTCGTCTGATTTAATAAGTAATTTGTACACCGAATGTTAGATTTCTTGCTGACGGATAAACTTCCATGCCTCCAATACCCGGCCATATTCCGTTGGTGTTTACATTGGTAACATCCAGTCCGGTATAACTTGTCAAAGTAAATACATTCTTCATAGATGCATACAGTCTCATGTTGGATATCCATTTAGTTTTAAGATTTGGATTCCATCCTAATGTAATATTCTCCAAACGGAGATAATTACCATTCTGCAAGAAGCCATCGTAATCGCAAATCACCTTCGCTCCTTTAATATGGTTGTTCTTCCCGTAAGTCGATGATAATTTATTATCGCCTGAGATAACCTGCAATCCGTAGTACATCTCATACTGATTCATGATTTTATAGTCAAAACGTCCGTGGAAGAAGAGCGAAAGATCGAAATTTTTATAGGTAAAGGTATTCCCCCATGAGAGTTCCCACTTAGGAACACCCGAAGCCTTGAGATAAACCTTATCGTTCTCATTGATATCGGATCCAAGTTTCTTCTGTCCGTTTACTTTTCCACCTTCCCATACCTGAATGTTTCCGTTCTCGTCGACACCGGCATAGCGAGCCATATAGAATACACCTATTTCCTTTCCATCCTCAAGACGTTGAGCCGAACCCGGATTACCCGGTGAAGGGAAACCGTCGCCTTCAATATACGACAACTTATACTTATCGTTAGAGAATGATTTCAACTTAGTCTTCATATAAGAAAGAACCACATTGGTAGAATAAGAGAATTTCTCTGTTTTTACAGCGTCCCAATTGAGCAAAAGCTCAAATCCTTTAGATTCTGTGGTTCCTACGTTGGTAGTAATGGATGAATGCAGGTATGGAGGCAATGGAACAGCGTAATCGCTGATAAGGTCGCGACCTTCACGGATAAAGAAATCGAGATTTCCCGACAAACGCGAGTTGAACAGAGTGAAATCGAGACCTAAGTTATATGAATACTGTTTCTCCCATTTCAAATCCGTATTCGGATTGTTGCCCGGACCATAACCCTTAATGTATTTTCCATACGTATCGCTCCAGTACATTCCGTAACCCGTATATTTAGCCAGAGAGATATAGCGGTTGAATCCGGAACGTCCGGTTACACCATACGACGCACGAATTTTCAAATCGTTGACCACCTTGCTATCCTCGAACGCAGAAAGGCGCGACAGACGGAAAGCAGCAGAAGCAGCAGGGAAGAGTCCCCATTTGTTCTTGTCACCGAATTTTGAATTACCTTCATAACGCATTGATCCGGTAAACAGAATCAGGTCGTCATAGTTATAATTCAAACGGCCAAGAAAAGCAATCGTCTTCTCTTGAGTTTTTTCCGAACTCATTCCGTTTCTTCCCTGTACCTTCATATAATCGCCCGCGTCCAAATTATTAGTTTCAAACACATCGGTAGGAAAGTTTCTGTTCTCTGCGCCAAACTGCTCATAATTGAACTCTTGGTATGAATAACCCGCCATAAGTTTGAAATCATGCTTATCGAGTTTGAGGTTATAATTTCCTGTCCATTCCAATGTCCAATCGGTATTGTCATACTGGTTGATAATAGCACGTCCGTTATATTTGTTGACAATACAGTCGCGTGAGTATTTGTTATAATATTCTTTCTTCTTCTGCCCGTGGAACTGACGTCCTAACTTAATCTCGGTATTCAAATTATCAAGGATATTCAACTTGACATTCAAGTCGATGGTAGCATATTCGTGACGACTTGACTGCTTACGATTCTTCAAGTTGGTAACCGGATTAAAGTTGTAATGATCATATCCCATCTCTTCCGAATCGACAGCATAAGTCGGGTTCTGTTGAATAGCCATCTGGAACGAACGGTAATCCGGGGTTCTCATTGGTATCGGCTATACGATAATTAATATTACCACCTATCTCAAGAAGTCCTTCAAGAGTGGTATGCTTAAAGTTGGCACGTAATCCGTATTCCTCTCTATCGGCAACGATATCCATGGATTTCTTATTCCTGTAGTTGGCAGAAACACGAAAGACAGAATGCTCACTACCACCAGAAATAGAGACATTATGGTTCTGTCCGAAGTTATCCTTATTGAGTAACGCGTCATACCAATCGGTATCGGATCCATGATCGACGGCACCATTCACTTTGGCCATATAATCTTTCGCTCCAAGGATGTCTGGACGTCCGGCAATGAAATCGTGCTCCACATAACTGTCGTAAGTAATTGTCGCTTTTCCTGCCTTTCCCGATTTGGTAGTAACCAAAATGACACCATTGGCACCACGTGATCCGTAAATAGCGGCAGCCGAACCATCTTTCAACACTGTGATTGATTCAATATCTTGCTGAGCAAGGTTCTTAAGATCACCTCCCGGCATTCCATCAATGACTACCAACGGAGTATTTCCAGCGTTCAATGATCCTGCGCCACGTACCTGTATGCTGGAGCTGGAGTTAGGGTCGGCTGCAGCTGTACTGCTCACAGAAACACCGGCCACCTTTCCGTCAATCATCTGCATGGCATCATTAGATGCTCCCTGAATGAAATCTTTACTCTTCACGCTGACAACAGCAGTGGTCAAATCTTTCTTAACAGAGGTTCCGTATCCGACAACAACAACTTCTTGAAGTGCTTCGGTATCTTCTTCCAAGGTAATATTTACTGTAGATTTCCCTGCAACAGAAACACTTTGTGATTTATAACCGATGTAAGACACTTCGAGTACGGCATTGGGAGCTACACTCAGGCTGAAGTTTCCATCCAAATCGGTAATGGCTCCGTTTGTTGTTCCTTTCTCCACAACATTTGCTCCGATAACAGGATCGCCTCTGCCATCAAGCACTTTTCCGGACACGGCGCGTTTATCTTGCTGAATACCGTAATTCTGTCCGTTCATGTTGGCATTCAACGCATACGACGGTACACTGCAAAACGCCCATATTATGATACCAATAACAAAAATGGGGATGTTGTAAAACGATTTCTTTATGGAATGAATCGTTCCAACATGTGGGGTTAAAATAAGTTTAAACATAACATGTTCTTTTAAGTTTTAAATTTAAAATAGTTGTATTGAAAATACTCGGACTATCCAGCTATCCATAGTAGATAATCCGCTTCTTTTTATGGGGGTCTGGCATATAACATAGTTTTAATTATTAAATTAAACAATAAGAAAAGTCGCTAATAATAAAGGCAATTACAAGCAATTTCCGCTATGTGTGCCGATAACAAAGCTACAAAAAATATCTTTACGATAAGTCAATTCCGTAAAGATTTTGAAACAATGAAAACAAAATACATGTTAAAACATCGCAAATAGAATTTACATTCGATATTTATTCATTGACAGAACACTACTTACAACCAAATACTCATATTATTTTATCGTATCTTTTTTGATTAAAAATCTATTCTATGATGATTTTTCATGGATCATCAGATTTTATAAACGAAGGAAAGAAAGGGCATGTCGGACCTAATAGAAACGTGATTACAGTATAATTTAAATGACGTTTTTATTTCTTCGTCAAGTGAATTTAATTTATCGTCAAGAAGATTGAAAAAAGTGACGCGGATGAGTTCTCTAACTCATACGGATGAACCAAACAACTCATGCGGATGAACCGGACAACTCATCCGCATAAAATGAAGAAGTCATACGTATCACTTTTGCAACTCATACGGATGACTCTATAAAGACTTTTGATGACTACGGGAACTTAACCGTATTTCATTACACATTCGTAAGCAGCGGAACAATAACCGGTTATGATTAGTCAACAGAAAAGCCCGATATCCATCGGAAACAAAAAAGAAAAGAGCTCGTCATCGCGACGAACTCCTCTCCCAACAATATTTAAAAAAACATTATACTGACGTTATATTTGTCATACTACTTGAAATAGAAACCAAAGCCAATCTTAAAACCGAACTTGCTCCAGTCGGAGAAGTCGGTGGTAGCCAAATCATAATACAAAGCAGGCTCAATAGTCAGATTCCTCCCAAGGAAGAAAGTGTAACCGGCTTCGGGCGCAATGAAGAATAAAGTCTTATTCTTTACAATGTCACCCGAAAGATATTTAAGTTTCACTCCGAGTGCACCATAAAAGCCACTCTCCTCCAAGTAATAACGAAGTTGGGCCAATGCGCCGGTCTCATCAATTCCATATTTACGATAGTCCCCTTTCACTCCTACCATCAGGGCCAAATCATCCGAAAGAAATGTTCCACCCATGGCTTCCAAACCTAACCGAGTTCCTTCGTTCTTACTATGCGACAAGTTCAGACCGGTGACAGAGGCATTGAAATACCACGTATCTTTCTCAAACTGCGCATGAGCACTGATAACCATCATGATTGTCAGCATCAACAAAAATATTTTCTTCTTCATAATTCTTTTTTTATATGAATATAATTTACTCATCTCACTCCATCCATTTTCACTTCTTTACGATACCATCTGAAGAACCATACCCCTGCGATGACCAAGCAAACGGCACCGAGAGCATATCCGATAGTTCCTAATCCCATAGCCTGATTCGACACGAAGATGAACGTAGTACAAACCGTCGTCATAAATAGAGCCGGAATCAAGGTGATGATAAACGTTTTCTTCTGCCGCGTCAAGTACACCGTAACAGCCCACAACGCAAAGACCGCCAACGTTTGATTAGCCCATCCGAAGTACTGCCAGATGACATTAAATCCATTAGGATTGGACATTTGCCAAGCTAACAGAGCTATAGCGCCAAGGAACATCGGTATGCAAATATACAAACGTTTTGGAATACTTCGCTGTTCCAAGTGAAGAAATTCCGCGACAATCAGTCGGGCACTGCGGAAAGCTGTATCGCCACTGGTGATAGGCGCGGCCACTACTCCTAACACCGCCAAAATACCTCCGATAATACCCAGCCAGTTTTCACATACCAATTTGACAACAGCAGGCGCGCTAAACGACTGTATCAAAGTCTTCGGGTTCTCGGCATCGAGCTGGTTTATAAAAGCCTGAACGCTCTGGGCATCGACCACTTCACGCCAACCTCCGTAATAAAAGAAATACATGGAAACGCTCGCCCAAATCAGAGCAACAATTCCCTCGGCAATCATCGCTCCGTAGAAAATATGACGACCGTAACGCTCATTCTTCAAACAACGTGCCATCAACGGGCTCTGTGTAGCATGGAACCCGCTGATAGCTCCACATGCTATGGTGATAAACATACACGGAAAAACAGGGTTGACATGCTTAAACGTGCCCTCGCCAAGCATATCGGCAGGATTATTCAAGTTCATGGTTGCCGGGCTCTGCCAAAGCTCAGGAATAGTCGGCCACTTAATAAACAAGCCAATCATAAGAGCCATAGCCATAAACAGCAAAGCGAATGCAAACAAAGGATAAATCTTACCAATAATCTTATCAATAGGAAGAGTCGTTGCAATGATATAATAAATGAAAATCAATATAATCCAGAGCATCTCTGTTCCACCGAAATCCTTTAAAATAATAGCCGGACTATATACAAAGACAACTCCCACCATCATAAGCAGCAACACGGAAAATACCAACATCACTTTCTTTGTGGTACCTCCTAAGTAATCTCCCACCAATTCGGGAAGACCTGCTCCGTTATGACGGACGGAAAGCATACCGATAAAATAATCGTGTACGGAACCTGCAAAAACACATCCTAATACAATCCATAAATAGGCATACGGCCCATACCAAGCTCCCATAATGGCTCCGAAAATAGGTCCTGTGCCTGCGATGTTAAGAAACTGAATCATGAAAATCTTCCAGTTAGGAAGAACAATGTAATCTACTCCGTCAGCTTTAGCCACTGCCGGTGTAATACGATCGTCCGGTTTAAAGACATGCTCTACAAATTTTCCATAAAGGATATATCCTAAGATCAGTGCAATCAAAGCCAAAATAAAACTAATCATCTTTCTCGCTTATCTATTGATTTGTCTCTTTTAACGTGACAAAAGTAACAAATTATATGATAAGTTTTTATCTTTGCAACCAAAATATAACAGAAATGTATAAACATCTTACCATCATATTATTCTTAATACTAACATCACTTCCGCTGCCAGCCCAACCAAAATATGAGATACGAGCTACGTGGCTCACTACGCTGGGAGGTATGGACTGGCCGACAACGAAAGCAAATGGGAAAGAAGGCATACGTCGTCAGAAACAGGAACTCATAGATATTCTCGACCGTTTACAAGCTGCTCATTTTAATACGGTACTCTTTCAAGTGCGTGTCCGCGGTAGCGTAATTTACCGATCGAACATAGAAACGTGGAGTGAGTGCCTGACAGGACATGTAGGAAAAGACCCCGGCTATGACCCGTTGGCCTTCGCCATAGAAGAATGTCATAAACGCAATATGGAACTGCACGGTTGGTTCGTAACTATTCCATGCGGTAACGACAGACAAGTACGCTCATTAGGGAACAAATCGGTAGCACGTAATCATCGGTTTATTTGCAAACATTACAAAGGGGCATGGTTCTTGGACCCGGGAAATCCGATGGCAAAAGAATATCTGTCAAGTCTGGTGACCGAGGTAGTGCGCAACTATGACATAGATGGCGTACACTTCGATTATATACGTTACCCTGAAAATTCGAAGTTCCCCGACAACGATACATTTAAACGACTGGGTAAAGGAAAGAATCTGGCACAATGGCGTAGAGACAATATCACAGAAATAATAAGGAAATTATATAAAGATGTCAAAGCCATCAAACCTTGGGTGAAAGTAAGCAGCTCACCTGTAGGCAAGTATCAAGATTTAAAACGCTACTCTTCACATGGATGGAACGCACTCAACGCAGTCTATCAGGATGCACAGCAATGGATGCGCGAAGGCATTCAGGACGCGCTGTTTCCGATGCTTTACTTCAAAGATAACAACTTCTATCCGTTCGCTCTCGATTGGAAAGAAAACAGCCACGGACGATGGATTATTCCCGGATTAGGCATCTATTTCCTGACCGAACAAAATTGGCCGCTCGAAGAAATTATACGTCAGGTTCACTTTATTCGCGATGTGAAACTCGACGGAGAGGCATACTTCCGAAATAAGTTCCTACTCGACAATACCAAGCAATTATTGGACGAGATACAGGAATGTATATACGTTACTCCGGCACTTGTTCCGCCGATGACATGGATAGACGACAAAGCTCCTTCCACTCCCGGTAACGGAAGTATAAAGAATCAAGATAACGGACAGATGCTCAACTGGTCGGCATCGGTCGATAATAGTGATCAGCCGGTAGTTTACCATTTGTACGGATCGAACACCTATCCCGTGGACATTAACGATGTAAAGAATCTGATAGAAACCAATCTGAAGACTACAAACTACCTCTATCAACCGGTTCAACCTTGGTTGCGGAAGCGCTATCTGTGCGTAACAGCTGCCGACCGGTATGGCAACGAGAGTGCTCCGCTGGAACTGAATAAAAGCGGTAAAAACGATCTGCCGATACTAAACAACGGAGACAGCCTGACACTTCCTGAGGAAGCAGAAGTGAAATACGTATCCGTCACTACGGCATCGGGCATTGAAGTAATTCGCTACATCTATGAGCAAACACTCGATATTCAGTCGATAAAAAAAGGCTTCTACATGGTGCGCTTTATTTATAGCAACGGAAAAGACAGCTTGATAGGAACAATCTTGAAATAAAGGGATGCAATTCTTGGTAAATTCCAAGGTCAGAACGAAAAATATCATTAAATTTGCATTCTAAAGAAATTTATATACTTACTCATGAGTAATCAACGATATATGGCAAGAGGTGTTTCTGCCTCCAAAGAAGACGTGCATAACGCTATCAAGAACATTGACAAGGGTATCTTTCCCGGAGCTTTCTGTAAAATTATTCCTGACATTTTGGGCGGTGATCCTGAGTATTGTAACATCATGCATGCCGATGGAGCCGGAACCAAGTCGTCCTTAGCTTACGCTTATTGGAAAGAAACAGGCGATATGAGTGTATGGAAAGGTATCGCTCAGGATGCGCTCATCATGAACATTGACGATTTGATCTGCGTAGGCGCAGTAGATAACATCTTGGTTTCTTCCACGATAGGACGAAACAAAATGCTCATTCCGGGAGAAGTAATCTCTGCCATTATCAACGGTACAGACGAGTTATTGGCCGAGCTTCGTAACTTAGGCATCGGAGTTTATGCTACCGGTGGTGAAACCGCTGATGTAGGCGATCTGGTTCGTACCATTATTGTAGACTCAACAGTGACCTGCCGTATGAAACGAAGTGATGTCATTGACAACTCACACATCCGTCCGGGCGATGTTATCATAGGCTTGGTATCGTATGGACAGGCTTCGTACGAAAAAGGATACAATGGAGGGATGGGCAGCAACGGTCTTACTTCAGCCCGTCATGACGTATTCGCCAAATACTTGGCAAAGAAATATCCGGAAACTTTCGATCAAGCTGTTCCCGAAGAATTGGTATACTGTGGTGGGTTACGATTAACCGACTCTGTAGAAGGCAGTCCGTTAGACGCAGGCAAGTTGGTACTCTCTCCTACCCGTACGTATGCACCCGTAGTAAAACAGTTGCTTGAAGCCATTCGCCCGCATATACATGGCATGGTGCATTGTTCAGGCGGCGCACAAACCAAAGTGATGAACTTTGTAGGTGAGAATTGTAAAGTGATCAAGGATAATCTTTTCCCTGTTCCCCCGCTCTTCAAAACTATTCAAGAACAAAGTAAAACCGATTGGGCGGAAATGTATAAAGTATTCAACATGGGACACCGTTTGGAAGTCTACACTTCGCCCGAATACGCAAAGGAAGTAATCGAAATCAGCGAGAGTTTCCATATTGACGCGCAAATCATCGGACACATTGAAGAGAGTAAAAAGAAAGAATTGATTATCAAAAGTGAATTTGGAACATTCAAATATTAATGGCAAACGGGAATAACATACTTGAGAAATTGAACGGATTGGTTCCACGTTATGAGGAGATGACCACATTGATTACCGATCCGGCAGTAATAGCCGACCAGTTACGTTATGTAAAGCTTACCAAAGAATATAAGGATCTGGGGAAGCTGATGGACATGCGGAAAGAATATATGCAGTATTTGGACGAACTGCAAGAGGCAAAGAACATTCTGCTTAACGAACAGGATGCCGACATGAAAGAGATGGCACACGAAGAAGTAGCAACATGTGAAAAGCGTATTCCCGAACTTGAAGAAGCCATCAAGCTGCAACTGATTCCTGCCGACCCTACCGACGACCGCAATGCTTATCTGGAGATTCGTGCCGGAACCGGAGGTGATGAAGCAGCTCTCTTTGCCGGTGATCTGTTCAGAATGTATGCCAAATACTGCGAAATGAAAGGTTGGAAACTGGAAGTGTCAAGTGCCAGCGAAGGAGCTGTAGGAGGCTATAAAGAAATTATCTGCTTTATATCGGGAGAAAAGGTATATGGAACCTTAAAATATGAATCGGGTATACACCGAGTCCAACGAGTACCGGTCACCGAGACCCAAGGGCGAGTACATACATCGGCCGCATCGGTAGCTGTCCTTCCCGAACCGGAACCATTTGAGGTATCCATCAATGAGGGAGAAATAAAATGGGATACCTTCCGAAGCGGTGGTGCCGGAGGACAGAACGTGAACAAAGTAAACTCAGGAGTACGTTTGCGTTATAATTGGAAAAACCCTAATACCGGAGTGGTGGAAGAGATTCTGATAGAATGTACAGAGACTCGCGACCAGCCGAAAAATAAAGAAAGAGCTCTGGCACGTCTGCGTACATTTATCTACGATAAAGAACATCAGAAGTATCTGGATGACATCGCCAGCAGAAGAAAGACGCTGGTATCGACAGGCGACCGCTCAGCAAAAATACGCACATATAATTATCCGCAAGGTCGTATCACCGACCATCGGATAAACTATACCATATATAACCTGAACGCGTTTATGGACGGAAGTATTCAAGACTGCATCGATCATCTGATTGTAGCCGAAAACGCGGAACGAATGAAAGAAAACGAACTTTAAATCAGTTGAAGTATGAATAAAGAAGGCTTATTTGAACAGATAAAACAGAAGAAATCTTTCCTGTGTGTAGGACTGGATACCGATATTAAAAAAATTCCGGAATATCTGCTGCACGACGAAGATCCTATCTTCACTTTCAATCGTGAAACTATAAATGCTACAGCACCTTACTGTATTGCCTACAAACCTAATCTGGCTTTCTACGAGAGTATGGGAGTGAAAGGATGGAGCAGTTTTGAAAAGACTATCAAATACTTAAAGGACAAATTCCCGAGTCATTTTATCATAGCTGACGCAAAACGCGGAGATATAGGCAATACATCGGCACTGTATGCACGCAGCTTCTTCGAAGAGATGGACATTGATGCCGTCACTGTAGCTCCGTATATGGGAGAAGACAGTGTATCTCCATTTCTGACATACGAAGGCAAATGGGTTGTTTTATTGGCTCTGACGAGTAACCAAGGTTCTCACGATTTCCAACTGACAAAAGATAAAGATGGTGAATATCTGTTTGAGAAAGTTTTACGCAAATCACAAAAATGGGCTGACAACGAGAAAATGATGTATGTAGTAGGAGCCACTCAGGGTAAGGCGTTTGAAGATATTCGCAAGATAGTCCCAAATCACTTTCTGTTGGTCCCGGGCATTGGAGCGCAGGGAGGCTCGTTGGAAGATGTATGTAAGTACGGCATGAATAAGCAATGCGGACTGATAGTTAATTCAAGTCGCGCCATTATCTATGCCGATAAGTCGCCCTGTTTTGCCGAAGCAGCAAGTATAGCAGCCAAGAAGGTTCAAGAACAGATGGCAGATCAGCTAAAAGCTATCCTTTAATTGCCAAAAAGACAGATAATCTGTTTTAAAAGTTAGTATTACTTAAATAAAAAGATATTATTACGAAAATCTTAAAAAAAAAGATTTATTTTGCATAGTTAACAAAAAAGCCCTATTGATGGGTTAAAAAACGACTTGTCATTATAAGTTTTATTGGAATTATGGAGTTTACAGCCAAACAAATTGCTACATATCTTCAGGGAACCATTGTAGGAGATGAGAACGCAAAGGTTCATACTTTTGCAAAGATTGAAGAAGGTATCCCCGGAGCTATCTCTTTCTTAGCTAATCCAAAGTACACCCATTATATTTACGAGACCCAGTCCACCATTGTGTTGGTTAACAACGATTTCGTTCCGGAACAGGAGGTGAAAGCTACACTCATCAAGGTAGTCAATGCATACGATAGTCTGGCACAACTACTAAACATGTATGAAGCAAGCAAGCCAAAACTGAAAGGAATCAGTCCGTTGGCATCTATTGCCGCAAGCGCAAAGATTGGCAAGGATGTATATATTGGTCCGTTTGCCTCTATCGGTGAAGGGGCTGAGGTAAGCGATAATACACAAATCTATCCGCATGTCACTATTTGCGAGAACGCAAAAGTAGGCAGCAACACCATACTTTATCCGAGTGTAACCATCTACCATGATTGTCGCGTGGGAAACAATTGTATTCTTCATGCCGGCTGCGTTATCGGATCCGACGGATTCGGATTTGCTCCAAATGAGAAAGGATACGATAAGATTCCTCAGATTGGAATTGTCATAATAGAGGATGATGTGGAGATTGGCGCAAATACATGCGTTGACCGTTCAACAATGGGCGCGACAGTCATTCACAAAGGAGTGAAACTGGATAATCTTATTCAGGTGGCTCACAATGTGGAGATAGGCAGCCATACCGTTATGGCCGCTCAAGTAGGCATCGCAGGCTCTACTAAGATTGGAGAGTGGTGTATGTTTGGAGGTCAAGTAGGAATGGCCGGACATATCAAGATAGGTGACAAAGTGAACTGCGGGGCGCAAGCCGGCATCACCGGAAATACAAAATCGGGAGTAACCATCATTGGCTCTCCGGCTATTGAGGCGAAGAATTTTGTAAAGTCATCTATTTATTTCAAGCATCTTCCTGAAATGGCTCAAGAAATAGCCGATTTGAAAAAAGAAATAGATACATTAAAAGAACAAATAAAAAAATGAACCCCATGTTGAAACAGCAGACGTTGAAAGGAAGTTTTTCTTTAAACGGGAAAGGACTTCATACGGGAGTGAACTATACGGTGACCTTTAATCCGGCACCGGACAACCACGGGTATAAGATTCAACGAATTGACCTTGACGGTCAGCCTACTATAGATGCAGTAGCCGAAAACGTAGTAGATACTACCCGCGGCACTGTAATTGAGAAAAATGGAGTAAAAGTCAGTACCATCGAGCATGCCATGGCTGCACTTTATGCCTTAGGCGTAGACAACTGCCTTATTCAAGTAAATGGCCCGGAATTCCCTATTCTGGACGGTAGCGCAAAATACTTCGTAGAAGCTATCCAGCGCATCGGACTGGTAGAGCAGAGTGCTGTTAAGGACTTCTATATTATCAAATCGAAAATTGAATTTCGAGATGAAGAAAAAGGATCTTCCATTATCGTCTTACCGGATGACAGTTTCAGTATCAATGCATTAATCTCTTACGACTCAAAAATACTTTCAAACCAATACGCTACCTTGGAGGATATGAAAAAATTCCCTACTGAGATAGCGGCTGCACGTACCTTTGTCTTCGTTCGTGAAATAGAACCGTTGCTAAATGCCGGTCTTATCAAGGGTGGAGACTTGGACAACGCAATTGTTATCTACGAGAGAGAGATGACGCAGGAGAATTACGATAAACTGGCCGACGTGATGGGGGTTCAGCATAAAGACGCTACTAAAATAGGATACATCAATAATGATCCTTTGGTTTGGGATAACGAACCTGCACGTCATAAATTACTTGATATCATCGGTGATATGGCACTGATAGGGAAGCCTATTATCGGACGAATCATAGCAACCCGCCCCGGACATACCATCAATAATCAATTTGCCCGTCGTATGCGTAAGGAGATTCGACTGCACGAGATTCAGGCACCTATATATAATATGAACGAATCACCGGTAATTGACAACAACAGAATTCGTCAGTTACTGCCTCATCGCTACCCATTCCAATTGATTGATAAAGTCATTGCTATGGGTGCTAATTATATTGTAGGTGTGAAAAATGTCACTGCCAACGAACCATTCTTCCAGGGACATTTCCCCAACGAACCTGTCATGCCGGGAGTGCTTCAAATAGAAGCGATGGCACAATGTGGTGGCGTACTCGTATTGAATTCTCTCGACGATCCCGAACGTTACTCTACTTACTTCCTGAAAATTGACGATGTCAAGTTCCGCCAGAAAGTAGTACCGGGGGACACTCTCCTGTTCCGTGTTGAATTATTAGCACCTATCCGTCATGGCATTTCCTCGATGAAAGGCTATGGATTTGTAGGAGAAAAAATAGCATGTGAAGCAACATTCACTGCTCAGATTACTAAAAAATAAAATAGATATGTAATGATTAGTCCTTTAGCTTATATTGATCCGGACGCAAAAATCGGGCAAAATGTAGAGATCGGTCCTTTTTGTTTTATTGACAAGAACGTTGTCATCGGCGACAATAATGTTATAATGGCCAATGTTACCATCCTTTATGGTGCCCGAATTGGAAACGGAAACACAATCTTCCCCGGCGCAGTCATCAGTGCCATTCCACAAGACTTAAAGTTCAAAGGTGAAGAGACAACTGCAGAGATTGGCGATAACAACCGTATCCGTGAAAACGTGACCATCAACCGTGGTACTGTCGCTAAAGGTAAAACAGTAATTGGCAGCAACAACTTACTCATGGAAAGTGCTCATGTCGCCCACGATGTCATTGTAGGGAATCGTTGTATCATTGGCAATTCTACCAAGATGGGTGGAGAAGTTATTATTGACGACGATGCCATTGTTAGCGCCAACGTGCTCATGCATCAGTTCTGCCATGTAGCGAGTTTTGTCATGATTCAGGGGGGATGCAGATTCAGCAAAGATATTCCTCCTTATATTATTGCAGGGAGGGAGCCTATTGAATACTCAGGCATTAACCTGGTAGGATTACGCAGACACGGTTTCTCTAACGAACTGATTGAGAATATCCATAACGCTTACCGACTGATCTATCAGAGCGGACAAAACGTATCGGATGCACTCCATGAGGTACGCCATGAAATTCCGATGAGTAAGGAAATAGAATATATCATTTCATTTATAGAAAAATCAGAAAGAGGCATTATAAAATAACCTAAAACAAACAGATAACGTATTAAAGTATGGTTTACAAATTTACAATACTCTCCGACGAAGTTGACGATTTTGTCAGAGTAATTAAAATAGATGCTGATGCTACTTTCTATGACTTTCATAAAGCCATACTGAAAGCATGTGGTTACAAAGATGACCAGATGACTTCCTTCTTTATTTGTGAGGACGACTGGGAAAAACGTGAAGAAATTACCTTAGAAGATATGGGAAAAAGTTCTTCAGAAGAGGATGTATTCATTATGAAGGATACAAAAATCAATGATTTGGTGGAAGATGAAAAGCAAAAACTGATTTATGTATTCGATCCGCTGACCGAACGTTCACTCTTTATTGAACTTTCTGAAATTATCCCCGGAAAAGATCTTCTTAAAGCTGAAATAGCCCGAAAGGAAGGCAAAGCTCCCATTCAAACCGTTGACTTTGAGACCGCGATGGAAAAAACATTAAAGAATCGGATGGATAATGATGATCTGGATGACAGCCTTTACGGCGACAAGGATTTTAATGATGATGAGCTTGATTTGGATGGCTTCAATATCAGTGAAGGTAATCCGTATGATGATTCTAACTATTAATTAAGAACGACATAAAAAATCTTATTGTTCTTATAGGACCTACAGCGGTTGGCAAGACTGATCTCAGTCTGACAATCGCTGATACTTTTCAAACCGATATCATCTCTGCCGACTCCCGACAGATTTATAAAGATTTGAAAATTGGAACAGCTGCGCCCATGCCCAAACAATTGGCCATGGCAAAGCATCACTTTGTGGGAATACTCGACTTAAAAGACTATTACAGTGCCGCTCAATACGAATCGGATGTACTAAAACTTCTTGACAACCTATTTAAAGAACACGACATACAACTGCTTACCGGTGGTTCCATGATGTATATTGACGCAGTATGCAAAGGTATTGATGAGATTCCTACTGTTGATAATGAAACACGACAAATGATGATGAAGAAGTATCAAAAGGAAGGGCTGGAAAAACTGCGTGATGAACTGAAACTTCTTGACCCGATACATTATAATAAGGTAGATTTAGAAAATCAGAAGCGGGTAATCCATGCGCTGGAAATTTGTTATATGACAGGAAAACCATATTCTTCCTTTCTCACTGGTCAGATAAAGAAACGTCCGTTCCGCATCATTAAAATCGGACTCTACAGAGAACGTGCAGAACTGTTCAACCGCGTCAACCGGAGAGTAGATGAGATGATGGATGATGGTTTACTTGATGAAGTCAAACGCGTTTATAAATATAAAGAATTGAACTCACTGAATACGGTAGGATATAAGGAACTCTTTGCTTACTTGGACGGGCAATGGCCGTTAGAAACCGCAGTTGAGAAAATTAAACGAAATACCCGCATTTATGCCAAAAAACAAATGACATGGTTTAAACGCGATGCGGACATTCATTGGTTCCATCCGGAACAGAAAAAAGAGATTCTACAGTATATAAAAGATACTATCCACTAACTTATATAACAAAAAACAGGACCTTCACAAGTCCTGTCTCCTTCATATTCTATTACTAACTTCTTAAACCGCTATAATTCCTTTTATACAGATTATCAGATATAGTTTTACTCTTACTTTATGAACGATAAAACTGAAAATGATAATCGAACAAGGATTTATTTTCCTCTTACAATTCCCATCGTCTGTAGATATTCCGCTAACGGAATCATGCCGACTGACTTTCTCCATTCATCCACTTTTGCAGGATTCTGCAATTTGTAAAGACGCATCTTTCCATCATTGCCCTCTTTCAGTTGAGATCCATATTTCTGCGGTTTTCCTTCAAACACATTGATACGATCCTCCATCATGGCCACATGAGCTTGTGCAATTTCACCTTTATCTGCTGCAATACGAAATTGCGACAAGTATTTCTTCTGCAACTCAACCGGAGAATGTTGTATCACCAACCAGAATACTTCACAGGCTTCGCCCACTTTATCTTTTCCTACGAATCCTCTGGTATCCAAAATATTACATATTTTCTTCTGATTCAAACTATCCACTCGCAAAAGTACTTTGAATAAAGAATCTGCCATAGCCTTGTCATCAGCGTGCCGCTGAGAATGTGCCATCAATTCATAACGGATACACTGATCTGATCTGCCTATCTCCAATAATTCTTTACGCAAAGGGATATCATAATCAGCTTCATGCTTAGTTTTACGTATCAGCATTTCATTGGCAAATACAGCCCACCTGCTATCCTCATGAAGAGACATCAAGTCCTTGTCTGCGTCAAAATCGGATATATACCATTCCGTATCCCTTTTCAGTCTCTCATTCAAAAAGTAATAAGCTCCATCCTTATCGTCCGTCAACGCATAAACACAGGCCGCATTATATAAATGATTGTTCTGAACGCAATTTTCTATTTGAAATGCACTGGCAAAGAAACGCTTAGCATCTTCATAATTCTGTCGCATATAACATGAATCAGCCTTGGCAATCAATATAGTATATTGCTCATTATCTCCTAATTGCTTCGTGCTCTGTGCCGGTATAGCGACAGAAAAAGAAAAATATAAAAATATTGCGCTGATTATAAAACGTATATTATGCATATATTCTAATAGTATAGCGACCAAAATTATTACAAAACATTCCTATTGCAAGCTGAAAGTAACCGGCATGGTATATTTTACCCTCACGTTCTGCCCTCTTTGCTTTCCCGGTTCCCATTTAGGCATGCTCTTTATCACGCGAACAGCTTCAGCATCGAGCAGTGGATCAACACCTCTTACAACCTTCACATTACTGATACTGCCGTCTTTTTCTACCACATACTGAACAATCACTCGTCCTCGGATACCTTTGTTATAGGCCTCAGCAGGATACTTCACATTCTTTGCCAAATATTCCTGCGCAGCAGATGGTCCACCCGGAAATTTCGGCATCTCCTCTACTACTGTGAATTCCTGATCGGGGGAAACAACCTGAGGAGTAGAGCCGGAAGTCTGTCTATTCACAGCATCACTGTTTTTATTTAAACGGAAAGTGACAGGAATAGTGTAATATACTCTCACATTCTGCCCTCTCTGCTTCCCCGGTTTCCACTTAGGCATCATAGCTATCACCCGTTTTGCTTCTGCGTCTATCTCCGGGTCAACACCTCTTACAATCTGAATATTCGAAATTTCACCATCTTTCCCCACGATATACTGAGCTATTACCCTGCCTTCAATGCCATTCTTCTTCGCATTCTCAGGATACTTAATGTTATCCCCAAGGAATTTCATACACGCGTCCGTTCCTCCGGGATATTCCGGCATTTCCTCTACAATCCGAAAAACTTGTGAGGTATCTTCTTTAACTACTTCATTTTTTACACTCTCCGACTTGATTAAATCGGAAATTTCACTAACTTTGCTGTTGGAAATTTCATTCAGACTTGAAGAAACCTCCGGACGGGCGAAAGCAGTCACAGCAAGAGCTGCCAATGGAAGTACATATAAGCACTTCAACATAGCCCATTTGTTTGATTTTCTTTTACACATCATAGTAATTCGTTTTTTTAATGAATTATGATTGAAGCTGTTGGCCATAGAGTAGAGCCTTGTGCCGACAGCTTTTTCTATTAATAATAATTGATATTTTCTTGCGTCCACCCCCTTACGAATCACCGCTTCATCGGCTTCGTACTCATGAATATTCTGCAACTCCTGCTTTAACAACCAAATGGCCGGATTAAACCACTGGAGTACAATACAAATGTCGATTATCAGAATATCAATAGAATGACGCATGTGGATATGAGCTTTCTCGTGTGTGATTACCGTCGATGCATTCTCTGCATAATCCTTACGCGACAAAACGACGTAATTCATCCAACTAAACGGAGAAAAACGTTCGTCATTGTAGACTAAAACTTTCACCCCATCAGCATCGCTCATACATTCCCCTTTCCGGAACAGACGAAACATCTGAATCAAGGAAATCAGCTTATATACAGCAAAAAACACTACACCCAAAAAGTAAACAGACAGCACGATGCTCTGCCAATGAAAGACAGGAGTCTCCTCTTCTATCACTTCAGTATGCTGAAACTCCATCATTTCTTCGAATGTAAGAAGCGACCGATTCAAGTCGGTGGAGTAATATGCTGTCAGCTCTATACAAGGAATGATACACGAAGTCACCACCATTGCCAACAGTACAACACGATTGAACCGATGGAACGTTTCCTTGCTGAGCAATAACCTGTAAAACAGATAAAATACAACAAGGCAGACAGCTGTTTTCAGCATATATACAAAGAATGCTCCCATCGTTTTACTTCTTTTTATTCGACTCTTCTACCTCATGAATCAACTGTTTCAAATCATCCACCGATAAATCTTCTGCCTTCACCAGCGATGACACAGCTCCCAAATAAGAATTGTTGAAGTACTTACTAATGACATTCTTCAGCGTACCTTTCTTGAACTCATCGCGTGTAATGGCCACCTCGTACAAATAAGTATTGCCATATACACGATGCTTCAGAAATCCCTTCTCGTCAAGTCCGCGAACCACAGTAGATGCCGTATTTACATGTGGTTTCGGGTCGGGATATAACTGAACCAAATCTTTCACAAACATGGAACCTTTCTCCCAGAAAAATTCCATTGCTTCTTCCTCTTTTGCTGTTAATCTTTTCATCTTTCCATATTTTCTCTTTGCAAATAAACTAAATAATTTAGTTTGTTAGCTAAATATTTTAGTTAATAAACTATAAAATCTCATTTGCTTTTATTTAAAGCATACTGACCGATATAGAAAAGCTGATCCGGTGATTTGATAATCGGATGAAGTAATACCGACGAACGAGCTAATTCATCAGAAAATTTTTTCGTTTCACCTATGTGATTCATTTGTTTCACCTATGTGATTCACTTGTTTCACCTATGTGAAACAAATAAATTATCCGCATGAGTTAAACGATTCATCCGCATGATTTCATCTACTCATAAGTTGCTTATGCCTTTGTTCCCTTTCCGGCACAGAAAACACCGGCAAGAATAAGAAAACAACCAATATAAGAAATAATATTCATGGGTTCGTGAAGAAAAATAGCCGAAGCAATCATCGTACTGACAGGGTTTAAATAGATGTAATTGGTTACGCGAAGGGCTCCTAACTTTTTAATCACCCAACTCCACACTAAAAAACAGATGAAAGAGGCTACGACCGCCAAAAACAGATAATTGACCAACGTTGACGGACGAAAGAATCCAGACAAAGGAAACTGCCAAGGCATAAAAATAAAAATAGGCAATACAGACATAATGCCGTAGAAAAACACTTTCCGAGTGATAAACACAGCACTGTAACGACCAGATAACTTCTTGATAAGCAGACTGTACACCGCCCAAGCAACAGACGCCGTAAGTGCTAAAACATCTCCTATCGGATTCAATTTCAGCACAAAATGCCCGTTAAAAATAACCATTCCCACTCCTATCAACGCAATAACAGAACCTACCATCAACATAACAGTCGCCTTTACCTCTTTATATACGGCGATGGCCATGAGCGTAGCAATGAGTGGGGAACTACATACGATAAACGAGACATTATTCACGAGCGTATAAGTGAGAGCCGTATTTTCGGCTACGAAATAAAGCGACCCACCGGTTATTCCCAGCAAAAATAGTAAAAACTCATCTTTTAAATTGACAGCAAAAAGCTTTCTTGGAGAAATAAACCAAATACAGATGTATGCCAGAAAGAAACGAGCAAGAAATAGTTCGTGTGCCTGAAGACCCTGATTCAATAGAATCTTCGAGTTGATAAACGTAACACCCCAGATGACAACCGTGAGTATGGCAATGATATGATATAATAGTGCCTTGTGCTTCATTTTGTCCGTTAAAGTGTTGCAAAATTACAACAAAAAACAGAAAGTATATCCTATACCACTCTCAAATAGTAGGACTTTTTTATTTATTTTTTAATTGAAGATATTGTTAAACAACAATTAATATAACATCTTGAATTTTATAAATTAAAATAATTACCTTTGCAGCGCGTAAAAGAATGAAATTCAAAGTACTGCATAAAATACTACTTGTAGGGCTTCTCTGCCTAACCGCTTCACTTCATTGTTCAACAGCTGAAGCAAAAGATTTTGTTGTCGTCATTGATGCCGGCCATGGAGGTCATGACCCCGGAGCAATAGGACGTAAAGGAAAAGAAAAAGAAATCAATCTGGTAGTCGCTTTAAAGTTAGGTAAGCTCATTGAACGCAATTGCAAGAATGTGAAAGTAATCTATACTCGTAAAAAAGATGTGTTTGTAACCCTGAACGGACGTGCCGACATTGCCAACAAAGCAAAAGCCGACTTGTTCATATCCATTCATACCAACTCCATGCCCAAAGGACACCAGTCAACACAGGGCGCAGAGACTTATACTCTCGGTCTGCATCGCACGGCCGACAATCTGAATGTGGCAAAGCGTGAGAATTCCGTTATTCTTATTGAAGACAACTATCAGCAACGATACGCCGGCTTTAATCCGAACTCTTCGGAAAGCTATATCATCTTCGAGTTCATACAAGACAAATATATGAAACAAAGTGTCCGATTGGCCACACTTATTCAAAAACAGTTCCGTAACTACGCGAAACGACCGGACAAAGGTGTCCATCAGGCTGGCTTTTTGGTGCTACGCGAAACGTATATGCCAAGCGTACTGATAGAATTAGGCTACATCTCTTCTCCCACAGAAGAAAATTATTTGCTTTCCGACGCAGGGACATCAGCTTTAGCCAACAGTATATATAATGCTTTCGTGAGCTATAAACAGGAACATGACGCAGAATCACATGATAAATCTATCCCCGACGCAATCTATGTTCCTGTACAGCCGGAGACTGTGGAAAGCCCAACCAACGACAGCACAACCGAAATCATCACTCCCGATACCGCTATAGACCGGTCGGCACAAAAGAAAATTATCAAAACGACTCCGGTTGCCGTATCGGATACAGACAGACCAATTTTCAAAATACAATTTTATATTTCATCGGAAAAACTTTCAAAGGGAAATCCCAAGTTCAAAGGCCTTTCTCCGGTGAACTATTATAAAGAAGATGGCATATATAAGTACACATACGGTGAGAACGCCGATTATAATAAAGTATATAAAGTTTTCAAGGAAGTACGTGCCAAATTCAAAGACGCGTTCATCATTGCCACGAAGAACGGAAAGAAGGTGAATGTGCACGAGGCCATCAATGAATTCAAAAGAAACCGAAATAAATAAGTATATATGAGAAAAGAAATTAAGATAGGATTACTTGCCATCGTAGCATTCGCCTGTCTCATTATCGGCATCAATTATCTGAAGGGCATCAACCTCTTCAAGGTGACGAACCATTACTATGTTTCATTCGACAATGTTGCCGGTGTCACCCTTTCCAGTCCGGTTTTCGCCAACGGCTACCAAATTGGTCTGGTGCAAAGCATCAACTTCGATTATAAAAAACTTGGCAAGACATACATTGAAGTAAAATGCGATAAAAGTGTACGCATTCCGGAAGGAAGCTACGGAGAATTAGTAACAGAGCTACTGGGTGGTGTAAAAATGAATATCATTGTAGATCCGGCTAATCGCAGTAAATACCTTGCAAGCGGTGATACGCTGACAGGCAGACTGAACCAAGGACTGATGGACATAGCGCAAAAAGAGCTGGTGCCGAAGTTGCAGGTGACGATGGAAAGACTCGACACACTGTTGGCATCGTTGAATACGTTGATCAATGATCCGGCACTGTCGGGAACGCTAAAGAATGCCAATCAGATTACATCAAACTTGACTGCCACAACCATCAAACTAAACACATTACTTTCGAATGATATCCCTGCCATTACCGGTAACCTGTCGCATATAACCAACAATTTTGCGGCCATTTCGGATAATCTGAAAAAAATAGATTACGCTTCCACCCTTAATAAGGTAGACGCCACGTTAGCCAACGTGCAATTACTCACAGAAAAAATGAACCGTCAGGATAACACATTGGGATTACTTTTAAATGATACCGGCGTATACGATAATTTAAACAGGACAACAGCTAATGCGGCCTCCTTACTTCAGGATTTGAAAAACCATCCGAAACGTTATGTCCATTTCTCACTTTTCGGGAAAAAAGACAAACCTGCTAACGATATAAAATAGAATTAATCTAAATAACGATTTTATTTTATAAAAGGAAGAAGCATGTAATATCAAAGCATTTAAGGACGTTTCTTTGTTTCGAACAAAGAGCGTCCTTTTTCTTTTTCATTGACAACAGAGTTCGCCAAACACTTTAAGATCAGTACCTTTGAAAATAACAAATCTTTTTTTCACCCCCCTATTACATAATCAATTAATAAACAACTGAAAGTAAACGACTTATTCTTTTTCTCTTATTTGCAAGGAAAAGAACATTTTTATTTTTCAAAAAACTTTCCGTCATTTGTAGTATAGAAGTTTCGTTTATTAGAATTTAGATAGTAATATGAATGATAAAGAACACGTCGCACTCTGGAACCGCTGTTTACAGTTTATAAAAGATAACGGTATCAATGAGACGGCTTTTAATACATGGTTCAATAACATTCGCCCTTTGAAGTATGAGAACAAAACCTTAACACTTGGGGTACCAAGTCCATTCTTCATCGAATATTTAGAGGAGAATTACTTAGGGGTATTAAGTGAGGCATTACATAAGGAGATTGGAAATGATGCCAAATTAATGTACCATGTATTAACCGATAGTACAAGTAATCAATACGTTGATTACCCGGGGAGTAACCGTTCGGCAGCTGTAACAGTGAAGCCTATAAAAGATGTCAATAAATCTCCCGACCCTTTAAAATCTCCGGAAGTTCAGGATCTGGATTCACATTTGAATCCGGACTATAATTTCGAGACTTTCATTAAAGGTACGAGCAATGAGCTTTCGCGTACAGCAGGAGAAGCCATCGCACAGCATCCGGCAAAATCATTTAACCCGCTGTTCCTATTCGGGCCATCGGGGGTAGGAAAAACTCATTTGGCCAATGCTGTTGGAACACGCATTAAAGAGCTGTATCCGGAAAAGAGAGTATTGTATGTATCTGCACATCTTTTCATGATTCAGTATACCGATGCTGTCCGCACCAATAACTCGAACAATTTCATCAACTTCTATCAGAGCATAGATGTTCTGATACTCGATGATGTTCAGGAATTTACAGGGAAGACTCAGACCCAAAACACGTTCTTCCACATCTTCAACCATCTACACCAGAACGGAAAGCAGCTGATAATGACTTGCGACCGCCCTCCGATGATGCTTCAAGGTATGGAAGACCGCCTTTTGACTCGCTTTAAGGGTGGATTGGTCGCCGAAATGTATAAACCTGATCTGGAGTTGAGAAGAAATATCCTGCGTAATAAAATCTGTCGTGACGGTTTGACCATCCCCGATGAGGTAATAAACTACATTGCCGAGAACGTGGAAGAGAGTGTACGTGAGCTGGAAGGAATCATCAACTCCCTCCTCGCACAGTCCATCATCTTTAAACGTGATATTGACCTCAGTTTGGCTGAACGGATTGTCCACAAGGCTGTCAAGATGGTAAACAAAAACATTACTATCGAGGAAATTATTCAGAAAGTATGCAGTCACTTCGGCATGGAGGAATCTGCAATTCATGCAAAGAGTCGTAAACGCGAACTGGTACAAGCCCGACAGATAGCCATGTATTTAGCAAAGAAACACACCGACAACTCTACGTCGAAAATCGGTTTAATCATTGGCAGAAAAGACCATGCCACTGTTTTACATGCGTGCAGAATGGTTGAGAATCAAGCACAAGTTGACAAGGTATTTAAGAGTGAACTGGATGAAATTGAATCATCTTTGAAGAAATAAATGACTTAGTCGTAGACCTAATAATAAGAGAGTATGCCCGAACAGACATACTCTCTTATTTATTTTAACAGGAATTCGATGAAACAACAAAACTATGAGAATACCCGCGAAGGTAAAATACGTCCTTATGGAATGTTTAAACGATGTCTTTCCTCTTTCGTCAAATTCATTAAATTTATCATCAAGATGACCGGTAAAAGTGATATGCGCCAATCGTTCAACTCATGCGGATGAATCGTTCAACTCATACGCATGAACCGTTCAACTCATACGCATGAACCGTTCAACTCATGCGGATGAACCGTTCAACTCATACGCATGAATTGATCTACTCATACAGATGACTTTAGCAACTCATACATATCGCGCCAACATTTTATTTTGACATGCCTCTCTGCTGATTATTTTAAAAATCCCTGCCTTTTAAGTGTCTTTATAAACTGATCGGACATAAATTCATTGTCCGATTTCTTATAACGTACATCGGTAAACACTTGAGCCAATGTCGCTTTATCGTTTTCTTTCATAAATTGATGGTTCTCAGGAAGTGACTCCTTATAAGCATAAATACGATTTATATCTTCACCGGTGTAATCATGATAAGTCTCCTGATGAATAAGTCCTTCGACAGGCAAACGATCTGTCTGAGCAGGATTCTCAGCCGGATAGCCGACCGTGATAGTTGATATCGGCATAACCAGTTTGGGAAGTTTCAACAAATCAATAATCGGGTCAGGATTATAAATAGTGGTACCTAAATAACATAGTCCCAGCCCATTTGCCTCTGCTAACGTACAGAAATTCTGAACGACAAGTAGCGCGTCTGACATAGCGTTAAGGAAAGACAATAAATTATCATAACCGGGAACTGCATCCCGTTCGGCACACCATTGACTAAAACGATTAAAGTCGGCACAGAAAGTAAGCACTACGGAAGCTCCGGTAACCATCGGTTGCCGGAAATGAGCAGGGGCTAATTTCTCTTTCATCTTCTTATCGCGAGTAACAATAACACTATAAAGTTGCATATTACCCATCGTAGCTGCCCTAAACGATTCTTCAAGCAAATCATTCAACAAGTCATCGGAGATTTCCTGATCGGAATATTTTCGTATACTTCGACGATTTTGAATAAAATCCAAGTGTTTCATATCTTCCATATTTTTCACAAAGATAATGACAATCAAATATAAATTCAAAAAAACAAGAAATCTTTTCGGCATACAAGTTTTCAAAAAGAGAAACAATCGGCCAGAAGTAAAATTCATTTCGCTTTGACAATCAAGTTAATAACTCTCTTTAATAGAAAACTTTCAAATTGTTGATAACTTTTTAATGATTTGTTTTGTAAAAATCAAAATCGTCTATAGCTTTGCAAAGTCATTCAGAAAAACATAAACGAAACTTCTATTATTATAGTTTATGTTTTATTTTCTTTATATATAAAAAGTGGAAAAGCAAAGTTATACTTACGATGAAGCTTACGAAGCTACACTAAAATACTTCGATGGTGATGAACTTGCGGCACGTGTCTGGGTCAACAAATACGCTCTAAAAGATTCTTTTGGACATATTTTCGAAAAGACTCCGACTGACATGCACTGGCGTATCGCTAATGAGCTCGCACGTATTGAAAAGAAATATCCTAACGGGTTGAGTGCTCAAGAGCTCTTCGACCTGATGGATCATTTCCGTTATATTGTTCCTCAAGGAAGTCCGATGACCGGCATTGGCAATGAATACCAAGTCGCTTCCCTTTCCAACTGTTTCGTTATTGGTATTGAGGGGGCTTCCGATTCTTACGGAGCCATCATGAAGATTGACGAGGAGCAAGTACAATTAATGAAACGTCGTGGCGGTGTAGGTCACGACATGTCGGATATTCGCCCGAAAGGTTCGCCGGTAAAGAACTCAGCGCTTACCTCTACAGGATTAGTTCCATTCATGGAACGCTATTCAAACTCAACACGGGAAGTCGCGCAAGACGGTCGTCGCGGAGCATTGATGCTAAGTGTATCCATCAAACATCCGGATTCCGAATCGTTTATCGACGCAAAGATGACAGAGGGAAAAGTAACCGGTGCAAACGTTTCAGTTAAGTTGGATGATGAGTTCATGGAAGCAGCCATCGAAGGAAAGCCATACGTACAGCAGTATCCTATTGACTCTCCGATGCCTGTTTATTCAAAAGAAATAGATGCTCAAGCATTATGGAAAAAAATTGTTCACAATGCATGGAAGTCGGCAGAACCGGGAGTACTCTTTTGGGATACCATCATCCGCGAGTCGGTACCTGATTGCTATGCCGACCTCGGTTACAAGACTATTTCTACCAATCCGTGTGGTGAAATTCCGCTTTGCCCTTACGACTCGTGCCGTCTGTTGGCTATGAACCTCTACTTTTATGTTCAAAAACCATTTACCAAGGATGCATACTTCGATTTCGATTTGTTCAAAAAACATGTTATTCTTGCTCAGCGCATTATGGATGACATCATTGATTTGGAAGAAGAGAAAATTGATAAGATTCTCGCTAAGATTGAGGCAGATCCGGAAAGTGATGAAGTAAAATATACAGAGCATCATCTGTGGGAAAAGATAAAGAAAAAGACTATTGAAGGCAGACGTACCGGTGTAGGCATCACCGCCGAAGGAGATATGATTGCCGCAATGGGACTCCGCTACGGAACAGAGGAAGCTACCGACTTTGCGGAAAACGTTCATAAAACAGTTGCGCTATCAGCCTATCGTTCATCGGTTGAGATGGCTAAAGAACGGGGGGCTTTTACTGTCTATGATACTAAACGAGAAAAGAACAATCCTTTCATTATCCGGCTCAAGAATGCCGACCATGAATTGTATGAAGACATGGTTAAATATGGACGGCGTAACATTGCCTGTCTGACCATTGCTCCTACCGGTACCACAAGTCTGATGACTCAAACCACTTCAGGCATAGAGCCGGTCTTTATGCCTGTCTACAAACGTCGTCGTAAAGTTAACCCCAACGACGAGGAAGTACATGTAGATTTTGTCGATGAAACAGGTGACGCATTCGAAGAATATATCGTTTATCACCAGAAATTCCTGAAATGGATGGATGTCAACGGATACGATAAAACCAAACGTTACACCCAAGAAGAAATTGACGAACTGGTTGCCCAATCTCCTTATTATAAAGCTACTGCCAACGATGTCGATTGGATGGAAAAAGTAAAGATGCAAGGACGTATCCAGAAATGGGTTGATCATAGCATTAGTGTTACTATTAATCTGCCGGCAAACGTAGACGAGGACTTAGTTAACCGACTATATATTGAAGCATGGAAATGCGGATGTAAAGGATGTACCGTTTATCGTGACGGATCGCGTGCCGGTGTTTTAGTCGCAGCCTCAAAAGAAGAAAAAAAAATGATTCCGGAATGTAAACAACCGGAAGTTGTCGAAGTCCGTCCGAAGTCATTGGAGGCTGACGTTATCCGTTTCCAGAATAACAAAGAGAAATGGGTTGCTTTCGTCGGTCTGTTAGATGGTCGCCCTTACGAAATCTTTACCGGTTTGCAGGATGATGATGAAGGAATCCTTCTTCCAAAATCTGTCACCAAAGGACGTATAGTCAAAAACATCGACGATGACGGTTATAAGCATTACGATTTTCAGTTTGAGAACAAACGCGGATACAAAACTACGATTGAAGGTTTGTCCGAGAAGTTCAACAAAGAATACTGGAACTACGCCAAACTCATTTCCGGCGTCCTCCGTTGGCGCATGCCTATCGACCGTGTAATCAAGTTAGTCGATTCATTACAACTCGACAGCGAGAGTATCAATACATGGAAAAACGGGGTTGAACGTGCGCTGAAGAAATACGTGATGGATGGAACAAAAGCGGAAGGAATGACTTGTCCTAATTGCGGACATGAAAGTCTGATTTATCAAGAAGGTTGCCTGATTTGCAAAAATTGTGGAGCATCAAGATGTGGTTAATTACTATCTAAAATAAGTGGAAAGGCTGTTTCTCCCTCGGGGGAGGCAGCCTTTTTTCATCACCTCCTTTATTTATACAATATATGAAAGCAAAAGATATGTATATCACGCTAAGCGGATTACGCATTCATGCTTCCCATGGCGTCGATGAACAGGAGCAAACTGTAGGCGCGGACTTTCTTATCGACTTACGGATAAAAACAAACTTTACAGAAGCTGCCCGTACCGATGAGTTAAAAGGAACCATCAACTACGCCACAGTGTATGATATTATAAAAGATGAGATGAGCATTCCTTCAAAACTGTTGGAACATGTATGTAATCGTATTGCAGAACATTTATTCTGTAAGTTCAACAAAATAGAAGAAATAGAAATCAAACTTTTCAAAGAGAACCCTCCCATGGGTGCTCAGGTAAAGAGATGTGGAGTGGAGATAAAATATACCCGTTAACTGTTTATCTTCAACTGAGAAAAACGTTTCTTTCTCCCAATATAATATTTAAAGAGAATACTGAATTTAGCCTGCTCAGGTATAGGTTCATCAACCATGGAAATCATATTCTTAGCTCGCTCTGAAGCATAGCCATAACGTGTTTTATAAAAATCACGACGAGCATCAAACAATATGGAAGCATTATCGGTATGCCCCTTCAAAAAGAATACCAATGCAGCCAAACGGTCGGCAAACCAACGAAAACACAATACCTTATGCAGTTCGAAATTATCCAAATTCTTATAAAGCATCAACAGATTATTTCGAAAATTAAGATACGTTTTCTTCGGATTCTCTTTCTTTAATGTAGCAGCCCCTACATGATATACCACACTTTCGGGGATGCAAACGATACCTTTTCCTCTACTGCGCAATCGCCAACAGAAATCAATCTCTTCCATGTGAGCAAAGAAACGGCCATCCAAGCCACCAACAGCCCAATAATCGGACAAACGAACAAACAATGACGCCCCCGAAGCCCAGAATATCATAGCTGTAGTATTGTACTGACCATGATCTTCCTCCACCGTATTAAATATACGACCACGGCAAAAAGGATAACCATACTCATCAATATATCCTCCGGAAGCACCGGCATACTCAAATACTTCTTTACCCTGTTCATGAGCCAACTGTGAAAGAATCTTCGGCTGACAAGCTGCCACGTTCGGATGAGAATCCAAATACTTCACCATCGGCCGAAGCCAACCCACTGTTACTTCCACATCACTGTTTAAAAGGACCACATATTCCGCGTTAATCAATTGAAGAGCCTTATTATATCCTTCGGCAAATCCATAATTTTTATCGAAAACTATCTGACGGACTGATGGGAATTCTTTCTCCAACATAGAAAGCGAACCATCTGTTGAGCCATTGTCAGCGACACAAATTTCCACATCCCCCTGCTCTACTTCAGAGTTCTTACAAACCGATGGAAGAAAACTACGGAGCATCTCTTCTCCATTCCAATTTAATATGACTATCGATACTTTCTTCATTGTAATTCACCTATTAACGCAGTTCCTTCGACATTAAATTGCCCCAAGCGAACTCGCACTAACTGATTGTCTATTGCGTTATTATGCGGTAGCTCTACACGTATATAATTATCTGTAAAACCGTGCATCGGCATTCCTGCCTTAGCTCTCTCAGCCAGCACTACAACTTCTTTCCCAATATGTCGCTCATAAAAAGCATGCGTCTTCTTTTCAGATAAATTAAGCAACAATTGGCTGCGCCGATGCTTTTCATCGGGAGAAACCATATAATCTATCTTCAGTGCCATTGTGCCGGGGCGTTCTGAATAGCTAAACACATGAAGTTGTGTCACATCCAGACTATCTATAAAATGATAAGCATCCTCAAAATATTCCTCTGTCTCACCGCGAGTACCTACCATCACATCAACACCAATGAAAGCATCAGGCATCTCTTCCTTTATCCGTTGTATTTTATTCGCAAATAGTGCCGTATCATAACGACGATGCATCAGTTTGAGCACCGGATCACTTCCACTTTGCAATGGAATATGAAAATGTGGCATAAAGGCACGCGACCGAGCAACAAAATCAATGACTTCATCTGTAAGCAAATCGGGTTCAATGGACGAAATGCGATAACGGCGAATGCCCTCTACTTTATCCAGTTCCTTTATCAAATCGAGGAACGTCTCATGGGTGGTTTTGCCATAATCACCTATATTTACTCCGGTAATTACTATTTCTTTTCCTCCCTCATCAGCAGCTTGTTGTGCTTCTTTAACCAACGATTCTATCGTCCCGTTTCGACTTCTTCCACGAGCAAACGGAATAGTACAATAAGTACAAAAATAATCACATCCGTCTTGTACTTTCAGAAAGTAACGGGTACGGTCGCCACGCGAACAAGAAGGGATAAATGTACGGATATCCTTCAGCGGAGAAGTCACCGCTGTACCCGTCTGACGTTTTTCCAAATTATCCAGATATTTCAGAATATCTCCTTTCTGATCGGCTCCGAGAACCACATCAACCCCGGCAATATGCGATACCGTCTCCGGCTTTAATTGAGCATAACACCCTGTCACCACGACATAGGCTCCGGGATGCCTGCGAGTAAGTTTATGAATGGCCTGACGACACTTGTGATCGGCAACTTCGGTCACCGAACATGTATTCACTACTATTATGTCTGCCTTCTCACCTTTACGAGCAGTTCGAATACCGGCATTCCTCAACGTGCGACCAATCGTTGAGGTCTCTGAGAAATTCAGCTTGCAACCAAGTGTATAATAAACCGCCGTCTTGCCTTCAAATATAGTAGAATCAACCATTCACATGAACTTTTACGTTGCAAAGGTAAACATTTTACGCAAAATTCTTTTTATTATAGAATAATTATCTATACTTTTGCACATTATTTGTTTTTTTGTGCAATGATAAAAGAGAATTTCATTAAATTATTCGAAAATAGCTTCAAAGAGAATTGGGATCTGCCATGTTATACCGATTACGGTGAAAATAGGACTTACACTTATGGCCAAGTTGCCGAACAAATTGCAAAAGTTCATTTGGTATTCCAACATTGCAGTCTCCGCCGTGGAGAACGAATCGCAGTGATTGGAAAGAATACTTCGCACTGGTGTATCGCATATTTGGCGACTGTAACATACGGTGCCATCATCGTTCCCATTTTACAAGACTTCAAGCCAAACGATGTGCAACACATTGTCAACCATTCCGAAGCGACATTCCTTTTTGTCAGCGATAATATATGGGAAAATCTGGAACAAGAAGCGATGGAAGATCTTCGTGCCGTATTCTCTCTGAGCGACTTTCGTTGTCTGTATCAGCGTGATGGAGAAACTATTCAGAAATTTATCGGATCTTTACCACAAACCATGCAACAAACTTATCCGAAAGGCTTTCGGAAAGAAGACATCGTCTATACGGAACTGTCGAATGAAAAAATAATGGAAATAAATTATACTTCGGGAACGACAGGGTTCAGTAAAGGAGTTATGCTTACGGGAAATAATCTGGCAGGTAATACGGTATTCGGTTTAAAAACGAAACTGCTCCAACGGGGTGAAAACGATTTGTCTTTCCTTCCTCTGGCTCATGCCTACGGATGTGCATTCGACTTCCTTGTCGCTACCGCCGCGGGGACACATGTCACACTGCTGGGAAAAACTCCGGCTCCAAAAATTCTGCTCAAGGCTTTCGAAGAGATTAAACCCAATCTGATTATCACAGTTCCACTGGTACTCGAAAAAGTGTATAAGAATGTTATTCTACCGCTTATCAACAAGCGACAGATGAAGTTTGCGCTCAATATTCCTTTGCTGAATAATCAAATTTACGGACAGATTCGTAAGCGACTGATCGATGCATTGGGAGGACGGTTCAAAGAAGTCATCGTAGGTGGCGCTGCCATGAACCCTGAAGTAGCAGCATTCTTCACAAAAATCAAATTTCCTTATACCATCGGTTATGGAATGACTGAATGTGCCCCTCTCATCAGCTATTCATGGTGGGAAGATTTTGTTCCGGGATCATCAGGGAAAATACTGAATACCATGGAAGTACGAATAGATTCTGACGATCCATATAATGAAATCGGAGAGATTCAGGTACATGGCGAAAATGTGATGAAAGGCTATTATAAAAATGATAAAGCAACAGAAGAAGCCTTCACGGAGGACGGTTGGCTGCGTACCGGTGATTTAGGTACCATCGACCATAACAATAATATTTTTATCCGTGGACGTAGTAAAACCATGATTCTGAGTTCAAACGGTCAGAACATATTCCCTGAAGAAATAGAAGCTAAACTGAATAACCTACCGTTTGTCTTAGAGAGTCTGATTATAGAACGCAACAAAAAATTGGTAGCACTGGTGTATCCCGACTATACCAGTCTGGACGAAGTAGGGCTAAACACACCGGATAACGTCAAAGCCATTATGGATGAGAACTTAAAGACATTGAATACATTGGTAGGAAACTACGAACAGGTTAATAAAATTCAGCTCTACCCTACGGAATTCGAGAAAACTCCCAAAAGGAGTATTAAACGTTTTTTATATAATAGTATCGCAGACGAATGATATAGATGTTATCAAACATACTAAATTTGTATTATTTAACTATTCAACCCCTAAAAAATCCGTTTAATGTGAACAAGATATATCAAAAAGAATATATCTTTGCACCGTTTTAAAAAGCACATTATTATTACAAGTTTTTAAAAGCAAAAGAAAATGAAAAAATTAGTTTTTATGTTCGTGGCATTCGCAGCTATTTCACTTGCATCATGTGGAAATAAAACTGCCGGTACAGAAGAAAGCGCAGACTCAGCTGCTGTTGTAGAAGAGGCTGCTCCTACTGAAGAAGTTGTTGTTCCTACCGATACAGTTGCTGCTCCTGCAGATTCAACTACACAGGCTGCTCAGTAATCTAACGAGCAACAGAGAGAATTGAAGTCCTGTCGGGCATTGCTCAACAGGCTTTTTTTATGCCCAAAAATTACAATAAGACGATATAAAAAGAGAACTGAAGAAAGAAGAAAATGATACGCATGACCGTGCCAAAGCATCAGAAGTTTTTGACGATTCACGCGTATCAACCGGTATGATGATACGTATCACTTCATCTGTTTATAAGTATCTCTTGAAGGAATTATATACAATGACTCTAAAAACAACAAGCCCGACTCATTTGAGTCAGGCTTGTATTTATATAGCATCCTACTATTGTTATTCAGCTTTTGGAGCTTCTTCTTCAGTACCTTCTGCTATAACCTTGAAAGGAATCTCTACAACAACTTCTTTATGCAATTTAACGGTTGCAACATAGTTGCCGACTTCCTTAACAGGAGCAACAGTAATAAGCTTACGATCAATCTTGTGACCAAGTTTCTCAAGTTCGTCAGCAATCTGAATGTTAGAAACAGAACCAAAGATAGTACCTGTGGAGCTTACCTTTGTAGCAATTGTCAGAGCAACATCTTTCAACGAATCAGCAATTGCTTCAGCGTCTTTCTTAATCTTTTCCAACTTGTGAGCACGCTGTTTCAACTCTTCTGCTAATGATTTTCTTGCAGAAGGAGAAGCGATAACAGCTTTGCCGGAAGGAATAAGATAGTTACGACCGTAACCAGATTTTACTTTTACGATATCATTTTTATAGCCCAAATTAGCTATATCTTCTTTCAAAATAATTTCCATACTTATTTCTCCTTATTATTTCAACATATCCGTAACAAATGGAAGTAAAGCCAAGTGGCGTGCTCTCTTAACTGCAGTAGCAATACGGCGCTGATATTTCCAAGAAGTACCTGTGATACGGCGAGGAAGAATCTTGCCCTGCTCATTTAAGAACTTCTTTAAGAATTCGGGGTCCTTATAGTCAATATACTTGATGCCATTCTTTTTAAAACGGCAATATTTCTTCTTCTTAACGTCTACTGAAGGCGGAGTTAAATATCTGATTTCTGATTGATCCTGTGCCATAATTAAGCCTCCTTATTTGATTTTAAATTTCTTCTCTTAGCAGCATATTCTGCAGCATATTTCTCCATACGTACGGTTAAGTAACGGAGGACGCGTTCGTCACGGCGATAATTAACTTCTAACTTTGCAATCGTCTCCGGATTTGCATTAAACTCTATCAGTTGATAGAATCCTGTTGTTTTTTTCTCAATGGGGTAGGCCAATTTCTTAAGTCCCCAATTTTCTTCATTGATAATCTCAGCGCCTTCGGCAGTAAGAATACCTTTGAACTTTTCTACCGTCTCCTTCATCTGATCATCAGACAAAACGGGAGTTAAAATGAAAACGGTTTCGTATTGATTCATACTATGTTAATTAATTTGTTAAATAAAAATTTAATTGCGATCGCAAAGATAGTGATTTTCTTATTACCGACAAACTCATTAGCCTGTTTTTTCTTCTTTTTCAAAGAATTATCTGTTTTTCATATTTTTCTTCGAAATTATTTCCTTATTTATAAAATTATGCTTTAATTTGTGGCTCAGAATATAAATCAATAAAAATATACGAACATGAAAGGTTTACTGAAAAACTTAGGATTGATCATGATTATCGTTGGTGCTGTCATTTTAATGTCTCTCTTCTTCACAGGTAGCGCAGCCATCAATAACAACAACGTTCTGTTGTTATCTGCTGCTCTCATTGTTTTCGGCATCATCGTTTACATCATTCTCAACAAGAAATTTACTGAATAAGTAAAGATCAAAGCATAAAAAAGCCCGGGATCATTCGATTCCGGGCTTTTTATATTCCTATCAGTTACTTACTCTGCCTCAGGAGTAATAAGCTTATAACCTTTACCGTGGATATTGATAATCTCAACCGACTCATCTGCACGCAGATGCTTACGCAACTTGGTAATATATACATCCATGCTACGAGCATTGAAATAATTATCATCAATCCAGATAGTCTTCAAAGCAAAATCGCGCTGAAGAATCTCATTTGCATGAGCGCAAAGCAAACCAAGAAGTTCTGACTCCTTAGTAGTCAGCTTAGTACTCTCATCACCGATAGAAAGCAACTGCTTCTGGGTATCGAAAGTAAACTTACCAATCTTATATACATTGCGTTCCTTAGAGCGTTTTCCACGTACACGACGGAAAATAGCTTCGATACGGAAAGTAAGTTCTTCCATGCTGAACGGCTTGGTGATGTAATCATCTGCACCAATCTTGAATCCCTCGAGAATATCCTCTTTCAAGGTCTTCGCAGTAAGGAAGATAATAGGGACTTCAACATTAGCCTGGCGTATTTCCTGTGCTAATGTAAAGCCGTCTTTCTTCGGCATCATAACATCCAGAATACATAAATCATACTTATTCCTCAGAAATGCTTTGTATCCGGCATCACCATCAGGGAAGAGGTCTGCCGAGTAATTCTTTGCCTGGAGATACTCTCTCAACAGCATGCCAAGATTTTCATCATCTTCGCACAATAAGATACGTAATTTCTCGTCCATATTATTCATTTTTTAATAAAGGTATTGCAATTATAAATTTAGTTCCTTGCCCATATTCGCTCTCGGCACGGATGGTCCCGCCATGATCGGTCACTATTTTATGGACATAAGCCAATCCTAAGCCAAATCCTTTCACATCGTGCAAGTTTCCGGTGTGAACGCGATAGAACTTATCGAAAATTTTCTTCAAGTTCTCCTTCTTTATTCCTATACCATTGTCTTCAATAGAGATATTCAACTTATTTCCATCATTCCACGTACGAATATTCAGATTCAATTCTCTAGCCGGGTTACGGTATTTGACAGCATTATCCAATAAATTGAAAATCACGTTAGTAAAGTGCATCTCATCGACAAAGATATATGGATCAGCAGCCTGCAGATCGGTAGTGATTGATCCGCTATACTTCTCTACTTTCAACGAGAAAGAGTTAACAACACCATCTATCAGCTTATGGGCATTTACTTCTTTCTTTTTCAGCACTGCTTTTTGACGCTCAAACATAGACATCTGAAGCACCTTCTCTACTTGAAAGCGCAGACGTTTAGTCTCATCGTTAATCACTCCGGATATGTGCTTAAACATAGCCGGCGACTTTCCTATCTCAGGATCCTGCAACATCTGGGCGGCCAGAGAAATAGTAGAGATAGGTGTCTTAAACTCGTGTGTCATATTATTGATAAAATCGTTCTTTATCTCCGTCAACTTCTTCTGACGGAAGATGATATAAATGGTAAAGATGAATGTTACCAGTAATACGAGCGTAAAGATAATGGACGGAATCATAAACTTTACAGAGCGGAAAATGTAACGATCCAAGTCAGGAAAATGAATATTCACAAATCCCATACGTGCAGGTGGATCGTTTTTAAACAATTCCTGTGTAAACGTATGGTTACTGCCCGCGCTTGTATAGTCGGAACAACGATAAACTTCTTTCCCATCACGGTCGGTAACTGTAAAATGATACAGAATGTCAATGCCGTTGTTCAATAGTTCCGTCTTCAGGAATGAATCCAATTGGCGGAAGTTTACCCGCTTAGCCAAAGGTTTGTCGCTTGCCGTATACAAGATGTTATAAATCACTTCATCAAGGAGTGCACGCTGATAGACATAACGCTCTTTCAAAATATCCTGCAAAGCTTTTGAAGTCTGCGGAATGTTCTTTCCGGATGAAGAGATAAATGCTTTGGGCACACTTGAAGGACGATTAGTAGTAATATTGAACTCAAATGATGAGATCCCTCCTAATCCATCAATCGTTGACACCGAATAACGTCTGTGAATAGTGGTATCATTAGTTAGCGAATCGTCTGTAAGGGCTGACAGCCGGTTAGCCCGTTCCGTCGCGACAACATCCGCTTCCAAATATTTCTTCGTCTCAACCAATTCAATATTCTTGCAAGCCTGCACCAAACTACGTTTAACAGACTCTTCAAACTGTTCCTGACGCATACTTACCATCTCCTCAATATAGCTCACCTGAAGATAAAGCAATATGAGAAATGATACGCCCATCACAGCACCTAATATTAAAATTGTCGACTTTTTCATATAGCAAAAGTAAAACTGTTAAATTTATTATCATAATTATTAAATCAAAAATCTGCCAATTTTGCTCAATTTTAACAATATAGAAAAATATGATTACTTATTTATTAAATAAATAAAAATAGAGGAATATATCCTACCGATACATTCCTCTATCATTTATAATTAAAATTAAGATATTATTCTTCTTGAGCCTCTTGAGCTTCAAACTCTTTAATAAGCTTATCCTGAACATCACCAGGAACCAATTCGTAACTTGCAAACTTCATGGTGAATGAAGCACGTCCTCCGGTAATAGAGCTTAAAGCGGTAGAATAATTAGACATTTCCTTTAATGGCACCTTAGCTTGAAGTTTCTGATAACTCTTCTCGCTACTCATACCCATAATGATACCACGACGTCCTTGGATGTCACTCATTACATCGCCCATGAAATCGTTTGGAACCAATACCACAACATCATAGATAGGTTCCAAAATCTTTGGACCGGCATTCTTGAACGCATCACTAAATGCATGACGACCTGCCAACATAAATGAAATCTCATTTGAATCTACAGGGTGCATCTTACCATCGTAAACAATAACACGAACATCACGAGCATAAGAACCGGTTAACGGACCTTGTTCCATACGCCCCATGATACCTTTCAGGATAGCGGGCATAAAGCGAGTATCGATAGCGCCACCAACAACTGAGTTGATAAATACCAGCTTACCACCCCACTCCAATGGAATCTCTTCCTTACTCTTAACATTGATTTTATATTCTTGTCCATTGAACTTATAAGTAGTTGGATCGGGCATGCCTTCTGTATAAGGTTCAACAATGAGATGAACCTCGCCAAACTGACCGGCACCACCTGACTGTTTCTTATGGCGATAATCGGCACGAGCAGCCTTCGTAATAGTCTCACGATAAGGAATACGTGGCTCGCCATACTCTACCTGCAATCCTTCATTATTCTCCAAACGCCATTTTAATGTACGAAGATGGAACTCACCCTGACCACGAACAATAGTCTGACGCAACTCTTTAGACTGCTCTACCAACCAAGTAGGATCTTCTTCACGCATCTTATTCAGAACTGTTATCATCTTCTCCATATCAGCCTCGTTCACTGCCTTGATGGCACGTGAATACTTCGGATTAGGATATTTCACAAAATTATATGTCCAGCTCAATCCTTTATCATTCAGGGCATTACCTGTTTTTACATCTTTCAGTTTAACGGTACAACCGATATCACCGGCATGCAATTCAGATATAGGAATACGAGTTGCGCCGGCAGGAACAAACAGCTGTGCGATACGTTCTTTTGAACCTCTGTCGGCATTCTCCAAATCAGTACCTTCCTTAATGGTACCGTTCATAACCTTAAAGTACTGAACACCGCCAATATGTGGTTCAATACCGGTCTTAAAGAAATAAAGAGAAACAGGGCCATTAGAATCGGTAGGAACATCCTCTCCTTTTGAATTCTGAAGTACCGGCATATCAGAAACGAAAGGAACAACGTTACCCAAAAATTCCATCAGACGACGAACACCCATATCTTTCTTTGCGCATACGCAAAATACCGGGAACATACCACGACTGATCAAGCCTTTACGGATACCTTCTCGCATCTCATCTTCCGTCAGTTCATCTGATTCAAAAAACTTCTCCATCAAGCTTTCATCATGCTCGGCAGCAGCCTCGACTAATACTTTATGCCACGCTTCGGCTTTCTCTTTCTGATCAGCAGGGATATCTTCAATAATAGGAGCACCACCTTCAGATTTCCAAGAATACTTCTTCATCAACAGCACATCAATGAGCGAATTGAAGTTTGGTCCTGTCTCTAATGGGTACTGAATAGGGACTATGCCTTGACCATAGCTTGAACGCAACTGTTCAAGAATTTGATCGTAATCGCATTTTTCATTATCCAACTGATTGACGAGAAAAATAACCGGCTTCTGAAGTTTCTCTGTGTAACGGAAATGGTTCTGTGTACCCACTTCAACTCCATACTGCCCGTTCAACAAAATGACAGCGGCATCGGTTACATTTAATGCAGTAACAGCTGCTCCAACAAAATCATCACTACCCGGACAATCGATGATATTCAGTTTCTTATTGTTCCATTCTACATGGAAAACAGTTGAGAATACAGAATAACCATACTCTTGTTCTACTGGAAAATAATCACTTACAGTGTTATGAGCTTCAACGGTTCCTCTACGTTTTATAACGCCACTCCCATAGAGTAAGGACTCTGTGAGGGTGGTCTTTCCAGCTCCATGATTACCCAAAAGGGCAATGTTTTTGATTTCGTTTGTTTGATAAACTTTCATGATATCTAAGATTTTATTATTAACATTCAGTATGTCATCATACTTTTCAAAATGCGGAGCGCAAATTAGAAAATAATATTAAGAATAACAACGAATCTAAAGTGTTATAAAGCATAAAACGAGTTGTTTTATACTTTTTAGTCGTATATTTGCCCACGTTAAAGTAATTGTCATGGCCGGAATCTATATTCATATACCATTTTGTAAAAACAGATGTATCTACTGCGACTTCTACTCCACTACTCATCATGAAATGCAACAGGTGTATGCCGAAACGTTATGTAAAGAGCTGGAGATGAGAAGGAATTACCTTAATGGAGATGAGATAGAAACCATATACTTTGGAGGCGGAACTCCATCTCAATTAAATGAGAATCAGCTATCAAAAATCCTTTCACTTATATATAAGGTATATCAAGTTAAGAACGATGCTGAAATCACTATCGAATGCAACCCCGATGATTTGAAAACTGAATATATCACCATGCTCCGCCGATTGTCTTTTAATCGTATCAGTATGGGTATTCAGACTTTTAACGAAGACACTTTAAAAGTTCTGCATCGCCGACATTCTGCGGTCGAAGCGATGAATGCTTATCAAGCTTGCCGCCATGCAGGATTTCAAAACATCAGCATAGATTTAATGTACGGATTACCCCATGAAACGATTGAGCAATGGCTTTCCGATCTACAACAAGCTATTGCGTTGAAACCTGAACACATATCCGCATACCACCTGATATACGAAAAAGGAACTCCGCTATATAAGCTCCTAAAACAACATAAAATCCAAGAAGTAGATGAAAATCTAAGCCTGAAGTTCTTCACCATGCTAATGGATGAGTTAAAAGCGGCAGGATACATTCATTATGAAATCTCCAATTTCTGTTTACCAAATTATCATTCCAAACACAACTCCGGTTATTGGACCGGCAAAAAGTACTTAGGTTGCGGTCCGTCTGCACATTCGTTTGACGGAATGTCCCGCCAATGGAATATATCTTCATTGGATGCTTATCTAAACGGCATTAAAGTAGGGAAATTAAACTTTGAAAAAGAAGAGGAAAATTTATATACCCGATACAACGACTTTGTTATTACCTCCATCAGAACCTGTTGGGGAATGAATTTATTGATACTGAAAGAAAGATTTGGAGATAAGCTGTTCAACTATTGTCTGAAAATGGCTTCGCCGCACATCAAGCAGAAATTGATGACCATTCAAAACAATACGCTACGTCTTACGCGTGAAGGAATATTCATTTCCGACGGAATTATGAGCGACTTACTTTGGGTAGAGGAATAAAACACGCGCAGTTCGTTCAATCTATTCTGCAAAAAGCACCACTTTCATAAGCAGAAGAACGAATTACAAACATGATACCCGTGAACCGATAAAGTGATACGTATGAATCAACCAACTCATGCGGACGAACCGGTCAACTCATGCGGATGAACCAATCAACTCATACGCATCAGTTGAGCAACTCATGCGTATCACTTCACCCGTTCATACACATTGACTTGCTTGCCTCTCTATAACAAATCTGTAACACGCATGTATAAACATTGCTATCAAGGGATGAGATGGTGTTATGTCAAGTTATAGCAGCCAAACAATTACAAAAAATAGCCCCTCACGTATTCATCATGAGGGGGCGAAATTTTATATCTTCAGTATTTATTACATCAAACCTTTGATAACTTCCATCACTTCTTGGCCAATTTTATTGGCAGCCTCCATAGAAGCAGCTTCGGAATAGACACGTATAATAGGCTCTGTATTACTTTTACGCAGATGAACCCACTTGTCGGGGAAATCAATTTTCACTCCGTCAATATCATTGATCTCCTCTCCCTTAAACAACTCCTTAACTTTTACAAGAATGGCATCAATATCCGTATTCGGAGTCAAATCAATTCGATTCTTTGCTATATAATAAGCCGGATAAGTTTCACGGAGTTCGCTTATCTTCACATGTTTTTGAGCCAGATAACTGAGAATAAGAGCAATTCCTACCAAAGTATCGCGTCCGTAATGACATTCCGGATAGATAACTCCACCGTTACCTTCACCACCGATAACAGCTCCAACTTCTTTCATCTTGGTTACTACGTTTACTTCGCCTACAGCCGAAGCATAGTATTCACAACCGTACTTACGTGTTACATCGCGCAAGGCACGAGTAGAGCTCAAGTTGGAAACGGTAGCTCCGGGAGTATGCTGAAGAATATAGTCGGCAACTGTCACCAAAGTATATTCCTCTCCATACATCTTTCCGTTCTCCTCAATAACAGCCAGACGGTCGACATCAGGGTCACAGACAAAAGCAATATCGTAACCTCCTTTCGCGACCAGATTCATAATATCACCCAAGTTCTTCTCCAATGGTTCCGGATTATGCCGGAAATCTCCTGTAGGCTCACCATAAAGAGTGGTAACCGTATCGACGCCCAACTGTTTCAACAATTTAGGCAGAATAATTCCTCCAACGGAATTAACTGTATCAAGAGCAACACTGAAATGAGCATTGCGAATAGCTTCCACATCAACCAGCTTCAAACTCAATACTTTATCTATATGTTTCTGATCGTATGTATTATCCTCACGATATCTGCCTAAATGATCAACGTCGGCATATTCAAAAGCCTCAGCCTCAGCTATACGAAGCACTTCATTTCCTTCTTCTTTATTCAGAAACTCCCCTTTCTCGTTCAAAAGTTTCAATGCATTCCACTGACGAGGATTATGGCTTGCTGTAAGAATAATACCTCCACATGCCTCCTCCATAGTCACGGCAAGTTCTGTGGTGGGCGTAGAAGCCAATCCGATATTAACAACATCGAACCCCATCCCCATCAGAGTTCCGCAAACAACGTTCTTTACCATCTCTCCGGAAATGCGTGCGTCTCTGCCAACAACAATCTTATTTGTAGTGACTTGGGTTGTTTTCCTTATCAGCGTTGCATAAGCTGATGTAAATTTTACAATATCCAATGGATTTAATCCCTCTCCCGAATGGCCTCCTATAGTGCCACGAATACCAGAAATAGATTTTATTAGTGTCATCTTCCCAATTGATAAGTTATTTCAAAATAGCAAGGGTATACATACCTTTTAATTTGCATAAAGCTCTCTGAATGAGGTACAATCAAACGAACCTTTCCGCGTTCTCCCATCAATCGTCCAACTTTCAGATATTTAAATGGAGATAGCAGACCGGTCGGAACAGCTGATTCCCCCCAAGCATTCATTAGTTCACCCCGAGAGAATGTACCGGAGTATGTTGTACCGGACTTTGTAACAGTCATTACATCCGGGTCAGGAGTTCCTTGTAGATTTGTATTCCAAAGAGAATCGGTACCATTCTCATAGATACGTGACATATTAAAACGGAAAATAATCTCGTGGCGCCCATCCTTCAAATATTCCTTACCACCCCGATTAATTACCTGCATGTAGATACCACTTTCCTTAAAAAGAACGAATTCGTTCTTAAGTACATCCGTCATAGTATCATGCGCACAATAGTCTTCTTCCGAAATAACAGTTATATTGTTTTTATCTATAAAACGATTAATAGCTTCGCGCTCATCTTTTTTCCTTTCAGCATACGTTTTAGTATGACGACATGCTGTAAAAGCCTGACCAACAATTACGGCGGCCACCAACAAAAATGCTATTTTAAGCTTATTCATATCCTTTTCTATGTAAATTTGAACAAAAGTAATAAAAGAATGCTATATGTAACTATCTGTTTGGTGCAATTAGTATTAAATAACTATTTTTTTGCCAACAATAAATCCTGATACTTCACTAAAGCTTGTTTGAAAAGGTTCAATGCTTCTTCAAGCGTCCCATAATATTCTCCACCGGAAGCATTTAAATGCCCACCTCCGTTAAAGAAATCCGCGGCAACTTTATTACACGGGAACGAACCGACCGAACGTAAAGATATCTTGACCATGTCTTTCTCTGTATCCTCTCTAATAAAAGCTGAAAATATAATATTCTTTATGGTTAAAGGGATATTCACAAATCCTTCCGTATCACCTTTTACATAATGAAAATGCCGTTGCTCTTCTCTATCCAAATAAATTAAAGCAGAACGGAACTCAGGAAAGACTTCCATCTTATTATAAAGAACATATCCCTCCAAACGAAGACGTCCTTCGGAATAAGTATTATACACATTTCGATAAATCTGGTCTTTATCAATGCCTTTCGACAGAAGCTCACTGATAATGGTATATATTTCCGGTTTATTAGAATTATAGGTAAAGCCTCCTGTATCGGTCATCATACCACAATATATACATTCAGCTCCTGCCTTCGAAATATTCACAACATCATCTAACTGATAAATCAAACGGAATATCAGCTCTGATGTAGAGCACGCCTCCGGATGCGAGATGACGATCTGACAGAAATTCCCCGGATTCAGATGATGGTCAATCATTATCTTCTTTCCGGATGCATTCTTTACGGCCTCCTCCATTTCATCTATTCTGGAAAGCTCATTAAAATCCAAACAGCAAATTACATCAGCCGCATTTAAAAGAGCATCTCCTTTTTCTTTCCATTTATCATAACGAACTATATCGGGAGCGCAACTCATCCAACGAAGGAAATCAGGAAAGAGATTCGGGACAATAATATCAACTGACTTTCCTTTTTTTATCAGATAATGTCGTAAGCCTAAAGCCGATCCAATAGCATCTCCATCCGGAGACACATGAACAACAATCGCAAAACGTTCATAATTTTGAATCCACTCTGCAAACTGCTTCACACTGGCATCTGCAATTATATTCGATAACATCTTTACTACATTTAGAAAATGCGAATATACAATATATTTGCGAATTAAAAGACATTTTTTAGAAGAACCTTTAAATAGTCAATCGTTCAAATAACATATAAGAACTGCCAATCAGCAAAGTCGCCAACCAATGAATAAAATCTCTACGTCGTCGATAACGAATAAAAAGAAATGTTCCCATTATTATAAGGTATAATACGATGACTCCTGAAGGTTTAACATGCAAAACAAAAGAAGCATAAGGCAGACAACTCACCCATTCGGCCACATTATTCAGAAAATGAATAGCATGCCTCAAACAGAATATGAATGGAGAAAACAGCAATGAGCCCACAGCCAGATACATAATAATCGGTATGAGCGGCGCTACAATCAGATTAGACAATAAAAAATATACGGAGAAATTAGAGAAATAAGTCATAACTAACGGTGCTGTACCCAATTGAGCAGCAAAAGATACACAACAGACACCCCACACATAACGTACAACCGAATGATGAGAATGCAAAATATTAAACATAGGGCGATAAAACATAAAAATAGAAAGAACAGCCATAAACGATAGCTGAAAACTAACATCGAATAAATAGAAAGGATTATATATCAACATGAAAAACGCAGCCGCCGATAAAACATTGAGCGATGAAAACTTACTACTTCGAATATGCCCCAACTCAACCAGCATACACATAATGACTGCCCGAACTATGGATGCGGCCAAACCGGCTATAAAAGCATAAATCCACAAAACAGATGTGATTAAAATCCATTTTATAATTCTCCCACCCGTACTTCGTTTCAGCGGACGCAGCAATAACGTCAACAATCCCCATAATATGCCTACATGTAAGCCTGATATAGCTAACACATGGCTAATTCCCGCGACGGAAAAATCATGTCTGAGTTCGTCAGTAAGCTCTTCCTTATAACCAACTGTCAATGCAGACAATACCGCGAAATCTTTTTCTTCGAATCGCCAATCGCGAAACAAATCAATTACTTTAGCCCTCAGTAGCAACGATTTTTGCTTAAATGACAGTGATTGTTGCCCTGTCACCTTCCATTTCCCTGCCTCAACAAATCCCGTCCCACTTATTCCCTGACGCAACAGCCATTGGGCATAATCAAAATCACTAAAGTTTTTCGGCCGGTGTATCTTAGAATAAAACAACAACTCATCACCCATCTTCAAAGACATGGATAAGCTGTCCTTTCTGATATACATTAATGCCTTTTGCTTATTCAATAGCAATAAACAGGAAACGGTCTTTGCCTTTTTCTTTGGTATTTCTAATACAGTTCCTTTATAAATCTGACTATTTCCATTCCAATTTGGAGATATTTGTTTCCACTTCAACTGAACAAGCATTCCTCCCAACAAAAAAAGAAATATATAAAGAACTGTTCCAAATAACCAGCGTAGTTTATATTCTTGCGTTTTAATCAAGAACAGCAATAAAATAAAGAGACACCATGCAGCTACCCTGAAGACCATTGTTCCGGTAACAGGAAAGAAAGTATCAGTAAAAAAAATTCCGGCTATCAATGGAATTGTTAGCCGGAGTATAGGGTATGACCTCAAATCATTCACTCCCTTGCTCCCAAGTTTTTAAGTTGGTGAATCATTCCGATAACATCCGGAGCTTTAAAAACAGTATTACCCGCAACAAGTACGTCAGCACCGGCCTCAACCAATTGTTTCCCTGTTTTCAGATTCACACCACCATCTACCTCAATAAGTGAATTTGAATGAGTATAATTGATTAGTTCACGTAAAAGCTTCACTTTATCAATCGTATGTTGAATAAATGCCTGTCCACTGAATCCAGGATTGACACTCATTAGCAAAACCATATCCACATCCTGAATAATATCAGAGACCATCACTACAGGAGTAGACGGATTCAAAGTAATGCCCACCTTCATCCCGGCATCTTTAATTTGCTGAATAACACGATGATGATGAATAGTAGCTTCGTAATGAATATTCATCATCATTGCGCCCAAATCTCTCACTTCACCAATAAATTTCTCAGGCTGAACAATCATCATGTGAACATCCAATGGCTTTTTTGAAAGCTTAGCCATATACTTCATTACAGGGAATCCAAAAGAAATATTTGGGACAAAAACTCCGTCCATTACATCCAAATGCAACCAGTCGGCTTCACTCTGATTAATCAAATCAATATCATGCTGCAAATTTCCAAAATCCGCAGCCAATATTGAAGGAGAAATTAGTGGTTTCATAAGCATAATTATGTTCTCTGAACAAAGGTAAGCCTAATTATCCAATAAATCGAATAATACTGCTTTTATTTTCCTAAATTCAGGCGGAAACCGACTGATAAATTAAAATTTGTAGGATGTTTCTTGCGAATTGTCTGAACATCTGTCCCATCGTCAAAATAGTGAACGATACCCGGTTCCACATAAATGGCCAATTCTTTTATCAACTTATACTGTGTGCCAATAGAAGCGCTTACCGACCATTGAAGCTTATCTATATCTACATTTTGAACATGACCATTGTCTACTTCTTCACCATAAACAGACTTAACCTCCAACTGCCCTTTGACACATTTCTCTACAGCGCCACCGGCTGAAGCATATACATCGAAATGCTCATTTCCCCAAATAATACGGTTCAGCTTCAAAGGAATACCAATATAATGTAAACGCTGTTCTTCTTTCTTATATGAAAACTTCGTTCCGGAAGTCAATTCTGAATTTAACATTGTATAGAATAATCCCGATTCAACAGACCAATCCTGATTCAAAGCGTAACGAGCAGATAAACCAAAGGTAATGGGCGCTTTATGTTCAATATTCGTATATTCATTTTTCGAGTCCCTCGCATTCACAGAAATCAGATTATCAGAAAACCACTTATATTCCTTGCCATCATAAGTAATAACATCATCATCCGGTTTCGAAATCATACCAAGCTGAACATTATCCTGATAAATCCAATTGCTTTCCAAAGAATTGAAACCTTTCGATATGTTTGAATACGACAGCGGAGTATTGCCTCCTCCAAGAGCTACTGACCAACGATTAATTTTCTTTTTCTTAGCTGGTATGTAATTTTTGCTTTTACTCCGTGAAGCATAAGCCTGCTGCTTACTCTGAGGATTAATCTGTATCACCGACTGCTTCTCCTCCTTCTTATCAGTATTGGATACTGTTTCTTCCTTTACTTCATTCTCTTTGGCAGTACTGTCCTCATCTCTTTCAACATACAAAGTCTGATCAGAAGCATTGCTTCCGACTGCAACATCATCATTCCGAGTTAAGGTCACGGCATTTCTTCTCACCTGTTTATCCGTCGGAAATGCTTTTCCTAACTGATTGACTTCTTTTTCAGCAAGAGGGGTCTCTCCATCTTGCAATACCTGATTCCCATTTTCGTTCTGCTTAGCTGATGTAAACGGGATATTCTCAGATACCTGTCGTACATCAGACTGTTCATCATTAAACATGAACCATCCGGTAATTGAGCATGCAATAACCACTGTTATTACTGCAGCAACAGCCTGCCAACGCTTCCACCAAGGAATCAATTCCACAGAATTGGATGTTTTCAGCTCCTTCTCCAAACGACTCCAAAGGTCATCAGGAACAGGCTCCGAATAGCCATTCATTCTATTCCGTAATTTATTTATCCATTTATCTTGTTTCATATTAGTCTTGTTGTCTCCTTATATTCTTTAATTCTTTTCATTAATAGCATTCTTGCTCTAAAAAATTGTGAAGAAGAAGCATGTTCAGTGATTCCTAAAATCGATGCAATCTCCTTATGCGTCTTTTCTTCAAATACAAAAAGGTTGAATACCGTCCGATACCCATCGGGCAACTCCCGAATGAACTTCATCAAAACTTTCGGAGGAAGCTGATCCACATCACTCTCTTCATCCGACACATCAGGCAGTTGTTCCATCGGAACCTCATCCTTCAGTGTCTTTTTTTGCCGTCGCATGAAATTCAATGCTTCATTAGCCATCACTCGCGACAACCATGCGGAGAGCGATCCTTCGCCCTGATAACTGAATGACCGAATAGAACAAAATATTTTTAAGAAACCATCGTGTAAGACATCTTCTGCCGATTCCCTTTCGCCGGTATAACGAAGACAAATCGCCATCAATTGTCCGGAATATTGCTCATATAACCGCTTCCGAGCCTGATTTTCACCCTTACTACAACGTTCCGCTAATTCTTTTTCGTCCATTATCAAGACTCAACCTTTTATATTTATAACACCAATAGATTGAAAATACTGCATCCTGTCAACAACTTTTTTTTATTAGATACTTTTAACATTATTATATGCAGTCTTTTTATCCGATTTCTATTTAATCTATAGAAGATAACACTCCGCAATACCGCTATGAAAAGTCTAAGCAATTGATGACGCAAGACTTTAAGAGCGAAGCTCCTGTGAAGGATCTTCGCTCTGTTTTATGCTACTTTAATACCCTTTTTCGCTCTAAAGCCTCTAAGAAAATCTTCAATACACATTCTTTTCTTACCTGACAATTGAAGCGACAAAACATTCAAATATCCGTCACTTAAAGCAATCTTTAGATATGTTTTATTATCTGTAAGAACTGTTCCGACAGATTCTTTCACTTCACGAAACTCTTTCTCTGTCCGGAAAATCTTCAAATCAAGCCATTTCTCTCCATCACAAAGTTCTGTCCATGCAGCCGGATACGGAGAAAGTCCTCTGACAAAGTCGTACACCTTCTTTACTCCTTGATTCCAATCGATACGGCAAGTCTCTTTAAAAATTTTCGGAGCCGGTTTCAACTCCTCACTCGATTGAATCAACTGTTCTTGTGGTATACTCTTTACCGTGCCATTCAAAATCTTATCGACGGTCTCCAATATCAGGTCACCACCTAAATTCATCAGTTTATCATGTACTGTTTCCACATCATCCGTATCGGCAATAGGCACATGTACCTGCTGAATGATCTCTCCCGTATCTATTTCATGCTTCAAAAAGAAAGTAGTAATGCCTGTTTCTTTCTCTCCATTAATAATCGCCCAATTGATAGGTGCTGCTCCTCTATATTGTGGTAGAAGAGATGCATGCAAATTAAAAGTACCCCATCTTGGCATTGCCCAAACTACCTCTGGCAACATACGAAACGCGACAACTATTTGTAAGTCTGCTTTCAACGAACGAAGCTTTTCTACAAAAGCCTCATCCTTTAACTTTTCAGGCTGAAGAACCTTCAACCCCTGCGATACGGCATACTTTTTCACCGGACTTGCCGAGAGCACACTGCCATGCCGTCCAATAGGCTTATCGGGCATTGTGACAACACCGACAACATTATATCCGCCTTCAACCAAACGACGAAGACTCTCCACCGCAAAATCGGGAGTACCCATATAAACTATGCGTAAATCTTTCTTGTCCATATTACTCTTGTGAGAAATTAACTAATACTTGACGATAGGCATCAAATACTTCCGATTTAGAAACAAAGCCCAAATAAGTACCATCTCGTTTCACCACCGGCAAATTCCATGCTTTCGTATCGTCAAACTTTTTCATTACCGTCTCCATCGTATCATCTTCTATCACACGAGCCGGAGGTGATATCATAAACCGTTGGACTCTAAAACGATGATACAATTCCTGACGGAACATAATATTCCGGATATCATCCATAACTACAATGCCAAGAAGCTTATCACTATTATCAACAACCGGGAATAGATTTCGTTTTGAGCGGGAAATAACCTGAATCATCTGTCCTAAATCCATATCCGGAGTAACTTTCAAGAAATCTGTTTCTACCACACTGTCAATATTCAGCAGTGTAAGCACTGCCTTATCTTTATGGTGTGTCAACAGCTCGCCTTTCTTTGCCAAACGAATAGCATAAATACTCTGCGACTGAAACGCACGGTTTGTCAGATAAGCCGTGGCAGAAACAATCATCAGCGGAAGGAACAAATCGTAACCTCCGGTCAACTCTGCTATCAAGAATGTACTGGTCAGCGGAGCATGCATCACACCGGTCATCAGTCCGGCCATGCCATAAAGCGCAAAGTTCTGCTCCGGAGTAAACGTACCTATATCGAATACATTGCAGAAATGAGCGAAAATGAACCCGGAAATAGCGCCGAGAAACAAACTTGGCGCAAACAAACCACCACAACCGCCTCCTCCATTTGTCGCGCTCGAAGCAAAGACTTTTACTAAAACAATGAGTGACAAATATACTAACAACATATTCCCATCGCCTGAGAAAAAAGAATTCCGCATCACCATATTCCAATCGGCATCACTCTTACCGTTAATAAGTAATCCTACCGTATCGTAACCCTCTCCATAAAGCGAGGGAAAGAAGAAGATGAGCAGGCTCAAAGTAATGCCGCCAATTGCTAACTTGGTATATGGGTTGCTGTAACGACGAAATACATTCTCACACATATCCATCATTCGTGTAAAGTAAACGGAAACTAATCCACATGCTATTCCCAATATAATTACAGAAGGAACTCGCTTCAGTATAAAAGGCTCCACCATGTGAAACTCAAAAAGAGCCTGCGTACCTGTCAACAAATAAGAAACGATAGCAGCACTCACGCTGGTTACGAGTAGTGGAAGTAATGAATTCATCGTCAGGTCTATCATCAACACTTCAAGCACGAACAACATTCCCGCAATAGGTGCTTTATAGATACCTGCAATGGCTCCGGCAGCGCCACAACCAACTAACAACATCAGTGTTTTATGGTCGAGTTTGAACACACTGCCCAAATTAGAACCGATGGCAGAACCGGTCAACACAATAGGTGACTCTGCTCCAACCGATCCACCAAAACCAATGGTAATAGCACTCGCGATAAGCGACGACCAACAGTTATGTCGCTTAATACGACTTTTCCTTCGGGATATGGCATACAATATCTTTGTCACGCCATGCCCTATATCATCCTTTACCACATAGCGGATGAACAGACTGGTAATAAAAATTCCGATAACAGGATAAACCAGATACAGCCAGTTGCTACCCATTGCATTGAAATTACTCGTAAGCAGATGCTGCAAACCTTCAATCAACAATTTAAGCAATCGGGCGGCAATAGCGGTGAGTACACCTACTATAATACTGAGCAACAGTACGAACTGACTCTCGCTAACATGCTTCTCGCGCCAAAGAATAAAGCGTTGCAGCAGACCGGATTTTTCTGGTATCGGATCCATTTACTTCCTGATAATCTTTACTAATCCGCCCGATCCCACTTTGACAATACTTGATGGTTTCGGATGTCCGTGCTCTTTCTGACGGCAGTTTACTACATAATCGACTGCGTTCTTTACTTCGTCGCTGATATCTTCGAATGTGACCGGTGAAGGCTCTCCGCTTATATTGGCTGATGTAGAAACAATTGCTTTCTTGAAACGATAGCATAATTCGTTCGAAAAGACTTCTTTTGTTATTCTTATACCTATGCTGCCATCTTCTGCAATAAGATTCTCTGCCAAGTTACGTGCGCCTTCATAAATTACGGTCAACGGTTTGGTAGCATAGTCTATCAATTGCCACGCCACTTCCGGAACATCTTTTACATAGAAGTTCACTTTTACGTCACTGTCCACCAGCACTAACATAGCTTTACTGTCGGATCGGCTTTTCAGCTCATACACTTTCTTTACGGCTTCTGCATTGGTTGCGTCGCAACCTATACCCCATACCGTATCGGTGGGATAGAGAATCACTCCTCCTTTTTCCATCACTTCGCAAGCCTTTTTCACCTCAGCCTGCATAGCCTTACTCACAAAAGGTCGCTTGTTAGGGTTAGGTCTTATCTTCTCACCTTCCGCAAGCTCAGGCTTGTTCTGATATTTCTTTAAACTCATTTCTTTCCACTTTTTTATCGAAGATGCAAAGTTAATGAATTTCTTCAGAACATATTCTATCATTCTACATAATTAACGTATTCTATGCACATAGAATACGTTAATTAATCTCATTATTTTTTCTTTCCCTACTTAGAATTCCTGCTACAGGCTCGCTACTTTCCCTATGAAAAGAATAGCACCGGTACTTTGTTCTTGAATGAGAAATACGAACGGACGATTTACATGAAAGACACCGTTTTCACCAATCATAGCACCTAACATGCCGGTCTGTGTTACAGTGGCAGCTTCCGTACCATCTTCATCCACGTTCAGATAAATACCCTGTTTGATTTGATTGATGAATATGGATTCTTCAGCCATACCTGAGAAATTAGCATCACTTGAGAACACCTGTTTCATTCCCATGGCCTCCATGTCCGCTCTCAAGTCGGACTCATATTCCATTTTAAACTTCGGTAATTCTACATCCGTTTCCGTCAAATGACTACGTGAATCCAATTCTACCAACATATCTTTATTCAAATCGCTAATAGCATCATTAACAGACAGGTCTTTTTTGGGTAATAACACTTTCATATAAAAAGCGCCATTTCCATAAGGAAGTTTCAACATCTCAAAAGTACCATTGTCTGCATAAGCGAAAGTACCTTTCTGATGCATCATGTCTACCTTATTCTTCGAACCATCCTGATTGGTGAATTCCTTCTTCTCTGTCTCCGATTTTTTGAACTTTGAAGCCCATGAACCTTTAAAATAAAGCGCATTGACTAACATCATACGAGTCCGACGGTCTATATCCTTGATAAAATCGGAAATACAACCATTTGTCTTCTTCGAAATCCAATCATTAATAATCTTTTTAGTACTTTCTGCAGTAAAATCAACGGGACTGACCTCCGAATCATACTTAGCTTTATTCACCTCAACAAAATTCTTTTTAACATTCAAAGTATTAGCTGTCCAAATAGAATTAGCTATTGATAAATCTACCGTATTGTCAAGTTGAGGTAAACTTTTCATGAAAGTCTGATAATATTCATTCAATTCGTTTACGGATGAGCCACCAAAACCGAGAACCTTCATTATTTCATCTAAAGTATTCTCCTCCGCGCCATTGGCTACCATTGCCATAACCGTGGACAACGAGAATGGCGACACCATAAAATTAGGCTTTTGTGTTTCTTTTATATTATGCTGTTTAAAGAAATCAAAAGTAAATCCGCTTACCACTTCATTCAGCTCTTTCGATCTGGTGGTAAGAGATATGTCCTTCCGTTCGCCGGGGATAACCGGTGAATCGTCATTACTACATCCGGTTAAAATCACTAAGGATGCACAAAACAATAAAAATATTTTCTTCATATCGATTATGTATTAAATGTTAAAGTATTCTTTATATATAAAACACTGCTTTTACAAAATATTGCATGGGAAACTGAAAAATCTTTTCAAAAAAACGTTAATTTGACGGTTCAATTCCAGAAACAATAGACGTAGTATATCCATCTGGGAATAAACTATCATTCCCTTTCATTATATCTTCCGTCTCTATTTGTTGACTCTATGAAGTGATACGTGTAAACCAGCGGAGTAATATAAACCAACTATCAGTCAACTGCTTCCCTAAGTAAAGAGACTCAGGCGAAGCCGGTGAAAGGTATAAATGTTTACCGGACTGTTATCATTTCTTATCATTCCGATGGTCGGTCGTGGCATAACTTTTAAACTGAAGAGCGGGAAATATAAAATTATAATCACCAATACTACCACTTCGAAAGTTAGAAATCCTAACCGTTGTCCAAAAAAATGCGACTTTAATACGAAGATAAAGCGGATAATGCGTTTCTCTATCTATCACTCCTTTGACCTGACGAATCCCAATAAGTCCGGCTCGCTTTGGCTTAAGAGTTATTTCTATACCATCATCCACATTTTTCCAACTATATTCATAGTCGTTCAGATTATATTTAAATTTCGAGAGATAGGTATCCTTATTATCGTCATCCGATCGGTAAATACGTACAGTCCTCTTCTTATGATCGACCATATAGGCCGTAATCCCATCGTTCCACGAAGCATAACGCGGCTCGCTATACCGCATCTTCTTTTGTTTATACCAAATGGTACCATTCGTTTTATAAATCCCAATGATGTTCACATCATAATGCAGCGTAGAGCCCTGCTCGCCAAATACCATTTGATATACACTATTAAAAAGGTTACGGGCTTCTTCTGCATTCGTCTGTTGGGCATGAGCAACTTCAATACCCAGAAAGACAGCAGCAATAAATATAAAGATACGGCGAACAATCATGGAACAAACCTAAGTTTTTAAATATATGGCTGCAAAAATAAAGATTTTTATCTAATAGAAAGAAAAAATATGAACTTTAAGTATTTTTTCGAGATAAGAAATGCTAAATAATTTCTTTATTCATAAAACTATATTCCGATACGTACAAACGCTTGAAGTGATACGGATGAGTTGGGCAGTTCATGCGTATGAGTTGAATGATTCATCCGCGTGAGTTGTTGAACTCATACGTATCAATCACACAACAGATACGTATTGATTTAAGGGGATGACTGCCGGGGAGTTGGAATTACTCATCGGAAAGGTGCAACAGCGGGCGGACGAGACTTGCGGAACTGCCGAGATAAGGAAGAAAATACGGTCGGGATATGGCTATGTGAATGGTAAATTTAATGAACACGTAGGTTCACTTGGTTCACTTGGTTCACCTATGCTGTTTTCGGAACCTGAAAAGAATGAAAATTTTTCAGAAAACACTGAGTCACAGGATGATATTACCGAACACACCATTAGTGCCCTACCCTGCCTGCCCCGTTGTGTTTATACCCATCTTAATCAAATTTTGCTTACAATAACGAACATAGCGAACATATACTACGGACTGATAATGATGCGCCTCTGCGCCATCCTCACGGCCATGCGTAAGTGGGAAGCTAAAATGACGTTCACCGATGTTTATTGCGACGATGCCGATTTTAAAACGGCACGGGGCATAGTGCTGAACTGCATAAAGCACAGCTTGGCGCTGTTCACCATGCTGCCCGGCGGCATCAAGGTAACGCAGCCGGCAAAAAGCAACGAGGAAGTATTCTATATTCTCTTGGCTATGCCTGAAGAATTTACGTGGAGTGAATTTTGGGCTGCCCTGAAAGCTGCTCAGTTTTCAAAAAATAATTGTAACAGAGCATTGAAAAAGTTTGTCAAAAAAGGGTTCATTGTAAAAAAAGAAGGCAAGTATATAAAGAACAAAAAAGCCCTGAAGAAAGTGTCTAAAAGAGCATAGGTGAACCAAGTGAACCAAGTGAACCTAAAAAGATGTTAAAACGATGTTTTAGGTTATCCTGAGCCTGCTTTTCCGGAAAATATAAAAAAAAGACAACGGGTGTTGTTTTTCGCTCCCAAACAGGGAACCCGCCCTGAAAACCGGAAAAAGCAGGCTCTTTCCCTATCAGGCATAACGGTAAAATAATTTGAAGTATTCGTACAATTGAAAGATACTTATAATTCACCGAACTCATTACATAACCTACACATAATAACAACAAGCAGCTACCAATAAATGTAACTGCTTGTTTCCATGTAGCGGGACCCAGGATTGAACTGGGGACCTCATGATTATGAATCATGCGCTCTAACCAGCTGAGCTATCCCGCCATCATTCTTTGCTTTAGCGGGGGCAAAGATAAGCCATATTTTCTAATCTCCCAAACTTACTCCCGTTTTTTTTCGGCACCAATACACGATTTTTTCTGAAAGAAGATAAAAGTGATAGAACTAAACTATCTAAAAACACTTGAAACATCCACTAAGACAAGTATATATAGAAACGTCCACAGATTCTGCCTCAAAAAAAATAGGTCATTTATTATGTAAGAAATAAAAATTGATTTATTTTTGCCCGCAAACAGAAAACAAATCCCATGGAGAAAATAAAAATCCATCACGAATATATATTGTCATCCGGTTCCATTGAAGTGCTTTGGAACATGATCAGCATGCCTTCCGGTTTGGAACTGTGGTTTGCCGATAAAGTAACTGTAAACGATAAATTGTACACATTTCAATGGGGCAACAATGAAACTCGTACAGCTCGACTGATGAACAGTCATCAATACAGTTATATTCGTTTCCATTGGACAGACGATGAACGAGGCACTTTTTTTGAATTAAGAATGGAGGAAGATGAACTTACCGGAGATTACATCCTTACCGTTACCGACTTTGTTGAAAAAGGCGATGAAGAAGAGATGGAAAAACTCTGGAATATTCAAATTAAAGCTCTGAAGCGCGAAGCCGGAATCTAACATCATTAAAATTTGCAAAACATACTGTTCTCTCCTTTTTTTATACTACTTTTGCATAATTAATCGGGATTCGATTAGGATTGTTAAGAATGCTGCGCATAAAGAAGTTAGATATATTTATCCTGAAAAGTTTTTTACTGCTCTTCGTTGGAACTTTTGTCATCTGCTTATTTATCTTCATGATGCAATTTCTATGGAGATACGTTGATGAGTTAGTGGGAAAAGGACTTGAATTATCTGTTCTCGGCCAATTCTTTTTTTATTCTGCCATTACTTTAATCCCAATGTCTTTACCTCTTGCTATCTTATTAGCAGCACTCATGACATTCGGAAATTTCGGTGAACGATACGAATTGCTTGCCATGAAATCAGCCGGCATTCCTCTGACACGTATCATGCGCCCACTCATCGTTTTCTGCGGATTCCTTTGCGTACTCTCTTTCTTTTTTCAGAATGTCATAGCTCCCAAATCACAGCAAAAATTATGGACTTTAGTCGTCTCCGTCAATCAAACATCTCCGGAACTTGATATTCCTGAAGGAGTATTCTATACCGAAATAGAAGACTATAATATATATGTCAAACATAAGGATAAAGAAACCGGTATAATGAGCGATATCCTTATCTACAGTTTTTCCGACGGATTTGATAATGCACATGTTATATGGGCAGAAAGAGGGAAAATAGAAACCGCCGAAGACAAACAGCATCTATGGCTGCATTTATATAATGGAGAACAATTTGAAAATCTAAGAGCACAGCAAATGTCTTCGGCAGCCGTTCCTTATCGGCGAGAAACGTTCCGAGAGAAACATATTACAATAGAATTCAATACGGGGTTTGAGATGGCTGACGGAAGCTATCTGAGCAGTCGTTCGGATACCAAAAGCATGTCACAGATTTCCCATTCCATTGATTCATTAGAAACACATGCCGATAGCGTGGGACGCTATAATTACACGCAGATGTCGCAAACCTATTACAAGCCGATAAAACTGTCAGGACAGGATTCTATAAAGCTACAGCAACACAAAGCAATTAAATTAAACGCAGACAGTCTGTTCGAGTCGTACCCAATGGCAGAAAAGGAAAGGATTCTGACGAATGCTACCACCCAGCTGACTCAGTTGCAAGCCGACTGGGCTATGAAGGCTGCTCAAACAGAAGATATGGATAAAGATATTTTAAGACACTATATTGATTGGCACAGAAAGATTACGCTCTCATTGGCTTGTCTCATTTTCTTCTTTATCGGAGCACCGTTAGGGGCTATTATTCGAAAAGGAGGATTAGGTCTTCCTGTCGTTGTATCTGTGTTTATCTTCGTGTTTTATTATATAATTGATACCGGATCGACCCGTGTCGCAAAGAGCGGTGAAATGAACATCGCGTTAGGTACATGGATGAGCACGATGGTTCTTGCGCCCATTGGAGCATTCTTTACATACAAATCGAATAACGACTCCGTAGTATTCAATCTTGATATGTATAGAAATTTCTTCCGAATACTGTTTGGTATGCGTCTATCCCGCCATATATATAGGAAAGAGGTCATTATTGAAGACCCTGATTACATGCGTATATGCTCTGATTTGGAACAATTGAGCGCAGAATGTACTGCATATAATAAACAACATAAGTTTTGGAAAGCTCCCAATTATTATCGTATCTTTACCAATAAAGGTGACGATGACAAAATAGCCCATATCAGCGAGAAATTGGAAGGAATTATTGAAGAACTCTCTAATGGTAAAGACAAATATTTATTTGAATTATTGAACCGCTACCCTATTCTCTCTACCAGTGCGCACAAGAGCCCGTTCAAGAAGGAATGGCTAAACATCATAACCGGTATTATAATTCCGGTTGGACTGGTGTTTTATTTCCGTATATGGATGTTCGGTGTACGTTTGGACAAGGATTTACAGAAGATAGTAAAAAACAATAAGGATATTCAAAATAGAATTAATGATGAATCTTTTATAAAATAACAACTATGGAAGAAGAAAAGATACAGATGGATAGCATTGAAAGTGCTATTGACGATTTCCGTCAAGGTAAGTTTATAATTGTCGTTGATGACGAAGATCGGGAAAATGAAGGCGACTTAATTGTCTCAGCCGAGAAAATCACTCCCGAGCAAATTAACTTTATGCTGAAAAACGCTCGGGGCGTGCTCTGTGTTCCACTTACTATAGAACGATGCAAAGAACTTGAGCTGACCCGTCAGGTAGCCGATAACACTTCTATGTTGGGAACTCCGTTTACAATTACGGTTGATAAACTGGAGGGATGTACCACCGGTGTTTCTGTACACGACCGCTATGAAACAATTAAAGCATTAGCCGACCCCAATTCTACTCCGCAAACTTTTGGCCGTCCCGGACATATAAATCCGTTATATGCACAAGATAAGGGCGTACTCCGTAGAGCAGGACATACAGAAGCTTGCGTTGATATGGCTCGTTTAGCCGGTCTTTATCCGGCAGCCGCTCTGATGGAAATCATGAGCGATGACGGTTCCATGGCTCGACTGCCCGAGCTCAGAAGAAAGGCTACTGAATGGGGAATCAGACTTATCAGTATACGCGATTTAATCGCTTACCGCTTAAAGGAAGAATCCTTGATAGAACAAGGAGAAGAAGTAGATATGCCAACCGAATACGGACATTTCCATCTTATTCCTTTCCGACAGAAAAACAGTGGGTTAGAACACATCGCGCTCATTAAAGGAGAAATAAACAAAAATGAACCTACATTAGTACGTGTCCATTCCTCCTGCGCTACCGGAGATATATTTGGCTCCATGAGATGTGACTGCGGAGAACAACTACATAAAGCAATGCAAATGATTGAGAAAGAAGGAAAAGGTGCCATCGTTTACCTTAATCAGGAAGGACGCGGCATAGGATTGATGGATAAGATGCGCGCATATAAACTTCAAGAGGAGGGAATAGACACCGTCGATGCTAATCTGCTTTTGGGACATTTGGCCGATGAACGCGATTATGGCGTAGGAGCTCAAATTCTTCGCAGCTTAGGAATTACCAAAATGCGTTTGATGACCAATAATCCGGTTAAGCGTGTCGGATTGGAATCATACGGGCTCTCGGTCGCGGAAATTGTTCCGATTGAAATTCATCCTAATAAATACAATGAACGTTACCTTGAAACAAAAAAGGAACGTATGGGACATCTGTTACATTTATAAAAACCATTAAACACAATAATATATGAATCAATTATCTGATAGACTGAATCGTTTGACACCTTCTGCTACATTAGCCATGTCACAGAAGAGTAGTGAGCTGAAAGCTCAAGGTGTAGATGTGATCAACATGAGCGTTGGAGAGCCTGACTTCAACACTCCCGAAGCTATTAAAGAGGCTGCCAAGAAAGCGATTGATGAGAACTATTCAAAATACTCACCGGTTGCCGGATACCCTGCTTTACGCAATGCCATTGCCTCTAAGTTGAAGAATGAGAATGATCTGAAGTATACAGCTAATCAGATTACTGTTGCCAATGGTGCCAAACAATCGGTCTGCAACACCGTTATGTGTTTGGTTAACGAAGGCGATGAAGTCATCATCCCTGCCCCATACTGGGTAAGCTATCCGCAGATGGTCAAGTTAGCCGATGGTACTCCGATAACAATCTATGCCGGTATCGACCAGGATTTCAAAATTACTCCCGCACAATTGGAAGCAGCTATCACACCTAAAACAAAAGCATTGATTCTTTGCTCCCCGTCCAATCCTACAGGCTCTGTATATAGCAAGAACGAATTGGAAGACTTAGCAAAAGTTATCGCAAAACATCCGGACATGTTCGTCATCGCTGATGAAATTTACGAACATATAAACTATATAGGAAAGCATGAGAGCATTGCCCAATTCAAAGAGATTAAAGATCGGGTGATAATCATCAATGGAGTATCGAAAGCATACGCCATGACCGGTTGGAGAATTGGCTTTGCTGCCGGTCCGGAATGGATTATCAAGGGAATCAATAAATTGCAGGGACAATATACATCCGGCCCGAGTTCTGTTTCTCAGAAAGCTGCCGAAGCAGCCTATACGGGTAGTCAGCAATGTGTTGAGGACATGCGAAAGGCTTTTGAACGGAGACGCGACTTGATTGTCAAGTTAGCTAAAGAGATTCCTGGACTGGAGGTAAACGTTCCGCAGGGAGCATTCTATCTTTTCCCTAAATGTGATTCTTTCTACGGGAAAAGTTACGGAGACCGTAAAATCAACAACTCTAACGACTTGGCTATGTTCCTTTTGGAAGTAGGTCATGTCGCGACTGTTGGTGGCGATTCGTTCGGCGCGCCCGATTGCTTCCGCATGAGCTATGCTACTTCAGATGAAAATATCGAGGAAGCGATGAAAAGAATCAAAAGAGCCCTATCGCTACTTAAATAGACAAAAAACATAAAAGAAGAACGACTCCCCAAGTTGGAGAGCCGTTCTTTTATATACACTTTAAATAAATTCGACTTAACAACAAACGTCAGTGGTTTGTTCGTTCATTAACTTTTGGAGCTTCATAGTTAATAACTGACACATAGCTCCTTTTCTCATAGTCTTGTATCTGTTTAACTGATACTGTAACATCTCAATTTCGTTCATTTTAAATTTTTTCATCATAAACCTCTTCTTTCTGTTCTCCCGTTTGGAGAACTCTTTTAAATACTTTTTCCTATTAATTCGATGCAAAGATAATACTTTTTTGTTAGAAATATGTTTTATAACATAAAACAATCTCTTATTTAACATTATAAAACAAATTGGCATAGTAATTAACGACATCAACCATCAATCAATCGGAATATCTAATGAATATTTCTCAAGTATAAATCAAGTTATAAAACATGCTTTTAAAGCCCTATCATTTGGTTATTAAAACAAAAACCGTACCTTTGTAACGTGTTTTTCATAGTATTAGATTTAAAGGTTAATAAAAGGTTGGGATACAGCGGTATCCCTTTTTTTATGTCCGTACATCAGATGATAAAAAATAAAACTGACTTATACTGATATAAGTCAAACTTCATCGGTTTATAGCGATAATGCTTGCAAAACAGAACAAATAAAAAGAGAGGAGCTGAAATTCAACTCCTCTCCTCTTATGGTGGATAAACAATTATTCAGCATCAGCAGCTGCGCCAACATTTCTCTTTTCCTGAATTCTTGCCTTCTTTCCTGTAAGTTTACGCAAATAATACAATTTAGCACGACGAACCTTACCAACTTTATTGACAGTAATACTATCAATTGCCGGAGACTCGAGAGGGAAAATACGTTCAACACCAATAGTTCCGGACATCTTGCGAACGGTGAAACGTTTCTTTTCTCCATGTCCACAGATTTTGATAACAATACCACGATATAACTGAATACGTTCCTTGTTACCTTCAACGATACGGTATGCTACTGTTACAGTATCACCCGAACTAAATTTTGGATGCTGTTTACCTGTAGCAAATGCTTCTTCAGCAACTTTAATTAAATCCATTTTCTTAATAATTAAATTGTTTATCGTTACCAGCGCAACATATCAAGTAACTCTTCTTGACAGCGATTACGCGGAAAGCGATGCAAAGATATAACTTTTCCTTATTAAGTCAAAAGAATTTTCTCATTTTTTATTGTTTCCCTGTATATAAAGCCCAAGCGTAAGGATCGCTTTCGATCTCTCCTTTTACTAATTCTGGTATATTAAAAGACTGAAGCAAGCTAATATAATAATCGGGATCTTCTTGAGGCAATAAAAATGGTTTATCTATAGTTCCTTCATTACTAATATGACATATATATGGTCGAGTATAAAGACCATTTACTCGACGACTGCTAAAAACAAACCAACGGCTATTACTACTCCACGAGTGATAACTATCTGCCTCATCGCTATTTACTTTATCCATATCAATATACTTTTTCTTCTGTAAATCAAGCAGTTTCAAATCAGCATCTCTATGCCAAATAAAGAAATTTCCATAATCAGACACTGTATAAAGCAGATAACGACCATCCGGTGACTGTCTCGGAAATGCTGTACTCCTGTTCTCCTTATGGCTATTAAAAATAGTATCCACTTGTTGCCCTATTTCTTTCCTTTCCGCGTCAAAGCCGACACTTACTAAACTATATTTAATATCTTTATAATGTTCCGGCATCAGCATACTTGGAGCAGTACAAAAATACAATTGTCTCCCATCAGATGAAAAAGAAGGATAAGTTTCAAATGACTTCCGAGAACACAAAATAGAATCAGTAAACAATCTATTCTCCTTAACATCGTAAATTACCACATCTGAGGAATTATCAAAAACTTCTATCCGATTAGGATCCGAAAAATGGAAATCTTGTTTGATATCATTACTTGAGAATGCGATAAAATCTCCGGAAGGATACCAATATGGATAAACCATCCCAAACTTTCTATCCATAGATGGTTTTATGCTCTTCAATTTTCCTTTTTGGGCTATATATGTCCCAGGGTGAGTACTACGTTGATGAAAAAGCATTATATCGGGTGATTGCATTCGAAAAGAATGACAATTCATACAATTATGATCTGTCATAGAGTTTTCCAAGATAACCTTCTCTTCAAAATTCTCTAAATTACGTTGATAGATTCCCATTTGATTCCATAATCTATAAACAGGAGCAATACGTCTGTAGACCAGATGATTATCTATAGAATCTTTACTAACATATATAGGAAAAGACTTGTACCGGATCCAATCCGCACCATTTTTTTGATAGACTGTAACCTCTAAAGAATCAGAGTCGGCAAGTAGTTGATGCCACTTTTTAACAGGAACTTTAATAGCTCCACCATCTCCTTTAATAATTAATTCGTCATTCACAGACTTTAAAACAGCAAAAGCATCTCCTTCAAGTACTTTAAAATTAAGCGATGCTATATTTACTGGTACCGTAACCCATCTATAATCCGGAAATATTTCCGGAAAATCTTGACACACCTTTGCCTCTGGTAGCTTGTCTTTACAAGCAGCAAACAAAACTAAAGAAAAAACAGCTAATATATAATTTACAGATCTACTCATAACCGATTCTTTTTCTTCGCACTCATCATTTGATAATAAAACCAAAATGTATTCCCAAACGACTGCTTAAGTGTGTTCAAATTGCGATTCGCTTGCACAGACTTAACTGCTTGAACAAAATCTCTGAAGCGGGAAGATTGTTTTTCATCTATAGGGAAATGAGAGAGCTGTTTCGAATCTCCTATAAAAAGTTGCAGAGCCGCCTCTTGAAAATGAATAGGCATAGGTACCCAATTCGGATTGGAAGAATACTTCAATAGAAACTCTTTCATATGGTCTGTATCAAGTCCCAACAGATAATAACAACCTAAATATTCATAAGCATTCCTATCATGTTCTGTCTCAATATGAATGGTCAATAGCGAATCTATCGGCATAAAGCAAAGCAACTGATCCAACTCGCTATTCGGAAAATTCTTCCCTTTAATACATTCCTCAATATTAATACTCCGGTAATGGGGCATCTTTCTCAGCAATTTCAGATACTTTTCCTCAACATCTTTAGCACCTCGCAAATGAGAAATTTCTGCCAATCTGATAAGTGCTCTTGGCGAACCATTCCGCCTGGCTAAGGAAAGGGATTCCATTGCATAGCTCTCCGAAGTGCTCATGTCGCCAATCGTGAAATAAACATCGCTCAACAATGTACTGACATAATATGTCATATTATATGGAACTATAAGTCCGTTCTGCCCTTTCTGTTCAAAATTGAAAAGTCTATTTCCTAATTCTCCCTGATGGGCTAAAGCCATATTCACATAGTTCAAATTTATAGGGCTTAATCCTATCTTTCCTTCGTGCATCTTAATAATCGTATCCCATCTGCCACGACGGGAAAGATATGAAAGGCTATCCATCATCCAATTCTGATAATCGTGAGCAGAAGGATTGGAAAGCGAGCCAAAACATGCAGTAAGTATAATTAATACTGTATTTAAACCTATCTTGGAATATCTACTTTTCAAGCATAGAAAAGACAAAATAAATGCTATAACCAAAACAGTAAAGAATGTTATAAAAACTCTTATCCAGACATAAAAGATATATGGTTCCGGTTGGAGCATATTACTATAAAAATCCTTTTGTTTAAATCCTAAAAATAAACTGCTTCGCAAGCTAAAACGCACTCCAAAGTATGCTAAGACTATACCTAACAGCAACACAACAATATGGTACTTTTCAATTTTCCTTAGTCTTACAGATTCATAGAAGAGCTCCATCAGAACATATAAAACTACCAGTTGCCCACCTGCCCAATAAACAACAGCAGTCCCTATGAGGGTAACCGCAAAACGAACCCTTTTACCCTGAATCATAGATACAATCCACATACAGATAAGTATAAGAGCTATACCATAACTGCCATCGATAAGATAATCTAAATCGGCATGTATTTTTAGTAGAAATAAAGGAATTACTAAAGCAAGGAACAAATTATAAGTACGTATTGCTATTTGTTTCAATAATAAATAGCATATAAACCCGATAAATGTTAATAAAGAACCATTAATTACCGCAGAAAGAAAAGGAATATCAAAGAATTGAATTGAGTTCATACCCAACAACTTGCATAGCCCGCCCGAAGAAAGAAGAAAAGAAGATATAGATTTTTTATCTGGGAAAAACATCTGCATTTCTTCTTGTACATCAAAAGTATATGACACAAAATAGAAAAAATAATATGTCAGGCAGCATAATACTACCAACCAATATATCCCTATGCCAATTTTCCCTTTCATTTTACAAAGATAATATTTTAAGGGAAGTAAAAACAAATTTAAAAACAAACATAATTTTTTTATAATAGGTGAGTATTTACGACAATACCCTAACTAACTTTGCTAATAATACCGTTCAGAACTGAAATTTTGGGCGGTATTTTGCTATTCACAGATAGTTGTTTGGAGCAACCAATTTTTTACCAAAGTTATATATACCAAACGCAGTAAAGTTTGGTAATATGAATATTGGTAAATTTAACTCCTTATATGACCTTTTGGAAGCATTTCCTACAGAGGAAAGCTGCATCAAGTATCTGGAACAACAACGCTGGGCAAACGGTATTCCCGTTTCTCCTTATGACCCTACGTCCAAAGTATATAACCGTGGCGATGGAATGTATCGCTGCAAGAATACGGGCAAGAATTTCAACGTCAGAATAGGAACAATGTTTGAAGGCTCTAAATTACCATTGAGGAAGTGGTTTGTAGCTATCTATGAAATTACATCCCGCAAGAAAGGTATTTCATCAATCGAATTATCTAAGAGAATATCAGTAACTTATAAAACTGCGTGGTTTATGAACCAGTGTATTCGTGAATGCTTTGGTATTGTTATGGAAGAAAAACTTGACGGAGAAGTAGAGCTTGATGAAACTTTCGTTGGTGGCAAGAATAAAAATCGGCACTATAACAAGAAAGTAAAGAAGTGCCAAGGTAGGAGCTTCAAAGATAAAGTTCCCGTCATGGGTATGCTTCAGCGTGGCGGTAAGGTGGTTTGTAAAGTAGTCCGTGACACTTCCTATAAATCATTGACAGTTCCTATTCTCAAAACCGTAAAACGCACGGCAACGTTATTCTCAGATGAGTGGTGCGGATATAAAACCGTTAGCAAGTTATACGAGCATTACGTGGTTGACCATGGTCACGGACAATACGTTGATGAAGATGCTTATACTAACAATATCGAAGGATTTTGGAGTATTTTGAAGCGTGGCTTAACAGGAATATATAACCATACGAGCAAGAAACACCTGCAACGATATGTTAATGAGTTCTGCTTCCGCTATAATACAAAAGATTTTGATGACGTTTCACGATTTAATTTGTTACTTTGCAATTCAAATCATCGTATAACTTTTCAAAGTCTGACAAAATGAGTAAAAAGAAACAAGTAACAATAGAAGACATGGAAAAGGCAATGGCTATTGAGCTTCTACCTGCAAAAGAATTGAAGAAACAAGCAGAAGTTCCAGTGGATTTTTCTGCTCTTATGCAGAAGGCTCTGAAATACGATATTAAACCTAAAAAGAAAGGCAAGAAATAATCCTGCCTTTATCTAAATTTGACCTTTGGGGCTTGCTCTGCGGTTTCCTTTACTTTCTTAACCCAGCATTGCTTTTTATCACTCCAATAAATTTCGTTCTTTTTGAGAACTTTATCGAAAGCCTTTTGGCTTTCTTCATCTTCAAGTCCTGTATAATTCCAATCTACATCGTCATCCCAGCCAGTACTTGAATTGAAATAATCGTTCAAATCTACTGCCCGTTCAATATAGTTGTCGGAAAGTTCTATTTGAGGAGCTACTTCTTCAATTTGATAGCTCTTTCGGAGTTCCCTTTTTTCTACTGTACGATTGTAGAAAAATACGGCAAATAATACAAGCGGTATAAGCACGATAATCCATAATACCTTAACGAGTGTATCACTTTCTCCTTTTTCACGCTCTAAATGCTTGGAACATGCTAATACAATCAATCCTACAATACCCCAGAATAGAGATAAAAAGAACCAGTTTACAGAATTACGTCCTTTTCGGGAAGCTAATACAGCGGTGGCAATAGAAATACCCAACGCAAACAGAATACAAAAGAAAACTACTATAAGTTCCATGGTGGCGAATTTTAACGAGTTCTCCACGACAGCCATAGGAGAAGTTTAACAATGTTAGTTGTTAAAGAAAGTGGGCTGCCCCTGTGCATACTCGTTAGGTATCGCCAAACACCTGTATATACGCACAGTAGGGCAACCCACAAGTATGAACTGTCCTCTGTGCCTCGTATATACCTCTTGATAATTTGGCGATTTCAACGAGTATAAGGCACTTTCCTTATTATATTCCAAAACTTTGTCCCGAAAGACACAGCAAAGATAGCGAAAAAATTGTATTTTTGCTCAAAAATACAATCATGAATTTGATAACCCCTAAACTAAAAGATTCAATTTTACGAGATTTTGTAATTTCGGAAGATGTCCCGATTGATATTGAATATGACGAATTTGCATCTAAGTATTCAACATCAAGTGATAGGTTATGCATGATATTAGAGCAGTTTGAAGCTATGAATTTAATTAAGCTCACTCCTTGTATTGGAAGTTGCTTTATACAGGTCACAGCATATGCTCACGATTATATATCACATGGAGGTTTTACCGCTCAAGAAGAAATTTTGAAAGCGAATATTGAGAAATTGGGATTGGAATTAGAAACTCTTTCTAAACAACTTGAACCAAATCTTCTTGATAAAGCTGAAAAAATTGCATCGTTGGGTAGTAATATTCTTAATGCTCTTAACCTGTTTCTCTGAAATATTATCGTCAATCCAGTCTGTAAATGATTTCAATGGAGATATTTCTTTGGAATAAAGAGTAATACTACAAGTGTTATAAAAAATTTCTTTATTGTCGATTTTAATCAATCTGCGAATGAATGTTTTAGAATCAGCAATATTTGTTTCATATTCGATTGTTATTACTTTCTTTCTCATAACTTCTTATTTATCAAGTGTTCTATAATCGGGATTAGCTTTCATTTTACTCCGTATCGTAATATCATTGAATAGCTTACGAATACAAAGAATACCTAAACTTTCACCAAGTTTCGGAAACTTCTCCATAAATCGTCCTTTCAGAAGGTGAAGACGCAAAGAGTGTTTTTCTTCGTCCTTATAATCAAACTGCTCTTCAAAGAAAATCTGATTGTTCCGTTCTCCTCTGACGATGATATTAGCCTCTTTACCACCGTGGTCTTGTACTTCAATTGAAATAATTGTTCTGTTCATATCTACAAATTTTCCTTATTCTATATCTGAAAACTTTGGAAGTATAAGTAAATGATTTATAGCAGTATTAGTAAAATACTTATTCTATTGTACAGCCCAAAAACTTACTTTACCTTTGCACTATAATACTAAAATTATATCGAATATGTTAGAAATTAAATCGACAGCAAAAGGCTATGTTACTAATCAAGAAATTAGTTCAAGGTTATTTGAACAGGTAGGTAATACAATCGTGAGAGTTATTTGCGAAGTTCCTTGTTATTTAGATGCCAATTCTTTAGAGAATTCAATATGTAGTTATATGAATTCTTTCATGCCCGACGGCATTGAGGTAAAAACAAGCCACGTAACAATTAACCAAAGTTCTGGTGAAGATGCAAGAGGTAGATATATTGAAAGTTTAGATTTTCAAGTATATATCTAAATTGAATGATAAAACGGTAGAGCCTTTGGGAAATTACTCTACCGTTTTATTAGGGTATTGTCGTAAATACTCACCTTATAATATATACAACCATCGTTATGAGTGTTTAGGAAAAGATGCAATGACAACTAAAGTGATGCCCAACAATATTTAAATTGATGAATCATGACCATCAATTTAGATGCAACTCTTTAGCGTATATAAAAAGAGGAAGGAAAAAATCTCCCTCCTCTTTATCAAAACTTAACTATATGTATTATCCGTTAATAACCAGGGTTTTGCTCCAGCAAATTGTTTGATCCCATTACACTATAGTGTATAGGGAAACGATTCAAGTTCACATTATTAGTCGCTACATGATCCCACCAGTTTTCAGTTACATAAGCGCCCCAGCGAACCAAGTCTGTACGACGACGGCCTTCTGCGACAAATTCCATAGACCACTCGTTCAACATACGATACTTGTCCAAATTCTCTGCAGTAACAGGATCCGGATCAACACCATCCTCAAAATAACGCTGACGCACTTTATTTATAAGTTCTGCGGCACCGGCCTTGTCGCCTGTACGCATCTTACATTCGGCCAATGTATAATAAATTTCAGTCAGACGGATAAAAGGTATATCCGGATTAAATTTTTTCTTTACATCTGCCTGAAAAGGACGAGGGCTAACCTTTACTACACGAACACAAGAGTTCTCTTCTGCGGTACCGATAGTGGAAGGAAGTGATTCAACCGTAGGATATTCCGCAGAACCAACCTTAGACAAATAAGCTACTTGGTCAACTTCATTAATAATCTTACCTCCATACTCGCGGCTTCCCGTACAAGTGAAGTCCGGGTTATTGGGATCCTGTAATAATCCAACTATAAATATGCCTTTATAATTTCCATCACCCTCGTAAACATAGTTCTGTTTACGAACATCTTTATCATTGAACCGCTGATATACGCCACCTATATTGTAATCATAACTTTTACCTGTCGGATCCAAACCCGGTATTAGGCCAATGCCGTTATTCGATCCGGAACCTTCCAACCCGCCTAAGAAGTTCTTATAATTATAGGGTACCATATAACTCCAATGGGTTCCATCAGATTCCAATTTATTATTCTCACTTGGGACACTCCAAATCATTTCCTTGCTCTTCTCATTATTAAAGCCAAAGGTATTACGATAGTCCGCGTCAAGTTCATATTTTCCATACTTGCCATTAATCAAGTCCTGGCAAAGTTGGGCAGTCTCATTATACATAGCTTTACCGATATAAGCCTCAGCATTGAAATATAAACGGATTTTCAGAGCTACCCCCGCAGCCTGATTAACAGATCCATTTTCCATGCCACCCAACTCCGACTTCACCGGCAAATTCGGAATTGCTTCATTAAGCAAAGAATCAACAAAATTGAAAGTTTCAACATCTGTAGAACGTCCCTTTATACCTTCATGAGTTGATCTATAAAGCGGCATGCCACCGAAACAATCCAAACCATCCAAATAGAAAGACGCAACCAAGGCAGTCTGTTGAGCAAGCATCGACTCTCGAGTTCCTGATTCAAAACCAAGTTTATCGAAGTCTATCTCCGCCAAGTCCTCCAGAGCATCCCAGGCAAGAGCTACACCCATAGTCGGAAGTCTCCATCCTTCGTTAATCCATGCCATATCAAAAGTATACTCATGATGATGTATTTTCTGAAATCTCGCTCCGTCATACCAATCACTACCACGTGTAGGTAAACAAAATTCATCAGTCCCGAGTTCTTGAAGCATCCACCGATTCTCATTATGCCCGACGTACCACCGCCAATGCGTGAAAGGACGATCGAAACGTTGCCATACAGCATCTTGCGAACTATAAAACGTATCGGGAACTACCTGAGAATAAAACTCAGGCTCAACACTACAAGATGTAGCTGCCATCATACAGGTAACTCCGCAAATGGTGTATAATAATTTTTTTAATTTCATATTGCTTTCGTATTTAGAAGTTAAACTGCATTCCTAAAGTATAAACGTGTGATTGTGGGTAAACTTCCCAAATTTTATCTGTTCCCTGATCCCATCCAGTAATATTTACATCAGGTTTCAAACCGGAATAACCTGTAATGGTCGCAACATTATTTCCTGTTAGATAAACACGAACATTATCAACAAACTTAACGAACTTTCTCATTGGAATAGTATATCCGACTGTAATATTCTGAATTTTTAGGAATGTGCCATCTTCCAGATAGTAATCGCAAATCTGTTTTTCACCCTTTATATGATCATATTTTCCGTATGCGTCTTTTAACAGATTCATATTACCCATTCCCTGAATTCCATAATACATTGGCAATGTGTTATAAACATCAAAGTCTATCCAACTACGCAACGAGATACCAAAATCCAAATTCTTCCAAGTAATGGTATTATTCCATCCTACGATTAATTTAGGCATATAATTACCCATATATTGCTTATCAAGTTCGGTTTTCTTTGCAGCAGGTATAACTTCCCCATCCTTATTATATAATAAAAATGCGCCATCATTATCAAATCCGGCAAACTTCCAGATATAGAAAGAACCAATCTTAGATCCTTCTTCCATTCTTGAAGCATCGCCCGGAGAACCCGGAGCAGGGAAACCATTACTGTTATAATATGTATTATCACCCCATAAAGTTAAAATCTTTCCAGAATTGTGCGAGAGATTAAGACTGGATGTCCAAGTCAGGTCCTTATTCCTAATAATGTCTCCACCTATTTCGAACTCAAAACCTTTATTCTCCATACTTCCGATATTCTGCCACTGAGAATCTTGAGTATATGGAGGCTGAGGCACACGTACGCTATACAACATATTGTCTACCTTACGGCGATAAATATCGAGCTTCCCATATAAACGGTTATCAAAGAAAGAATAATCAAGACCTATATTCCATTCTTTCTTCTCTTCCCAACCTAAATCCGGATTCACATTCTGGGTTTTTCCATATGACTTTTGCCATTCTCCGGAAGGCAAAAGCCAAAATGTATCAGATCCCAACATATTGGCCATATATGAAGCACTAAAGTTATTGTTACCTGTCACGCCATAACCAACACGAAGTTTCAAATCATTGATCCAAGTCACCGACTCTTTAATAAAGTTCTCATTAGAAATACGCCATCCGGCATTTACTGACCAGAAATTCGCCCAACGATTGTCCTTTGCAAACTTAGAAGAGCCTTCATGACGGAGAGAAGCACCAGCCAAATATTTATCCTTATAAGAATAATTTACACGACCAAAAAACGCAAACAATCTTTCTGTAATATTTTTACTAGAACTCATAGATGCCTTACCATCACTCAAATAAGTTCCTTGGCCAATATCCCAATACTTAATTTTATCAACAGAAAAATTGTAGTTGTTCATATTGAATCCCTCTCCATTAGTTTCAAAATAAGAGTAACCGGCAACAGCATTCAGATTATGAGAATCATTAAATTCATGAATATAAGTAAAGTAACCTTCGGAAGTCAGGTTCTCTGTCTTACTGAAACCTAAATAAGCACTACCGTTTCTACTCTCTTCCAATTCAGAACGATGATACCTGGAATTATAAGTATGGTTCTCCCATTGACGATTTTCATAACCAAAAATCTGATCATACGACAAACCCGGAATCGTCTTGATATCCAAACGAAGATTGATTTCCGGCTTAAACCACTTATCAAGTCCGTAATAATCGCTCAACTTACTATCGGCCAAAACATTATAATCAAGCGATTCATTGGTCCACACATTATATCCTGTCTGACTGGATGGATCGTATGGAGAACGTGTCGGGTTATTTGCCATGGCCTGACGAAAATTCGGGACTCGATTATCACGAGCTGTCTGGCGATAATCAACTGCCGGACGAATTGTCAGCCAATCATCAAACAATTTGAATTCTCCGTTTATTCGCCCACCATAATCTTGACGACTATCATTAATCGCAACACCTTCATTCCGCTCATAGAAGAAAGAAGTGTACATCTTAGCTTTCGCGGTACCTACATTTAATGATACATGGTGACTTTGTGAAAAATTATCCTTATTGAGCAACTCATCCCACCAATCTGTATCTGTACCATAATCCGTACTGATATTATGTGAAGCATATTGACGACCTGTCAACATATCAGGCTTTCCATATGCAAAACGATGAATGAACTCATTGCTATAAGCTAACTTAATTTTTCCATTCGTATCCGAACCATTTTTTGTTGTAATAAGAATAACACCCGATGCAGCACGAGTACCATAAATAGCACCTGCGGAACCATCTTTCAGAATATCGATAGACTTAATATCCTCCTGATTAACAGAACGAATATCCCCTCCGGCAAATCCATCAATAACAATTAGCGGAGAACGTCCGGCATTGATAGAAGTCATACCGCGCAACTGTAAAGTTGTACCCGCATTAGCTGCTCCTGTATTCTCAATAATTAAACCGGAAATCTTTCCTTGCAAAGCTGTTGTTATATCAGCGCCTCCAACACCCTTCAACATATCGTCCGCTTTCAATGACGTAATAGCCGATGTTACTTGTTTCTTTTCTAAAGAACCATAACCGACAACAACGACATCACCAAGAAGTTGACTATCTTCGATAAGCGTTACTGCAATAGTTTGTCTGCCGTCGACTTTAACTTCCTGAGTTGAAAAACCGATGTAAGAAATAACCAAAGTTGCGTTAGATGGTACATTATACAATTTTAGCACACCATCCAAATCAGTAATACCGCCATTCATAGTCCCTTTTATCAGGACATTAGCGCCAATTACAGGATTTGTCCCATCGGTAACCGTAATTGTAACAGTACGCTCATTTTGCTGAACAATGCTGCTACCCAACTCCTCACCAATGCCAAAAACATCTGCATTAGCAATAGGTGAACAAAATAAGAACAGTCCTAAAACCACTGATGCTGGCTTGATGAAATTCCATCGAAAAGATGTAGGAACTGTGTTTAGCGTTTTTCTTTTTTGTTTCATAAGATCACCATCTTAAATTAAATAAGTTAATAAATCAGTCTCATATAATTGACAAAGCAAATCTCATACAATGGAATAGCAAGTAACCTGTGCTAAAGATACTATTAAATTTTTATATACAAAAAAAATAAATGTTTTTTCTTCTTCATGAAGATTTCTGAATAAACAATCAAATAGTTATCTTTTTTTCTTAATTTTGCAAAAAATCATCCAAATATGAAAATAAAGAATATACAACTCATCGCGGTTATGGCCTTTGGATGTTTAATTGCTGCCGGATGTAAATCGCATTACCAAATGACATCATTTACGGGAGGAAGATACGCAATAGATTCCAAATATGATGTAAACCAAGACAGGGACGCAATAACAATCATAGCACCATATAAAAGAACAGTAGATAGCATCATGTCTCCAATAATAGGACATTCCGATCATCTGCTAACTGCATACCGTCCGGAAAGCGAACTTTCAAACTTAGTGGCCGACATACTTCGAAACGCAGTTTCAGAATATACAGGTAAACCTGCCGATGTTGGCATAATGAATATGGGAGGGTTACGAACTTCACTTCCGGAAGGTGACATCACGTTTGGTAACATTTACGAGATTACGCCTTTCGAAAACTCACTTTGCATCATTAAAATGAGTGGAAAAGATTTGAGAAGCATCTTCTCGGATATGGCAAAGGTCCACGGAGAAGGGTTGAGTGGTGCCCAACTCGTTATAAGCAAAGAAGGTGAACTAATTAGCGCAAACGTTTCCGGCCGGAACTTGGATGATAACAAAACGTATGTTATAGCAACCATAGATTATATAGCCGAAGGTAACGATCACCTGAATACATTCAGAAAATTCTCTGACGCAGAAAAAATAATGCCCAAGGGGACTACGGTACGACAACTGTTTCTTAACTATGTTACAGCCACAGAACGTCAAGGGAAAAAAGTCAATTCAAAAATTGAAGGCAGAATCATTGTTAAAGAATAAATAACATGAAACAAATCTATCTTATATTAATAGCCGTTTTGATTGGTTTGCCTGTATCGGCACAAAATACAAAAGAACTGTTCATTCTTCATACCAACGATACCCATAGCCGGATAGAACCTTTATCTGAGACTGATCCCGATCCGAATATCGCCGGTAATGCCGGATATGTTCGTAGGGCTACCTTCATTAAACAGATGCGAGAAATACATCCAAACTTATTATTGTTTGACTGTGGAGACATATCGCAAGGCACTCCTTATTATAATATGTATAAAGGAGAATTAGAATTTAAACTAATGAACGAAATGAAATACGATGCTGCCACCATCGGAAATCATGAATTCGATTTTGGATTAGATAATATGGCACGATTGTTTAAGATGGCAAATTTCCCGATAGTTTGTGCTAATTACGATGTCCGAGGAACTGTTTTAGAAGGTTTGGTTAAGAAGTATATCATTCTAAAACGGAATGGAATAAAGATTGGAGTATTCGGTCTGTCTCCCGAAATAGACGGATTGATTCAAGCCTCAAAATGCGAAGGTGTAAAATACGAATCTCCAAAGACTGCGGCCCAACATGTGGCACATTTTTTGAAACATAATAAGAAATGCGATGTCGTAATATGTCTTTCACACATGGGGTGGAAAGATTTGAACGATTGTGACTTTGATTGGATTCCAACAACTAAAGATGTAGATGTAGTTCTTGGCGGTCATTCCCATACCTATATGAAAGAACCTAAGCTGGTCAAGAATGCCAACGGAGTTGAAATTCCTGTTCAACAAGAAGGTAAGCATGGGGCTTTTGTGGGGGTGATGAAATTGATATTGGAAAAGAAAAAGTAATTTAGATTAGAAACAAATTATTTCATTTTTTCATCTGATTGATAACAGTAGATGAAAAAAGACGTATATTTGCAATGAATAACTAACTTTAAAAATTGAGAATATGGCTTACGTAATTAGCGATGATTGTGTCGCTTGTGGTACTTGTATTGACGAATGTCCGGTAGGTGCTATCTCTGCGGGAGATACAAAGTATTCTATTGACCCTGCTACATGCGTAGAGTGTGGTACTTGCGCTGATGTTTGTCCTTCAGGCGCAATTTCATTAGGCGAATAATACAATCAGAGAACTTACAAAAGAGAGGGGATGTGTCAGAATTCGACACATCCCGTTTTTTGTTTATATATGGTTATTGAAATTTTATGCCATGAACGCTAAATGTCTGGCATGATGTTTCTGCGCTTCAATACAAATAAATAAGGAGAATTCAAAACGAATTAAAAATAACACAAGCCGTGTATCATTTCTTCTTTGTAAATGAATACACGGCTTGCGGGGACACTGACAATATACTACTATACAACTGCTGATACGGTGCATATAAACGAATAAAGTGATACGTATGAGTTGCTCAACTGATACGCATGAGTTTGACAATTCATCCGCATGAGTTGACCGGTTCATCCGCATCAGTTTGTTGGTTCATCCGCATGAGTTTGTTGGTTCATACATATCACTTTTACTAATCTCTTTATGGCAAAGTTAATACATCTAATAAATTACCATCCATCATTCTCATTTCATCCTAACGTATAGTATATAATTTCTTTTTTAACCCCAATCGGTCAATAATATGCTTTAAGATTTTCAAACTTGTTTTAGGCTGTTTTTTGCTTTCGATGGCGTTTATCGGGCTAAATAACAGAGAAAGCAGACGAAAAGCGGCAAAGCAGATTGTAAAGATAAAGAATAGCATCGTATCCGCTTGAAAAGAAACCTTTTTGCGTTCTATCAGCCAATTGGAGGGTTAAGCACCTTATAAACACATAAAAAGAGAGTGTGCCTAAATAAGCACACCCTCTGTTTTTTATTTATCATATAAATGGAACATCCTATCCATAAGTTTCCATTTCTGATCAGAAGTTACTCCCGGACTTGCGTCCTGAAACTCAGCCATGTAATCTTCCCATTCAGCCTGACGAGGTAAAGTTGCCAACTTAGCCATTGCTTTATCCCAATCAAAATCTAAAGGAGTCTCAACAATCATAAATAGCGTCTTCCCCAAGATATAGATTTCCATTTCAAGTATACCTACCTCACGAATACCTTTCAATATCTCCGGCCAAGCGTTTTCTTCCGCATGACGGCGGCGATATTCTTTAATCAGATCCGGATTATCTTTCAAATTCAAAGTCTGACAATATCGTTTTACAGGTCCGTGATACTCTTGTACCCGGTATCCTTGTTTCTTTTCCTCCATTATTTAGCTTCCCAGCCTAAAGCACTTGCGCCAAGCACTGCCGCATCTGCGTCTTTCAATTCAGAAAGCAATAACTTAGTCTTGCCTTTAAAAATTTTCAACACATGGTCATCTATAGCTTTCTGAACAGGCTTAAAGATGAAGTCACCTGACTTTGCCAAACCACCGAACAAAATAATAGCCTCGGGGCTGGAGAATGCAATGAAATCGGCTAAGGCTTCACCAAGGATAGTACCCGTGTAATCGAAAATATCCTTTGCTAACTCATCACCCTTAACGGCTGCGTCATATACATCTTTAGATGTAATATCTTCTGCTGGAATTTGGCGTAACAAACTTTCTTCCGGACGAGCTACTAAAAACTCACGTGCAGTACGTGCAACACCGGTTGCGGAACAATATGCCTCCAAACAGCCCTTACGTCCACATCCACAAAGACGTCCGTTCTCACGGCGAACAGTAACGTGTCCCAACTCACCGGCAAAACCGTCATGACCATAAACCAATTGCCCATTAACAACAATACCGCTACCAACGCCTGTTCCCAATGTAATCATGATGAAATCTTTCATACCACGGGCAGCGCCATAGGTCATTTCACCAATAGCCGCGGCATTAGCATCGTTTGTCAAAGCGCATGGAATACCGACAGCCTCCTCAAACATCGCTGCCAAAGGAATAATTCCCTTCCAAGGAAGATTGGGAGCAAACTCAATAGTACCACTATAATAGTTTCCATTTGGAGCACCAATACCAAAACCTTTAAAAGATTCAATACCGCCGAATTGGGTTATTAAAGGCTTTATTTTTTCTGATATAGCCTTTACATAATCCTCAATATGAACATACTGTTGAGTCTTAACTGAATCTGTAGCCAATACGTTACCACGTTGATCTACTACCCCGAAGACGGAATTTGTACCGCCTATATCCATACCTAAAACGTATGGTTTCTCTGTACTTACTGCCATGATATTATTTTTAAAGTTCTAAAAATTTACAACACAAATGTACAGAATCTATGTGAACAAGCAAATTTTTCCGGAAATATTTATTTTTTTAATGTAACATTTTATACTTTTGCACTGTCTAACTTTAGTAGTTGAGAATAATATACACAACAAATGATCCACTTAAAGAATATCAATAAAACATATAATAACGGCACTCCGTTACATGTACTGAAAGGAATAGACCTCGATATTGATAGAGGTGAGTTCGTTTCTATCATGGGTGCTTCCGGTTCCGGTAAATCTACCTTATTAAATATATTAGGTATACTTGATAATTATGATTCCGGCGAATATTATCTCAACGATGTGCTTATCAAAAATTTAAGTGAAACGAAGAGCGCAGAATACCGTAACAAAATGATCGGTTTCATCTTTCAGTCGTTTAATCTTATCGCTTTCAAAGATGCCATGGAAAATGTGGCCCTTCCTCTCTTTTATCAAGGTATAGGACGAAAGAAGCGCAACCAGATGGCAATGGAATACTTAGAACAATTAGGATTGAAAGACTGGGCACATCACATGCCGAATGAGCTGTCCGGAGGACAAAAGCAACGTGTCGCCATTGCGAGAGCACTGATTACCAAACCTCAGATTATTTTAGCTGACGAACCTACCGGTGCACTGGACAGTAAAACATCGGTAGAGGTGATGAACCTTCTGAAAGAGTTGCATGATAACGAAGGACTGACCATTATTGTGGTAACTCACGAAAGTGGTGTAGCCAATGAAACAAATAAGATTATTCACTTGAAAGATGGTATAATAGAGAATATTGAAAATAACATGAACCATCATGCTTCTATCTTTGGTGTAAATAGTATAATGAAATAAAATGATTGATCTGATACAGGAAATATACGGCACAATCAAACGGAACAAATTACGTACATTCCTCACGGGCTTTGCTGTCGCGTGGGGAATCTTTATGCTGATAGTACTGCTCGGATCCGGAAACGGATTGATTCATGCTTTCACTAATGCAGCTGCCGATATAGCTTCCAACTCAGTAGAGATTTATCCGGGAATCACTACAAAAGCATATAAAGGATATAAAGAAGGAAGGGCTATTCGTCTGACTGTTAAAGATATCCAATTGACTGAAGATGCACTGATCGATCGACTGGAAGAAATCGGTGCTGTCATTTCGCCGGGGAATCAAAACTTAAGTTATAAAGGAAACTTTGTTTCAACAAACCTGAATGGTACTTTCCCGATTTACCTAAAAATACAAGGTTATAAAATAAAGGAAGGAAGATACATCAACCAAATAGATATCAAAGAGAAAAGGAAAGTTATCGTACTAAATGAAAAGACGATAGAACAGCTGTTTAATAAATCGGAACAAAATGACGCCATAGGCAAATACATCAATTCAAGCGGTATAGCCTATAAAATAATAGGCATATACAAGTCACAAGGAAATATGATGCCGGGGGCCTATATTCCTTTTTCTACCGCAGCTATTATTTATAATAAAACGAATGATATCAGTGAACTAAATATGCTTACTAAGGATATCAACACCAAAAAGGGCTTTGAAAAGTTCGAAACAGATATCCGTCAGAACTTAGGAGCAAGACATGACTTTGATTCAGAAGACAATAGTGCTATCTGGATTTGGGGAATGTTTGAACAATTGGAGCAACAGGCTACAGCAACAAGACTTCTGCGAATTGCGATTTGGATTATCGGAATATTTACATTGTTAAGCGGAATCGTCGGAGTAAGCAATATTATGTTGATTACCGTCAAAGAGCGGACAAAAGAATTTGGAATCCGTAAAGCCTTGGGAGCTAAACCAATGTCTATTCTCAGGCTGATTATAATCGAAAGTATTACCATTACTACCATATTTGGTTATATTGGAATGATAACCGGTATAGCCGCAACAGAATATCTAAATGTAATATCAGGTAATAAAGTTGTCGATATCGGAATAACACAACTCACGATATTTTCTGATCCGACAGTCGACCTAAGTATTGCTATTGAAGCTACACTCACCTTGATTATTGCAGGAACATTAGCCGGTTTCTTCCCTGCAAGGAAGGCCGTTATGATTAAACCAATAGAAGCATTAAGAGCAGAATGATACGAATAGATTTAGATAAATGGGAAGAAATTCTTATTACCATTACACGTAATAAAACAAGAAGTCTGCTCACTGCTTTCGGTGTGTTCTGGGGAATCTTTATGCTAATCGCACTAATGGGTGGAGCTAAAGGACTGGAAGAAATGATGGCAGTCAATTTCAAAGGATTTGCTACCAATTCAGCCATATTTGGCACAAACAGGACAAGCATAGCATATAAAGGATTCCAAAAAGGACGGTCATGGGACCTGGAGTTAAACGACATCAATAAGATAAAAAAACAAGTTTACGAAGTGGATGTGGTTACTCCAACAGTAAGCAACTGGGGGTCAAAAGCTATATATGAGGATAAAAGCTCCGATTGTGTTATAAAAGGTTTATATCCTGAATATGAAAAAATAGAAAGTCAGGGCATTACAATGGGGCGTTTCATTAACGACGTAGATGTTCGTGATCGACGAAAAGTTTGTACCATTGGAAAGAAAATATATGAGCAACTCTTTCCAAACAAAGAAAACCCATTAGGCAAATTCATTCGTGTAGACGGTATTTATTACCAAATAATAGGAATGAGCCAATCGGTTGGCAAGATGAGCATCAATGGTGGTATAGAACAAAGTATCGTACTTCCTATAACTACTATGCAACAGGCGTATAACAGGGGTAGAAAAGTTGACCTGATATGCATCACAGCAAAATCCGGGCATACAGCAACCGAAGTAGCAGAAAAAGTTGAAGCGGTTATCAAACAATCACATTATATCCATCCTGATGACAAGCAAGCCGTTATGATGGTAAATACCGAAGCCATGTTCGGTATGGTGGATAATCTGTTCGCCGGAATGAAATTACTCTCATGGATGGTAGGCTTAGGTACCTTGTTGGCAGGAGCCATCGGAGTAAGTAATATTATGATGGTAACGGTTAGGGAGCGTACCAGTGAAATAGGAATTCGCAGAGCTATTGGTGCACGGCCAAAAGATATATTAAGCCAAATCCTCTCCGAGAGTATGGTATTAACAACTACTGCCGGCATGTTCGGTATCTGCTTTGGAGTGCTTATCTTGCAAATGCTTGAGATAGGCACCGCCCAATCAGATACCCCGGGAGAATTTCAAATCAGCTTTTGGGCTGCTATTGGGGCATGTGCATTGCTAATGGTATTAGGTATGTTGGCAGGTTTGCTACCTGCATACAGAGCGATGGGCATCAAGCCAATAGATGCTATAAGAGACGAATAAAATAGAAATTAAATAAAAAACATATTTATGAAGAAGTATTTCAAATTTGTAGTACTTGGAATCATTGCCTTGATTTTTATTGGAACATTTGCTTTCTTATATAGCAAATCGAGACCAAAAAAAATTTCCTATGAGACAGTCAAAGCTGAAGTTAAAGATCTTCAGAAGTCAACTATTGCGACGGGGAAGATTGAACCTCGTGATGAAATTCTTATAAAACCGCAAATATCAGGCATCATAGACGAAGTTTACAAAGAAGCCGGTGAACAGATAAAAAAAGGTGAAGTCATTGCAAAAGTAAAGGTTATCCCTGAGTTAGGGTCTCTGAATTCCGCAGAAAGTCGTGTTCGTTTAGCTGAGATTAATGCAAAACAAAATCAGACAGACTTTGACCGTATGAAGAAGCTTTACGAAGATAAACTCATTAGCAGCGAAGATTACGAAAAAAGCGAGATTACTCTGAAGCAAGCTAAAGAAGAATTACAAACAGCCAAAGATAATTTGCAAATCATCAAAGAAGGCATTACAAAAAATAGTGCTTCATTTAGTAGTACGCTCATTCGCTCTACCATTGACGGATTGATTTTAGATGTTCCTGTTAAAGCCGGCAACTCGGTTATTATGAGTAACACTTTTAATGATGGTACAACTATCGCTTCCGTAGCAAATATGAATGATTTAATCTTTAAAGGGAAGATTGATGAAACTGAAGTTGGGCAAATTCACGAAGGTATGCCTGTAAAAATCACTATCGGAGCATTACAGGATATGAAGTTTGATGCCAAATTGGAATATATCTCTCCAAAAGGTATAGAAGAAAACGGAGCTAATCAGTTTGAGATAAAAGCTGCTATTACAGTTCCAGATTCCGTTACGATCCGATCCGGATACAGTGCCAACGCAGAAATTGTATTGGCAAGTGCTTCAAAAGTGCTGACTATTCCTGAAAGCAGCTTAGCATTTAATGAAGACTCTACTTTCGTTTTTCTGTTGAACAGCAAATCTACTGCTCAAAAATTTGACAAAAGACTGATTACTACCGGACTGAGCGATGGGGTTGATATAGAAGTGAAAAGTGGATTGAAAGCGGGTGATATTATTCGCGGTAAAGAAAAAGAGAATTGATATGAAGAAACCTTTCCTACTTATATTAGCTGTTGTCTCTGTCATCCCGACTTTCGCGCAAGAAGAATGGACGCTGACAAAATGCATCGATTATGCCTTAGAACATAACCTGACAATCAAGCAACAAGAGGCAACAAGAGATTCCCGCAAGGTTGATGTGAATACAGCCAAATGGAGACGGCTGCCTAATTTGTCCGGTGACGTAAACCAATCATTCAACTTTGGACGAGGCCTACAAGTTGATAATACGTATGCCGATCGGAATACACGTTCGTTTAGTGTGAGTCTCGGAACTAATGTACCATTATTCACCGGACTGGAAATTCCCAATTCCATAGCACTCAGCAAATTGAACCTGCAGGCAGCCATTGAGGACTTGAATAAAGCAAAAGAAGATGTAAGCATTCAAGTTACATCCTATTATCTTCAAGTACTTTATACCGAGGAATTAGCTAAGATAGCTCACAGCCAATTAGAATTAAGCAAGGAACAACTTGATTCCAAGATTGAGTTCTTCAAAAACGGAAAAGCAGCAGAAGCAGAAGTCTATGAAGCCAAATCAAGAGTTGCGCAGGATGAGCTTTCGGCAATTCAAGCTGATAATAATTATAATTTGGCTGTTCTCGACTTAACACAGATATTAGAATTGCCTTCACCGGAAGGTTTCAAAGTAGTAGCTCCCACAAAGGAGTATTCTTTTGAGACACTTGCTTTACCCGAAGCCATTTATAATGAAGCTTTAACCTTTAAACCGTCTATTAAGGCTGCCCAATATCGACTTGAAGGTGCCGACAGAAGTATAAAGATTGCCCAAAGTGCCTTATATCCTCAACTAAACTTACAAGCAGGATTAGGAACCAACTATTATAATGTCTCGGGAATTAAAAATATCAGTTTCGCCGATCAGTGGAGTCAAAACTTTGCAAGATATATCGGGGTCAGCCTCAGTATACCTATATTCAATCGGTTCCAAACACGTAATAATATAAGAAAAGCAAGAATTGACAAAACAAATCTCACTTGGCAATTGGAAGAAAGCAAGAAGACGCTTTATAAAGAGATTCAACAAGCCTATTATAATGCGGTAGCTGCTGAGAGCAAATATAAAAGCAGCCAAACGGCAAGCGAAGCAGCTGAAGCTTCATTTAACTTAATAAAAGTGAAATATCAGGAAGGAAAAGCCAATGCTACAGAATATAATGAATCGCGTACCAATTGGATGAAAGCTGTCTCCGACTTGGCTCAAGCTAAATACGAATATCTGTTTCGTACAAAAATCTTAGACTTCTATAAAGGAACGCCAATCGCCTTGAAATAAAATTTAAAACATATAAACAAAAAGAGGATGTGTCTGTTCGACACACTCCTCTTTTCTATTACAGACAATTGAAAAGTAAAGCAATTCTATATTTTAAAATTAACGATGTCTGCTTGCGCCACCAACATTATTGTCATGTCTCGAAGAAGTATTCTCTGATCTTGTTGAAACACTCCCACTTCTGACTTCACTTCTATTCTCAACTCTCGTAGAACGCTCTTTGCGGGAATTATTATTGTAATGCATCTTTCGATCTTCCGAAGAATATCTCATATCCACTCCGTTACGATTAGAGTTTCCGGCTCTTACACGTTCTCTACTGTTATCAAAATTATTATTGCCCCTTCTGTTATCGTCATAACGACGACTATTTACTTCCGGACGACGATTATCTGTTCGACCTATTCTGTAAACATCGTCACGCCCTCTTCTGTTATCCATTCTCGGAACAGGATGATGTCCAAGGTCCCGACCGCGTGCTATTCTGAAATCTCCTTTGAAAACTTCAAATCCACGATAACGACGATGGTGAATCTCATAGAAGCTACGATTACCAAAATGAGTACGATAATGTCCACCGCAATAAGTGCGATAACCTATCGGCACATCAAAATAGAAGAAATTATGATTCGTATAAACTTTAAAGATTCCTAAGTTCCAAGAACGACGATAAGTGTACACCGGACGATAGAAATAAGAAATCTGCATAAAACGGCTGTACTGATAGCTTGACAATATCCAACGAAGATCATCATTACGAATATCAAGGAAATTGTAGTATTCATTTAACGCATACTCATCACCTCTTGCCACCGCTTTCATAATAGGATCTACTTGATACATGAAATCAAAATTAACTTCATATACATCATTATATTGCTCTGATGAAAGCTGTAGTTCATACGCCATACGATCGGTGAGAAATCGAACGTTTCTGCGCATCTTATTTAAACTCATAGCTGATACGGATAATGTACCGAACATGACGATCATCATCCAAAGTGCAGTTAACTTTTTCATGGCTGTTGTATTTAAAATGTTCGACATCTTTTTTTCTTTTTCCTATCACAAAAATAAAGGAAGAGAAATACTCAGCCAATTGAAATTCCCTAATTACCAAAAGGACTTTCCCTATTTCTATTAGGGATTATCCTCTAACGAGTTTTATGCCATTATCATCCAACAAGATAAGACGCTTCTTATAAAGATCGCCAACCGCTTTCTTAAATGTTTTTTTACTTACTCCAAATGCTCTGTATATATCATTAGCCTCACTTTTATCGTTAAACTCGGTATGACCTCCGTGCTCCCTTATATAATTTAATAAGGTCTCAGCGAAGCTGTCTACTTTCTTATAACCTCCCTGTTGTAACTCCAAATCTATCTTTCCGTCCTCACGAATCTGCTTAATATAGGCCTGCGTCTTCTGCCCTACATCAATCAACTGAAAAATTTCGTCTTTATATAACAAGCCACTGAACTTATTCTCTATAATGGCTTTATAACCCAAATCTGTCTGCAGCCAAATAAGTATATCTACCTTCTGCCCTGCCTCATACTCGAAAGTATCTTTCGAAAGGAAACGCTCCACTCTTGCTGACGCCATAATACGATAGCTCTCTTCATCTACATGAACATGAACAATATACTTATGTCCTTTTTGCATCCGCGTCTTTTGTTCGCGAAACGGACAAAACAAATCCTTCATCAGTCCCCAATGAAGAAATGCACCAAACTTATTTACCCAAACCACCTCAAGATACGCAAACTGACCAACCTCCGCTAAAGGTTCTTGTGTAGTAGCTATAAGACGTTCATCCTGATCCAGATAAAGAAAAACATCCAATTTATCTCCTACCATACATCCTTGCGGAACGTAACGCGAAGGAAGCAAAATCTCTCCGTCATCACCTCCGTCCAAGTAAACGCCGAAATCTACTTCTTTTACTACCTCAAGCGTATTATGTTTTCCTAATTCTATTTCCATATTTTTCTATTTTTTCTGTAAAGATAATCTTTTTCATGTTAAATGACCTTTTTAACATGAAATAAATGAATGAAAATTTGGAAACATGCTGATAAAATAATATATTTGTTTATCACCTATAAAAATATACGACTATGAAAACAATAACACTTACTTATTGCAAGAGTACCATTGAAGCACATCGCATTAAAGATGTCTTAGAAGAGCAAGGCATTCAATGTATTCTCCAGAATGAGAATATAACTCACGTTTTAATACCTTTTCCAAAGTTTGAGATTCCTATCTTTGTTGACGAGGATGATTTAAAGAAAGCTCAAGATATTCTGAAAGAACTATTCCCTGAGAAAATTATTGGAAACGATTCTATTTATTATTTCTAACTTAGTTCTCCTGATATCCGACCATCTAATAGATGAATGATCCTATCTGTCAATTTGGCCAAGTTCTCGTCGTGAGTTACAATAACAAATGTCTGATTCAGCTTGTTACGCAAGTTGAAGAACAATTGATGTAGCTCTTGCTTATTGACAGTATCCAGACTTCCGGAAGGCTCGTCGGCAAGGATAACGGAAGGATTATTTATGAGCGCACGTCCTACTGCCACACGTTGCTTCTCTCCTCCCGACAATTCTGCAGGTTTATGTGAAGCACGATCTTTCAATCCTAACATATCCAATATATCCAACGCTTTCTTCTTGGCAATCGAAGCTGATTCCCCCGCTATCAATGCCGGAATCATGATATTTTCCATAGCAGTAAATTCAGGAAGCAACTGATGAAACTGAAATACAAAACCTATTTGCTTATTACGAAAGGCCGACAATTCCTTTTCCGCCAACTTGCTCACATCCGTTCCTTTGATTATCACCGATCCACTATCAGCCTTATCTAATGTTCCCATAATCTGAAGTAATGTCGTCTTTCCCGCGCCACTCGGACCGACAATACTCACCACTTCTCCTTTTTCTATATTCAAATCTATATCTTTTAGCACCTGTAGTGTACCAAAACTCTTTTTTATTCCTTTTAATTCTATCATCATAACCGTAATATTAATCTTCTTTCTTCGTTAGCTTTGAGAATCGATCGACAATCTTATCGTATAAAGTAATGGACACCGGCTTCCGAATAATCGGGTTTGCAAACGAAACAATGTCTTGCGGACTGGCAAATTGATCAGGATAAATAATCAATAAACTGTTATTGGCAAAATATTTACTAAGTTGCTGAGGCAATTTCTCAAACGAAGATTTGTACGAAATAGATCCTGATCGGGAAGAAACCACCACAAACAAATGGTCATAGCTAACCTGACCGGTAAGAAGTAACAAATCATCCCAATCCTCCAGTTCGGAGAACTCGGCAAACTGACCGCCATCTTTCCGTTCTACAATATTCTGAATCAAGACGGTAGTAGACTTCGTAGCAAAGAAGCGAATACGACACCCCAACTGACGTGCCATTCGGCACAACTGAATGATCCACTTCACAAATCCTGCCTCATATTCGGCTTTCTCAGGAACAGCTACCACTATTCTGCGTAAGGTATTCACCGGCATCAGTAGTTTGGCAATCATCACCTGACGTTGAGTTTCTTCCAACAAACGCTCTGTCAAAGAACCAAGAAAAGAATCCATCAGTTTTTCTTTCCGATGCAAACCGATGACCACATCGGTTGCCGAATTTTCTTTCAGCGTATGAATGATTCCCTGAGCAATATTCATATCATAACGCAACACGGTCTTTACCGTAGCATTGACCGCGGCACCCAACTTTGCGGCCAGCTCCAAGTTCCGTTTGCTTATACGTTCCTTTACTTCCAATGCATTATTATCATTAATCACGCTTAATGCTACCAATGGAGCTTTCTCTTTACTCGAACGAAGCGTCAATGCCATCTCCATCAAACCTTCTATATTATCCGGATTAGAAACAGGTATTAAGAATATCTCCTGCTCATGATTCACAGAATCGGCACTCAACTGCTGCTGTGTCACTATCTGGCGAGCAGCTCGTTCAGTAATCATTGAACTGATAATACATGTAACAAGTATCATCACTATGGTTCCATTCAGCACATTATCGTCAAGTAAACGTTCTCCATTCGCCATAACTATCCCATGCCCTACCATTACAGTGGCCAACGCAGCAGCGGCATGAGCATTTGTCATTCCAAATAGAACCTTTCGCTCCACATTCTGTAATCTGAATATTTTCTGGATAATATAACAAGGTATCCACTTGACTATCATAGCAACAATAGTCATCACTGCCGCCACATAAAGGGCAAAACCGCCGACAAACAAACTCTTTATATCAATAATCATTCCCACACCTATCAAGAAGTATGGAATAAACAGCGCGTTACCTACAAACTCTAACCGACTCATCAATGGAGACACATGAGGAACGAACCTGTTCAGCACCAGACCTGCAAGAAAAGCACCTAAAATACCCTCCATTCCCACAATCTGCATCAGCGCGGCTCCCAAGAATACCATGGAAAGTACAAATACAAACTGCATTACTGCATCATCGTACCGGCGAAAGAACCAACGACATAAACGGGGCATAAAAAAGGAAATCAGCGCAGTAAGAACAAACACATTGATTAAAAGCAGCACCCAGAACCATGAACTCTGATTACCCAACTTATAGGTTCCACTTATCACCGCTAAAATAATTAACGCAAAAAGTACGGCTACAATTGTCCCCGCAATAGAAATACTTGAAGACCGCTCCCGCGACAGACCATACCGGCTTATAATAGGATAAGTAATAAGCGTATTGCTGGCATAGATACTGGCCAATAAAACAGAAGACATTAAACCATAATGCAATAAGGAATGATTGGCTATAAAACCTATTATCATCGGAATGGCGAAAGTCAGCAGTCCGAAGACGATACCTTTTAACCGGTTCTTCTTGAAATCGTCCATATCCAACTCCAATCCGGCAAGAAACACAATATAGTACATGCCCACCTTACCGAAAAGTTCAAAGCTATCATCATAAGCCAGAATATTCAAACCATCCTTCCCGATGAGAATACCGGCAAGAATCATTCCCACAATATGTGGAATACGAAGCTTACCCATCAGCAGCGGAGCAAAGAGAATAATCAATAGCACCAGGAAGAAAATCCAGGTTGGATCAGTGATGGGGAAATGTATGGAAAAACCTAAAAAATCCATGATGCTTGCTTTCAACTGAGCAAAAATACAAAAAATCTGATTGAACTTAAAGATATAATACAAAATGTTGTATTTTTGCAAAAGAATAAAGCTAAATGCTTTATTTATAAATAAAATACATAAATATATAACTAAAATGAGAGTAGCTATAGTTGGCGCAAGTGGTGCTGTAGGGCAAGAACTCCTTCGCATCCTTTCAGAGAGAAACTTTCCTCTTGACGATTTAGTATTGTTTGGCTCGGAACGCAGCGCTGGACGTACATATAATTTCAAAGGTAAAGACTATCAAGTTAAACTTCTTCAACATAACGACGATTTTAAAGATATTGACATTGCCTTTGCGTCGGCAGGCGCAGGAACCAGCAAAGAATATGCCGATACCATCACTAAGTTCGGTACCGTTATGATTGATAACTCCAGTGCTTTCCGTATGGATGACGATGTTCCTCTGGTCGTTCCGGAAATTAATCCGGAAGATGCGCTGAACCGTCCGCATAATATCATCGCTAATCCAAACTGCACGACCATTATGATGGTTGTCGTCTTAAATCCTATTGATAAATTGAGCCATATCAAGCGTATCCATATCGCTTCTTATCAGAGTGCCAGCGGCGCGGGAGCTGTTGCCATGGCCGAATTGGAACAACAGTATAAAGAAATGATACAAAACGGTAAAGTAAGTACCATCAACAAGTTCCCTCATCAATTGGCATATAACGTTATCCCTCAGATAGATAAGATGACCGAAAACGATTATACCAAGGAAGAAATGAAGATGTTTAACGAGACTCGTAAAATTATGCATAGCGATGTTCGTACCAGCGCTACCTGCGTCCGTGTCTCTTCCCTTCGCTCTCATTCCGAATCTGTTTGGTTTGAAACGGAAAGACCGCTGACCGTTGATGAAGTTCGCGAGGCCATTGATTCCGCTCCGGGATGTACTCTCGAAGATGATCCACAAAACTATGTTTATCCTATGCCACTGGAATCTGCCGGAAAAGATGACGTATTTGTCGGACGTATCCGCAAAGACTTGGCTGATGATTATGGAATGACGCTCTGGCTTACCGGTGATCAAATTCGTAAAGGAGCTGCTCTGAACGCTGTTCAAATAGCGGAATATCTTATTCAAGTAAAGAATATCTGATACATCTTTTATATGAATGAAGAGGACATGCCGACGCATGTCCTCTTTCTTTTGCTCATCATTAATATATCTTAACTTTTCTCCACGCAGTTTTTTCCCTTTTCTTCATTTATATGATAGAAAAACAGAAAAACAATTAAAATGAAAAAATCTCTTTTAAGTTTATTAGGTTTAGGTTTGATAACCTTCACTTTTGGGTTGCAATCATGCAACGATGATAACGACTGGAACAACAGTCGGATGTTCCCATCGGCTTTGGTAACCGTAAAACCAAACGTAGACAATTCTTCTTTTTATTTACAATTGGACGACATTACTACACTGGCTCCGACAAACATGACTACTTCCCCGTTCGGAACGAAAGAAGTTCGTGCACTGGTTAACTATACCGAAGTTGAAAAGCAAACAAATACCGCACATAGCCGAGCTGTAAAAATCAACTGGATAGATAGTATTCTGACAAAGCCTACTGCCACCTCTTTCGGCAAGAATCTGAATATAGAAAAATACGGTAACGACCCTGTCGAAATAATAAACGATTGGGTAACCATAGCCGAAGACGGTTATCTTACGCTCCGCTTCCGCACATGCTGGAGATACGGCGTCAAACACTATGTCAACTTGGTTATTACGCCCGACGAAACGAACGCGTATAATGTTACTTTCTACCACAACGCAAAAGGTGATAAAGACGGTCGGGTAGGTGATGCGTTGGTTGCGTTCAATTTAAGTGATCTGCCCGATACTCAGGGAAAAACAGTGAATTTGAAACTCAATTGGATGTCATTCTCCGGAGAAAAGTCGGCTACATTTAAGTATTGTACCCGTAAATCTACCAATACAAAGAACAGCATTACCGAAGGAAGCTTTGTAAACAGTGTTCAATAATCTTCATATAAATTATAATAAGACAAATTAAGAAACCATTTTGATGATTATAGAGGGTGTGCCTTGAGGGTATACCCTCTTTCTTTTATCATTTAATAAAGTGATGGAGATTAAGAATAAAAGTGTTGCGTATCAACGACCGAAGTCATCCGCATCATTTTATCGTTTCACAGCTGTGAAACGATAAAGTCATCCGCATGAACGGAAAGAAAGATACGTATTGAAATGTATCTGATTAAAGACAATAATATTATATTGTTGTTCAACCGGAATAAGTAATGCCTTAAAACAAGTCAACTCCTCTGATTCGCTGTTTTCCGGCAAATAAAAAACATAGTTTGCTTTGCCAAGCATCAAGCACTAATAATAAAGCTCTCTGCAATTTTCCTGCAAAGAGCTCTATTGATGATGTATTGATACAACTTATTTCTTGCCTTTAAGAGGACGAACGTTGGCCAGATATAAATCAAATATCAACGTAGAATATCCTTTAATACCTTTATAATCTGATTTGCCATAACCCAACTGATACGGAATATATACCATCCAATGGTCACCTTCCGCCATGTTCAGCAAAGCCGATGAGAATCCTGTTACAAAGCCGGAAGCAAGGCTGGAACTCGTAGCAACTGTTTCCTTATTTAACTGACCGGAATAGGTCGCATCGAATGTTCTAACCGTCCCATCACTCAAATGAATTTGTTTACCGATATAAGCAATAGAAACAGTATCGGTAAACAAAGGAATCGCACCATTGCCTTTTTCCAAGATCTTGCAATATACATAATCTTCTATCTTTCCATCCATATTCAACGTACCCGGAAACTTATAAGTATGGACAATTTTCCAAGTTCCCGGTTCTGTTCCATTATTAGCTTTCGCAACAGCTGCGATAGAATCAATATAGTTCTCATTACGAGTTTGCCAGTTGGCATACAAATCTTCATCCTCATCGTGTGTTTTACACGAAGAGAAAGGTATCACGGCCATAGCCAATAGGCAACCAAAGATAAAGAATAATCCCTTCTTCATATTTAATTATTGCAAAGTTTTTAACAGACCGATGATGCTTACCTTATCGTGAAGTAACCCGTTCAGCTCGGGAACGGCAACACGAATCTGTTCCATTGTATCACGATTACGTAACGTTACGGTATTATCTTCCAAAGTTTGATGGTCGACTGTAACACAATATGGAGTGCCAATAGCGTCCTGACGACGATAGCGTTTGCCAATACTGTCTTTTTCATCGTACTGACAATTGAAATGAAACTTCAGTTCATTACGGATATCAAGAGCTTTTTCAGCCAAACCGTCTTTCTTTACCAATGGTAAGATAGCCAACTTAACAGGAGCAAGCTGCGCAGGCAACTTCAATACTACACGGGTTTCGCCATTCTCCAAAGTCTCCTCTGTATATGCGCCGCACATCACGCTTAGGAACATACGGTCGACGCCAATAGATGTTTCAATGTCGTACGGAGTGTACGACTCATTTAGTTCAGGATCGAAGTACTTGATGCTCTTACCCGAGAATTTCTCATGCTGAGAGAGGTCGAAATCGGTACGACTGTGAATGCCTTCCACTTCTTTAAAGCCGAACGGCATCTTAAACTCAATATCGGTAGCGGCATTAGCATAATGAGCCAACTTTTCATGGTCATGAAATCGATAGTTCTCTGATCCGAATCCCAATGCTTCATGCCATTTCATACGTATTTCTTTCCACTTCTTAAACCATTCTATCTCGGTACCCGGACGAACGAAGAACTGCATCTCCATTTGTTCAAACTCACGCATACGGAAAATAAACTGACGAGCTACAATCTCATTACGGAAAGCTTTTCCAATCTGAGCAATACCAAACGGAATTTTCATACGACCGGTCTTCTGAACGTTCAAGAAGTTAACAAAAATTCCCTGAGCAGTCTCTGGACGGAGATAAACTTTCATAGAGCCTTCGGAAGTAGAGCCCATCTCGGTAGAGAACATCAAGTTGAACTGACGAACATCAGTCCAATTACGTGTTCCACCGATAGGGTCAACAATACCTTCGTCAAGAATAATCTGCTTCAACTCATCCAAGTCATTGGCATTCATCGCGCTTTTATAACGTTCATGCAATGCATTACGCTTTTCAGTATCTTCTATCAGTTTCTGACTGGTTGCGCGGTATTTGGCTTCATCGAATGAATCACCAAACCTTTTGGCAGCCTTAGCCACTTCCTTATTTATCTTCTCATCATACTTGGCTATCTGATCCTCAATGAGCACATCGGCACGATAACGTTTTTTAGAATCACGATTATCAATTAAAGGATCATTAAACGCGTCAACATGCCCTGAAGCCTTCCAGATAGTAGGATGCATAAAGATAGAAGAATCGATACCGACAATATTTTCGTGCAAGAGCACCATACTTTGCCACCAGTATTGTTTAATATTGTTCTTTAATTCCACACCATTCTGACCATAATCGTATACCGCGGCTAAACCATCATATATCTCACTGGATGGAAAAACAAATCCGTATTCCTTGCTATGTGAAACGATTTTCTTAAAAACGTCTTCTTGTGCCATTTCCTTATTAAATTATATCTTTACAAATGAGCCACGAAAAGCTTGTTTCAACTCCTTCGTGACTAAATAATGCGCAAATCTAATATTTTTTTCCAATAAAATTGTTATTTTTGCATACATTCATTACAAGTTAAGGATTTTAAATAATTTATGAGCGACGAAATAGACGATATAAAATACACCGATCCGGAGAATCAACCGGCTGAGGAAGGAAGCCACTCTGAGTACAAGCCTGCTGACGAAAGGAAAGATACCGGAGTCACTCACCAGTTGAGTGGTATGTATAGGAACTGGTTTCTGGACTATGCCTCGTATGTTATTCTGGAACGAGCAGTACCGCATATTAACGATGGTCTGAAACCTGTTCAACGCCGTATTCTTCACAGCATGAAAGAGATGGACGACGGACGTTACAATAAAGTGGCTAACATTGTAGGTCACACCATGCAATACCATCCACACGGCGACGCGTCCATAGGCGACGCATTGGTACAGCTTGGGCAAAAAGATTTATTGATAGACTGCCAAGGAAACTGGGGAAACATTCTCACCGGTGACCGTGCTGCCGCTTCCCGATATATTGAAGCACGATTATCAAAGTTTGCCAACGACGTAGTATTTAACCCAAAAACAACGGAATGGCAATACTCTTACGATGGACGACACGAAGAGCCGGTTACATTACCTGTTAAGTTTCCTCTACTATTAGCACAAGGAGCTGAAGGTATCGCTGTAGGTCTGTCATGTAAGATTCTTCCACATAACTTCAACGAAATTTGTGACGCGGCCATCTCTTATTTAAAGAATGAGCCATTCCAGCTCTATCCCGACTTTCCTACCGGTGGTTCCATTGATGTATCAAAGTATAATGATGGAGCACGAGGCGGTGTAATCAAAGTACGTGCAAAAATTAATAAGGTAGATAACAAGACACTGGTTATTACTGAATTGCCATTCGGAAAGACCACCTCTTCCCCCCCCGACAGACCTTCATCTTCATTGCCTGACTCTATTCTAAAAGCAGTAGAAAAAGGAAAAATCAAAATTAAGAAGGTAGATGATAACACAGCAGCCGATGTGGAAATTATCGTACATCTTGCTCCGGGAGCTTCATCAGATAAAACCATTGACGCACTATACGCGTTCACCGACTGTGAAGAAAGCATCTCTCCGAACTGTTGTGTCATTGACGGAAAGAAGCCATGTTTTCTGACGGTCAGTGATATACTCTGTAAATCGGTAGATAACACAAAAAATTTGCTCCGCAAAGAACTGGAAATCAGAAAGAATGAACTGCTGGAGAATTTACATTTCTCATCATTGGAACGCATTTTCATCGAAGAACGTATATATAAAGGTAAAGAATTCGAGCAAGCCCCAAACATGGATGCCGCCTGTGCCTATGTAGATGAACGATTGACTCCGTTCTATAAAGATATGATCCGTGAAGTAACCAAAGACGATATTTTAAAACTCATGGATATAAAGATGGCTCGTATCTTAAAATTCAATAAAGACAAAGCGGAAGCTGCCATCGCTCGTATCAAGGATGAAATAAACGATATAAACGAAAAGCTAAATCACTTGATAGAGCATACCATAGCATGGTACACTATGCTGAAAAACAAATACGGTGCCCAATTCCCACGTCGGACAGAGATACGTAACTTCGACACCATAGAAGCTACCAAAGTAGTGGAGGCTAACGAGAAACTGTATATCAACAGAGAAGAAGGCTTCATAGGAACTTCACTGAAAAAGGATGAATTCGTAGCCAACTGCTCGGATATTGACGATGTGGTGCTGTTTTATAAAGACGGTAAATGCAAGATTGTCAAAGTGGCCGATAAACTTTTCGTGGGGAAAGATGTAATTTATATCAATATCTTTGAGAAAAACGATAAACGTACCATATATAATGTAGTATACCGCGATGGAAAGAATGGCTTCTACTACATCAAACGCTTTAACCTGACATCATTAAACCGTGATAAAGAATACGACATAACAAAAGGCAAGCCCGGATCACGCATTATTTACTTCACAGCCAATTCAAATGGAGAGGCAGAAGTTATAAAAATCACGTTGAAACCGAATCCGCGTATCAAGAAAATTACATTCGAGAAAGACTTTAGTGAAATACTTATCAAGGGACGGCAGGCAATGGGCAATATTTTGTCGAAAAACGAAATACACCGCATAGCTCTTAAGCAACGCGGAGGCTCAACCTTAGGCGGACGAAAAGTCTGGTTCGATCCGGATATTCTGCGAATCAATTATGATGAGCACGGAAAATATTTAGGCGAATTCCAAAGCGATGACCAGATTTTGATCATTCAGGAAGATGGCCAATTCTATACTACCGACTTCGATGCTAACAATCATTACGAACAAGGTATTAAGATCATAGAGAAGTTAGACATAAATAAAGTATGGACAGCCATTCTTTTTGATGCTGATCAAAAAGGTTATCCGTATTTGAAACGATTCAATTTGGAAGAATCTTCTAAGAAACAACCCATATTGGGAGCCAACCCTGAAAGTAAACTTATTTTGTTGTCCGACACTACATATCCTCGTTTCGAGGTAAAGTTTAGCGGACTTGATGATTTCCGTGATCCATTGATTATTGACGCAGAGTCGTTTGTCAACGTAAAAAGCTTTAAGGCAAAAGGAAAACGAATCTCCACATATACAATTGATACGGTTACTGAGCTGGAACCAACGCACTTACCTAAACCTCCAAAAGAAGAGAACGAAGAAGAAGAGGCTCCCAATGAAGATCCGGATGCAGGAAAGAGTGATTCCGATTTAATAGATGAAATGACCGGTCAGATGAAGCTATTCTAAACATGAAAAAAGGAATCGTATCATTGTTGCTATTTGTACTTTGCGTCTGTACATACGGACAGGAGGACAGCCTTCGGACCAACAGATACGTAGTGAGGTCGACCATGTTTGGAGTCGGCTTCACCAATCTTTTGGATACTTATCTTTCCCCTCTCAATTATAAGGGGGGAGAGTTCCGTATCATCAATGAACGCATGCGAATGACCAATTTGATGAAGGGAAAAGTATCCATCCAGAACATGTTCCAAATGAATATCGGCATAGCAAACAATAAAGCAGCTACCGGAACTGAAATGTTCGGCATGGCCAACTGGAACACAGCATGGCATTATCAGCTAAAAGTAAACGATAAGCTTAAACTGTTATTCGGTCCGGCTATTGACCTCAATGCCGGCTTTGTATATAACACCCGTAATTCTAATAATCCGGCACAGGCCATTGCCAATGGAAATATGGATATATCGGGTATGGCTATTTATCATTTCAGAATAAAGAATTATCCAATGGTAGCCCGTTACCAAATGAATATTCCAATGATGGGCGTTATGTTCTCTCCGGAATATGGAGAATCGTATTATGAAATATTCGAACTGAAACATGAAGGTAGCAATGTAGTATTTACCACTCCGTTTAACAGACCTTCGTTTCGTCAATTTATCTCACTTGATTTCCCCATTAATATAGTCAATCTGCGTTTAGGATATATGGCCGACATTCAGCAATCGAAAGTCAATCATATAAAAAGTCATATATGGAGCCATGCGCTGGTTATTGGTATCGTAAGAAATTTCTATATCATAAAAGGAAAGAACAAAGTTTCTTTACCGTCAAAAGTAACTGCATTCTAATATGAATAAATTGTACTCACTTTTTACAGCTATTATTTTAATTATCACAATGACATCATGCGTGAATGAAGACTCTTTCGACAATTCTCCCAAAGGAAACTTTGAGCAACTATGGAAAATTATTGATGAACATTACTGCTTCTTAGATTATAAAAATAAAGAATACGGATTAGATTGGGACGCGATACATACTACCTATAAAAATAGAATTACATCGACGATGACCAGTAAGGAACTCTTTGATGTACTGAGTGATATGGTAAACGAATTACACGATGGACACGTGAATTTAGTTTCGAAAGATCGCACGTCGCAATACCGTATATGGTATGATGCATACCCGCGAAACTTCAACGACAGTATACAAAGCAACTATTTGGGAAAAGATTATCTTTATTCCTCCGGATTGAAATATTGCATTCTTGACGATAATATCGGATACATTTATTGCGGAAGTTTTGAATACACATTTGGGAACAGTGCGTTAGACGAAATCCTGACCTATTTATCTGCTTGTAACGGATTAATTATGGATGTTCGTAATAACGGAGGGGGAAACCTTACTTCTGCGGAAGCTTTAGCATCCCGCTTTACCAACAAAAAAATACTAACAGGCTATATGCAATACAAAACAGGAAAGGGACATCATGACTTTTCTTCTCCTGAAGCCGTCTATACCGATACACCAACAGACAGAGTACGGTGGCAAAAACCTGTAGCTGTGCTCACTAACCGTCGCTCATATAGCGCGACAAACGATTTTGTCAATCGGATGAGCCAATTTGATAATGTAACAATAATAGGAGATAAAACAGGTGGTGGTTCCGGCTTACCTTTTACATCTGAAATTTCAAACGGATGGAGTATCCGCTTTTCTGCCTGTCCCATGTTTGATCCAAGTATGAATCAAATTGAATTCGGAATAGATCCGGACATCAAGGTAGATATTACATCGGACGATTACAATCGAGGAATAGATACCGTCATAGAACGTGCCCGTGCACTCTTAATTATAAAAGCAAATCAATAATATTTCTGTTTCTTTTTGCAATATCCAAAATATTATATACTTTTGCAAATGCTTACGTGTATGCGCCTGTGGCGTAATTGGCAGCCGCGCTAGACTTAGGATCTAGTGACGTGAGTCGTGTAGGTTCGAGTCCTATCAGGCGCACTAAGAAAAAGAAATGATGCGTATGAATCGATTGATTTGTACGCATCATTTCTTTAAAACTTCTGATGAATACGCAAATTCACCCGCATCTCTTTTCGCCTGTGTATAGCAATGCACACGCAACCGGCGCAAAGGTGCAAAATGACATAATCAGGGCGTGCCGATGGCGCACCCTGATTCGTGCTGTAAGCTCACAGCGCAAATCGCCCCAAGTCGCCTTCCTCTCGCAAAGCCCAGCGGCGCTCGCCGGGCGCACAGCCGAGGTCGCGGCGATAGGCATAGAACAGATTGGTGGAAGAGCCGATGCCGCTTCGGTGCGCCACTTCTTCCATCGTCATGTTGGTGTAGCGCAGCAGTTCGTCAGCCATGCGCATTTCCCAGCGGAAGCGAAAGTTGACGGCCTCGATTCCCGTTAGCAGGAGGCAAAGGCTGTCTAAGTCGCGCGACAGAATGCCGTGGCGTTTGTAGAAATCGGTCATGGTGGGATGTCCCTCGTGCAGATAGTCGGCAAAGTCGTCGAGAATGTTCACTCCCGTTGGCTTGCGTTCGTCTTCTATCGACACATAGTAGACGGTTCCGTCGGGTTCATAGAGTCTTTTTTTCGAGAAAACGCTGAAATAGATATCGTCGAACTTAAATTGCGGTTCGCTTTTGAGGGTTCTCAGTTTCAGCTGTCGCGGCGGCTTATGCCATGATTCTGTTTCGTAGTGGCGAGGATAGCATTTGTTTCGTTTGCCCATAGTTTTCGTTGTTTTTTGCTTGTTGCTGATTGTTTGCCTACAAATATACCACGATTTTTCCTCCGTTACAAGTTTTTTCGGCATAATATCGGGCAGATTTATTAACCCACTGGCTTTTGGGTTAATATCGCTCGTTGTATATATTAACCTATCGTTTTGGGGGTTAGTATCACTCGTTACATATATTAACCCACTATTTTTGGGGTTAGTATCACTCGTTGCATATATTAACCCACGAATTCATGGGTTAATATTTACGACTGAAAATGCTTTGCCGAGGCTGTGATTGGTACTGGAGACGGGAAAAAAGGAGCGTGTGCCGGGTGAACTGCCCATTATCAAAATTATGGTGTTTTGTTTGAACTCGGTCTTACTTATAGGTTTAATTCAAATAACATTAAACCTAAAAAAGCATCAAAGAAGATTCAAAATAGAGATGTGTTAAACTTTGGAGACTAATTGAAAAACTACTTTTAAGAATTAAATATTCAAAGCATTCGTTTTTCTTATTTATCAAATTGATTATAAATAAATGCACATTAATATGAATAAACTATGGTTTCATATTTAAGAAGTTCTTACGTTCAGTCTCAGGATATTTTTCTATAGCATATCGCAACATTGTGCGAGGCATTTCCACAGCATACTTACATAAAAAGTCAGTCAATTGCTTCTGATTTCTTTTCCCTGCTTCCCGAAGCATCCAACCAACTGCCTTTTGTATTAGGTCATGTGGGTGATGAAGTAGTTTCAAAGCAAGCTGATAAGTATCTTCGCAGTCTCCACGACGAATAAAAGCATAAGTTGAAACAATTGCAATACGTTGTTTCCAAAGCGACTTGCTATCAGCCAATTCATAAAGAACACTCCTATCCTTATCCATCAAATAATCGCCCACAATGGTCGGAGCTGTTAAATCAACCAAATCCCAATTGTTTACTCCTTTCGTATGTTTTAAATAGAAAACAAAATACTCCTTACACAAAATTTCTAATTCCTTTAAAGAATGGCATTTAAGCCAACTCCTCGACTTAGCAATTTTCAAGTGTTCAACCATAATCAGTAACCCACACATACGCATCTCATGCCATGGAGATTTTATCAATGCTTGAATATCATATAAAGACAACTTCAAATATTTTTTTGCAACCTTCCGAATATCCGGAACAACAACACCCATAAACTTATCCCCCTCAGCATATTCTCCACGCCTTGTTTTAAAGAATTTAGAAAGAACATTTCTCTTCTCTTCGGAACCCAAAGAAGCAAGTTCTTGAAAAATAAGATTTGTTACACTTAATTTCATATTGATTATCTTAACACTCCATCCATCCTCATTACATTATATGAATAATTAACAAGAATAATCTTTACCATAAAAAAAGAGGAGTCTTTCCTGTTCAAGGAAGACTCCTCAAGAAGGCAGCTGCCTACTCTCCCACTCTGACGCAGTACCATCGGCGTGACGGGGCTTAACTTCTCTGTTCGGAATGGGAAGA
>NZ_JAJLQX010000007.1 GCF_021295095.1 Phocaeicola oris
CCAGACTCCTCATACTCGCGAAGAAGATTTAATTTTTCTTCCTCACTGTAATGTTTGTACTTTTTACGCATAAGTTATACACATTTTTATGGTTATTAAATGTGTCTACTTATATCAGTATAAGTCAGAAAACTTCTGATAAACTTAATAACTCATACATATCAGTTGGAAAAATCATCAAAAGACTATAGAATTTCTGTTGAAGGTTAAAGAATAATTTATTTTACTTTAAACACCAAAACTTATTCTTTCCAATCGCCGGAATCTTTAATGAGCTGAATGAGTCGTTCCACTGCCTTTTCTTGTGGAATATTCTTCTCAACACACACTTTCTTCTTATACAAGCTGACCTTTCCACGCGCAGCTCCAACATATCCGTAATCAGCATCGGCCATCTCACCGGGACCATTGACAATACATCCCATGATTCCAATCTTTAAACCTTTCAATGTAGAAGTTGCCATCTGAATCCGTTGAATGGTCTCTTCCAAATCATATAAAGTCCGACCACAGCCGGGACAAGAGATATATTCCGTCTTACTCATGCGCAAACGTCCCCCCTGAAGAATACTGAAAGCCGTCTCATCCACTACACCCGATGCAATATTTCCTTGATTGAACAAAAAAACACCATCGCATACCCCATCAACCATGAGTGCTCCCATATCGGCAGCCGACTTAATCTGCAAGTCTTCCAGCTGTTCCTCTTTATAATGCTGAAAGAATACAACCGGGTTCTTCAAACCTTCGTTCATCAGCTCATGAACTAATGCCCTGAACTCGCCCAGACGGTTCTGATGATTGCTCTGAGCAATAACTACCACTTCCGGATGATGACGCAATGCTGCCAAAGCCTCATCGCTAAAGCCCAAGAAAGGCAAAAAAAGGAACTTCATATCGGCAGAACAGTAATGCAACTCAAAAAGATGCTCATTATTGAATGCCGGAAAGCAGTTCTTCTCATCGGGTACCCAATGATTAGCATCCACAATGGCAGGAACAGACTCATCTCTATCAGTCGGCAGTTCCGATCCGTAATAGATATAATCGGGTTTAAACCGTTGATCCATTTCCTTTTTATCTCCGGTCATACGCGCAGAGATAACCACCGGTACATTATTTCCACCTATATTATGGACAGCCACAGTCTCACGTCGCGAAGGATCTAAATAATTAAAAACCGCTGCTTCCTTGCCCGGAATATACGGATGTCCCTCACGCTCCAACATATAATCACGCAACTTCATCGCTACAGGAATCTCTGCTTCGGGAGCTTCGCTCAATGAAACACGAATAGTATCTCCCAAACCATCAGCCAGCAAAGCACCGATACCAATAGCCGATTTTATTCGTCCGTCCTCACCGCCTCCTGCTTCCGTTACACCAAGATGCAGTGGAAAGTTCATACCTTCCTTCTCCATTCTATCGACCAACAGCCGGACAGTCTTTACCATAATAATAGTATTTGAAGCCTTAATGGAAATAACCACATCAGTAAAATGCTGTTCTACAAAGACGCGGAGGAACTCCATACACGACTCTACCATTCCTGCTTGTGTATTGCCATAACGCGACATAATCCGGTCGGAAAGCGAACCATGGTTCACTCCGATACGAACTGCCGTATGATTTTCCTTACATATATTAATAAAAGGAATTAATCGAGCACGAATCTTTTCTATTTCCTTCGCATATTCTTCATCTGTATATTCCAGCTGTTTGAAGGTACGTCCCGGATCCACATAATTTCCGGGATTGATACGAACAGCCTCAGCGTATATCGCGGCCACATCTGCTACATTTGCATTAAAGTGAACATCAGCTACCAATGGCGTATCATATCCGGCTTGACGGATTCCTGCGTTGATATTTGCCAGATTTTTTGCCTCGGGCACTCCTTGCGTTGTCAGACGAACATATTCCCCCCCCTCCTTAATAATTCTAATAGACTGGGCCACACTTCTTTCAGTATCCATAGTCGACGTATTTGTCATACTCTGAATACGAATAGGATTCTCACCACCCAGCGGAGTAGCTCCTACATTTACAACAGATGATTCGCGACGGGAATAATTGAAAAGATCGATCATAAATTAATTCGTTTTATAGTCATATTTTACTTCCTTGAGATCAACGTTTGCTTTCTCTATTTTCTGTTTCAAACTTTCCTTATAGGAAGCAAACTTTTCCATTAATTCAGCATCGCTCAAAGCAAGCATTTGCACAGCCAAGATAGCGGCATTCATAGCTCCATTGATAGCAACGGTCGCAACAGGAATACCGGGAGGCATCTGAATAATAGAATAAAGGGCATCAACCCCATCGAGAACAGAACCTTTGATAGGTACTCCAATGACAGGAAGTGTGGTATTGGCAGCAATCACTCCCGGAAGAGCAGCAGCCATACCGGCTCCGGCAATGATAACCTTCAGACCACGATCAGCAGCATTCTTTGCAAAATTCTCAACAGCCTCGGGAGTACGATGCGCGGAAAGTGCGTTAATCTCAAAAGGAATTCGCATCTCATCCAGTAATTTAGCAGCTTTCTCCATGACCGGAAGGTCGGAAGTGCTACCCATAATAATACTTACTAACGGTTTCATAAAACTTATTTATTACAATAATCGTGTGGAGAGAAGCTTTCGCCCACCCATCCACACGATTCTACATTGATTTTAAAATTTATTTCTCGCTCACTAATGCCTTATAAGCTTCAGCATCCAGCAGTTCGTTTATTTCGGCAGCATTATCCGGTTTAATCTTGATAAGCCATCCATCACCATAAGGATCTTTGTTTACTAACTCTGGCTCATCGGCTAAATTCTCATTCTCTTCCAACACTTCACCTGCAACCGGAAGGAATAAGTCAGAAACAGTCTTTACAACTTCGATAGTCCCAAAAGTTTCGCCTTTGCCAATTTTCTCTCCAACAGTAGGAATGTCAACAAAAACGATGTCACCCAACTGATCTTGCGCATAATCTGTAATGCCTACATAAGCAATGTCACCTTCAACACGAATCCATTCATGCTCGCTGGTGTAACGTACATTGTTAGGGAAATTCATAATGTCTTTAATTAATAAGGTTAGTATTTAATTTTAAATTTCATTCAAATAAACAAAATTCCAATGATTCCACAAAACAATCCAACAAGAAATCCTAATAATATCTCCAATAACGTATGATGAACGATAATTATTCTGGCTGTTCCAAGCATTCCTGACAATAAGATAAACAAGGAGAGCCAACCGATAGGATTAAAATTAAAAAGCATACAGTAAGAAACCAAGCCTCCTACCATCAGTCCGCTACTAGCCACATGAATACTAATTTTATAGCGAAAGTTAATAAGTGTACAACATATCATGCAGAGCAAAGAAGCGATAATGATGCCTGTCATATAACGGGGCAGATGCATACGATACATGGTAATCAAACAAGTAAGATAGCTGATAATAGTAAGTACATAAGGAACGTAACGGCGCTCACGCACACTAAGCTCCTTTATTCCCCACCCATTTACCCGTTGAAACAAGTAAATGGCAGCCATAGGAATAAGGTAAGTAAAACTTCCAACGAGTATGATCACCTGCAACCGATAATTTAATGGAATAATACGCAGATAAGTGCAGAAAAGTAACAAAAAGAAAGCCAATACCGGAATCAGGAAAGGCGTAAAAATGACAGAAATAGCATGAGCACTAAAGTTCAGTGCATCGATCGGTTTCTTTTTTTCTATTTCATTCAATTCTTCTTGTATCATTTTATTCTTATTCTCTCCTTAAACGAGCAGTTGGTATATTCAACTGCAACCGATATTTCGCCACGGTACGGCGGGCTATCGGATAACCTTTCTTTTTCAGCAACGAAGCTAACTCATCATCCGTCAACGGTGAATTCTTATCTTCCTCATCCACACATTCTCTTAAAATTCGTTTTATCTCATGCGAAGAGAGTATCTCATCATCGTCATCATTCTTCTTAAATCCGGCAATAAAAAAGAACTTCAGCGGGTAGATACCAAAATTAGTCTGCGCATATTTACTGTTACTGACTCTTGATACTGTAGATATATCCAAATGTGCTCTTTCCGCTACATCCTTAAGAATCATTGGTTTCAGCAGAGATTCATCGCCCGTTTGAAAGAATGCTTTCTGTATATCAACTATCGCATTCATAGTAACTATCAATGTATGTTGGCGCTGCTTCACCGCATTAATAAATCCTTGTGCGGCATCTACTTTCTGTTTCAGAAACAAAAATGCATCTTTCTGTGATTTACTTTGATTATCTTTATTTCGAATTTGCTCATCGAGCATCTGAGAAAACTCACGACTTAAACGAAGTTCCGGCACATTCCAATTATTCAGGCTGACTGTTACATTACCATCATCATCGGCATCAATAATAAAATCCGGAATAATTTGTTGAAAATTCTTTCCGATAGCTTCCCCCAAAGAACTCCCTGGGCGTGGATTTAATTTTGTCAGTTCAGTTAAAGCCTCCTGATACGTCTCCTCTGTAATATTCAATCGTTGAATAATCCGATCCTTATTCTTCTTCATGAAGTCATCAAGACATCTTGTAATGATATCCTGCTCTATTTTTTTCAATGGAGAATCCGGTTTACGCCTTATCTGAAGCAATAAACACTCTTGAAGGTCACGAGCTCCTATTCCCGCCGGATCGAACGACTGAATAACCTTTAATATCTTCCGCAACTCATCCTCATTCGCATTAACGCCCTGATAAATAGCCAATTCATCAGCTACAGACGAGAGAGACTTACGCAAAAGGCCGTCATCATCCAGCGATCCAATCAGATACTCACCAATACCTCGCTCCTTTTCTGTCAAATTCTGCATCATCAACTGATCTTTCAATTCATCATAAAAGGAAGTTATATCAGAGAAAGGAATCTCCTCAGCAACCTCTCCTCTATTTCGATTTTGTTCCTGAAGTTTATAATCAGGAATGTCATCCTCCGTACGGTAATCGCTCAAAGAATCGTTATCGGAATAATCGGACGGAGAATCATCATCATTTCCAAGAAAACCTTCCTCATCACCCTGACGGTCCTCTTTTTCACCGTACTCCTCCATTTCATAATCATCACTTCCACCTTCAACAGCTTTATCCACCGTCTCCAATGCAGGATTATCAAGAATCTCCGTTTGGATTCGTTCCTCGAATTCCTGCTTAGGCAACTCCAACAACTTTACCACCATAATCTGTTGTGGCGATAAAGTCTGAACCTGCTGTATTGACTGAGTCTGTATTTGAGTTGACTTCTGTGGCATCTTTCTTAATTTAACCAATGACAAAATTAGCTATAATTCAGATAACAACCGACCTTTTCCAAAAATATTTCTTTAGTATTTAAAACTACTGCCACCCAAAAATTCACGTAACAGAGAAGTTGGCGGAATTTCGCGACTTGGAATTGACTTAATATAACTTAAGAACTTGCTCAAGCGATAAGCTTCAGAATATTCCGGACAATCCTCGGGAACCTTTCTTAATATAGGTTCGGCTACATCCTTAATAACAGCCAACTCAAAAAGCAAAGCCGAATTGAACATCGCATCAGCATTCTCCTGATAAGGGAAAATCCACTTATCCTCACCTCTCCGCACGCTTGGCCAACGACAGATAGTCTCCTCAGCCGAATAATTACGATATTTATAATCACGCACAATACGACGAAGTAAACGGTTGTCGGTAGTAGGAATATTATTATGATCATCCAACTGAATAGTTGTCAAAGCCGACACATATATCCTATATTTTTCCTCATCCGGGATATGTGAAGCCAATTCCGGATTTAAGGCATGAATCCCCTCTAATATAAGAATCATATTCTCATCAAGTTTCAACTTCTTATCCGATTCTCGTTTTCCCGTAGTAAAGTTAAACTTTGGCAACATCACTTCCTTACCTGTCAACAAGTCTTGTAATTGTTGATTAAAGTAATCCAAATCAAGTGCATAAAGAGACTCAAAATCATAATCACCGTTCTCATCTTTCGGAGTATGCTCACGGTCAAGGAAATAGTTGTCTAACGAAACAGGATAAGGTCTTAAACCATTAGCCATCAATTGGACACTGAGTCGTTTACTAAATGTGGTTTTACCGGAAGATGAAGGACCGGAGATGAGTACTATGCGAACATGGTGTTCCCCCTGATTACGACGATAAATTTCATCGGCAATATTTGAAATCTTCTTTTCCTGCAAAGCTTCCGACACTTTAATCATATCTGAAGTAAAACCTTTAGACGCAACCAAGTTAAAATCCCCCACATTCGATACGCCAATAATTCTATTCCAACGACGGGTTTCTTTAAACACCTCAAGCATCTTGTCCTGTTTTACTATATCCTCAAGTTCATTGGGATTCGACTGCTTCGGAACACGAAGTAAAACACCGTCATAATACTTAACGAGATCCCATTTCTTTATGAATCCTGTACTCGGAAGCAGACAACCATAATAGTAATCCACACACTCTCCCAATGTATAATAATGAGAATATAACTTACCTGTAGAGTTAACTAAACGAACCTTATCCTCACGGCCTTTCATTTTGAAAAGTTCCGCAACATCCGACGTATGTGCCTCAAAGCGATGGAATGGAATATCCTGATCAATAATCTCCTGCATACGTTGTTTCAAGCGCATCACATCATCCAGTCCAATTTCACGACCGATAGTCAAACAGATATAATAACCCTTTGAAACCGGATGTTCCATAATAAAGTCTCCATTAGGATAAAGATCTTCTACCGCTTTACACATCACAAAGCAAAGCGAACGAACATAAGTTCGCATGGCTGAAGCGGATGTAACATCAAGAAACTCCACATCCTTATTATTATATACCCGAAAATTCAAACCTTCAACAACATTATTCACTTTCGCGCTGACTACCCCATAGGGCATAGCCAAATTAAATCCATTATAAATTTCCAAAAGAGAGCTCCCAATTGGGAATTCTTTAGAAATATTATTATTTTTGCAACAGATTTGTAACATGTGTTCCATTCTCACTACAATTTATTTTTCAATTGTTTAAAGATAGGGAGAACTTTTTATAAATCTTCGAATACGTATCATAAAATTGATTAAAATATGTCGATTTGGATCTTTTTCAAGCTCATTGGATCATTAGCCCTACTGATGTATGGAATGAAATCTATGAGCGAAAGTTTACAGAAGATGGCAGGTAGCCAGTTACGACACGTTCTACAAAAAATGACTACCAACCGATTCACCGGAATGCTGACCGGTACTTTTGTAACAGCAGCAGTTCAATCATCAACAGCAACAACCGTCATGACCGTCTCTTTCGTCAATGCCGGTCTCCTCACTTTAGCACAAGCCATTTCAGTAATTATGGGAGCCAACATCGGTACTACACTTACCGCGTGGATCATGAGCGCAGGCTTCTCGTTTAATATAACCGATTTCGTTTATCCAACATTTGTAATCGCCATCATTCTTTGTTATACTAAAAACAAAAAGAGTCTTGGCGATTTTTTATTTGGTGTGGCATTTATGTTCTTAGGACTTGGCACACTAAGACAAACCGGAATAGACATGCACTTATCGGAAAATCAATCCGTTCTTGACTTCTTTTCATCTTTCAATCCAAAAAGTTTTATCACTACCATTACCTTTTTATTAATAGGTAGTATAATGACTATGTGTGTGCAATCGTCAGCTGCTATTATGGCTATCACCATGATTCTTTGCTCCAGCGGAGTTCTTCCAATCTATCAGGGCATTGCATTGGTCATGGGTGAGAACATAGGAACGACTGTTACATCAAATATCATCGCGTTAACAGCTAATACACAAGCCCGTCGAGCAGCTTTGGCGCACATGTTCTTTAATGTATTTGGCGTGATATGGGTATTGTGTATCTTCCATCTGTTTGTGGATATGGTTTGCGGAGTCGTAGGTTATGATGAAACGCTTACTAAATCCGATCCGAAATTTCTTGCTAATGCCGCAAAACTTTCATTTGTTTTAGCTGCATTCCATACATCATTCAATATATCCAATACTGCCATTCTCATTTGGTTCATCCCTCAAATTGAGAAACTTGTCTGTAAAGTTATCAAACCAAAGAAGAATGACGAGGAAGATGATTTCCGTTTACGCTTTATCAGCAGTGGGTTCCTTGAAACTCCTGAACTCTCTGTCCTTGAGGCACAAAAAGAAATACAGAACTTCGCCAAGCGTATTCACCGCATGTTCGGCTTTGTCCAGACACTGCTCAATTTGAAAGATGACGCGGAATTTGCCAAACTGTTTTCCCGAATTGAGAAATATGAAAACATATCGGATAGTATGGAGATTGAAATCGCCAAGTATCTGGATAATGTCAGCAATGCTCATCTAAGCCCAGAAACAAAAGGAAAAATTCGTGCTATGCTTCGAGAGATTTCCGAAATAGAAAGTATCGGTGACAGCTGCTACAATCTGGCCCGCACCATTAATCATAAGCATAACGGGGATAAAGATTTCACAGAAACACAGTATAACCATATTCAACACATGCTTTTCTTAATCAATCAGTCTTTGAATCAAATGGATAAACTGATTGACAATAAAGAAAGTTTGGACGTTAATCAGGTTTATAATTTGGAAAACGAAATTAATAACTTCCGTTCTCACCTAAAAAATCAGAACATTACCGATGTCAACAACAAAGCATACGATTATCAAATAGGTGTCTATTATATGGATATAATTAACGAATGCGAGAAATTAGGTGACTACGTTGTAAATGTTGTTGAGGCCAGAACAAATACAAAGGAGAAAAAAGAATAAAATAACGGGGACGACGAATTCAAAATAATGTGATTGGGCATCACTATTTCTTTAAATTAATACACGACTTTAAAAAATAATCTTATACAACTACAGTTTCCAATGTATGAATGTGGAAAGAAAGACATATAAGTTGCCATATTCATCAGGAGAGTTTTTCGTTTCACATTAGTGAAACAAGTGAATTATCCGTATAAGTTAGTTAATTTATATGGTTCACTTTTCAAAGTTTCTTGATGACTGATTTAATTAGCCTAACGACAAGAATATAATACACTGTTTCTCATTTCATGACAGCCTTCAGCCTTGAAGTTGCACGCTGAATCATATCCATGGTTCCACTGCCATCGCTAACATACTTCACAACCATCTCGGCATAACCAATAGCATCCTACAGCTTCGCGTCTTCTTTCCCATCTTTCTTTGCTTTATCAATCAGAGGAACCAATTCGCTTAAATCCTCCAATTCCGGAAGGTTACCCGGACGCATGGCATTAATAGCAGCATTCAACGAAGCATTCGGATCACCTATTCGGAGTTGTATTATCACCAAGAACATAGCCCTGTATTAAATACACTGTTCCAACGGGATTAATATTAGCATTTGCTTCTGCCTCCTCTGCAGCCGGAGATGAATTCATCCATTTTGCCTGCCTGTATTCTGACGTACCATCCGAATAAGTAATCCAAACTTGAAAAGGCAAACGAGGAGCCGTTCCAACAGGAACTTCAACATTAACAGCCTCAACACTGACAATTGTTTTGAAACCAACTGAACGCTGATAAACAAGACACTTCAGTTGTAATTGCAGCACGTAAAGGTTCTACAAACAACCAGCATACTTGAACGACAACAAGATAGTATAAAGTTTTCCTCATAGTCAAAATTTCTCTATTTAGTTTACAAAACTGCATAAAATCAGCTATACTCCCTAATATATGACACGAATCTTCCGATAAATCTTTAACGTTATTTTTATATATACTAATAGAGTTGGTCAACAACTATTGAACAGATGACCATCATTCTTCAAAGTGATGCCCATCATCAAACAGTTTTATGGCCATCACCAAAGAAGTTCATGACCGTTAACACGAAGAGTGATTGGCATCACTTTATCTACTTTATTGATTCTTTCCCCAAAAACTAATAATCGATGTCATGTATGCTATAAAGACCATTGAATTTTGTTTTTAAAATCATCGGACTCATCATAATTAAATTATTTATTTTATTTTTGTCAGGAAATAAGTCATAAAATGAAATATATATTTCTACTATTTATGTTATTGCCCATTGCCGGACAAGTTTATATTTCTTGGCAAATATGGAATATTTTACCCTTGTCAACACCATTTAAGATATCGGTCGTTGTTTTAATGGTTCTGCCTTTCTTTACATTCTTTTTCAGTATGTCCGGACAATTAGACAAATTACCCATGTCTTTAGCCACTATCCTTTATGAGATGGGTACTGCATGGCTCATTATTTTACTCTATTTGGTGATACTTTTCCTTTTACTCAATGTAGGAACTGTATTACACCTTATTCCGAGTAGCTTTACACACAACAGCATAATAGGAAGCCTTTCTATTTTCTTTTCTATGGTTGTGCTCTTCACATACGCAAATATTCATTATAACAATAAGAAAAAGGTTGAGATAACACTCACTTCGGAAAAGAAAGTTTCAAAACCGATGAAAGTAGTGCTTATCAGCGATATGCATTTAGGATACCATAATAAACGTTCCGACTTGCACCGCTGGATTAATCTGATAAACAAAGAAAATCCTGACGCTATCCTCATAGCCGGTGATATCGTCGACCGGTCTGTCCGTCCTATTTTAGAGGAACATACTGCAGAAGAGTTCAAGAATCTTAATGCTCCAGTCTATGCCATTTACGGAAATCACGACTACTACACCAGAATCACCTCCGATAAAAAGTTCTGCGAGGATGCCGGCATTCATATTCTTCAAGATTCCATTGTCTATATAGGTGATTTAGCTATCGTTGGACGAGATGACAGGACAAATCCTCAACGTAAATCGCTTTCCGAAGTAATGCAAAACATCGACCGTTCGAAATATATCATAGAACTGGATCATCAGCCTTACCATTTGGAAGAGGCAGAACAGAATAAAGTAGATTTCGAGTTCGCCGGACACACACATTATGGACAGGTTTGGCCGCTTTCATGGATTACCGATGCTATTTACGAAGATGCATTCGGGCCACACCAACGAGGTAATACGTATTATTACGTCAGCTCAGGGCTGGGCATTTGGGGCGCAAAATTTCGCATCGGAACACAATCGGAATATATTGTGGCAACTATTAAATAAGATTTATTCCAAAAAATTATGGATTCAGAGGTACATATTACATTAATTTCTTCCTTCTAATATTTATGCTCTATCATTATGCACCTTATTTTCTAAATCAAGTAGATATTTCTTAGCTTCCAAACCTCCGGCATAACCTGTCAGACAATGATTTTTTCCTATAACTCGATGGCAGGGAATAAAAATAGAAATGCCATTAGCACCATTAGCAGCACCTACGGCACGAACAGCCTTTGAATTCCCTATTTGTACGGCCAACTCCCCATACGATTTGGTAGTACCATACGGAATAGAAAGCAAAGCTCTCCATACTGACTTTTGAAAATCTGTTCCGATCATCCAAAGAGGGGTATTAAACATCGTCCGCTTTCCGGCAAAATATTCATCCAACTCACAACCAGCAGCTTTCGTCACGTCCGAAGGAATCTCAATCAGTTCTGCACGCAGAGCCGTCTCAAGCCGTTTTATTATTACCGCTTTATCATGTTTCTCGTTGAGCCAATCGCACAAACACAGTTTATCCTCGAAAGAAGCGAGCAGCAAATCACCACATGGCGAATGATATTGCTGAATAAATATATTACTTTTGGCGCCAATCATTGATATTTTTCTTTATAAAATTTACTACAGGCCTTTTTCTCTATCTACAGGTTACAACAAGTCTTTAAACAAGATAAAGATCAAAGGCAAATAATCCTTTAATTCTACCCTTAATAACTTTAGTGCTTGTTGAATTCGATAATCTATCGTTTTAGATGAAACTTTTAATCGCATAGCAATCTCCTTATAAGTCATATTCTTAAATCTGTGCATTACAAACGCTTCACGGTAAGAATCAGGCAATTTTTGAATAGCCTCCTCTATTCTTTTTATCAACTCTTCTATCTGATAACGATTAATATCTTCTAAAACAAGTTCATTCCGACGCATATAAAATTCTGCAGCAGCCTTTTTCTCTACTTCTTTTCGAGTGATAAGTGTCAGTGTCCTATTATATACCGACCGAAATAAATAGTTGCTCAACGATGATTCAATAGTTATAAATTCACGATTCTCCCACATCCACGTCATCAAATCCTGAACAATACTTTCCGCATCTTCAAATTCAACAAACCTTGACGCATAGGCACATAAAACAGGGTAATACTTTTTGAATATTACATTAAACGCGGTTTCATTACCTTTCTGTAAGTCGCAAATAAGATTATTGTCTTCAACTACCCCATGTTGTTTACCCTATTTGGAAACAAAGATAATAATTTATTCACAGAAAATAATTTTTCGTTTAGGAACTTTATGCTTTCATTTGTCATTAATATAAAAGGGTATTTGCATGGAACAAGATTCGACATATCAACAAATCGAAGAACTTCTGCCACGGTATTGTGAAGGGTTAACCAATGTAGAAGAAACAAAACGTGTAGAAGAATGGCTAAACGAGAGTAATGTTCACCAGAAGATAGTAAATCAAATTCTCTCCATCAATTTAGCATCCGATACTTTGTTGGCATTGAAACAGGTAGATACCGAAGAAGCTTTTGCAAAAGTCAAACATCATATTCAAAAAAACAAAAGAATCGGATGGTGGAAATGGACGCAACGTATAGCAGCACTGCTATCTATCCCTTTATTAATAGGTATTATTTACCAATCTTTTGATAAGATAATACCGGAATCAGGACAGATGATAGAAATAAAAACTAATCCGGGAATGATTACATCTGTAACCCTGCCAGACAGTACTTTGGTGTGTTTAAATTCCGAATCAACCTTACGATACCCTACAAAATTTACAGGTGCTGCAAGGAAAGTAGAACTAATTGGCGAAGCTTTCTTCAAAGTTGCCAAAAATAAGGATAAACAATTCATCATTTCAACTCCCAACCGGTCACAAATAAAAGTATATGGTACTTCCTTTAATGTTGAAGCCTATGAAAAAGATCACTATATAACCACCACACTTGTAGAAGGAAGCTTAGGATTTATTTATCATGACAAATCCAACATACCTAAACAGATTAAGATTCGACCAAAGCAAAAGTTAATATTGAATACTGAAAAAGCTGAGCTAAAGTTATATTCAACTAATTGCATTACAGAAACAGCTTGGAAAGATGGGATGCTCATTTTCCATAATACTCCTATATTAGAAGCCTTCTATTTAATTAGCAAACGTTTTAATGTCGAGTTTGTTTTTAAAAATGAAAAACACTTCCAGAATTATTCATTTACCGGCTCGTTTACGAACCAACGTTTTGAAAGAATTATGGAATACTTCAAAATTTCTTCCGGTATCAAATGGAAATATATAGAAAGTCCTAATATAAAAGATGAAAAACAGAAAATAGAAGTTTATTAAACTATTAACTCTTAAAATTTAAATACTTATGAAAAACAATTTTATACCTCCTTAGAAAAACATGCGGCAGATATTGCCGTATCTGTCGCATGGAAAATTAATTGTTTGCTTAAACAAACAACTTTTTTATTAACCATTAAGTCGTTACAAAATTATGCATAAACTATTAAAAGCCCAAAATTATTGGACATTAAAGACTATACCCTTTATTTTGAAACAAATACCTTTGTTTATGAGACTGTTTTTATTATTTCTCTTTTGTTCGGTCGGAATATGTTATGCAGCGGATACATACGCGCAAAACACGGAATTTACTATTAATGCCAAGAATCAAACAGTTGAAAATGTTTTAACTCAAATTGAAACGAAATCTGATTTTGGATTCTTCTTTAATAATAAACACATTGATCTAAATCGTTTGGTATCATTTTCAGTTAAGAATAAAACTGTTTATGAAATACTTAATAAACTTTTCGAAGGGACGGATATAACTTATATCATCTTAGATAAAAAAATTATCCTGACCAAAAAGGGGGTGATTGATGGGAGTCCGAACTCAACACTTTCCAATCAAGGCATTAATCAAAACAAAGCTGTCAAAGGTAAAGTCGTTGATAGCAAAGGAGAACCGATTATTGGAGCCAATGTACTTGAAAAAGGAACCATGAACGGGACGATCACTGATATAGATGGGAATTATATCATATCTGTTAATAGTAATGCCATTTTAGTTATTTCCTATATTGGTTATAAATCAGAAGAGATAGCTGTCAATGGGAAAAACTCTTTAATAATCACTCTTGCAGAAGATACCGAAGCTTTAGATGAAGTGGTAGTAATTGGTTATGGAACTGCTCGCAAAACGGATTTAACAGGTGCTACATCTTCTGTTAGTGGCGAAAAAATCACAGCAAAGAATACACCGCAATTATCATCTCAGCTGCAAGGTCAAATTGCAGGTGTTCAAATTACACGTTCAAGTAGTGATCCAAGCGCAGGTGCTACCATTCGTGTCCGCGGTGTAACTACCATGTCAACAAATGACCCTCTTGTTATTGTAGATGGTGTTCCTGGCAATATTAATGATGTCGCATCTGAAGACGTAAAAGATATTCAGGTTTTGAAAGATGCAGCATCAGCTGCAATCTATGGTTCTCGCGCAGCTGCCGGTGTTATTCTAATTACTACAAAACGCGCTACTAACAAGGATTTTAAAATGTCGTATAATGTTGAATATGGTATTGATGCCGCAACAGAAAAACCAAAGTATGCCAATATTGTAGAATGGATGAAAGGATATAATGAATATCGTTATAATGACGGAGCATCTTCATTATATTCTGCATATTCTGAAGATCTCATTAATAATTATGCTTCTTATAGGGAAAAAGATACTGATAGTTATCCTGACACCAATTGGATGAATTTAGGATTACATAAAACAACAAATCATCAACGCCATACATTCTCTTTATCTGGTGGAACTGATAATATAAAAACTAATTTTAGTTTAAACTATTATAATGCAAATGCTCTTTATGACTATAAAAATTATGAAAGATTCAATGCTCGTTCTAATAATGACTGGAAAATAAGTAATTGGATACATGCAAATGTAGATTTAAATTTAGCATATACACATCAAAGAACACCACATAACATAGAGGGATCTGTTATGAGGGATTTTATGGCTCGTTCTCCTTTATTTAATGCATATTGGTCAAATGGAACTTATGCAGATGCAAAAGATGGCGATAATCCTATAGCCGCTCATGAGTTTGGAGGTTCGATACTCGGTCGTTCTTATAAATTCAGCGGGAAAATTCAGTTAGATTTAACTCCTATCAAAAATTTAACACTTTCCGCCGTAGCAGCACCAACTTATTATTTCTATAAAGAAAAGAATCACCGTAAAAAATATACTGTCTATAATATAAGTGGTGATAAAGTTGTCGGAAGTGGATTTGGTTCAACAACAGTTACTGAGGCTCGAAATGACACACATAGCCTTACCATGCAGTTCTATGCAAACTACAAATTTCAATTATATCTTCATTCCATGAATGTCATGGCCGGTTACGAAGACTACTCTTATAATTGGGAAAATGAAGGAGCTTACAGAACTAATTATAATTTGGTTAATTTCCCTTATTTAAATTTAGGCCCTGAAGATTATCAATATAACTATGGTTCTGCGGGGCATAACGCATATCGGTCTATATTCGGTCGTATTATGTATTCGTGGGCAGATCGCTATATGTTACAAGCTAATATTCGTTCTGATGGATCTTCACGTTTTGCAAAAGGTCACCGCTGGGGCACTTTCCCTTCTGTCAGTCTTGGCTGGGTAATCTCTGAAGAACCATGGTTCAAAAAAGACGGTATCATCAATTACTTAAAAATTCGTGCATCAATTGGTCAATTAGGTAATGAGCGTATTGGATCGGAATTCCCGTATCAAGCAGCATTAACATTTGGAACTGGTTTTCTTCCGAATGCTTCAACTGGTTCTGCTGATGTTGTTCAAACAGCATACCAAACAACATACGCATTTAACGATATAACATGGGAAACAACTACTACATACGGAGTTGGAATTGACCTGACTATGATGCGTAATCGTTTACGCTTTTCCGGAGATTACTATTACAAAAAAACTACTGATATGTTACTAACAATTGGATTCCCTTCATATTTCGGTTATAACTCTCCAGAAAACAATGCTGCAGATATGCATACCAAAGGGTGGGATCTTGAATTTTCTTGGAACGATATGATAGACAAAGTTAAATATGGCGCAAGCTTTAATATTTCAGATTATCGTTCAAAGATGGGGTATATGGCTGACAGACAAGTAATAAACGGAAATATGATTACAGAAGAAGGTTCCTATTATAACGAGTTCTACGGCTATAAGAGTAAAGGCATTATCTTAAATAATGACGCTATGTATGATACAAATGGAAATAAAATTCCAGTACTAACAAATAATGATAAAGCCGGTTGTATCCAATACACTGATATTGATGGCGATGGAATAATTACCGCGTCTAACGACCGTGTTCGTTTAGGAAACTCTTTGCCTGAATATCAGTTTGGAGGTTCTTTATGGGCAGAGTGGAACAACTTCGATTTCAATCTATCATTTCAAGGTATAGGACATCAAAATGTATATTGGAATTGGGCAATAACTCCATTTAACTATCAAGCATATTCTTGCCCCTCAATCTTGATCGATAGCCATTGGAGTCCTTCAAATTCTGATACAGAAAATGCAAAAGTAAAATATCCTATGTTGACATCAAACTTATCTAATACATTTGCTAACAGCGACTTCTATATCTTTAATGGTGGATATCTAAGAGTAAAAAATATAACTTTCGGCTATACTATTCCTTCTTCATTTACAAAGAAATTCTCTGTTAACAAACTTAGATTATACTTCAGTGCAAATGATTTACCCGCATTCTCTAACTATCCAAAAGGATATGATCCGGAATGGAATCAATACAGCGATCTGATAATGTCATCTTATACTTTTGGTCTTAACGTAACATTTTAAATAAGGAAATATGAAAAATATAAATAAATACTTAATAATAGGTTCTATTTTGTTGGGCTTATCATCTTGTGCAGACTTAGATCTAAATCCATTATCTGAAGGGTCCAGTGAAAACTGGTATCATGATGAAACGGAAATAGAAATGTCACTTAACGACTTGTGGCGACCGGAATTCTTTCCTATTGACGATATCTCTTGGGATGATGATTTAATGAATAGAAATGGATCCAATGAAATAACTCTTGGGACCATAACATCTCAAAGTTATATAGCATCAACAAGATGGGCTTCTTTATATAAATCTATATCAAGATCCTTAAAAGTTATTGATGCATTAAATAATGGAACCGCTTCCGGAGTACCAGAAACAAAAATTACACAATATAAAGGAGAAGCATATTTCATGATTGGTTTTGCCTATGCGGAATTAGCTACTTATTTTGGAGACTGTGTATTAAATAAAACAGGCATGTCTTTAGAAGAGGCCTATACAGCAACCCGTTCTCCAAAGAGTGAAGTTTTATCGTATGCTTACGAATGTCTTGATAAAGCAGCAGATATGCTTCCCAGCTCTTATAGTGGAGAACAACGTCCAACAAAAGGAGCTGCATTAGGTTTTAAAGCTCGTTTCGCATTATTTCATGGTAATTACCAATTAGCGGCAGATGCTGCATTGGAATGTATAAATTTGGGAGTTTATAAATTACATGACAATTACTTAGACTTGTTTATCGCAAACAGCTCTCCTGAATTAATGTTCTATTTTAAAGGAGATTTGACGCTAAAAAAAGGATATGATTTTTTAGCCAATGTCCGAAATTATATTATTCGTAAATATGGTGGTTTCGCAAACCAAAGCCCTTCGTTGGAATTATTATGCTCTTACACCTGCATCGATGGTTTGCCAATTGATAAATCTCCTCTTTATAATCCAAAAGATCCTTTTGAAAATAGAGATCCAAGATTAGCATATACCATTCAACCTTTCAAGACAAAATATGCAAGTGACTATGCTGAATATGAACAATCGAAAATAGATGGTACATTTCCTAAAAAATATCCGGAATACATTACTTTAGGATATGAGTATAATCCGAGTCCATACGCAAACAAAGTATACGAAACAACAACGGGCAATATGGTTCTTAATAATGATTCAAAAGCATCTAACCAGCATTCTGCCTACAATGGATTAATGTTAAGAAAATACGTAAAAGATAATTGGAAAGATTATAATTCCAACGGAGGTGCATCAGATAATTGTTATCCATATTTGCGCTACGCGGAAGTGTTAATGACCTATTGTGAGGCCATGAATGAATTAGGAACATGCACACAAGATGTATTGGATAAAAGCATTAATCTTGTCAGAGCAAGGGCATACAATGGAACAGATATTGATTATCCGAAAGTCATAGAAGCTTCACAATCGGAACTTAGAAAAATTATTCGTATGGAACGTCGTTCGGAGTTTGCTTTCGAAAGTATTCGTTATCGAGATTTGCTACGTTGGCATATTGCCGAAAAATCGCACAATAAATCTATGTACTATTTACCACGTGCATGGTCTGGTAGCGCAGACTGGAATGGAAAGACTGGTAGCGAATCAAATCGTGAACTTTCTCCTGAATTTATAACATTATTGAATAATTGGGATAATGGAAACTATCCTATTGGTGGTATCCCTTCCATTGATGAAGATGGTCTGCCAGATATTTCTTATATGGAAACAGCCGGTTATATCACTACATTCTATAAGATGAGCTTTGACCCTGCCAAGAATTATTTGTGGCCTATCCCTGCAAATGATATATTAGTCAATCCTAACTTAACTCAAAATCCGGGCTATTAATTACACATATAAAACCATCAAGAGGTATTCTTATCACGAAACCTCTTCTAAATATTGTTCTTATGAAGAAATTATTATTAACACTATTTCTATTAGCTTTTATCAATCCATTGGCAGCTTATGAAGGTAAAGACAAAAATGAGAACGAAGATATTCAAAAAACAAAAGTTGATATTTGCATCTATGGAGGAACTTCTGGAGGTGTTATTGCCGCCTATACAGCAAAGAAACAAGGGAAAAGTGTATTACTTGTAGAGCCGACAACTCGTCTCGGAGGTCTTTCTTCCGGGGGACTCGGTCAAACCGATATTGGTAAAGTAGAAATTATACAAGGCTTTTCTATGAATTTTTATCGTCGTATAGGAGAAAAATACGGAAAATCGGAGGCTATATTTACATTTGAGCCTCACATCGCATTAGAGGTTTTTAATGATTATATTAAAGAAGCTGATGTTGATGTACTCTACAATAATAGAATCATTGGGACCAATAAAAAAGGTACAATTGTAAAAAGTATTATTTTAGAAGACGTATCAACCGGTAAAACAAATTCAGTAGAAGCAAAAGTCTTTATCGACTGCTCTTATGAAGGGGATTTAATGGCTAAAGCCGGCGTTTCTTATACCATTGGCCGTGAATCTAATTCCCAATATGGCGAAACTTTAAATGGCGTTCAAATGTTAAAAGGTCATCAATTTCCTGACGGAATAGACCCTTATAAGATTCCGGGTAATCCTTCCAGCGGATTACTTTATGGCATTCAGAATGAGAAAATTGGAGTTCAAGGAACAGGAGATAACCATGTTCAAGCCTATAATTTCCGAATTACTTTGACCAAAGATCCTACAAATATGATCGAAATTACTAAACCTGATAATTACGATCCTTCGAAATATGAACTCATGATTCGCTTGATTGAAAAAGCAAATTACACTCAATTAAACGACTTGTTTATTTGGTCTCACATGCCCAATAATAAAACAGATATAAACAATCGGAATGGCTTTTCCACGGATATGATTGGCGCAAATTGGGAATATCCTGATGGGAGTTATGAAAAACGTAAACAGATTTTCAAAGAGCACTTGGATTATACAAAAGGAATGTTATATTTTGTTGGTCATGATATTCGTGTTCCGGAATCTATTCGAAACGAAATTGCTTTGTGGGGATACCCAAAAGATGAATACGAAGAATCCAATCACTTTACCCCTCAACTTTATATTCGAGAAGCCAGAAGAATGATAGGTAGAATGGTTATGACGCAAGACTATTGTCAACATAAGTTAACAGCTAATGATCCTATCGGATGGGCTGCTTATACCATGGACAGCCATAACTGTACACGCCTTGTCATTAATGGCATGGTAAAAAATGAAGGAAATGTTGAAGTATCGCCGAATGGAGCTTATAATATCTCATACCGTGCAATTACTCCAAAAGAAAATGAATGTTCAAACTTATTGGTTCCTGTGTGTTTATCTGCTTCTCATATAGCGTATGGCTCCATCAGAATGGAGCCGGTTTTCATGGTCTTAGGAGAAACGTCTGCATTAGCTGCTTGTCAAGCAATAGATGATCACAAAAATTGTGTTCAAGATGTCAATTCTCAAGAAGTTATGAATATGTTCGAAAGTTTGAAATAAGAATTAAACTATAGCTTCCCTTAATATTACTCATAGGCAATAAATATTTAAGTTAAAAAGACGGTGGCACGAGAGTGTCGCCGCCTTTTTTATAAAAATTCGAAACTTTATTTATTCTGTTTTCCCCCCAACAGCAATAAATTAAAATATAAAATAGGTTTGCAACTTTTTGAATATAATTTATTATTAATCATTAATTTATCAGTTGCAAACCATAGTGAGATAGTGGCAAATGCCTTTCTATTTTTTATTTTCTTATTCTGCTGGTCAACTACATCCAAACAGAAGGAAATCACTTTGCAAAGTCATACTGATGAGCTGCAAAAGTCATACTGATGAGTTGTAAAAATCATACGTATAAACCGCTCAACTCATACGGATGAATTGACAAAAACTTCTGATGATTTAGGAAACTCATACGTATCACTTTTTAAGACGAACAGACATCTTTATAAAGTCGTCTGTAGGAATCCTTTTGAAATAATTAACAACCACAGATGCAGTATTTTAAAAATCCTGTATTTATTACATAAAAAGTTTCAATTTAAATTCAGATAATTATGAAAAAATTCATTGGCTTAGTAATTTGTACTACATTGTTCATTTGCTCGGGATGCAGTAAGAATGAAAGTATCCCACTTCCGGGGAAACGTCAGGAGATTACGCTCACTACGCGTTCAAAAACCATTAATGAAAATATTCAAAACTTCTCTTTCAAATTCTTTCAGCAGATAAATGCAACAGAGATTGACAAGCCGAACCTAATGGTTTCACCATTCTCTCTGTCTATGGCTTTAGCTATGACAGCTAACGGAGCTCAAAACGCTACGCTTGATGAAATGAAAAAGGTTCTTGGCTTTGAAGATTCATCTTCCGAAGAATTCAACGAATATTATCAAACCATGATGAAAGAGCTGCCGAATATAGACAGCTCTATAAAAATGTCCATTGCCAACTCTATATGGGTGGCTAATAATTTGATTCTTAAAACAGATTTTGTGAAAACCAACAAAACCGTATTCGACGCAGAAGTGAAGAACGCAGACTTTAATAGTTCCAATACACTAAAAGCTATTAACGACTGGATAGCCGACAAAACAAACGATTGTATTAAAGATTTCTTACAAGAATTAGACCCGGGAACGCGAATGATGCTGATTAATGCATTGTACTTTAAAGGCTCATGGACAAGCAAATTCAATAAAGCGGACACAAAGAAAAAGAAATTTACCAACTTAGACGGAAGCGTCGAAAAAGTTGATATGATGCATCAAGAGAATCCTTTTGCCTATGCCACAAATAACACTTTCGAGATGCTTTGCTTACCTTACGGCAATCAGGCATATCGCATGATGGTTCTTCTGCCAAATAAAAATACGACTATGAATGATGCCATAAAGAAACTTGACTATCAGATGTATCAAAGTCTGTACGAAAAGCTTGACAATATAAATATTGATGTTGAGTTGCCGAAGTTCAAACAAGAATATCGCAAGACATTGGTTGATGACATGAAGACGATGGGTATTCACCATGCTTTCTCAGCCAATGCCGATTTCTTTGGTATTTCGAAAGAACCTCTCAATATTTCAGACATCATTCAAGGTACCTATATTAATGTAGATGAGGAAGGAACAGAAGCTGCAGCCGTAACTGTAATTAATCTTTATACGTCGGCAGGTCCGGAAGCTCACTCCATACAATTCCATGTGAACCGTCCGTTCCTCTATCTCATTCAAGAACAAAGTACAGGCGCGATTCTCTTTATGGGAAAAGTAACGGAACTGTAAAAACAAATATATAAGAACTAAAAGACATGAGAATATAGCATGTTCTTATGTCTTTTTATCTAATCCTAACAGACCATGTATTTCTACTAAAATATAGATTCCTGAGTCTCTGTTGTGAGAAGTTCCAACGCTTTCATTCCCATGACAGAATTACCTTTCGGATTCAATCGCGGACTCCATACCGCAACCGAATAACGCATAGGATATATAGCAGCAATGCCACCGCCCACCCCACTTTTCCCCGGCAGTCCAACCAAGTAGGAGAACTCACCGGCCTCATCATAGAATCCGCAAGTCTGCATAATGGCATTCATCCGCTTCACTTGCGACGAAGTAAGCATGATATGATTATATTGAAAAGATTTTTTATGATTTGCAAAAGAAAGAAATGCTTTTGAAAGTTCCTGGCAACTCATCTCGACCGAGCACATCAGAAAGTAGAATTGGAGCACCCGCTCTATATCATTCTCTATGTTATGATAATACTTTAACATATTGGCAATGGCTGCGTTAAGGTATCCCCGGCTGCGCTCCGACCGTGCCACTTCTTCGTTGTACGACACACTGTTTGTCCCACAAAGCGAATGGACAAAAGAAAGGAACTCTTCCTCCGGATTTGCCAGTTTACTCAACAAAATATCCGTCATGACGATTGCTCCGGCATTGATAAACGGATTTCGAGGAATACCTTTCTCCTCTTCCAACTGGATGAGTGAATTGAACGCCGTTCCCGAAGGCTCTTTTCCCATCCGCTTCCAAAGTTCGTCTCCCTCCAAGCTAAGACACATAGCTAAAGCAAATACCTTTGAGATACTTTGAATAGAAAAACGCGTCGTCGCCTTACCTACCGCAAAAGTCTCACCACCGATAGTATGCAGGCAAATGCCAAATTGATCGGGATTCACTTTAGCCAGCGCCGGAATATAATCGGCTTGCTTACCTTCTTTGGAAAACGGTTGGATTTCCTGACATACATGTTCTAATATTTCCTGATAATTCATAGCTCTATGGGTGATTTCAAATTAAAAACAAACTATATCCGATTATCTTTAAATGACAGCCAGATGCAAAGATAAACGTTTTTTATAAACTTTTTCCAAGAAATAAAGGCAAACTATCAAATCAGTCGGATAAAAAGAAAAAGAGATACATCAATTGATGTACCTCCTCCCCTTTCATTTATAAATGATTAAGCATTATCGCACAATGCTTTCAAATATCCGTATGATTCTGCGATGCCGAGGAACGGATCTTTCATATCTTTCTCATACTCTAAACTAAGTTTTCCTGTATAATTTACCTTACGCAACATACGAATTAAAGCAGGAAAATCTATCTTTCCCCGACCAATCTCCATACAGTGTCCTTGCTTAGTGGGTTCACTCTCATCTTTAATATGCATATCAAATATGCGTGAATGATATTTCTCCAAGTCGGCAATCGGATCACATCCTGCACGGAAGTCGTGCCCAATATCCAAACACATTCCTATCCTCGGGTCCAAATCCTTTACCTTATCCCATATAACTGTCGCGGTTTGGAATCGATCAATATCCGGTCCGTGCAAATGAATAGCATAATACAAGTCGGGATATTCCTTCATCTTATCACTCACATACGGAAGAATCTCATAAGACGGAACGCCAACCATCACATTTACTCCCACGCGCTTAGCGTATGCAAAAGCATTGTCTACCTCTTCCTTATTATTCATATAAATAGGCCCTACTCCATAACCGGTTACACCAAATGAAGCCAACTTGTTATGAAATGCCGCGATTTGATCGTCCGTAGCATTCAGCGGCAGATGGAAATCTTTAATGCAAAGATTATGAATATCACATTTCTGCAGTGTTTTCAATGTCGTATCGATATCGAAATTAACAAATGTATATCCTGCACAACTCAATTCGAAAGGATTAGTCTTCTTCTCCTTTTTTGTTTCAGAAACAGCCGGATTTCCGGCCTCAACTATATTCAAATTGCCTGTAGCCAGCAAAGCAGTACTTGCCAACCCTGTCTTTAAAAAAGATCGTCTTGATACTTTCATGGTATTTTAATTTATTTTCAACGCAGAAACAAAATTAAGAAATCAAAAAAGAAAAACAAAGTTATCAAACAATTTTATTTGATACTTTACCGATTCATTCACATCAAATCTACTCAACTGGACGTTGAATCCGGTATATAGTCCGATAAAAGGGGATTGCCTTTTTGCTCTTTCTCTCCCCCATGAGAGGGAAAGGAAGAGGTTTTCACGCTGCCTTTGCCGACCTTACTCCATTTTCTTCTCGCCCGATGCCGCGACCTTGGCTGCCTTCATCTGCGCCCGGCTTTGGTTATATGCCGTAGTGGTATCGTCGATAAGTTTGTTGAGCTTGGTGATAAAGGTGGAAAGCTCTGCGGCAGGTACTGCTATACTGAATGCAAAAGCCACGGTGGTCATCTCGTCATACAGGGTGTTCATCTTCTTTCGAACGGGCTTTGCCGCTCCGAGGTTGGTAGCCACCTGCGACGTGGCACGACTTTCGAGCAGCGAAGCATAACGGTCGATGGTCGTGGAGAGCTGGTCAACGGCGGGCTGGAGGGCGAGTGTCTGCACATGCGCCTTAAGGTCGGGCTTGGCAAGGTCGGTGAGTAGTCCGCGTGCCTGCTGCACCTCCTGCCGCTGCGCCATCTGCTGGATGCCGGCATAGATTTTTGTGGCATTATAGAGCGTGGTGGCCGCCTCGCGTTGCGTCTTGACGGGCGACTGTCTGGCGTTGCGGATGGCCGAGAGGATATAGGTTATCAGGTCGTCCGCCTCCTTATCCACCACGGCTATCTCCGCCGTCTCGTCCGAGACACGGCTCTGAGCCACGATGTCGGTGAGCAACTTCAAGCGCAGGAAGCAGACATACAGCAGCGCATCAGCCAAGCGGTTCTCACAGCCACCAAGAAGAAAGACAATACTATCCGTTTGTTACAGGGGGCATTGGAAGCCAGCCGGAAAATTCTGAATGTCATTGCCGATATTCTCTACCAAGCAAGCGAGGTGTTCAGACGAGCCATCAATGCGATTATCCATTTTGGAACGGAACAGCACAAGTCAATCTTTGCCCCATCGGAAGCCGCTGACATTAAAAGTGTGATGCAGGAATATGGCGAAACAGCCGAAATGCAAAAGGCGGTTGGTGACTGGCTGTGTGGCTATGCGGAACATAAGCAGTCCTTTGACGAAATCAAACATCGCCACACACTCAAAGAGGTGGGCGATGTTGCAGACGGGGCGTATGATTGGAAAATAAACAAAACACAGCAATTAGTCAGATAATCGGAGGCGAAAACACCTCTCTTAATGTAGAGAAATCAGTGTTGATAACGGAATATCAATGATAATTCATCTATCTTTGTAACCCCAATTATGCTATAGCTAAGTGAATTAGAATATAGTATTATTAAATTATAATATATATGTGTAGGTAAGCCTCATTACAAACAGAGTGTAATAAATACAATTAAAAATTCTATACCTTATGCAAATCAAAGCAGTTCATCATATTGCAATCATAGCTTCAGATTATATGCAATATCTTCGATTCTATACTGAAATTTTGAACCTTAAAATAATAAGTGAACATTATAGGGATTCACGCCAGTCGTACAAGACTGACCTTGCTCTGCCGGATGGTACTTATGTTGTGGAACTCTTTTCTTTTCCTTCACCACCACAACGGGTTAGTCACCCTGAAGCTTGCGAGCTCCGCCATCTTGCCTTTGCCGTAGCAGATATAGACAAAGCGATAGCTGAAGTTACAGCCAAGGGCGTAGAATGTGAACCTGTAAGAATAGACGAATATACAGGGCGCAAATTCACCTTTCTTCAAGATCCGGATAAACTTCCCATCGAACTTTATGGAGTGCAATAACCTTGACGTATAGCCCAACAATACGCTTTATCGTCAGTCAATAAGAGAATTATGTCATTGCCAAGACTAGCACCACACTTTAGGTTGCCGGTCTTGTTTTTTATGGATGAAAAAAAAGTTTGTTTCCGCAGGCAAGGTTTTCAGGACATCGGTATTATATAGATGAGCGCTCAAAAAAAGAACAACAGTAATAAACAAATAAAAAACAAAAGATAAAAATGAAAAAGTTCAATATCTTGAAAGTAATGATGATGGCTGTTATCAGTATCTCTGCTATGACATTCGCTTCGTGCGACAACGATGACGACGAGCCCGTTAACACATTAAAACTCAATCCTGCAAAAGTGGAAATTGCTCCGAAAGCTACCGCTACGGTGACTATCGGAAGTGGTATGGCTCCGTTTACGGTAAACTCGTCGAATACGAAGGTTGCAACGGTCAAAACCAAGGGCAAGACAATCACAATCACAGGTGTTGCCGAGGGTAGTGCAGTCGTGAAGGTAACTGACAAAAGCAAACAGACAGGACAGGTTATCGTGACCGTGAAGGCTGCATCGTCTTCATTGACTGTTGACAAGAAGTCAGCGGAGATGGCTGTCGGAAAGACGGTTGACGTTACCGTATCGAAGGGTACTGCGCCTTACACCGCAACAGTAAAAGACTCGAAAGTCGCGACTGCCAGTGTCAAGGACAGCAAGATTACCATCAAGGGTGTCAAGGCCGGCAAGACAACAGTCACCGTGACCGACAAGAACAAAAAGTCGGCAACCATCAACGTAACGGTTAAGTAACGAACTGTCATTCGGGATGAACGTGATGCATAACGAGAACTACAGCGAACAGGAACTGATAGACGGAGCAAGGCGAGGCGAGCAAGAGGCCATGAAGAGGATTTACCTCTTGCACGCCCGCTACTTGACCGCTGTGTGTTCTCGTTATGTAGTCAATCCTGAAGATGTCCGCGACACGCTTCAGGATTCTTTCGTTGCCATATTCGGGAATATCGACAAGTACCGGCCGAAGGAAAACGCTTCGTTAAGGTCGTGGATGACAAGAATCGTCGTAAACAATTCGCTACAGTTTCTTCGCAAGAGCGAGAAAATGCAGTTTATCAAATCGGTGGACGAATACGCTGACGTGGTAGAAGAAACGGCGGAAACAGACGACATTCCATACGAAGAGGTGAGGAAACTCATAGGCGAGTTGCCCGCAGGCTATCGCTCCGTGTTCAATCTTTACGTATTCGAGCGGAAAAGCCACAAGGAGATAGCCCACATTCTCGGAATAAAAGAAGACACATCGGCTTCGCAATTCCACAAGGCGAAGAAGATGCTTGCAGTGAAAATAAATCAATATAAGGAAAGGAGCGACAGATGAGTGATTTCGATTGGATAGAACATTTGAGGAAAGAGGAGGAGAATTATCTTCCCGAACCGCCGGAGGAGCTTTGGAACGGCATTGTGGACAATCTGCCGACGAAAAGTCAGCATCGCATCGTTCCATTGTGGTTGCGCTATTGCGGAGCGGCTGCTTGCATTGCGTTGCTCATGGGTATAGGTTCGTTGTTTTTCAATACTCCCATTCCAAATGACCAATTACCGCAAATAGCCAAGAGGAGCATAGGCAAAAGTATTGATACGCCGAAGCCGCAAGTCACTACACCGGGCGTGATTACCACCACGCAAGCCATCCGTCTGGCAGACACTGGAAAATCTCCCTTGCAAGTGGTCGCGAACGATGACACGATAACGCATGACGAAGAACCGATACAGGGCGAACAAGTCCTTCCATCAAACGGCAAAGAAGAAAGGAAGAATGGCAAAGTCGAAAAGAAAACCGATAACAAACGAAAACGAGGCGGTTATAAGGATCTGTGGATTACCGACCGTATGGCTACGAAGTCGAAGAGCCGAAAGGCAGCTTCTGTATCACTCTATGCAGGCAACATCATGGCAAACAACACTTCGACCCAAGATGATTTTACTTCAAGTGGCTTTGGTCAGGGAGAACCATCGGAGGGGAACAATCCCTATGATGACATCTTCAAACTTAACCAAGGGATGGACGTCGAAACAAAAAAGCATTATAAGCTGCCCGTGCGTACCGGCATTCGTGTATCGGTACCCTTAACCGAAGCCCTTGCCGTAGAGAGTGGCATAACGTACACGTTGCTGTCATCATCAATGGAATCGGGTTCCAACGAGAATTACTATCACACGGAACAAACGCTCCACTATGTTGGCATTCCGCTGAAACTCCGCTACAAGTTGTGGAACAGCAAGCGTATCGGCATTTATGTTAGCGGCGGTGGTATGGTAGAGAAATGCGTATCGGGCAAGGCCAAGACGAAATTTGTCATCGGTGGCAGCAAAAATTCCATTGAAGAGCAAAGGGTAAGCGAAAAACCGCTTCAACTCTCTGCCACACTCTCCGCAGGTATTGAAGCCAACATTGCCAGAAACACAAGCCTGTTCATCGAACCGGGTGCAAGTTATTACATTGACAACCACAGCTCCGTTGACAACGTGTATAAAGACAAGCCATTCAATCTGGACTTAAATATAGGTATAAGAATAAACTTTAATAATTAGTTGTATATGAAAAAGTTATTATCTATCGTTGCTGCTGCGATATTCATGGTATCGTGCGGCATGACAGACAAAGCAAAACAAGTTGATTACATCGAAGCGCACGGCTACTTTGTGCGTAATGATGCACCGTCCCATCCATCCTGCTACTACGACAGCAAGGAGACGTTCGACAGCATTTTCGGCTGTGCAGCCTTTATGGGAGAAGGTGGTACCCCCACTCAAATAGATTTCACCCGTCAAAGCGTCATCGCCGTAATAGGTTGCGAAACCAACTGCCCCACGAAGTACATTCCGGTTTCACTTATGTCGCATGCCGACACTCTGTGTCTGAAGTACAACGTGGAAGAAGCTGATCCTACCACATATACAATGATTCCGCTTCTTCTTTTAGTATTGGATAAGGCTTATGCTTCACCTAATATCAAGTTAGAAAAGCAATAAGCATATACCGACCAAAAGAGCGGAAACAGGCTGCCCAGCTATAAATTCAGACCTTTACTATTGTCCCTCTGATAATGCCTGATTCACGGAGATTGAAAAGTTTGAGCTTAAGCACATGGGATTACCCGCATAATGTCCGTTGATTTATTTAATATGTTAATATGTCTTGTCCTGATATAGCTTGACCAAATAGATAAGCTATATCAGGACAAGACACTTCATTTGAAATTGTTGAATAGTTACATTTTATTGCTGTTTGTACCTTGATGGTTCTTCAACTACTCAACATATTGATTTTCATTAGCATTACAAATTGCAAAGCAATCAATATTTAAAGGCATTCAACCACATTTAGCGAGGGAGAGAATGAAGTTCTGCGGGAACAAATTGGGAACAGGTGAGGTAAAAAGAAAACAGCTAAGTATTGATTTTTAAATACTTAGCTGTTTTACCTGTACCCAGACCCGGTACAAGGTAGTGAAAACAAGAGAAACGAAAAGAATATATAATGATGATAATCAATAATTTACATTTTTCTTATTTTTGCTAAATTAGCCCATTTTTGCTTGTTTTTGGTTAGATAGTACACTTTTAGTACACTTTGATATTCGAAACTTTTTAGTACCTTTGCAAAATAAGAAAACATCTGAAAATAAATGAGTTAATGATTTTACTCGGTTTGATACGCATTTAGGTACATAACTATCAATTATGGCAAAGTTAGAGAATAAAGCAAAGGAAAACCCGAAATTGGAGCAAAATGTGCTTGCCGATGGTCGGATTAGTCTCTATTTGGAGTATTATCTCGGTAGAGAAGAAACACCTATTTTGGACGATAATGGCAAGCCTGTTTTGTATGAAACAGGTAAGATGGTGGGTAAGCCCAAAGTTCACATCAAACACAACAGACGAAAAGAAAATCTGCAGTTGTATTTAACAGCCAAGCCACGCACTCCTGCCGAGCGACAGCAAAATAAAGAAACGCTTGAATTGGCTGCCAATATTCGTGCGGAGCGTGAACAACAGTTTAAGGAGAGTATGCTTGGTTATCGCCTGAAGAAAGACAGAAATGTCAACTTCTTAGACTATTATCAGGCTTACATTGATAGCTATACCAAGAAAGACCTGCGAATGATTAAGATTGCCTTGAATCGTTTTAAGGACTTCTTGAAAGAGTACTATCCTCTCTATGAGTTTAGTATCAAGCCCGATTTGATAACAAAGGAAATGATGGAAAGGTTTGTGGAGTATCTGCAATCGCGAAGTGTTGGTGAGGGCGCAAAGAGCATTTACCAGCGTTTCAAGAAAGTGGTGCGCTATGCTATCGACCATGAAGTGATGTTGAAAGATCCATGTAAGGGTGTGGTGTGCAAGGTTGACGAGCAGATCTTGCGCAAGGATGTATTGTCTATGGACGAAATCCAATCTTTAATCCAATGCCATTACGACAACGAGAACCCAAATGTTAGACGAGCCTTTATTCTTTGCCTATATTGCGGTTTGCGTTTCTGCGATGTGAAAGACCTGACTTATAAAAATATCGACTACACCAATCACCTGTTGAAGTTTGAGCAGAATAAGACTAAAGGACATTCTGCCAATAGTGGCGTAATTATCCCTTTGAATGATGGTTTGCTTTCATTGATAGGAGAAGCTCCAGAAAACTTAGACACTTCCATTTTCAATTTACCCACATACGAGAGTTGTTGCAAATCTGTAAAACGGTGGGTAAAGCGTGCGGGCATCAATAAACACATAAGCTGGCATTGCGCCCGCCATAGCTTTGCTGTGAACATCCTGAATAATGGTGCTAATATCAAGACCGTAGCCAGTCTATTGGGGCATAGTGGGTTGAAACACACCGAAAAATATACTCGTGCAGTGGATAAATTGAAGGAGGACGCCATCAATAGCCTGCCAGCACTCAACCTATAGTGTTGATCCATTTATTGGCGAAGAGATAATATCTTTTTCTTTCGCCAATAAGCAATCATTGTTCTAACGAAAGAAGAAATTTAGTCCATGTTGCGCATATATAGCAAGGAGTGCATACTATTATTCTAATAGACGAAATATTTTTCAATCCAAAGTACACAAATTTTTTATAAAATTATGCGCATTTTATTTTAAATATTATGCGTATGTTAAAATTTTTGTTTATCTTTGCACCAAAAATTTTTATTATGATTAGAAATAATATTTCATTTTTGAGAAATCATTCGTTATTTCTCTTTACAGACGAAGAAATGAATCCCCGTCAAGATGCTAGTCGGGACGACGTTTTGAAATTTTTCACCCCTTTAGCCAATAATATTGTTGCTAAAATCCTTGAAGCGGGAGACTGCTATTTGCAATATGCAGAAGGGCATGCAATCGCCCGCCGTGAAAATACCTTCTGTACAAGTAATATGCATGGATTGATAATTGAACATCTTTCCCAATTAGAAGGTGTCCGAATAGCTCAAATCAGCAAAAGAAATTCTATTTTAGAGATAGGGAGTTATAAAGTCTGGATAAAAAAACTTGATGATAATGGAATGCCATGGGTAAATATTACGAAGTCTTCCACCAAGAGAATATACCAAAAGGCAGAAGGTGATGACACTTTGCCTATGCTAATTCTTGGCTATCAGTTGGATGAAATCGAAAGAGTTTCACATATTTATATATTATATTTGGAAGGAGATCAACATCTTTGGGCACCTATAGATATTGGTGATATTGCTGCATCGAACCAAATCTTAATGACAAAAAATCCTTCTAGTGATGAGCCAATGGTAACAGTGAAACCAGAAAAACAAAGAGGCAAGGAGGCCGTATAATATGGTTAACGGGAAATGCATAAAACTTGCAAGGGAGAGTCGAGGGCTTTCTCAAAGTAAGTTATCCGAATTGTTGGGCATTGCTCAAGCTACCCTTTCGAGATTTGAAAAGGGTGTGTTAACAGTTACCCCTGAATTTGTCTCTAAAATAGCTAAAACACTTAACTATCCTGCATCTTTTTTTGAAAAAGATATCCGTATCGCAGGCGAAACAAGTCTCTTTTATAGGAAAAGATCTTCAATGACGGTAAGGGAGCTCTCTATTCTTGAAAGCAAAATCAGTATTTTGAGCAAAAGTATAGATGAGATGCTGGAGTCAATAAATATTCCCGAATTGAGAATTCCCTCTATTGAGCCTACTGCAGATAATAGTCCACAAGAAATAGCTTATAAGATTAGGAATTATTTAGGTATCTCTGCAGGCCCAATAGATAATATCGTTTCATTGCTCGAAAAAAATGGCGTTATTGTAATGTTCTTGGATGTTGATGATATGGATAAATTTGATGGTCTAACAATGTTCACAACAAATCAAGCTCCAGTAATTTGGATAAATCGTAACATTCCTAATGATAGAAAACGATTTAGCCTTGCCCACGAATTAGGTCATCTTGTAATGCATTTACGTTCAGAGAATTTAGAGAAGCCTGAAGATCACAAAGAAATAGAAGCTAATGAATTTGCAGGAGAGTTTTTAATGCCAGAGAGTCAATGCAAAGAAGATCTCTATAATCTTAAATATAAAGATTTAGGGATGAAGAAATATTACTGGAAGGTTTCTAAGGCTGCTATTATTTATAGAGCTAAGGAGTTGAAATGCATTTCAGAGCAAACATCAAGATACTTATATGTAACTCTTGGTCGACATGGAGAAAGAAAAAATGAGTCTGTTCAAGTTCCAATAGATAACCCTAAAATTGTAAACAGAATGTTTGATTTACACATTTCAGAGCTCAATTACTCAATGGAAGAATTATCAGACATAGTTGGGTTAATGCCAGATGAGATTAATTCAGAACTGTTTAGCGAAAACAAATCTGTATCAATAAAACCACGTAAAATATTGCTTAATTTTTGAAATAACATGAATACAATAACAAAATATTATGCTGATGCATATGGACCTGATATAAAGGCTTTGGTTGCATGTGTCCGCAAAGCATTTGAACTTGCTGATTCTGATGACAAAGTAGAATGTGTCGTCTTCTATAGTTATACTAAAAATAACTTTATGCAAGTAGGTAAAATATTTGGTGAAGATAATGTAAACCAAATGTTTTCTCGGCCTATGAAGTTTAAGGAGTGCACTAAGCCTATAAAATGTGCCACAGAAATCACATATAAAAGGGAATGTCAGTATAAAAACATGCCTAAAGATGTTGTAGTATGCTGTCACATGGATTCTGAGGCTGTCTTTAAAGTAGATGACTATATGACAGCCAAATATATCATTGCACTTTCATGGAACATGGAAGGACTTAATGAATGGAAAATGAGATGGCATGCACAGAACGTATCAGGCTCGTTTGCTGATAATGAGTCAAAACATGAAATAGATCCGATCTTACCGATTGCCCTTCGTGAGATGGATAATCGTATGTTCAATTCAAAGAGCTTGGCACATCCAGATGATGAAGAATCGTGTAAGACTTATGTTCGTACTATTCATAAATATCTTCAAGGAGTAACACCTTCTGATATAGAAAATTATTTAGTGACAGAACTTGGATGGAATAATCGGGAATCCTCAGAAGTGGGAAAGTTATTACAACGCCTGAAGGATGGTAGGACTTTTCGAGGGGGACAAAAAACATATTTGAAAGAATACTATAATCATTGGAAACAACAATTGATAAAGTAACATAACAGATATGCCTACATTACATTGGTTGGGAAAAGACAAGGTCGTTAACCATCATGCGGAAGTACCGTTCCGTGTGTTGGAACATAAATATGGATATCGGGGGGATAACCCTTCTGATACCTCTGAAACTCATAGTGGAAATAAGATTATTCATGGAGATAATCTCGAAGCGTTAAAGGCATTATTACCAGAATATGAGGGACGAGTAGATTGCGTCTATATAGATCCTCCCTATAATACAGGCGAAGAGGGCTGGGTGTATAACGATAATGTGAATGACCCACACATACGCAAATGGCTCGGAGAAGTGGTAGGTGTCGAGGGCGAAGATCTTAGCAGGCATGATAAATGGCTTTGCATGATGTATCCAAGGCTAAGGCTACTCCAGTTGCTATTATCCAGTACAGGAATTATTTTTATAAGTATTGATGATAATGAATATGCGAATCTAAAGTGTATTTGTGATGAAATTTTCGGCAGCACAAATTTTGTAGCCACTTTTATTTGGGAAAAAAGAAAAAATAGAGAGAATAGAAAGGTTGTTTCATGTCGTCACGATTATATCCTTTGCTATTGTAAAGATATAATGAAGACAGATAGATGCCTGCATCTCTTACCCATGTCGAAAGAAGCATTGAGTAGATATCAAAACCCTGATAATGACCCACGTGGCTTATGGAAGTCTGACCCAGCAACAGCACAAGCAGGACATGCCACTGAAAGCCAATTTTACACATTGATAGCTCCAAACGGAAAAAAACATACTTTACCAAATGGACGCTGTTGGTTATATACAGAAGAGGTAATGCGGCAAGCTATTGCCGATAGACGAATTTGGTTTGGAGAAAGTGGTAATAATGTTCCGCGAAAGAAGACATATCTAAATGATAAAGATAGAGGATTAACCCCTGAAACCATTCTCTTTGCTGCTGATGTGGCTACAAATGAAATCGCCAAGAACAATTTAAAAAATATCTTCTCTGAACAAATTCCTTTTACGACACCTAAACCATTCCAATTGATAGAACACCTGATTCAAATTGCAACTGATGATGATAGTATTATCCTCGATTCTTTTGCAGGCTCAGGAACGACAGCTCATTCTGTGTTAGATGTTAATTTTAATACGAAGGGCAACAGAAAGTTTATCTTAATAGAAATGGAAGCTTATGCAGAAAGTATTACTGCGGAACGAATACGCCGGGTAATCAAAGGCTACGGAGAAGGGAAGAAAGCTGTTGAAGGCTTGGGGGGCTCTTTCGATTACTACGAATTAGGTTCTCCTCTGTTCAATGAAGATGGTAACCTAAACGAGCAGGTCGGTATAGGAAAAATGCGTGAATACATTTATTATACAGAGACCCACGATTACCTGACAAATCAGCAAACAGTGGATTATCCCTATCTGTTAGACTACAAGGATGGTACGGGCTATTTTTTTTATTACGAGCCCAATGAGATCACAACTTTGTCGTATGACACATTAAACATAGTACCCAAGACTGCAGACCATTATGTGATTTATGCTGATATCTGCACGATTAGTAAAGAGCAGCTGGCGCAATTGAATATTACATTCAAGAAGATTCCTCGCGACATCAATAGATTTTAAAGTATGCAACTGAAAGAATATCAACATCAAGTGCTCCGAGATCTGGAGCAATATATTGAGGCTTTGAATGGTAGCAAAAGTCTCTCTGTTGCCTATTCCCGATATTGGGGAAACAGAGGGGTTTCGGTGAATGGATTCAGTAACAGCTATCTGCATCCCTATGTCAATACCGTGAACGGTGCGCCGCGTGTAACGCTGAAAGTTCCCACGGCAGGCGGTAAGACATTCATTGCCTGCAATGCTATTAAGAGGATTATGGATAACCTGCAAACAGGTGCTCCTAATCGGGTTGTGGCATGGTTTGTTCCCAGCGATACCATTCTCAAGCAAACTTTGGAGAAATTACAGGATGCCACTCATCCATATCGTCAAACAATAGATACGCTTTTTTCCCACCGCGTGACAGTAGTGGACAAGGAGGCTGCGCTGATGGGGCAAGGCATTAATCCTGTGCAGATGCACGATAATCTGACCATCTTCGTGTTAAGTGCTCAGTCGTTTGTGGAGACCATCCGTGTGAAGAAAGATAAAAGTGTAGAGCAATTGAAGCCTCGTGCTTTTCGAGAGAATGGAAACTTCCTTGAACATACGCAATATTATGTTCACCCAGACCAGTTGATTGACAATGCAGACCCAACGGCACTCATACAGGTGATAGCCCAGCAGAACCCGTTGGTGATAGTAGATGAAAGTCATAACTTCAAGGCCGATCTAAGAGTAGAACTGCTCAACAATCTATCTCCCCGATTCATATTGGAATTGACAGCAACTCCACGCGACAATAGCAATATCATCAGTTTTGTAGATGCCATGCAACTGAAGCGTGAAAACATGGTGAAACTTCCCGTTATCGTGGAAAATCGCAACTCGCCTAAAGATGTGCTTGTTTGTGCCATCCGAATGCGTAATAGTCTGGAACAACATGCCGTTGAGATGGAAAAGCATGGTGGTAGATACATCCGTCCAATTGTATTATTTCAAGCTCAACCAAAGATTGATAACGACAACATTACTTTTGATAAGATAAAAAATAACCTTATTGGCTTTGGTATTCCTGAGGAGCAAATCAAAATCAAGACGGCTAATAAAGACGAATTAAAGGGCATTGACTTGATGAGTCGTGCTTGTGAAGTAAGATACATTATAACCGTAAATGCGCTGAAAGAAGGTTGGGATTGTCCCTTTGCCTACATTTTGGCAACATTGGCGAACAAAACAAGTCGTGTAGATGTAGAACAAATTTTGGGGCGCATACTCCGTCAGCCATATACCACCCAGCATCAGAATCCTTTGCTCAATCTTTCCTATGTTTTCACAAGTAGTAATGACTTCCGTGATACAGTTGAGAGAATCATTCTTTCGTTACAAAAGGCGGGATTCAGTAAAAAAGACTTCCGTGAAGTAAATATGGATAGTGTTGCTGAAGAAAAGAAAAGTATTCCCAATTTGTTTGATAAGCCACAAAATCAGGAGAAAGAGAATGAGGCAGAGGATGCTATCGAATTATCAATAGAAGAGGTAACTACAATCAAAGAAACGATACAGAACGATGCTCCAAGTAAATATATCCAAGACTTACAAAAGCAGGCGGAGCAGATGGGCAATGAGTATAATCGGAAAATAAATGAACAGTCACAAAGCGGAAACATCGATCCACTTGCGGCTATTATACCAACAGAAATGTATTATCCTATCAATGAAAGTTATAAAGAGGTAGTAGCAGAAATAAACCTCCCTGTCTTCTACACAAAGACTGTTGCATCAATATTCTCCGATGAGGAATGGATTCCTTTGGAAAAATCGATGTTATCGAAAGGTTTTGATTTGCCATCAAAGGATGCTACTGTAGATTTCACCATTGTCCGTCCACAGGGTGTTACTATCGATGTTGCGGAATCAGGCGATGATTATGTGCCAGTGCGTCGCAACAATCAGCAAGCCATAGACTTTATCCGACAGCAATATATGGATAAGTCCGCGAACACTCAGAAAGATATGCTAAGCAAGCAAATTGCAAGTATGATTAAGTTTGACAATGTTGTGGAGCCAGATATTAAGAAATACATAGATAGGGTGATTTCCGGGCTCGATGCCGATGCTATTGCTAGTTTGGTGGACAACCTCTACTTGACACGAGATACCATCAAAGAGAAAATAGAGATTCTTTTAAAGGATTACCAGAAACAGGTTTTCCAGCAATGGTTAAATGTGGGAAAGATTCAACTTAAAGGGCATTATACCTTTATTGATGCTATTGCAATGCCAAAAGAAGAAATGGTCGGCATCGATAAAGGGTTGTATGTTGCCGAAGAAACGGTCAATGACTTTGAATACGATGTCATTTCTGCCATAGCTGATAATCCCAATGTATTGTTCTGGCATCGTAATCGAGAAAAGAAGGATTTCTGCATTAATGGGTATATCAATCATTACCCTGACTTTATCGTTCGAATGAAGTCTGGAAACACTATTCTTGTAGAGACAAAAGGCGATCATTTAGTCAATGATGATTCGAGAAACAAGATTTGGCTTGGCAATAAATGGGCCGACCTTGCTGGAAGCGCCTATAAATATTTTATGGTATTCCAGACAAAAGAGATAGAAGGTGCAATTACTGTCAAGCAGTTGTTGCAGTATCTGAATGAACTGTAAACGATGGCAAGACATTGTTCCGAAAAAATAAATGAGTATGGATTTCTATTATTTACCCAAAGAATATCAGCAAACACACAAAATGTGTTTTGAACTCATAGGACAAATAGAAGAGTTCTTGGTCAGAGATGAATATAAGTTCTTACAGGTAACTACTTATCCTATAGATGAAGTAGAGATACCAAACATCCAAAAAGAAGATTTTGATGTTTGGGATTATTTAAGAGAACATAATCAGGCCGGTTTTAGATTGCAGCTAAATAAAAGTATTATCTTGGGACTATTAAAGGATTTCTGCTATTTTATGCAAGAGTCTTTAGACTGTTCGAACAAGATGCGATTAGTTGTAGCATATGCGTTATTAAGAAGACCGCTCGTGGATAACCTCAAAATATTATTGCGTTTTGTATATGATGATAATTTTTATGATGATTTTATCAAGCGCAATGATTACGATCCTGCCCATCTTAACGATGATACACTTAGGGAATACTTGGATAAAACGGACTCTATAAGGATGGCAAATAGTATTAAAGGATCATTCATATATGAATGTATTTATAAAAAAGAAAATATGGGGTCTATTCTGAATTTATCCAATAGAGCAATTCATCCTGTTACAACAAGACCATGGAATAAAACTGGAGAAATGAATTTTAATTTTATGTTTGCAACTCATGTTGATATTGAACACTTATGGCGACATTATTACGCATATCTCCCAGCAATATTACTATTTTATGTAGAGTTGTTTAATAACACTATTTTCTGTCTTTTTGAAAATGAGATAGATAAGGACTTATACCCTAAGAAAATAGAAAAGATAGTTGATATAATGCAAAAGAAACCAAGCAAAACGCAGTAAATGAATATTAGCCATATACTATATGGCAATGATGCATATATATAAGACAAAAATAGCCGTTATACTAACAAATGTAAAGTATTAGAAATGACAATACAAGAAATAACAACTCGCAAAGAAGAACAGACTTTTGATTGCAAAAGTATTCAAATAGATCCAAAGGCATTGGCTATTACCATTGTTGCATTTGCTAATGCGGATGGTGGGACAATTGCTATTGGTGTATCTGATAAGACGAGGAAGATAGAGGGCGTGGATCAATATACGGAGAAGCTGAATGAGCTGCTGCGTGTTCCTTTAGATTTCTGTAATCCTTCCGTGCCTATTACCAGTGACCTGCTACCCTGTACTGATAAGGATGGGAATGACAATCACATCTTGTTAATGTACATCCCTGCAAGTTCGGAGCTACACGCTAATCAGGCAGACGAAGCCTATATGCGTGTTGGTGATAAGAGTAGAAAGTTGTCTTTTGAAGAGCGTATACAGTTGATGTACGACAAGGGCGAGCGTTATTATGAGGATACGGCTGTGTATGGTGCTACGGTAGATGATATTGATATGGCTGCTGTCGAAAGATATACGGAATTGATAGGTTATACCAAGTCTGCAAAGCAATATCTACAAGAGAACAATGGATTCTTGACTATAAACGCAAAGGGAGAAGAGCAAGTTAGTGTGGCTTGTATTCTGCTGTTTGGCAAATATCCCCAGAAGTTCTTTCCTCGTGGGCGTACTCGTTTCATCCGTTATAAGGGTACAGAGGAGCGAGTGGGAGTCGAGATGAACGTGATTAAGGATGTAACCTTTGAAGGAACGATACTTGATCAGGTGAAAGCTACGATAGCTTACCTTGAAACACAAGTGGAGGAGCATACTTTTCTTGGACAGCATGGACAGTTCGTAACCAATAGGGATTATCCAAAGTTTGTGATTCAAGAGATGGTGGTCAATGCTTGTTGCCACCGTGCCTACAATATTAAGGGAACGGAAATTCAGATTAAGATGCTTGATGATCGTCTTGTTTTTGAGTCGCCAGGTAGATTACCCGGAACTGTAAAGCCTACGAACATACGTCATACGCACTTCTCTCGCAATCCCAAAATTGCCCAATTCCTTAAAGCATACGACTTTGTGAAAGAGTTTGGCGAGGGCGTGGATCGTGTGTACAGAGAGTTGGAAGCTAATGGCACACCACATTTATCCTTCCATCTTGATGATTTTATTTTGAAGATCACAGTACCAAAAGTTATGTCAGAACAAGAAAAGTCTGTGAAAGAGAATGCAGATAAGGTAACTGATACTCTCTCGAAGGTATCTAAAAAGGTTACTGATAAGCAAGAAAGGGTATCTGATAGGGTTACTGACAAACAAACTAAGGTTACTGATAAGCGAGAGATGATCGTGAAAAAAACGGTGGCTAAAGCATTAGAAAATGGTGATAAATTAACGCAAAATCGTATTACCATCTTGCAGCTAATGGCTGAAAATCCCTATATAACCAAGATGGAACTTGCTTCTGCTGTTGGTATTAGTGCGACTTCTATTATGCGTAATATCGAATATATGCGTAATAAATACCTCCGTCGTGTTGGACCAGATAATGGTGGTTTCTGGGAAATCATAGAATAATATGGCATTATAGCAAGCCCGACCAAGTTTCCCGTTTGGTTGGGCTTGTTCCGTATAGAGTTACTTCAATTTTCTTTGCATCAGACTGTCTGCCTTCTGCTTCAATTCCAAGTCGTACCCATCAGCTTTCTTCTTGATTTTTCCGATTGTGGTTTCGTTACGATGAATATCAAACACATCGTTGAGCCATAGTATTTCCTTCGGGCTGCAACCTCGCCATACTCTGATAATTCGGAACTTTAAAGCATCGTCATTATATTGCTGTTTGCTTTGCCACAGCCAGAAGTTGCCGACCAAAGAAACAAGAAAAGCAACTGCTGTTATAACCACATAAGTAAAAACTTTAGACGACTTGATGTCAAAGCTATGCTTGTGGATATGTTCTTGCGGTTGTGGTTGCTTTTTCTGCTCCTCCCACTCATGTAGCATAGTCAATACGCTTGCCACCAATTTATCAATAGATTTGGCTTCCTCATCCTTGATACGTATTTGTATGGCTATATACTTATTGAGTATTTCCTTCGTCCGTAGTTCATACTGTTTGAGCAATTCTTGGTCTTGTTGCTCATTACTTTGCGCTGGAGCAGTAGGTGTAGGAAGAGAAACAGAACTGATGTCCTTTTCTTTAAGTTCCCTTACTTCCTTATAAATTATTTCCAACTTATTCTTGATTTCCTCAAAGAGGACAAATGTATTATTATCTGCCATAGTTATAAATGTATTTTACGTTTTTTCTTTTTCTTCTTTTTCTCAAGTGTATTGTAAACTTCTGCTGGGAGTGTGCCGTGAGACTGAAATAGATCTAATCCTCCCTCGATGAAGTCATTAACAAGTGTGCTCGTAGCATCTGCAACATCTGATATAAGATTGACGGTTCCTTGTGCCTGTTGACAGTTTTCTTTGTTATTCTGCTGCAAGGCAAAATCAATCTTGGAATAACTGCAACTCCTGTCCACCTTTGAGCCATTGAAGTGGTAGCCGTTCTTCTCAAAGATAATGCCTTGCACTTCCTGTGTATTGCCTTTATACTTAAAGCGCACATCAATCCCTTCATTTCTCAGGTGAGCGAGTAATGATTTCCAAATCCTGCTTTTAGGAATCTTTTCCCTTAAAGCCTGATAAATCTCATACTTGGTCTTGTCTGGTTCTTTCAAGCGGTGTTCCTTGATTTTTTCCTTGCCACTGGCAAAGTATAAATCATATTTAGTGGTCAGTTCCTTACAAATCTTCTCGCTTCTGAATCTGTCGTTTTTGTCGGAGATGGTCTTGCCGTGATTGTCTATCCTATTGAAAGCAATATGGACATGCGGATGATCCTTGTCAAAATGGCGACCTATGATATACTGCGTATCTTTTATCCCCATTTTCTCCATATACTCACGAGCGACTTGTGTCATGAACTCGTTGCTTAATTTGAGAGAATCCTGTGTGGAGAAACTCAAGGAGATATGTCCGACGACCTTACTCACTCTTGGGTTTAGATTTGTTTGATCGATGAAGTTCTGAATGATGTGGCTAATATCATCTGTCCTTACACCCGAACTATCTATAAGTTCCGTTCCCTTCTTCGGATCGAGGATGTAGTTAATAACACCCTTGAAGCCTGAACCTTTCATAAGCTTAGCTATCATCTTCGTATCAAATTTAGGATTTCATCAATCTTGGCAAGGATAAGTTTATGGAAGGGCGCAATAGCATAGAAGCCGTCCGCATTGGCACGATGTGCCAACTGATTGAGATTGTTTGCCATACCACACAGCTTGCGGATGAAGTCAGCCTGCTCAATGGTCAAGCGTTCAATCACATTTCCTTTATCGAGAACTTTTCTTACAAATTCACTCATGGATATTCCTGCGCTTATGGCTTTGCCTTTGAGTGTATAGTAATCCTCAGTGGTAAGTTTTACCGTGATGCGGTATTTCTTTTTTTCGGCTGCGCCTTTGGTTGGACGACCGCCTTTGTTGTATTCTGATTTAGTCATAATTGTTTCTTTAATTGATTTGATGGAGACCAGCGGGATAATCCTCTACACCTATCTTGGGAGGTGGAGCAAGTGGTTTTGGTATGCCCAAAACATAAACTTGCTCCCCGAAAAATAGAAGGTATGAGGCATCTACCATATTTATAATCCAATACCCTTATTTCTTTTTATTTCTGCTTTCTTTGGTTGCTTAATTTCTGCACATAGATACTCGTTGAAGTCCTTAAAGCCATTGTATAGCGTGGAGCAATTAGAAACAGAATCGCCTAATTCTTTGGCTAATTGTTGATAAGCATTCCTGCCTGCATCATCATTATCCAAGTAGCATTGGATGCTGTCGTAATGCGACAATTTCTCTGTAATCTTATGAATATTTGATACAGAATTGAGTACCACATAATCTTGTTGGCTTAACCCCGTCCGCTGCGGATTCTTCAGTTTCCTTAATGTCATAAAAGACAAAAAGTCCATAAAGCCCTCGAAAAGGCAACAATTCTTCTTCGACTCATGGGCATAGAAAACACTAATATCCTTTGGAGCAATGCAGCCTTTGAAGAATGGGTTGCGTATTTCATACCCACCTGCGCTATTGGGAAAACCTATCCCAAAATAATGCTTACCATTAGAGTCGTAATGAAGTTCTTTACACACAGTGGTAGCTACCTCCATATCAATGCATCTTTCATGTAAATATCTGATAAGGGCAGGGTGCGCTAAAGGTAGAACTTTTAAGTTCTCAAAGGGTTGTGTGTGTTGCGGTGATTCCTTCTTTGAATGAGGAAAAGATAAGGGATGCACACAGGCTGGGGCATTGCGTTCTATCTGCCTAATAAGATAGGACACATCGGAAGACTTATATAGTTCCTCTGCCAGAGCAATGATGTTTCCACCTTTTCCTATCCCGAAGTCATACCATTGGTTGAGATCTGTATTTACCTTGAATGAAGCTTGGAGCTCAATACGAAAGGGAGAGAGATACCACAACTTGTTACCTTGTTGTTTGATAGGTGTATGTCCCAGACTCGCAAGAAAATCTTGCAGCTTTATTGTTTTAATTTCTTGAATGTTCATATTACAGTGAAGTTGAATGGTTTGAAAAATTGATGATTTGATGAAATGAAACATAATCTACTCGTTATAAACGACTTATGTACTCATCGTAGCTTCATCACAATGCCTACCAAAGTAGAATATACTTTTATGCTTCTTAGAAGTGCCAAAATCTCGATTTCATTACTTCGTTATTTCCCTATCTCGCTTTTTAACCTTTTCCCGAAATACAGAGATTTCTCCTTTATTGCATACCTGCCTTTGTTTAGCAAGTTGTACTTTTGTGCGGACAAAAGTGTTACCGATTTAACAAAATCGGGAAATGGGGTCGCAACTCACGTAAAGGAGCCAACCAAAAGAGAAACTTGATATATTTCTCTTTTGGATAGTACAGAATACCTCTTTCATCATTCCTTTATACTGATGAGCAAAAGGATGAATGAGCAAGATGTTGCCAATCAGGAATTTATATGCTTCTTTCATCATTTCATCAAAATAAATGATTAAATGTTTGTGAGTAGTTCTTTGGTCACGGTGTAATATCTACCTGTCCGCTTGATGGGCGAATAGTTCCTGAAGCTATTGTAGTCTATCTGATAGGTGAGATAGGTAAGGCTGTTGGGAGCCGGCGAAAGTTTCCAAATATCCTGTACAATCCTTCGGACTTGGCTTTTGTCAGCCTTGCAGCCTGTGTTGTTTAGTAGGCACACCATATCATTGATACAGAAAGAATATTCGGTAACCATCATCTGCTCCATTACTTCTAAGCAGAGCTCGGACATTTCTAACTCTATCTTGTTTCTATTGCTGCGTATTATACGCTGTAGAGCGGGTGTAAAAGTCAGCTTGGGTGCAAACCACATACGACTTTCCTTTTGGGTAGATAGCGTGCGATGCTGCAGAAAATAAAGAAAGGCTGGAATTTCGGCTTTCAGCTTTTGCAGAAAGTCGGTATCATCGCTTTTAAGACGTTCTATCTTCCTGACCCAATATCGGGTTTCTCCCACGTCAATGATGACAGGGAGTAACTCGTTATTGGAACAGAGCACAAACTTGGCAAAGAAGGAGATTTCATCTCGGTCTTTGCCTTTTGCTTCCACCTTATAGGAAAGCGTTGTACTGAGATTTTTCAACCGTTCACTATCCTCCCTGCGGTTGAGCAATACCTCGTCCACGACAATGAGCAGTTTACCAGCCCAATCAACATTGAATTGGCTGCGAAAATCCTCGTTGGTGTTGAAAGTAACATTGTTTTGGAAAACAGCTTTAAGAAAGTTAAGGAACGTACTCTTGCCTGTGTTGCGTTCTTCTGACACCATCAGGAGAATGGGGAGTTTCTGCACGGGTTGGAGATAGAGCAATTGCAAGTAATCCATGCCCAACTCGTATTGTTCCCCGAAGATATGCCTTATCAGGGATTCGATGTGTAGGAACTCTCCTTCTTTTGGCTGGTGTCCTATCGGCTCGTAGAGATTCAGAAACTTGTCAACCACTGGTTGATAGTTCACGTGGTTAGGTACGGTACAGAAACCATCGTACTTCGGGACAGTGGCAATGAAGTTCTTACCATAGTCCTGCCGTAGCGTCTCATTGTTCCACACGATACGCTTCTTGACAAAACCGCCATTGATGCGTGGTTGGTTCACAATCTTATATAAGGTTGTGCCAACACGGATAAATTCTTCCTGTGCCATGAGCTATTTCTGCATTAAGGGTTTGTTGCCCATGATATACCTTTGAGCCTCTTGATTTATCTGTGCTGTGGTCTTAATAGGATTCTGCCGTAGCCACGCTTCAAGTTCTGCCTTCTCAAAATAAAGCATTTTACCTTGTGGCTTGTAATGAGGTATCAGATTTCCCGATGTGAGTTTGTAGAGATAACTCTTTGAGAGGTTCAAGAATCTGCTGGCTTCTTCAAAACTCAGCACGTTCTTATTCATGAATACCATTTGTTCGAGTTCTTCAACTCGAGTTTCTAATGTCTTGTTCATATTGAAAACATTTTGAATTAAACAATATGAAGGTGCACCTTCGCTAATTATTTGTTAACGAGGGCAAAATTAGAAACGATAAAAGTAAATGGCGTTGAGCAATGTTTGAGGTATCAACCTATGCTCAACCTTTTTTCAGTTGTTTGATGTAGTTATCAATGGTTTCCCATCCTTTCGGCTGCTTCATGTTGATTTGGTCTGTTGCGGTGGAAAGGTCGGTGCGTGTCAGTGGCGTATCTTTTGTTTTCCCCAAGACAAGTTCATTACGAGCAATCGCAGATTGCCATTCATCAGTAATGAACCCTCGAAGATTAAGACTTTGCATGAGATATGCCAGCTGGCGATTGTTGTTTGATTTCAAAACACCTTTTAGTTTACAAGCAAAAAAGTCTTTGAGTAACTTGGCAGATATGTGGGTCGTGAATAATTGGATTTCGTTGATGCAAGCGGTAAGAATCTCAATTTGCTCATCTGTAAACTCGGATTGAAATGGATTTATTCCTTTACCAACGATGACCGGTTTCTTTTTCTGCTCGCATGGTTCATCATTTACCAAAATTGAAGGGCGAGGCTGAACGATTTGTACCTCTGTCAATTCAATTCGTTCGATTTCTCCTATGAGATATTTTGCGTAGCGTTCATACAAAATAGCATCGACAAGGTAAGAGAACATTGGCAGGGTATCATTATAGTGGGTATGTGTCTTAATGTACTTCGTATATTCAAATGAAGATACGGAGAAAGAGGTATATTTCTGTTTTTGTTCTTTGGTCAGCGATTCAAAGAATGTGCTTTCCCACAAAAAGTCGGCAGCATTGTAGTATTCCTCTACACATGCGAGGGCAGGATAATTCAGATAAATGAAAGAGAGTTCATCGGTTATTCGGATATATTCTTTCTGCAAAATCTCTTTGAGCTGCATATCACTAATACAGCCTTTCTTCCTCAGAACATTTCCTATGAGGATATTATAGGCTTGGGTAATACAGTAGCTTAATATCTGCTGAATACTGTCAAGCTGTATCTTTAGATTGTCATTTTCCATTTTTGCAATTTTCTAAGATAGGTATTGTTTACAAAGATAGGGCATTCGTTGGAGAAAAAGCCAAGAAAGGGAAATAAACAGAATAAAAGGGAAGAGTTGTCGTTAATTAAATATAAATCTGAGTGGCGAAAAACTATAAAAGTATACCTTTTTCATTGTATTGTTATATAGTACACTTTTAGTACATTCTGAAAAAGAAAAATCCCTTGTAAATCAAAGACTTACAAGGGATTTGTAGTACCCAGAACCGCATTTGAAATATTAAATATGGGAACATTTTAATTAACCCTATTAAACTTAATAGTTAAACATAAATACCTTGTAATCAATGCAATAAAAGAACACTGCGTTTAATCTGATTGAAAAAGATAAAAATAAATTTAGGATGATTGGGAACAATTTGGGAGCAATTTATTATCTTTGCAGCAGAACTAAAGGCATTAATTATGAAAGTTACAGCATTCATTCGTAAGACGGCAAAAAAGTACGATACAGATAGTATGGCAACAATCTATTTTCGCTTGCGTGATGGTAAGAAAGATATTAAGGCTGCAAGTGAACTTGTTATCAATCCGAATCATTGGAGTAGTGAAAAGCAGGGCTACAAAGATCGTGTTGCGCTGGTTTCAGAAGAAAATAAGTTGCACTTGTCCCAAAGTATTCAGGATATTGTATCAAAGATTACCAAGCAGTACACGGCAGAAGCTGATAATGAATGGTTGGCAATGATTATCGACAAATATCATCATCCTAATCGATATAAGACAGAGGAAGAGCTGATGTCAGAAAATAAGCCTAAACTTTTGGAACTCTTTGCTAAATTTCTTGTTGAACATAAATTATCTGTGGTACGTGTGAAGAACTTTAAGGTTATTCAGCGTTCTTTGGCTCGATATGAAATGTATGTCAGAACCGTTAAACGTGGTCATCGTGACTTTATTCTTACTGTTGATGATGTGACAGCTGATACTTTGAGAGATATGTGGGATTTCTTTGAAAATGAACATATCTACTATGAGAAATATCCTAAGTTGTATGAGGCTTTTCCTGAGAAACGAGTACCTTTACCAAGAGGCAAAAATACCTTAATAGACAGATTTTCTCGTATAAGAACGTTCTTTATATGGTGTTATGATAGAAAGATAACAACAAATCGTCCTTTCGATGAGTTCCCATTAGATGAATGTACCTATGGTACACCTTATTATATTACACTGGATGAGCGTGACCAAATATATAATGCTGATTTATCAGGGTATCCACAACTTGCAGTTCAACGAGATATATTTATTTTTCAGACTTTGATAGGTTGCCGAGTAAGCGATTTGTATAGATTGACCAAAAGAAATATAGTGAATGAAGCAATAGAATACATTCCTAAGAAGACAAGGGAAGGCAATCCTATTACGGTCAGAGTACCTTTGAATAGCAAAGCCAAGACAATATTGGCACGTTATGAGGACTATAAAGGAACTAAACTATTTCCATTTATATCAGAGCAAAAGTATAATGTAGCTATTAAGCGTATTTTTCAGGAAGCTGGTGTAGATAGAATTGTAACCATCTTAGACCCTTTGACGCATGACGAAGTAAAACGCCCTTTGTACGAGCTAGCAAGCAGCCATTTAGCAAGACGCACATTCATTGGTAATATCTATAAGAAGGTAAAAGACCCGAATTTAGTTTCCGCATTATCAGGACACAAAGAGGGGAGCAAAGCCTTTAGACGGTATAGAGATATTGATGAAGAAATGAAGAAAGATTTAGTAAAACTTTTAGACTGATTAGGCTATGAAAGGAAGTTTTGAAGATTTCAAACAACTTATAAAAGAGTGGCTTGATACACATCCTAAAGAATATGGCTCATTTGTTGAGGAAATGAACCGTAAGGATAGTGCTGGGTTTCAGAAAGTCTTTATGTTAGTTGTAAAGATTGTACCGAAGTACAAGAGTGAGGTCAAGAAAAGAATGTACAATGATACACTGAAAGATTTTTCTGATTTGGAAGAGATGCTTACTAATTCAACCCTTGCAGAACGATTGGTACATGAATTTCATGACACTAATAGACAATCTATCGTTCCTGCAATGCTTGCGTGGCTGTATTTTGGCAGAAGCTACGAGTGTATGGTAGAGCAGGGGGAGAGCCTTATTCATAATAGTAAAACAAATAGAGTTCATAGATGGATTTTGTCGTTGCTGGTCAAATACATTATTCATAAAAGTATATCTTCTGGAGAAAGAACTAAGGAGGACTGGGAGGAATTTAGATTGTATAAGTGTTCCTTGTCCACAGATACTGTTGTTGAATCTGCATTGGAGGAAGCAATCACTTCCGATGATAATAAGAACAATGTTAACAAGAAGCGTGGCAGACCAAAGGATGAAAGGAGTCTGAAGGAACTTCTGAAACCAGAAGAAAACGAAGAGCTACTTTCTAAGATAAGGAATAGAATATTAACCAAACCAAAAGAGAAAGATATTGTTTATCTCAAAATCGCTTTGGAAGAAGAGGGGTTGCTCCATGAATGTGATATAGCACCATTCTATAGAGCATTGTCCGAGTATTACAATATTCGTTTAATAGGACTTCGTGGTGTTCAGAATGCTTACAAAGAGCTTACTGAGACTATCGGAAAGACAGGAATAAGGTTGATGGATAAGGGAAAAGACCGTGCTTCGATAGATGAATTCAAGACCTTTTTATCCTAATAACAGTTCGTTTAATTCGTTTAATATTTAAGCGAATTAAGCGTTTTGCAATTCGTTGAAAATCAATCATTTTTCGATATAAATTTGCAGTCGTCATCTCAACCGAGGTGGCGACTTTTTGTTTGCAAGCCACCGACAACAGGAAGTCAAACAAGCTGGTGGAGTCTAAAAAATATGACCGATATTTTATCTATCATTCAAGGCTCTAACGCACATGTGCGATTAGAGGTGTCTGGTGAGGATTTGTTGGCATTTTCCAACGACCTTATTAACCGTGCAAAAGACGAACTTACAACCATCGTTGAAGAATCACGCAAGGAACGCTTTCTTTCTAAGGAAGAAGTAAAACAATTATGTGGAGTCTGTGATGCTACCTTATGGCATTGGGGCAAGAAGAACTATCTGAAGCCTATAAAGGTAGGGAACAAGGTCAGATACAGAATGTCTGATGTGCAGAAAATCTTAGGTAACGCAACCTCAAAAATCTAATACTATGGAAAAGGAAGAATATATCCGAGTTGGTACCACCTTATATAAATTGGTAGACCAACCCAAATTAGGAGGTGGCTTTGTACGCAAGCGTATCGTGTGGAACAACGAAACGCTGCGCCAAGACCACGGCAAGGACTTTATGGCAAGTGTACCTAAGTACAATGGCTTCTGTACCTTGCCAGACCATGTGAACTATCAACCAGTTGTAGCAAACTTCCTCAATCTCTATGAGCCGATAGACCATGAGCCCAAAGAAGGAACATTCTCACACATAGAAGCCCTTGTATCGCATATATTTGGTGAACAGTACGAGTTAGGAATGGATTATTTGCAGCTGCTCTATCTAAAGCCCATTCAGAAATTACCTATTCTTCTGTTGGTATCAGAGGAGCGCAATACTGGTAAAAGTACTTTTCTCAACTTCCTTAAAGCCATTTTTAAGGACAATGTAACCTTTAACACCAATGAAGACTTCCGCAGTCAGTTCAATGCCGACTGGGCAGGAAAGCTCATCATCGTAGTAGATGAAGTACTGCTTAACCGTAGGGAAGACAGTGAACGACTAAAGAACCTAAGTACCACACATACCTACAAGGTGGAGGCCAAAGGAAAAGACCGCTCTGAAATAGCTTTCTTTTCCAAATTTGTACTATGCTCCAACAACGAGTATCTCCCTCTTATCATAGACATGGGAGAAACCCGCTATTGGGTGAGAAAAATAGAAAAGCTGCAATCTGATGATACGGATTTTCTCAAGAAGCTCAAAGAAGAAATACCTGCCTTCCTATTTTTTCTCCAGCATCGCACACTAAGTACCCAAGAAGAAAGCCGTATGTGGTTCAATCCTAAACTCACGGAAACACCAGCTTTAAAACGAATTATTAGGAGCAATCGTAACAAGCTGGAGATTGAAATGGCAGAACTTGCCATTGACATCATGAAGCAGATGAATATTAAAGAGTATTCTTTCTGCCTAAACGACATAGTTACGCTACTCAACTATACGCAAGTGAAAGCTGAGAAAAGCCATGTGCGAAAGATAGTACAAGATATTTGGAAATTGCAGCCAGCAAGCAATACACTTTGCTACACCACCTATCAGATAGACTTCAATCGCCCAAACTATTATTCCGATGTAAGGAGAATGGGCAGGTACTACACCGTCACTCTCGAACAACTTTCAGATAAATAAATACTATTATTTTGATGAAATGATGAAACAAGAATATAAGCTACTGAATATAAGGAGAATAAATGCTCATCAGAAATCCATCAGAAATAAATCATGGATGAAGTGTATAATTGCTGTCCAAAAGAGAAATAGTGTACTATGGTGCCAAGTTTCTCTTTTGGTAAGCAGTAAATCCTGAGAACATAGAGTAGCGATTTCACTACTTCCTGAAGTAGCAAGCACTTTTGTCTGCACAAAAGTACAACTTGCTCCCCAAGAAAAAATATCTTATCTGGTAAATAGTGATAAGATGAAACCGTGAAATAACGAAGTAAAGATATAAGGAAATAGTTGCACAAGCATCACTTCCCCTTTAGTTTATTTTTTTGATGAAGAGTTGATGTATAATATAAACACTCATTATCAAGCACCTACAAGTAAACTCATCAAATCATCAATTTTCTAACAACATCTAAGCCATACAATTATGAACATTGAAACAGCAAAACATATCAAATTGCAGGACTTTCTGCAAAGTATAGGGCATACACCTATCAAAATTAGTGGCGAGAAGTTATATTATAAATCGCCATTTAGAAACGAAACACAGGCATCATTCAAGGTAAACACAAAGCTCAACCTTTGGTATGACTTCGGACTTGGCAAAGGTGGTAGTATCATCGCACTTGCAGAAGAGTTATATCATTCAAGAGATATTTCCTATCTGCTTGCACAAATAGAAAAGTCAGCTCCAGGCATATCCACTATGAACTATCACTCCTACCAACCTACAAGAATTACTACTCCAGAAGAACCTGCTTTTAAGAACATAGAAGTCTACGAACTATCTCACCCAGCCTTACTTCATTACCTCGCGGAGCGCAAAGTGGATATTGCGATAGCTCAAAAGGAATGTATAGAACTACATTTTACTTACAAGGATAAAACCTACTTTGCTATAGGCTTTGCTAACAAGACAGGTGGCTACGAACTGCGCAACACATTCTTCAAAGGTTGTATAGCACCTAAATCATTTACGATTATCAAGGCAAAAGAACACGCCAATACTTGTTTGATATTTGAGGGATTTATGGACTACCTTTCTTATATGACCTTGCAAAAGCAAGGAAAGGGTATCTTAGCCCTTAGTGATGACAAGTCGGCTGGAGTTTCGGATATTATAATCCTTAACTCCGTCACCAACTTGCAAAAGGCAAAGAGCCTTTTAACTTCCTATGATAACATTGTTTGTCTTTTCGACAACGATAGGGCTGGCTGGGCTGCTAATGCAGAACTCTCAAAAGAGTTAGGTGCAAAGGTAGAAGATGGCTCCGTGGCTTACTCAAAGTATAAGGACATTAACGACCTGCTTTGTGATAAGCCTATTACCACTCAACAACAACGAAAGGGAAAGGGAAGAGGGCTATAAATCATCGCTTGCTCCCCTATGGATATTTCACAAGCGAAATACCATAGCTCATTAGGGCATTTTCTTTACGCAGCCGTTACACTCCTCTGCTAAAAATGCCCAATGGGCAAAGGGGAAGCCCCTTTTGAAACCCCGAAGAGAATCGTCAACCTAAACTTAAACCCAAATAATGCAAGACAGATATGGGATACGCAGTATTACATTTAGAGAAAGCGAAAGGAGCCGACACAGGTATGTCTGCTCATATTGAGCGCACAATCCATCCTAAGAATGCAGATGAAAGCCGCACTCACCTAAACAAAGAACTTATTGAGTTCCCTGATGGAATCCACTCCAGAAGTGAAGCTATTAGTTATCGTATCAATACGGCTGGAATCACTCGTAAAATTGGTAAAAACCAAGTAAGAGCAATCCGTGTGCTGCTCACAGGAACATACGAGGATATGAAACGGATAGAGGATAGAGGACAACTTAATAGTTGGTGTCAAGATAATATGCAATGGCTGCAAGAAACATACGGCAAGGAAAATGTGGTGTCGGCAGTTCTTCACATGGACGAACACACACCACATATCCATGCTACGATTGTGCCTATTGTTACCTGTGAGCGAAGAAAAGCCAAAAAAGAGGAAGAAAATGGTAAACGTAAATACCGAAAGAAGAAAGTTGGTACACCCAGACTATGTGCAGATGATGTGATGGCACGCAACCAACTAAAGAATTACCAAGATAGTTATGCCCAGCTCATGAATAAGTATGGCTTACAGCGTGGTATTGATGGATCGGAAGCCAAACATATCTCCATTTCTGAATATTACAAATCACTCATTGGTGCAACCGAGAACCTACAAAGTGAACTACAAACACTTGAATCAAGCAAAGAACAGCTTCAATCAGAACTTAAAGAGGTGAAACAAGGAATTAAAGTAGAGAAACTGAAGAGTTCTGCAGTAACTGCCACAACAGCGATTACGGATAGTGTATCTTCTCTTTTTGGAGGTAATAAGGTGAAACGAATGGAAGAGGAAAACAAGCAACTTAATGCAGACAAGGCTACATTGACAGGGAATATCTCTACACTCAAAAAGCAAATGGCTACTTCTGAAATGATGCATCAGCAGCAGATGGAAACTATAAAAGACGAGTTCACCCGATACTCAATTAGTAAACAAGAAGAGGAAAGGAAGTTGGAAGAACTTATTCCTTACCTTGCAGATCTCAAGGCTATCGTTCGTGAGTGTTTGCAAATGGGTTTTGCTACGCACTTGATACGAGCCATTTCATGCTTCAAAAAGGTCAGCTTTAGTGGCTCGCTTTACTCCAAGCAGCATAATCGCAAGTTTACTACCGAGCAATCTGTGGCATATATCAAGAATGTTATTCAACTTGAAACAAAGAATAAATGGCGGTTATTCATTGATGATTTGCCTGTAGTAGATTGGTTTAAAATGAAATATGAGCAATGGAAGGAGAATAATGAGCAGAATATTTTTCAAAAAAGACATGGGAGAATTAAAATGTAATGTCCAATGAGAACCATATTTTTCTTATAAATTTTGGTAATTCGACAACAATGAGCTATATTTGCAAATAAAAAAGGAACTCTTTATATGAAGCAGGCTGATTACATCAAACAAATTGCAAGATTTGCTTTAGCAAACGACAATACTCGTTTGCTTGATTTGTTGTATCAGTATGTAGAATACTCGCAGCAGAATAACAGAGGTAAATTTGCTTCAGAGATACTTTCTATCATTAAAGATACTGATAGAGGTAATTCTTTAGGTAAGTTGAGAGAGTTTCGATTAAATAAGGAAATTGAGAGTAGAGCTGAAGAGTTTATCATACAGACAGTAATGTCTTCGTTTACGATGAAGGATTTAGTTTGTACACCCAATATTCAGGAAGAACTTGAGTATTTTATCAAGGAAAGAAAGCAAGCTGATACTCTCGCTAAAATGGATATTCCTGTTTCAAATAAAATATTGCTTCATGGTCCATCCGGATGTGGTAAGACATTAAGTGCCTATGTGTTGGCTGGCGAATTGGATCGTCCTTTGATTATAGTAAATTTGGGTACAGTCGTTTCATCCAAATTAGGAGAAACAAGTAAAAACCTCACTCAAATATTTAAGACTGCAGACAAAGAAAAAGCGATTGTTCTATTGGATGAATTTGATAGCTTGGGTAAGATAAGAGATTATGATCAAGACCATGGTGAAATGAAGAGAGTTGTAAATACAATATTACAGTTGTTTGATTTCATCAGTCAAGACACAATCATTATAGCTGCTACTAATCAATTACAGATGATTGACGAAGCACTTATTAGGAGATTTGATTTGACAATTAAAATAGATTTGCCAACCCCCATACAGGTACATTCTCTTGTTCAATATACGATTAAAGATCGGTTCAAATTCGACAATGAAAAGGCTAAAGAGGAAATTATTAACAAAGAATGCAACAATTTATCCTACTACGTTATTAAACAAGCCTTGCTGAATGCTATTAAGCGGAATGTATTAGATGGATATGATAACAATGTTATCCGAACAGATATTTGGAAAAAACTCTTAAACAACAAAAGGATTGGTTAATACCAATCCTTTTGTTGTGTAGACTACACTTCAGCTTGAAGAGTAGCCTGAGCAATAGCTTCTACAGTATTCTCCTGTTCTAGGTTGTCGTATAGACTATTGCCATCTATTTCAACAGAATGATTCTGTTCAATTGTCAAAACGAATGAGAAAGGGTGGTCTGTTCCCTCTAAAAAATCACGTCCTGTACAACGAAAAATAATTGATATCTGGTTGCGAACCTTTTCAATTTCGTCACGACTTACATTTAAAATCTTTTTCTGTACATTTGAAAATATTTTGCTAGACGCTGGGTAAAAATCATCAGACCATGCTCCAACACTAGACTTAATGGCCATTCTATCATTATCGTCAGATGCTCTTTGTCTTGCATACTCTTCTGCATTCTTTCTTGGATCATCATGGTTCATGCTGTTTCCCAAATTGAAGGCAATATGAAATGGGCAATAAGATAAAGCATCGCCCCGTTTTGGATTGAACTTATAGCAGAGAGTAGCAGTTAAAGTTAGCAATGTACCTTTCTTTGAGTATTGGAGTAAATAACTTGGGATATTCAGATTTATGACCTTATGACTATCGAAGTCTATTCTATCTTCAATAACAAATGTACAACGATTATCAGTAGAATCTAAACATTTGGAAATATTGGGGACACCATGACCTGAAATATACTTTGATAATCGCTCTGAACTGTATTTCTTGGACAAACGAGACTTCTCGTTGCGATCTACATTTGGGTAAGAATTATTATCTAAAGCTTTTAAATTATCAATTGTTTTATCAAGATAATACGTTTTTATCGGGTCGGCACTATTAATCATCAGAGCCTTTACAGATTGCATGCTTAGGTTAGGATACTTACGAACAATTTTAGCTGCAATATTAGCTGCTAATGGGGCTGCGTAGCTTGTTCCTGAGTTCTGTTCCATTTTCAATCCTGCTCCATCCAATCTCGGCGATAAGACCAGCATTCTTGATGCAACATCCAGTTGGTCACCACCAGGCATAACTATATCAGGCTTAAAGAGATTCTTATTTCTTTGGTTGTTCTTGAAGCGAGTTCCATTAATTAAAGAATTGTAATCCATGTAATATTTACGAGAATAAAATGCAGGGAGTTCTTTGTTCCAACTCAATCCATGACTATTCCGACTTGGATTATAGTTTTCAGCGATAGCACCAACTGCCATATTGTTCATACTCTCACTAGGTTCACAGAGATTCATGCATTCACCATCATGGCATTCGGTTTCCTCCAATGTAATAAATGGGTTATAATAATGATTAGGATACTGCAAAAATTGCTTTACTTTTTTACTTGTTTCAGGTTTTGCAGCAACAATTTGCATTTCTTCGATATCTTCCGTACTTAGATTGCCCACAGAAATGAAAATTAACAAGTCATATAAGAAAGCTAATTGGTCAAGAATGTATGCGTAAGTAGAAATATCCTGGTTGTATGACTTTCCACGAACCGACATTGAGAGATTAAAGATGCGAATGCCATAATCATGATGAGCGTTAATGATAGCATCTTTTATTTCTGCAATATTCAATGGTCCACTTTCACCTCTTTGTACCTTTATAGAAAATATTTTAGCATCAGCATCAATGTTTTTTGCATTAATATCCTGGTAGAAATTATTCCCGAAGGCAGCCAATGTGGCAACAGTAGTTCCATGACTAGAATCGGACATTAAATTAATTTCATAAGGTTGCTGTTCTTCCTTATTGGTCAAATCAAAGCCATCTTGCTCCAATATTGGACCTAGTACGGCTAATCTCTGAACACCCGTATCAATAACACCAATCGTTGGTGCCCCCTCAAGCAAATTCAAAGTTGCATCCGATTCTATCTCTGGATTTCCAAATGTGTTAGGACGAACACGAATGTTATACAACGATTGAACAGTTTGTATAACATCAAAATTATCCAAGAGCGAAGCCAAGTCATCCTTTTTAATAAAATCTATCTGATATATATCTTGCTCTATCTCTTTATATACAATTTTCTGACTGTCTAGATACCCTTTCATAGTTTCCACTATGGCCAGTTGTTTATTTGCCATTCTTGGTGTAGTTTCTACCAATTCTAGGAGCACATCATGTGCATTACCATCCGTAATATCAAAAGACTTCATTGAATTACTGCTCCAATAGCTAAAACTATCCATTACAGTCAATAGCTTATACTCTGTACTTTCGTTAGCTTCTTCTGTAGAAAATGAATCAACCTGAGACATAAAAACATCATTAAATCGCCCTTCGTCAGCTATAGCAAACAGAACAGTCTGATTCATATTGGAGTAACTGAGTTCTGATAAGCCATAAGTAGCACAATATCTTTTTATCAATGTGCGATCAGCAATTTTAAAAAAATTAATTGATAGCATATCAAAATGCTCAACTACTATTTCTTGTGACCTTAAATTATGACGATTATCCAAAGCCTCTTCAAAATCTATACGGCAACGATGAAGTTTTGCTCTCTGCTGTCGATAGTTCTTAACTTCTTCTGATGCTTCTTCATCTCTACCTCGTGTTTGATTGAACACGAGGCAAATACCAAACTCATTCTTTAAAAATAGATGACTTTTATTCATTGTGTAGAGGTTTTTAATCTTTACAAAATATTCATAATCACAAAATTAATAATAAGTATTGAGAATACCATATAATACGTAACTAATTTAACGTGAACTCGATGTAATTTTAGTATTTGATATTAGAAATAATTGACCATGAATGGAGATTTTGAATAGCATGATTCTTTGCATTAAGTACTTTCCAATGGAGACATAGACTTCATTGACGAAGTTCTTTTGTTCCTAATTGTTACATATAGAAGTGGATATTTAAGAGATAGCTTGAAAAATCTTTGATTTAGAATTTCTAGAAGGAAGAATAAAGAAATGATGCCTTTAGAAGCCGTAGCGAGCATTCTTATATTGAATAACAAGGATGAGAAATCATTCAAGGATTAACTATGTTGAACATATAAAATGTGAATTTCATGTAGCTGACCGGGAACAATTTGGGAACATTTATAAAATAAGAAAAAGCTAAGTGTTTGAAAACAAACTACTTAGCTTTTTACTTTGTACCCAGACCCGGGGTCGAACCGGGATGGATTGCTCCACTGGTGTTTGAGACCAGCGCGTCTACCGATTCCGCCATCTGGGCATCTTTATCAAAGTGCGGATGCAAAGGTACTCTATTTTTCTTTATCTACAAACTTTCTGATATTTTTTTTCAAAAAAGATGGTTTTGCATATCTTTTTAGAGAAATAAGGGTATTACATTTAAAAATAAAAACTATATTTACACAGATTATAACCCAGCATATATATGGCCTACAATAACAATTACTGTATTATATTAGCAGGCGGGGTAGGAAGAAGACTCTGGCCTGTCAGCAGAGAAAAACTTCCCAAACAATTTGTTGATTTTTTAGGAACAAACCGAACCCTTCTACAACAGACATTCGACCGCTATCGCAAAATTGTCCCTACTGATCATATCATTATTTCAACTCATGTGACATATAAGGATATTGTCCTTGAACAACTGCCCGAACTTAATGAAAATCAGCTTATATTAGAGCCAATGCGTAGAAATACAGCTCCAAGCATCTACTGGGCTTGTTCACTTATTCAACAGAAAAACGCCAATGCCAATATCATTGTAGCTCCTACAGACCATGTCATCCTAAAGGAAGACGAGTTTTGTAAGGCAATTAACAATGGACTTGAGTTTATTGATCGTCATCCATATCTCCTCACTTTAGGAATCAAACCAAACAGTCCCGTCACCGAATATGGGTATATTCAACTGACAGACGAAAAAGAAGACAGATTTATCAAAGTAAAGACTTTTGTGGAAAAACCACAATTGGAATTCGCGAAAATATTTGTCGATAGCGGAGAATTTTACTGGAATTCAGGCATATTCCTTTGGAATGTAGATACGGCTATGCGAGCTTTTGCGAAATATATGCCGGAAATTTGTACAAAGTTGTCCAACGGAATTGAAGAATTCTCTACTTGCCCGAACATCTCTATTGACTATGCTGTGATGGAAAAAGCCGACAACGTATATGTACAATTGTGCGATTTCGGCTGGGCTGACCTTGGTACTTGGGAACTGATGTATCAACACCACGACAAAGACAAGCATCAGAATGTTACGCTCAGTGGAGAAACTATGCTTTATGATTGCGAAAATAATATTATTACCGCTCCAAAAGACAATATCATCATTGCCCAAGGACTGAAAGATTATCTGATTGCAGTAAAAGATAAGGTAATACTGATATGTAAAAAAGATGATAATGCCGCTATCCGTAAGTTCTATAATAAATTGCAAATGAAGTCAGGTGAAAAATATATTTAAAAATATAATAGAAAGGGATGCATCGAGATGATGCATCCCCTAATTTTTAAATAAGAAGAAGAATGCTACTTTTTATTGCTTCTCCAAGCTTCATTGATCATGCCGGCAATCTGTTTAAACTCTTCATCACTGAGTTTTAGTTTTGGATTAGAAAAAATCATATCTGATTCCTTATTAATAGGAATCAGATGAATATGAGCATAAGGTACTTCCAAACCAAGCACAGCCTCACCCACTTTCTTACATGGGAAAACTTCCTTAATAGCCGCAGCTACATTTTTGGCAAAAACCTGCATAGTTCCCAATTCCTCATCGCTCAAATCGAAAATATAATCAACTTCATGTTTCGGAACAACGAGTGTATGACCTTTAACCAACGGGTTGATATCAAGGAACGCATAAAACCGGTCATCCTCAGCTACCTTGTAACTGGGAATTTCACCTGAAATGATTTTACTAAATATTGTTGCCATAGTCTTCTGTATGATTTATTTGAAAAAGACAAAACTACATCATGCGGTATCGTTATCACTCTAAAACCGAGATATTCATAATTTCCAGTCTGATAGACCCTTTAGGCACCTTTACGTCAACAATGTCACCAACTTTATTTCCTAAGATGCCTTGAGCAATTGGAGTATTAACAGAAATCTTACCCAACTTCAAATTCGCTTCTTTTTCCGGAACGATAGAATAACTCATCTTCATACCGGTCTTCACATTCTTCAATTCAACTTTACTTAAAATCTGAACAGTATCGGTCTTGAGCTTTGACGGATCAATAATTTTAGCATCACTGATATCACTCTTTAGCTGATTAATTTTTGTTTCAAGCATCATCTGAGCTTCTTTCGCTGCATCATACTCGGCATTTTCCGACAAGTCTCCTTTATCACGAGCCTCTGAGATAGCAGCAATCACCTTTGGACGCTCAACAGACTCTAATTTTCTGAGCTCCTCTACCATTTTACGGTAACCATCTTCTGAGATATAACCCATAATATTTTCCTCCTATTTATTATAATTATTGTTCATTTTAATATAAAAATAAAAAGAATTCCGGCATATACATGTCGGAACCCCCTTCACCTTTTAAGTATTTGCAAAGATACGATTTAAAAGTGATAAAACAAAATTAATTCGATGCTTTACAACATATATATAAAAAAATAAACAAATGCATTTCTTAATACAGATAACAGAAAGGCTAAATCAAACCTAATCATTATATTAAAAAGACGTTATAGCAAGTCCAAAAAGGCATTTTCATTTTGTCGTTAGGCTAATTATATCAGTCATCAAGAAACTTTGAAAAGTGAACCATTTAAATTATCTAACTCATACGGATGAATTACTCAACTTATACGGATAAGTCATTTGTTTCACAGATGTGAGACACTTGTTTCACTCCTGTGAGACACTTGTTTCACTTATGTGAAACGAAAAACTCTCCTGATAAACATGGCAACTTATATGGTTCACTTTCATACTCATACGCATCGAAGCAATAACTGCTGTATATACGAACGATTCCTCCAAACCGTTTATCCATCTAAAAAAGAGCAATGATACACAATGCGTATATGGTAATTCCCCGAACTTACGTTAACAGTTTACATAATTTTCTCTATATCAGACTGTAATGATAACATTCCTGTGGTAGAATCGTAACGCTTCAATAATTCGTTATTACGATTGATAAGGAAAACTGTCGGAAGATTAGAAATACCATAAATGTTAACATACGCAGAATATATGCCATTCGGGTCACGAACACAGATCCAAGGTAATTTATCTGCTTGCGTCTTCCAAAAATGCTCGTCTGTATCCAAAGAGACTTGATAAATCTCGAATCCTCTCTCAGCATACTTATTATATAATTCTCGCAAAGCAAGATTACGAGTGGAAGACATGGCATTATTATATACCGTAAAGTCAAGTAATACGACCTTACCTTTCAGGTCAGTCAACTTCTGAACATGAGCATTCAAATCATTCAGCGCAATTTCAATAACTCCGGATTCCTTTATTTTTTCAGCCGGAACAGAAACCGTATCCATCTTAGGGGTACGGGTATTTTTCATTCCTTTAATAACTGTATTGTATAGATTACGCGAACGATCTGAATGAGGATACACATTGTTCATACTGGTTGCAACTGCTCCAAAGCATTTAACGTCTTCTTTATTTGACAATGGATCAAAAATCATGTAACCATTCAACGTTTGGAACAATGCAAAATATGCATAAGTTTTATTCGGTTCTTTAAAAATATAGTTACGTTTTACATTATCTTTATAGCTATTTATCAAGAAATTCAAACTATCCTGAGCGATACCCAAAGGTAAATTTGCTTTTCCCAACTCATTTACCTTATTCTGCAAATCATTCTGAAGTAAGACTAATTCCTTAATCTTTATATTGTTTTCTGAATCCTCAATAGTATACCCCGTAGCAAAATTCTTCGAGTCAGCTTTTATATTAACCACTTCTGTCGAGTCAATAGCAAAATTAATAATATTATCTTTCAAGCGTAAACGATAAAATTCCGGAGCAATAGGACGTTTCTGCGTAAATCGGAACGCGCCATTAGCATTCAGCTTAGTTGAATCCACAGAAATTACGCCTTCTATTCCCGACTCTTCAAAGTAAAGCATTTGGTTTTCCGCGCCACTTACTTCTCCTTCAACAACAAATTTTGGTTCGTTATTACATGCACTTAATCCCAACAGCAAACCAAACATTAATATTCCACCTTTTTTCATGAATATATTATACTATATAATTTGGGTACAAAGATACGTGTTTTAATGATTTAGCAAAGTTTTTTTATCTTTCTTATGCTTTTAAATAAAAAAAATCAATAAAAACATCAAGAAATTAGTACTTTATCAGCTTATTATTAAATAAATAGCTATCTTTGCACGTATTTTATGAATTTTAAGATAAATATTTTTTATGATCAATCCAATTGTTAAGACAATCGAGCTTCCTGATGGAAGAACCATCACACTCGAAACGGGAAAGCTGGCAAAACAGGCAGACGGTTCTGTTATGCTGCGCATGGGCAATACCATGCTGTTGGCTACTGTTTGTGCCGCAAAAGACGCAGTTCCCGGTACAGATTTTATGCCACTTCAGGTAGACTACAAAGAAAAGTATTCTGCATTCGGTCGTTTTCCGGGTGGCTTCACAAAACGTGAAGGCAAAGCCTCTGATTATGAGATTCTGACCAGCCGTTTAGTCGACCGTGCCCTCCGTCCTTTGTTCCCAGAAAACTTCCATGCCGAAGTTTATGTAAACATCGTTCTTTTCTCTGCTGACGGTGTCGATATGCCTGACGCTCTGGCCGGACTTGCTGCTTCTGCTGCGCTTGCTGTTTCTGATATTCCTTTCGAAGGACCTATTTCTGAGGTTCGCGTAGTTAGAATTGACGGACAGTTTGTTATCAATCCAACTTTCGAACAATTGGAAAGAGCTGATATGGATCTGATGGTTGGCGCTACCTATGATAATATCATGATGGTAGAAGGTGAAATGAGCGAAGTAGGCGAAGAAGATTTGCTGAATGCTTTAAAAGCAGCTCATGAAGCTATCAAGGTACAGTGTAAAGCTCAAATGGAACTAACTGAAGCAGTAGGCAAAACTGTTAAACGTGAGTATAACCACGAGAATAATGATGAAGAACTCCGAAAACAAATGAATGAGGAACTTTATCAACCGGCATACGACACAACAAAACAAGCCCTTCCAAAGCAACAACGTGCAGAAGCATTCGATAAGATTCTTGCTGATTTCAAAGAGAAATATGAGGCTGCTCATGCTGATCTCTCCGAAGATGACTTAGCCGCAAAAGAAGCTATGATGGATCGTTACTATGCCGATGTTATGCGTACAGCCATGCGTCGTTGCGTTCTCGATGAAGGTATTCGCCTTGACGGTCGTAAGACTACCGATATTCGTCCTATCTGGTGCGAGGTTAGTCCACTGCCGGGGCCTCACGGATCAGCGATATTCACTCGTGGTGAAACTCAATCACTTGCAACTTGTACATTAGGAACCAAACTGGATGAAAAAATTGTTGATGATGTTTTGGATCAGAGCAAGCAACGTTTCTTGTTGCACTATAACTTCCCTCCATACGCTACAGGTGAAGCTAAAGCGCAGCGTGGCGTTGGCCGTCGTGAAATCGGACATGGCCATTTGGCTTGGCGTGCAATCAAAGGACAGATTCCTTCTAACTACCCTTATACAGTTCGCGTCGTTTCAGATATCTTAGAATCAAACGGTTCTTCTTCTATGGCTACTGTTTGTGCCGGCACATTGGCATTGATGGATGCAGGAGTTCCTATTAAGAAACCGGTATCAGGCATAGCAATGGGATTGATTAAGGATGATGACAGCGATAAATATGCCATTCTCTCCGATATTTTAGGTGACGAAGATCACTTGGGCGATATGGACTTCAAGGTAACCGGTACTCGCGATGGTATCACAGCAACTCAGATGGATATCAAGTGTAACGGACTTTCTTACGAAATTCTTGCAAAGGCATTGAATCAAGCAAAAGCAGGTCGTGAGTTTATCCTCGGTAAAATTACTGATACATTAGCTGAGCCACGTCCGGACTTGAAGCCACATGCTCCACGAATTGAATCTCTTGTTATTCCTAAAGAGTTCATCGGTGCTATCATAGGCCCGGGCGGAAAGATTATTCAGAATATGCAGGAAGTTACAGGTGCTACCATAACTATTGAAGAGCAAGAAGATGGCGGACATGTTGAGGTTTCCGCTTCTAATAAACAGAGCATTGACGATGCAATGCGCATGATTAAGGGCTTAGTCTCCGTTCCTGAAGTTGGTGAAACTTACGAAGGCAAAGTTAAATCAGTTATGCCATACGGTGTATTTGTAGAGTTCTTACCAAACAAGGATGGTCTGCTCCATATATCTGAGATTGACTGGAAACGCTTCGAAACAATTGAAGAAACCGGTTTGAAAGAAGGTGATACCATTCAGGTTAAATTATTGGATATTGATCCAAAAACGGGTAAGTTTAAACTTTCTCATCGTGCTTTACAGCCAAAACCGGAAGGTTATCAAGAACGCCCTGAACGTAAAGATGGCGAACGTCGTCCTTTTAATAAAGACCGTCATAGCAATGCTCATCGTAATAATGAACATCATAACAACCATCAGAATCGTCAGGAACAACAACTCGATTCCGATCAAGAAAAAGGGCAAGAATAATTCTTACTACTCTTATAATAAAAAAGACGAGCCCTTTAAAGACTCGTCTTTTTTATGTATAATTAACAACAATATCTGCTTATCAATTATCAACTACTTCACTTATTCTTCCGGTTCGAATTCGTCTTTGCCTACACCACAAAGAGGGCAAACGAAATCTTCTGGAAGATCTTCAAATGCCGTTCCGGGAGCAATACCATTATCAGGATCACCTACCGCAGGGTCATAAACCCAACCACAAACTGAGCATACATACTTTTTCATGACTGTAAAAATTTAGATATTAGTAAATTCGCGAACAAAGGTAAACAATTTAATCTAATCCGCTTCTTTATACTTCCATTAATTTTATAAATTCCTCCATCCCTTCGGAAGCCCCCTTTTGAATAACATGTACTTTTTTTCTCGAAGACATAGCAACTTCTTTTGGATCAATTAAATAAACGGGTACCTCATACGATATATAATTCAATAATCCGGCTGCAGGGTATACATTAAGCGAAGTCCCTATGATAAGGAATATGTCTGCTTTCTCCACATAATGGATGGCATCCTCAATCTTCGGAACAGATTCTCCAAACCAAACAATAAATGGACGGAGTTGACTGCCATCGGACGCGGTATCACCCATCTTCACAGCCCATCCTTCCGGCTTTAGCGTCTTAATATACTTTGGATTATTCGGATCTACACTTGAAGTAACCTTCATCAATTCGCCATGCAAGTGAATAACATGTGTACTCCCTGCACGTTCATGCAAGTCGTCTACATTCTGAGTAACCACTGTCACATTAAAATTCTTTTCCAATTGCGCAACCAACTCATGGCCTTTATTTGGCTTTGCGGACAACAATTGCTTACGCAATCCATTATAAAACTCAATTACCAACTCAGGATTACGTTCATAGCCCTCCGGCGTAGCAACATCTTCTACATTATATTGTTCCCATAAACCACCTGAATCACGGAACGTCGCAAAACCACTCTCTGCGCTCATGCCTGCACCTGTCAAAACTACTAAGTTTTTCTTTTCCATCTTTTCCTCCATTTTATGCTTCCTACAAAAATAAGAAAAATTAAGTCTAAAAGCTCTATCATTCCATAAAAACTTTCTACCTTTGCAATTTATAAACAACAATCACCTAAAAGGTTAATCATAAAATGGATAAATTCAGTTATGCTATTGGCATGGGAATGGGCCAAAACTTAAAAAGCATGGGGGCCGATAAACTCATTATTGAGGACTTTGCCCAAGCAATAAAAGATGTATATGATAATGAAAATACAAAAATGAGTTTTACCGAAGCTCGCGATCTGGTCAATACATTTTTCGCTGCAAAGGAAGCTCAAATGAATGAAGAGAGCCAAAAGAAAGGGAAAGAATTTCTTGCCAACAATGCAAAACGCCCTGAAGTTACAACACTACCAAGTGGATTACAATACGAGATTCTAAAAGAAGGAAACGGACGTAAGCCTGCTGCTACCGACCGAGTAAAATGCCATTACGAAGGAACTTTAATTGACGGAACCGTATTCGATAGTTCCATCAAACGTGGTGTTCCCGCTGTTTTCGGTGTAAATCAGGTTATCAAAGGATGGGTTGAAGCTCTGCAACTGATGAGTGAAGGTTCTAAATGGCGTTTATTTATTCCTTCTGAACTGGCATACGGTGACCAGCAGGCCGGAGAAACGATTCCTCCACACAGCACACTCATATTCGACGTAGAATTATTACAAGTAATATAAAAGCAAAAGAAAATGAAAAAATTAGTTTACTTTGCAGCTGTTGTAGCTGCAGCAAGCCTTACAGCTTGTAACGCACAGGCACCTAAGGCTAATCTTTCTAATAGTGTTGACAGCCTTTCTTACATGATCGGCGTTGCTAATACTCAAGGATTGGATATGTATGTCAGCCAACAGTTGGGCATTGACTCTGCCAACATTGCAGACTTCCGTAAAGGTGTTTTAGAAGGATTCAATAAAACGTCAAAGGCGGACGAAGCTTATATGGCCGGTGTACAAATAGGACAACAAGTCGCAGGTAGAATGTACGATGCCATGAACGAACGTATCTTCGCAGGCGACTCTACCCAAAAATTAAGCAAGGACAATCTTATTGCCGGATTTATTGCTGCAATGACCAACAAAGCCACTCTTACTCCTGATAGTGCTAATGTTCTTGTTGACACAAAGATGAAGGCTATTCGTCATAATATCAACTTAAAAAAGTATGCCGATAATAAGGCTACCGGTGAAAAATTTCTTGCCGAGAATGCCAAAAAAGATAGCATTAAGACTCTTCCTGACGGACTGCAATACAAAGTTATCAAACAGGGTACCGGTGCTCTGCCTGTTGACACTTCAATGGTCAAGGTTAACTACCGTGGAACATTAGTTGACGGTACAGAATTCGACAGTTCTTATCAGCGTAACACTCCTGCTACATTCCGTGTTGACCGTGTCATCAAAGGTTGGACTGAGATTTTGAAGATGATGCCTGTAGGCTCTAAGTATCAGGTTTACATCCCACAAGAACTTGCATACGGTGAAGAAGGCGGTGGTGCCAAGATTTTACCGTTCTCTACACTCATCTTCGATATTGAATTGCTGGAGATTGAAGCGAAAAAATAATATTTCGGATTATATATAACAAAAAGGCTGCTCATTGAGGGCAGCCTTTTTGTATACTTACCATTCGGGTATCATTTATAACTTAATATCAGATGCACACATCCGGCACAAGATATAAACTCGTTGGAAGAAGTGATACACATAAGTTCACAAAGTTATCAAAAGATTCTGCAAAGTGATCCGTATGAATCGGAGTAGTAGCTGCATACTGTTGAAGAACCGATTTGTAAAAGTACATATTCAAAAGCATAAAAGCGAAGAGTCAGAAGAAATAAAGATTAAAAAAGTGGCTGTGCTCCCGCACAACCACCTCATCCTTAAAAAACATTACCTATGAGGAAATATAAGGAAAGCATTTCTCTGCTTCTTCTTGTAAATAACATGATTAAATACACATTTAAAAATTCTTTTCAGCATCCTTTTCTATGCTATAAGGTTGTCAATCTCAAGTTACGCCAAAGCACTTTTATTCCACCACCATCATGAATCTGAAGAGCGATTCGCCCATGTCCCTTCCCTATCTCCTCGTCGGTAATGTTGACCATTTCCTGATCATTCAGCCATGTGGTCACATGATCGCCCTGTACTTTAATACGCATCGTATTCCACTCTCCTTCTTTTAAGATATTCTCTTTCTCGGGAGGAATTTGAACAAGCCAACCTCGTCCGTACGACTCGTATATTCCACCGGTGTCATTACCCTTTGGAGCAACCTCAACCTGCCAGCCCTCGACTATTGCTTCCTTGTCAACAATAGAACGGATAAACACTCCCGAATTGCCATTCGCCTCCTGTTTAAATTCCAGCCTCAGGTCAAAGTCATCATAATACTTAGTGGTAGCAAGATAGCCATATTTCTTTTCCGGTCCACTCTCACAAACCAAAAGGCCATCCTGTACATACCAAAGTTCTTTTCCGAATGCTTCCCAACCTTTCAAGTCCACCCCGTTAAACAACTCCACCGTCTCCGGCTTACGTGGCAACTCTTTCAGCTTGATATTACGGAAAGAGGCCGGATAACCATGGTCTTGCAAACAGATAAGTCCTTTCCGAGACAAACCATATTCCGGAGCGTCTGCCCATTTGCCACTGTTCTTACGTTGAAACCAATCGGCTGTCCATGCGTCAAACTCAAGTATCTTCGCTCCGTTGAGCCAATGTTCCACATGGCCATTGTCAAACACGATCTTAGAATTATTCCATTCTCCGGCTGGGTTAACTTTCATCTTAGATTGATCTGGCAGGTACATCGCGTAATCAACCCCAAGCTTCTGCCATTCTTCCAGCTTGTCCGGAAAATTCGGCTCATCAATCAGTTGGTATTCAGGTCCCGTCACGTATGGAACTTTAAACTGGGGACGCTCTACCACGTGATAAAGCATGCCGCTGTTACCGCCCTTCGAGAGTTTCCAATCCCAAACAAGTTCAAAGTTCTCATATTCCCTGTCGGTTACAATATACCCACTCCCATCACTACCATCTCCCTTTGCTTGTATACAGCCATCAACCACATGCCAGGGTTCCGTAAGTGCCGTGCCATTATAATCGCGCCAACCGTTCATTGTCCGGCCGTCAAATAAAAGCACCCACCCTTCCGCCTGCTCTTCCGGAGTCAACGTGTTTTGCTGACCGCTTCCACAAGAGAATAACACTATTGCCATAAGAACAGGCAAAAAATATATCAAAATCTTTTTCATTACGTAATTTTATGCTCTTATTTTAAAATTTCTTCAGTGATATGATTAAAATAATCTATGCACTTTCTAATATCAGGATCAGAATTATCCCAATTGTACTCATACTCTATAGCAAAATATCCACTAAAATTCTGAGCTTTCAAGATTTTCAGCATTTCCGGCACATTCAGTATTCCTGTGCCCCAAATCACATCATGTTGCCATTCTCCATTCGCTTTTGGAGCTTCAATATCCTTAAAATGTAACGAAATAATTCTTCCTTCTAACTTTCGTAAACATTCTAATTGATTCAATCCACAGCGATTCCAATGCCCTACATCAGCACATGATCCGATATTCCTATCACGAGAAGATATGGCGTCAAGCAAATTCTTCGGATTCCAATATAGAGATGGCTTCGGATGATTGTGCACAGAAACTTTTATACTGAACTCTTTAGATAACCGTTCTACCATATCCCAATCCGAAAGATTAGGTTCACAGGTTATATATTCCATTCCCATGGATTGGGCAAATTGGAATTCTTTTTCCCAATCTTCTGTTTTATCTGTAGTAAACACTCCCGTTCCAACGATCTTAATTCCTCTTACAGCTGCGCTGTCTATTATTTCCTTACGGGTTTGCTCATCCATGTCATATCCAAAAACAGCAGTACCATATTTCCCACCAAGTTTATGTCCGGGAAAAGCTTCTATATACTTTATTCCCAATTCCTGCGTTTTATCTAATGCTTCGATAAAGGTAAACTTATGAAACGTATATGATTGTATTGCGAGCTTCCAGTCTTGCTTCTCTGCCTTTGTATCATTACTTCCATAACCATTAGACAAAAAGCATGAAAAAGCAATCAGTAACAATAAAAATATTTTCTTCATATCACTTGTTTTTAATCATTGGGCATATCTGGTAAAGAATAACCATTTTGATAAGTATGCTTAACCCATTCCTTGGCAAGATCGAGTGCATTATATTCGGCATACCGGCGATCAAAACGAGGGTCTCCGTCAATAACTTTGAAATCATCATAATTCACAATCTTCACTTTATCATTGGGCGAAATGTTTGTAAATCTCATATTGTCACCATCCCAATGAAGTTCTTTATGCAATCCTGTAAGACCAGCAAAACGAACTGCCAATACTCCCATGTCAACCATTTCTGTAAATGGACCGGAGAATTGGAAATTGGAAGACGGTTCCACACGACTTTCAGGTGACTCTTTACATGCACGAATCCAATCCTGTTCATGTGCGTCCGTATCCCATATATTCCCATGTCCACCAGGTACACGTCGTAACGTAGGTTCCGGTTCTTTAAAGTATTGCATGGCTGTCTTGGGTAACAAAGTAGGATTCATGCCATAGCATCCTGTCATAATCTTACCCTTTGTTCCAATAAAAATAATACCTCCATTTTCATCTCCCATCATCTCACCCTCTTCAAGTTCTTCCGGACGAGGAGGCATCAAGCCACCATCGTACCATATTACTTTTACTTCCGGCATTCTCACATTACCTTTGGCTTTTCGTTCAGGGAAGGTATAAGTGATTACTTCGGCATGAGGGGGAGAATATAAATTACTCAATGTAGAACTCGCCATAACCTTTATCGGATATTTTATTCCCAATGCCCAAACAACAGGATCCATGATATGACATGCCATGTCTCCCAAGGCACCCGTACCGAAGTCATACCATCCTCTCCAATTCCATGGAGTATATGAAGGATGATAAGGACGCATTTCTGCTGGTCCGATAAACAAATCCCAATCAAGAGTCTTCGGGCATTTTACTTTTTCAATCGGTTTCATCAACCCTTGAGGCCAAATAGGACGATCCGTCCAGCAATGTACTTCGTACACATCACCGATAGCCCCTGCCCAAATCCATTCTGACACACGACGGGCCCAATCAAATGAATTCCCTTGGTTGCCCATCTGTGTAGCAACTTTATATTTTTTGGCAAGTTTGGTTAAAAGGCGCGCTTCATATACAGAATGAGTAAGTGGCTTCTGTACATAAACATGTTTCCCTAATGTCATGGCATGAGACGCTATAATAGCATGCGTATGGTCGGGTGTAGCAATAGTTACGGCATCAATGGATTTCCCCATCGAATCAAGCATCTCGCGCCAGTCCTTATAACGTTTGGCATTCGGATAATCATGGAATGTCTTCATGGCATAATCCCAATCCACATCACATAAGGCAACAATATTTTCAGTCGCCATATTTTTCAAGTTCCGACGGCCTACTCCACCGATTCCAACACCCGCAATATTTAATTTATCATTCGGTGATACATGACCGAAACCTTTTCCTAACACAGTATTAGGAACAATTGTAAAAGCAGCTGCACCCAACAGGCTGTCTTTTATAAAACTTCTACGTGAAATTTTCTTCATAACAAACAAGATCAATATTTTAAAAGGAGAATCCACACTGACAATGTGGATTCCCTCTATCTGTTAATAATTATCATTTTGAGTCAAAGATCCTCCAACATAATCTATTTCTGTCTGTGGAATTGGATACGGCCACGTTTTATCTGTAACATTAGTTCCAGTACCACTATAAATTCCTTCATCTGTTTTACCGAAACTCTGCATTGTAGAAACAAACATTTTCCATCGCAGCAAGTCATACAAACGTAAGCCTTCACCTGCAAATTCTACTCTTCGCTCATGACGAACAGCAGCACGCAAATCATCAGAAATTTTAACTTTATACTTCTTATTAAATACCTCTTCCGTTATCTTCTGATCTCCAGAAATATTAAATTTCCTATATTTAGCATACGAATCCGTTGGAGACGTTGTCACAAATGCACGATGGCGAACTTTATTAATAATATCTACAGCCAATTGTTTATCTCCACCTGTTTCAATCAAGCATTCTGCATACATTAATAAGACATCTGCATAACGAATATGGAAGAAAGACCAATCTGTATGCATAAGATCTCCATCCGGTCTTCTTGAATAATCTACCCAAATCTTTCTATTATGCTGGAGAGAATAATCGTCATACCCTGAATAATCATGAAGTTCTGTAGTAACACCATCACCTTTGTAAAAAATATCTCCAGAAGACATGACTGTATGCGTCAAACGTGGATCTCCTATTTCATATTCTTCAACTAAGTTTTTGGTGGGACATTCTCCTCCCCACCCTCCTGTTGTATTTCGCCCAATACACATTTGAGGAACAACACTTCCTGTAGTATAGTTAGGTATATAAGCCCGAGGTGTTAAAAAGATGGCTTCTTTTGACATATAACCTTTAGCCACACTATTAAATAATGTCTCATAATCATCTACCAAGCCAAATTGTCCACTATCTATAACATTTTTCAAATCTGGCAAAGCACCTTGATCATCCCCAAAAAACATCTTAACTCGTGCTCTGAATGATAAAGCAGCTTCTTTAGAAACTCTGCCGAATTCTGATTCCGGGATTTGGCTTGCTGAAGGAAGATTAGATTCGGATATTGCATCATTTAAGTCTTTTAGGATAAATTCTTTCACTGCATTTCCATCAGATTTTGAAATTTCTTTTTTCTCTGTAGCAGTTAAAGGATGATCAATAATAGGAACATTTTGAAACATTACCGCTAAATCAAAATAATAGAAAGCACGCAAGAATTTAGCTTCTGCTATCCAACGAAGAATATTCTCTTTTGCGACAATAGCTCCACCATCAGCAATTACTTCTGTTTCCGGTGTTACCGTCGACAAGAATACATTACATGCAGAAATGGCTTGGTAACGATGATTCCATAAATCCCTCAACATACTACTTGTTGCTGGAGGATTGCCTCTGCTTACTTCTGTAATAACAACTCTATCAGCAGCGTCAGAACCTCCTTTCATACAATCATCAGTCAATTGGTCGCCCATATCAAATTTCATTTGTTGAAAGCTCCAATGATCCAAAATCGGAGTATAACAATTAATAAGTAATTTAAATCCACCATTTTCTGAATTCAAATATACAGATTCATCCACAGAACCAAGAGGTTGGCGATCTAAAAAATCAGATGTACAACTTGAAAATAAGAAATTTACAAGTAAAGCCATTCCCCAGACACTTGATATAATATATTTTTTCATACGACTCCTCCTTTTAAAATTTCATATTAATACCAAACATTATAGTACGAGGCTGTGGATAGTATCCCATATCAACACCTTTATATATAGGATTACCATTGTATTCTCCTATTTCCGGATCTAAGCCAGAATATCCTGTAATAGTAAATAAATTTTGTGCTGCAACATAGATACGCAAATTATCGATACTTATCTTTTTAGTCAATGAAACCGGTATAGTATAACCTAATTGTAAATTCTTCAAACGTACATACGATCCGTCTTCAATAAACCATTCAGACATCTCTCGATTTAATCTACTATCCGCATCAATAGCAAAATTCTTATTTGTACTCCCTGGCCCATTCCAGAATGTAGTCAAGATATCTTTGGGTGCATTATACCAACCCACGCCACCATACAAATCATACTTTAAAATATTTAAAAGATCATTACCTATAGAACCTTGGAAAAATGCAGTAAGATCGAATCTCTTATATTCTCCTCCTAATGTTAAACCGAAAGTAAAATCAGGATGAGGATTACCAATCATGGTTCTATCATTATTATCAAGTTTACCATCTTTGTTTAAATCAACGAACTTTAAATCTCCAGCTTTAGCATTAGGCATAACTTGCTGCCCATTATTTACATAATTGGTAACTTCTTCTTGTGTCTGGAATACACCATCTGTTTTATAACCAAAGTAGTATCCTATAGGTTTTCCAACTTCTGTCATCGTATAGGTATAATAACCAAGATGTACGCCTGTCCCCGGAATATTAGCATCACTTCCCAAATCTGTTACCTTATTTTTATACGTTGACACATTTGCATTAATCGTATATCCGAATTCGTTAATTTTTCCATCATATTCAACTGTTATTTCAAATCCCTTATTATTAATACTACCGGCATTTACCCATGGTGTATTAGGGAATCCTAAACCTGCAGGAACTGGAACTTGTACTAACATATTTTTTGTATCACGATTATAATAATCTAATGATATTCTCAATGAGCCGGAAAGAAATGATAAATCTAAACCTGCATCAAATTGACGAGTTGTCTCCCATTTTAAATCTTCATTACCTACTTGACTTCTTTTTCCTGATAGTTGCGGATTATTGGAACCAAATAATACATAACTACTATTGGAAAATAAATTAAGATATGCCCCTCCTGGAATTGTTTGATTTCCGATTTCTCCATAACCTAATCTGATTTTCCCTTGTGACAACCAATTTTTCATCCAATTCATAAATTTCTCTTCCGAAAAATTCCAACCTCCAGATATAGATGGAAATACTCCCCAACGATGCCCTTTAGCAAATTGCGAAGATCCATCATAGCGAATATTAGCTGTTAACATATATTTATTAGCGTAAGAATAAAATATTCTACAGAAATATGAATTCAGAGTATTTATTGAATAATACCCATCTGCAGTCGGATTCATTGTACCGGCATTAATGATTTGTTGTCCTTTCTCATTATTAATCATACCCTGTTTTGAAGCACCAATATATTCATAACGGTTCTTTTCTGCAGATGTACCGACCATTGCAGTTACGTGATGTTCTCCAAGTTTCTGAGTATAAGTTAAGTAATTATCAAATACCCAATAATCTGTATTAGATTGAGAACGACTGGCTGTAGCATATGAACTGTACTCGTCACCATCTAAATAATATTTCGGAATAAATCCGTCAGATTGATTACGTATTAAATCAACAGATATACTTGATTTAAAAGTGAGGAATGGGAACAATTTAAAATCACCGGAAATACCTATCTTTGTAGCTATACCATGCCATTTATTTAAACTTGCACGATTTACTTGCGCTACCGGATTATATTTATTAGAATATAAAACACCGGTATATTTTGACCATGGATTAGTAGGCTCATACGAATCATATATCCGCTCCTTTAAGAATTCCGGCACATCAACTAAATTATTCCGATAAATAGGAGTTATAGGATCGGCAGAAGCCGCTGTAAAAACTGTAGCCTGATACGAATTGTTTTCGTCGATATTCTTTCTTTCCTCGTATGATACATTGACATTAGCAGATAAAGTCAGCCATTTTTTCACATCAGAATCAACATTTAATCTACCATTTAAACGTTCGTACTCTGAACCTTTTACAAGTCCTTTATGATTCATGTAACCAAAACTACTGCGATATCTCAACTTTTTTATTCCTCCTGAAAAAGCAACATTATAGTTTTGATTTAATGCTTCCGACGAACTATTTGTAATAGCATCCCACCAATTAGTACCTTGACGTCCTCCATTTTTATCCAAAAAATTTAAGATAGCATCTCTCTTTTCTTTGGTCGAAAAATCAGATATTAGTTCTTTACCGGCCGCAGCATAAGCTCTATTCTTGTAATCCATAAAGCCTTCTGCATCCAACATATCATATTCCTTACTTGCGGATTGAAAACCCACACTTGCATCAAATTCTATATTTGTACGATAAATATCGCTCTTTTCACCACGTTTAGTAGTAATCAATATTACTCCATTGGCAGCACGAGAACCATAGATTGCTTGTGCAGAAGCATCTTTCAACACTTCTATATTTTGAATATCACGAGCATTTAACCATCCGATATTGCTTTGTGGAAGACCATCTACAACATATAACGGATCATTTCCATTCAATGTTCCTATACCACGAATACGGACATCTCCTAATGCCCCAGGACTACCAGAATTAGCAGTAACTGTCACACCGGCTATTTTCCCTTGTAAAGCATCTGATGCACTACGAAGAGGTAAATTTGATATTTGATCTCCTTTAACTTGCGAGACAGCACCAGTTAAATCTCTCTTTTGCATAGAGCCATACCCCACCACCACAACTTCTTCCAAAGCTTCGGTATCTTCTTTCAATACAATGGTCATAGTGTGTTGTCTGTCTGCCGTCACCTCTGATGTGGTATATCCGATGTAAGAAACAATCAATGTGGCATTATCAGATACATTCAGCATAAAGTTTCCGTCCATATCTGTAATTGTTCCATTAGTTGCTCCCTTTTCAAGGATATTAGCTCCGATGATTGGTGTTCCATTAGTATCTTGTACCTTTCCACGTACCTGTTGATTTTGTTCTACATCTTTCACATTGGGATTATCCGAAACATTTTTTGTCCTTATCAACATAATATTGGTACCTTCAACTACATAGTTTATTTGAGTCCCTCTAAAGATACTGTTCAACACCTTAGAAACGGTTTCTTCTTTAGCATCAACATTAACAGTCCGACCAAGGTCTACATCTTTCTCATTATAAACAAATAGATAATCTGTTTGTTTCTCTATCTCTTTTATAATCTGCCGGGTTGTTACGTTGCTTGAGGTAATTGTCACGCGCTGGCTCTGAGCACCTGTCTCGTTAGCAAATACTGAGCCTACACATAAGAGCAATAATAGTACAAGAACTTTCATAGTACATAAAAATTGTTTAAAGGCTTCATTATTAGAAAAATATTCCATACTTTTGTTTTGACAATTTTAAGGTAAAACTTAGAATTTATTATTGAGTCAATTGCTATTGACTCGAACGGATAGATGCTGCAACATCTGTCCGTTTTTCTTGTGTTTTTCTTAAGCATTATTTGTTTCCCATAGGCAAATAGTATTAAATGGTTAATAGATTATGACATTTTTAGTTTCTCCTTTTATTATGAATTTAAATTTACTATCTAATTGCAATACTTTTAACACATGTTCGATGCCATCATGAGTCCAGAACTTTCCGGTATACTGTCAGTCAAGATATTTAGAATCACGAATGATAATATTATAATCATAATACAGAGAAAGCTTTTTCAATATCTCTTTAATAGTTTTATTATTAAAACATATAAGTCCTTTCGTCCATAAAAAGTATTCTTTATTCTCTATTGGCTTCTTTATAATTTTATTATTAATCAATATAGCAGTGGAATTTGGCTCCACCTTTGCAGCCATCGACTGATTTGCATGATCAAAAAGCTCAATTGACCCTCTAATCAATGATGTTTCCCATGTATTTTCTTTCCCATAAGCTATCACATTAAATTCTGTACCCAAAACACGAATATTCAACTTATTCGTTTCGACTATAAAAGGCTTCGAAATATCTTTCTTCACTTCGAAATAACCTTCTCCATCCAATGTTACATTACGAGTTTCACCTTCAAACTTATTAGCGAAAGTAAGTTTACTGCCGGAATTTAACCAGACTCTTGTACTATCAGGTAAAACAATTTCCGTACGCTGACCTGCCGGAGCATAAACTGACATCATGGAAGGAACAGCAGCCTTATGGACAGATAATCGCCAAACTTCTGCTATACATAGCAGCATTACAGCAACAGCTGCTATCCGCAAAGCATATCTCATAAACAATAAACTCGCCTTCTTCGTCCTCTTTTCTTCTGATGAATTCCAAAGTGTAGCATCATATATTTTATGAGCCTTCAAATATTCACACTTATGTTCGTCATCCTCCAGAATCCATTCCGTAACGTATTTACGCTCCTTTTCGGAAGACTTTCCGGATATATATCTAAATAATGTTTGATTGTCCATTTTTATCTCATTACATTAATATTACGACTGATTTAGCCTTAACCCTAAAGAGAATCCAAAGAATTTTTGTTTTTCGTGTTTTAAATAAAATAAAAGAAGAAATAAAATAAGGGCAAATAATCTTTCAACGCAACATACAAAGCCCTAAGAGCCCTACTAATATGGTATTCCACGGCCTTTTCTGACAAATCAAGCTCACTTGCAATCTGTTTATTCGTTTTCTCTTCCATTCTGCTCATCTGAAAAATCTGTTTAGTTTTGTCTGGTAATGAATCAAGTGTTTTTTCAACTATGTTTTTTATTTCTTCAGAAAAAATATCACTTGGATCGCATGCTTCCAATGCCTCAATCTGAATATTCAACTCCTGCTTTTCCCAATTTGACCTAGTTGTCATCACTTTCTGTTCCATTTTTTTATGTTTCAAATAATCTAATGCTCTGTTTTTCAGAATAGTTAATAAGAAAGAAGGAATAGAGTCTGATTTTGAATAATCTATATTTTGCCACAAAGCAATCATAGAATCGGAAACAATATCTTCAGCCACAAAATCATCGCGCACATACGACTTTACAAAAAGGAAAGAACGTCTATAATAGGTATTATAGATAACGTTAAAGGTAAAATGTTTTTCCTTTTCAATATGTTTGCTCAAATCTATGGTTTTATTCAGAGGCATTCTAAATGTTTTTTACAAAGCTAACTATTCCAAATAAGATTTCCAACAGACAGCAAACTGAAATTTACCAATGAACTCGTCCGCTTATCAAACTGTTTTGTCTCAATCTCTGCTTCTTTTAAGATGATACATGTTTTTTGTCAACCAACCATAACAACTATTATGCTGATGCGTATGAGCTGAAAAGTGAACCATATAAGTTGCCGTATTCATCAGAAGATTTTTTCGTTTCACTCCTGTGAGACAATTGTTTCACATCTGTGAGACATTTGTTTCACTCCTGTGAGACATTTGTTTCACTCTTGTGAGACAAATGAACCGTCCGTATGAGTTGAGCAGTTTATACGGTTCACTTTTCGAAGTCTCTTGAAGACAAGTTTTAATGAATCGGATGAAAATGCTAAAAACATCGTTTGAACATACTGTGAAAACGTTTTGACTTAAGAATCCGGTTCAATACATTCTTTCTTTTTATATTATAGAAAACACTATTAATCTTGGAAAATTATCATCATATCATTAAAAACATCATAGAATTCATATAGCATAAAAACATTTTCCGTAACTTTGTCTTCGGCACACAGAGTAATAATTATTTGTAACACTTTGAAATTTAGAACTTCAAAGGTAAAACTATTGTTAATCAATCAAATTGATAGACACCTACATTTCATCTAACTCACGTTGATTTTGTAGGAATAAAAACAGCCAATGAACGAAGCAACCATTCAATACATAAAAGAGCACCGGAATGACGATGTGCGTACGCTTGCGCTCCAAGGGAACAAATCGCCTGACATTGATATGCCTATGGCACTCACTCAGATAGAAGGATGGCAAATCGCAAGGTTTAAACTACCTTCATGGGCAGATACAGACAACATACTTTATCCCCCTCACCTTTCGATGGAACAGTGCTCATCGGAACAAACCGCGAAATATAAAGCATCACTACTGAAAGGTAATTCTTTTGTTGATTTGACAGGAGGGCTGGGCGTAGATTTCTCGTTCATCGCACGGCATTTTAAACAGGCAACTTACATAGAACAACAGCCTTCATTAGTCGAGTTGGCTAAATATAACCTTAATCTGCTTGGATTATCGAATAAAATCGTTATACTCCATGCTGACGGAGTAGAATATCTAAGACAAATACATCACGTTGACGCTATCTATTTGGATCCCGCACGACGTGATGAGCATGGTGGTAAGGTGATTGTCATTGCCGAATGTGAGCCGGATATCACTCAAATAGAAAACACATTAATCGAGAAAGCCGATAAAGTATTAGTCAAACTTTCTCCTATGCTTGATATTACTCAAACAATGAGAGAACTAAAACATATCAGCTCGGTACATATCGTTGCAATAAATAACGAATGCAAAGAACTGCTGCTGACGCTTGAGAAAGACTCCGTCCTAAACCGTGAAGAAATCCCTATTCATTGCGTAAATTTTAGGATAAAAGAGAGTCAACAGTTTGAGTTTTCCATAAAAGAAGAACAGTACACAACATGTATGTTTGCCGAAGAAATAGGTCAATATCTCTACGAGCCCAATGCCTCAGTCATGAAAAGCGGAGCGTATAAGCTGCTTACGAAAAGATATAACGTTCAGAAATTAGCACCGGACAGCCACCTATATACCTCTCATTCGTATAACCCCGATTTCCCCGGCAGACGATTCTGTGTTCAAGGCGTTTCCGGATTCAAGAAAAACGAATTGCATAAATTATTAGATAATGTCCGGCAAGCGAATCTAACTATCCGGAACTACCCTGCTTCGGTTGCTGAACTGCGTAAAAAACTAAAACTCAAAGAAGGCGGAGAACATTTTCTTTTTGCTACCACACTTTTAAACGGTAAAAAGGTACTGATTAAAACAAAAAATATATCTTTGCAATAAATAAATTAATATTCTTAAATATAATTTCATAATGGAAAATTCACATCATTCATTTTTTGGAAAGAGCCTGATGGCTACATTCTTTTTATTCGGATGCATACAAGCATCTGATGCTCAAATCACTAAATACAATGAAGCCAAAGAAATTGAAGAAGCTCACATGGGAGTTGAGCGGGTTTCCCAAAACTTTTTAAAAGATTATATCTCGTATGCGTCAAGCAATGACGAGACAAAGTGGGTTCAGATAGATTTAGGTTCCACACAAAGTATCGACGGTATCAAAATATTACCAGCTTCCAACTGTTGGGGACCAAGAAGAGGTGGATTCCCCAGTCGGTTCCGTCTGGAAGTTTCGAATGATCCCGACTTCAAAGAATATATTACGTACGAGGATATGACTCTTTCAAATGACTACCCTCTTCCTTATGATGAAGTAGCTTCTTTTGCGACCAAAACAGTTAAGGGAAGATATGTACGTTTCACTGCGACCAAATTAAGAGATAATAAATTATGTCTTACAAAAATTATGGTAATGCAGGATGGAAAAGATATTGCTGTTGGCTGTAAAGTGACGGAATCAAATCCGCAAGAAGGCAGTCAACCTGAGTTGCTGACTCGTCCTCATCGTCCACAGGGAGAGTTTGTTGTTACCAACAATCCACAGAATGTCATTCCCGAGAAGCAATGGAAACCGGTTAAGAATGTCGTTGAAACTCCACTGACAGGAATAAAGGTGAATGACGGATTGATAAAAACCGTCATGGAGCGTAATATAAATTATTTGTTAAACTCATTCACTGAAGAACAGTTGGTCCGCAATTTTAAATTAAAAGGCGGACTCCCCGTAAAACCATTTGACTCATCGTTGGCACAATTCTGGTTTAAAGAGCTTCCGGGCTCTGAAGCCGGTCGTTTCCTAATGGGGGCAGGAAATACACTGCGTTGGATGGAAAATAACGCGCTGCGCGCAGAGATGAACAATATCATTGATGTGATAGATCAAAGCAAAGAGCCTGACGGTTATCTGATGGCTTTTCCAAAACATAAAATGTTTACAGGTGAATGTGGCGCTTATACCCGTTCATGGGTTACTCACGGACTGATTGACGCCGGTTACGGCGGAAATAAAAAGGCATTTACATTGCTCCGCGGATTCTACGACTGGTTTGATCAGAGCGCCTTTCTTCCTGAAATGCTCAGACGCTGTCTGCAAGGTATACAAGGTGTTGTTCCCATGACCCGTACTTACTTTACTCCTATAGGAAAAAAGGAAGATATAAAGGTAGTCATGCAATATTTCCAAGAGAATTATTTCATGGAAGGTTTGGCTAACCGCAATAAAGAAATCATTTACAAATACCCATACGACCGTCCGCATAACTATTTGCTGACTGCCATTGAACCGTATTTTGATTTATATCGTGCAACCGGTGCTCAGAAATATCTGGATGCCATGAAAGGTGCTTGGGATTTGTTCCATGACAACTGGGAAATGACCGGTGGAGAAATGTCCATTAACGAAGGAGTTTTTGTATACGAACCCAAGTCATACTACCTGCATCAGCAAGCCGGAGAACTTTGTGGCAATGCTTTCTGGATTAAAATTAACCAACGCTTCCATAACATCTATCCCGATGAAGAAAAGTACTCGGCTGAGATAGAGAAGTCTATTTATAATGTAGCCATTGCCAACCAATATGGCTCTGAAGGCATTCGCTATTTCGCTAAACTGGATGGGCGCAAATATGGACCACATTCTCCAGGTTCTTACCATGCGATGAACACTTGTTGCGAAGGTCAAGGAACCCGTATATTCGGATCTCTTCCTGAATATCTTTATTCCTTTGCACAGAATGGTGTTTATATTAATCAGTTTACCGCGTCTGAAGTAAACATTCCCATAGAAAACCAAACTTTACAGTTGAAGATGGATACTCAATTCCCCTACGGCATGGATGTTTCCATAGAAGTTTTCAATACTCAGGCCGTAAAAGGTGATATCCATATCCGCATTCCGTCTTGGGCATCTAAGAAGATGGCAATATCTGTTAATGGAGAGATTCAAGGCGAAGGAATACCGGGAACTTATTATACCATCAGCCGACAATGGAAACAAGGAGATAAGATTATTTTCTCCTTGCCGGCAGAATTTAAAATTACCAAGTATGAAGGAAAAGAACCGGGATTTGAGAGCAATCATTATGCATTGGAATATGGTCCTATCTTGATGGCTGCAGTAGGTGTTAAAGGAAAAAAGAATTTAGAAATCAATTCAAATATAGCATCATTGATTAACAAGCTGAAACCTATTGCAGGTAAACCTCTACACTTCACTATCGATGGTGATGACCAGTTCGAATATTGGCCTTACTTCGAAGTTCAGGATGAACCATTCTCTTGCTTCCCGAAATTTGAAAAATAAAATAGACTATGAAACTGCACTACATTGCTTTAACTTTACTCCTTACATGTGGAGGATGTGCTTCTCATAAAAGTACAGAATCAAAAGAAATGAGTGGAAACCCACTCTTTCCCGGTTGGTATGCCGATCCGGAAGGTTTGGTGTTTGACAAGGAATATTGGATTTACCCAACTTATTCTGCCAAATATGAAGAACAGACTTTTTTAGACGCATTCTCCTCTACTGATTTAGTACACTGGACAAAACACCATAAAGTACTCTCAAACGAGAATGTAAAGTGGGTAAAGAAAGCAATGTGGGCTCCTGCTGTTATCCACGCAAATGATAAATACTATCTGTTCTTCGGAGGTAACGATGTACACGAAGGTGAAATTGGAGGTATTGGCGTAACGACAGCTGATAAGCCCGAAGGTCCGTTTAAAGACGCTTTAGGGAAACCGCTTATCAACGACATTGTAAATGGAGCCCAACCTATTGATCAGTTTGTATTTAAGGATGACGACGGGCAATATTATATGTATTACGGCGGATGGCGTCACTGTAACATGGTGAGGCTGTCCGACGATTTACTACATCTGATTCCATTTGACGATGGCACGATGTACAAAGAAGTAACTCCTAATAATTATGTAGAAGGCCCGTTTATGTTAAAACGCAACGGGAAGTATTACTTTATGTGGTCGGAAGGAGGATGGACAGGTCCGGATTACTGTGTAGCTTATGCTATTGCCGATACTCCTTATGGTCCGTTTAAACGTATCGGAAAGATTCTTCAGCAAGACCCCAACATCGCTACCGGCGCGGGGCACCACTCTGTCATAAAAGGAAAAGGAAAGGATGAATATTACATTATTTATCATCGCCGCCCGCTAACAGAAACAAGTGGTAACAGCCGCTGCACTTGTATCGACAGGCTCTATTTTGAAAAGGATGGAACAATCCGTCCGGTTAAGATGACATTCGAAGGTGTAAAAAAAGCTAAGCTATAAGTATGAGAAGAAAAAGCAGAGAAGTAACTAACTTTAAGCAGCAAGTGGAGATTATCAAGCAATGTGACGTTTGTCGCATTGCGTTTAACGGTAAAGAAATACCATATATTCTTCCACTTAATTTTGGCGTGGAAGTGAAAGATGGAACAGTCTATCTGTATTTTCATGGCGCAAAAGAAGGCTTGAAATACGATTATCTGGACAAACAGGATGTAGTTGCTTTTGAAATGGACTGTAATCATACGTTACTCTTCGACGATTCAAAACTTTATTGTACCATGGTGTACGAAAGTATCATTGGGAAAGGAAAAATAGAATTGGTTCCGAATGAAGACAAAGTTCGTTGCCTGACGTTATTGAATACTCACTATCACCCGAATGGCTTCCCTGTCAACATGGAATCTGTTCCATATACAAACGTGTTCCGCATGACCATCCTTGAGATGACGGGAAAGAGTAACATCCGTAAATTGCAGGATCCGAATATGCATACCTTATTATAATATATCATTCTTAAAACGAATACCATGAAGAAGCACTTGATTACAATCTTAGGAATTGCCTTAGCAGTCAATACCTTTGCCAATAATCCTGTAAAGGATGATAAAATTTATCATTTTGATAAACCGCTCTATGGTGCCGCATACTACAGCGAATATACTCCAACCGACAGATTAGATGAAGATATCAGACTGATGAAAGAAGCCGGACTGACTGTTGTTCGAGTAGGTGAATCTACTTGGTCGCTCTTCGAACCACAAGATGGTATCTTTAAATTCGAATGGATGGATAGAATTCTGAATAAGATGTATGAGGCCGGAATTCAAGTGATTCTGGGTACTCCGACGTATTCCATTCCGTCGTGGATGGCCGCAGAGCATCCTGAAGTATTATCGCATACTTGGCAAGACAAACAAAGCTATTATGGCATTCGTCAGAATATGGATTTAAAAAATCCTACTTACCTGAAATATTGCGAGAGAATTATTCGAAAGATGATGGAACACTTTGCAAACCATCCTGCCATTATCGGTTATCAAGTTGACAATGAAGTAGAAGCACGCAACATTGACAATCAAGATTACTTTGAAGGGTTCCGCGATTATATAAAGAAAGAGTTCAATCATAATTTGGATTCTCTCAATCATCGATGGGGATTGAACTATTGGGGCATGAATATTAACAATTGGAGTGATTTCTATGATAGAAAAGGAGTAACTAACCCGTCCTATAAACTCTGGTGGGAGCGTTGGAATAGAAAAGTAACTGCTGATTTCTTAAACTGGCAAATTGATATAGTGAACGAATATAAACGTCCCGATCAGTTTGTCACCCACTGTTTCATGCCGGCATTTGCCAATATCGATCAGGTAGATGCGTTCCGACAGATGGAATATCCTGCCATCAATGTTTATTATAACATGCAAGATGCTCAAGACGGTATGCAAATTGGTTATGCTGCCGATTATATGCGGGTGGTGAGTAAAAAACATAACTTTCTTGTAACCGAAACGAATGCACAAGGGACAGGATGGAGCAGCCAAAACCAATGGCCGCCATACGATGGACAACTCAGACAAAACATGTACGCTTTCCTTTCAGGAGGTGCCAATATGGTTGAATACTGGCATTGGAGCACACTCCATTATGGACAGGAGACTTATTGGAGAGGAGTTCTTGGACACGAAGGGTTACCAAACAGAGTATATGCCGAATTCTCGAAAGGGGCTAAAGAATTGGATAACATAGGAGACCAATTGGTCAACTTAAAGAAACATAATAAAGTTGCTTTGCTCTTCAGTCATGATTCAAAACATGCCCTCGATTTCATGCCGTATGCCAATTCGGGCACACAATATAAAGACTATATGATGTATGAAGCACTCTATAAACAAAACATAGAATGTGACATTATTCCTGTGGATAAGATACAAGATTTCTCAGGATATGAAATGTTGATCATACCTTCTTTATATATAGCAACTGATGAGCTGCTTCATAAAATCAGCAATTTCGTAAAGAATGGTGGAGAAGTAGTGATGCTGTATAAAAGCGGATATTGCGATCAAGATGATGACGTCCGGACGAGCATAGCTCCAGGTCCTTTGGCTGATGCCTGCGGGTTCACATATCAGGAATTCTCATCCATCAACAAACTTTCATTAAAGGGCAATGAAATTGGCGCATCCGATAATACCATAGATACATGGATGGAATTCCTCCAGTTAGGAAATGCTAAGCCGTTAGCATACGCCGATCATGTATTCTTTGGAAAATGGCCATGCATCACAGAAAACTCATACGGCAAAGGACACCTTATATATATAGGAACAAACCCATCGATGGAAATTCTGGAGAAGTTGATTGCCCGGGCTGCGAAAAGAAAGAATATCGCAACAGTAGAACGTAACTTCTCTTTCCCTATCGTTCTTCGCTCCGGAATCAATGAGAAAGGAAAGAAAGTACATTACCTCTTTAACTTCTCATACGAGACAAAAACAATTGCTTACCCGTATGGGAATAGCCAATCATTGTTAGATTCTCAACAACTCAATAAGGGTACTAATATCCAAATCGATCCGTGGGGCGTTGTCATTGGCATAGAATAAACCAAAGTTCTATATGGGTACGATGTAATATTTTCTACCGATATATTAATACACGAAAAACGCCACGGAGGTTTCCACTTCTTCTAAAATCCATCAATTTAGTTGATATGTTAAAGTGAAATAAAAAAGTAGCCAAAAATTATATAGTATAAAATATATGACTATATTTGGAGCATAAATTAAAAGCAGAAGAAAGAAATAATGAATAAAGTTTACTTTATAACTACATTATTTACAACATCCACATCTTTCTTCACATTGACCCTTCGGGGTTAATGCAAGTCTTCGTGTTTCTACGTGTTACACATATATCAATCAATTTAAATCCTGGTAATTAAACTTTGAACGGTTTAATTATATTTCTTACAGGTTGGGTCAAATCCCTATTTATTTTTCTTTAATCAACCAATATCGGTGAAATGTACTGCTTTTATATTACCGCAGTCCCATTAGCTGATAGTATATTTCAAAAAGTAAATAAATCATGAAACATATCATTATATTAGGCGATGGCATGGCAGATCATTCAGTCAAAAGACTTGGTGGAAAAACGCTTCTCCAATATGCCGAAACGAAGTATATGGACTTATTAGCACGTAATGGAAAAACAGGCCGACTGATTACCATACCGGAAGGTTTTCATCCCGGATCGGAAGTAGCCAATGCAACCATCTTAGGTTATGACATGAATAAGGTTTATGAAGGTCGTGGTCCATTGGAAGCTGCTTCTATAGGTTATGATATGAAACCGGAAGATCTGGCAGTCAGGTGCAATATCATTACTTTGGCTAACGGAGTTATTAAAAATCATCATGCCGGACATCTGACTACAGAACAAGGAGATATGCTCATCAAATATCTTGATAAGCAGTTGGGCAATGATAAAATCAAATTTATTACCGGCACTCAATATCGTCATTTACTTATCATTAAAGGAGGAAGCAAATATATAGAATGCGCTCCACCACACGACCATCCAAACGAGCCTTGGAGAGAATTAATGGTAAAGCCTATCACCAATGCACCTGTTGAAACAGGCCGTATGACTCCGAAAGAGACAGCCGACTTAATGAACAAACTAATTCTCCGCTCTCAAGAATTGCTCAGCAAACATCCATTCAACAAGGAAAGAAAAGAAGCAGCCAACTCTATTTGGCCATGGAGTGGTGGCTATCGCCCTATGATGCAAACATTAATGCAAATGTATCCTTCCATTCACAAGGGCAGTGTCATATCCGCTGTCGATTTGATTAAAGGTATAGGCTACTACGCAGGGTTGAAAAGCATTATCGTTCCCGGAATAACAGGACAAGCTGATACCAATTACGAAGGAAAAGCAGCAGCAGCTATCAATGCGTTGCAGAAAGATGACTTCGTTTTCCTACATATTGAAGCAAGCGATGAAGCCGGTCATGATGGTGATCTCGAATTAAAGCTGAAAACCATTGAAGACTTGGACAAACGGATTGTCCAACCTATATATAATGAAATAAAGAATTGGAATGAACCGGTTTGCGTCGCCATTCTTCCCGATCATCCTACTCCGGTGGAAATTTGTATACACGTCGCGGAACCTGTCCCTTTCCTTGTATGGCATCGGGGCATAAAAGCAGATGAGGTACAGACATTTGATGAAGTCAGCTGTGTAAACGGATCGTACGGATTACTGAAACTCAATGAATTTATGAATCAATTTATGCAGATATAATCATGATATACTATAGCACCCATCATCATACACCGCGCGTATCTCTTCAAGAAGCTGTTATAAAAGGCTTAGCTAAAGATAAAGGACTATTCATGCCACAACATATCAAACCGTTACCGGCTTCTTTCTTCCAAGATATAGAAGATATGAGCCTGCAAAAAATATCTTATGAAGTGGCTGACGCATTTTTTGGGGAAGATATTCCGGCAGACACCTTAAAACAGATAGTATATGACACCATGAATTTCGATATTCCTTTGGTCAAACTAAACGATCATATCTATTCATTAGAACTGTTCCACGGACCAACACTGGCCTTTAAAGATGTAGGTGCCCGTTTCATGGCTCGTCTGTTAGAGTATTTCATCCATAAAGAGGGCAAAGAACAAGTAAATGTATTAGTTGCCACTTCAGGAGACACCGGCAGCGCTGTAGCCAACGGCTTTCTCGGGGTGGAAGGCATACACGTATATGTGCTTTATCCCAAAAAGAAAGTAAGTCGCATTCAGGAACAGCAATTCACTACACTCGGTCAAAACATTACGGCCATTGAAATAGATGGAAGTTTTGACGACTGCCAAGCATTGGTAAAGTCTGCATTCTCAGACACAGAATTAAATCGGCACATGCAAATGACAAGCGCAAATTCCATTAATGTAGCTCGTTTTCTTCCTCAAGCATTTTATTACTTCCATGCCTATGCGCAATTAAAGAAGAAAGGTATTGAAAAGGATATAGTCGCATGTGTACCAAGCGGTAACTTCGGAAATATTACAGCCGGACTATTCGGGCATAAGATGGGACTCCCTATAAGTCGGTTCATCGCGGCTAATAACAATAATGATGTATTTTTTCAGTATTTACAAACCGGTATTTATACTCCGAAAAAAAGCATTCAGACATTAGCTAACGCCATGGATGTGGGTAATCCCAGTAACTTTGCCCGAATCCTGGATTTATATCATCATAATTATGAAGCTATCTGTGCAGACATCAGTGGCGCAACATGTACGGATAATCAAATAAAAGAAGAAATCAGAAAAGTTTGGAAAGAACAACATTATCTGCTTGACCCGCATGGAGCATGTGGGCATCGTGCTATACGCGAAGGTCTAAAATCGGGAGAGACCGGATTCTTCTTAGAAACGGCTCATCCGGCAAAATTCAAAGATACGGTAGAAAAGATTATCAATGAACCAATCGCCATTCCTTTGAATTTACAAAACTTTATGAAAGGAACCAAACAAAGTATTGAGTTAAGCAAAAAGTTCTCCGATTTAAAGCAATTTCTACTTAACAGTTAATTGCTTCAGCTCAGGATAAGACTCATTATCTATAATAATTAACGCAAATTCGTCGAATTCAAAATAACACAAGCCGGGATTCACTACTTCTTTTTAGATGGATACACGGTTTTTAAGGGAAACCAATCATAATCAACTCCTACTTTGATATATATAAGTGAATGAAGCGATACACACGAGTTTCCGTATTCATCAGAAGTCTTTTTCGTTTCACTTATGTGAGACACTCGTTTCACTTATGTGAGACGTTTGTTTCACTTATGTGAGACGAATGAATCATACGTATGAGTTTTGCAATTTATCCACATCTCTTTTTCAGGTTATAAAAAAACTTGGTAGAACAACTTGATTATCTTGATAATAAATAATATGCCATCCATGTACAATGATAGAAAGAGTAATTTCTACCTTATAATAGAAAGAGGACGTGACGTTCATTAATCACACCCTCTTTCATCTTTCAAATCTTTCAAACACGAAACTATTTATTCGTATTTATTACAGCAAAGAACTCACCGCGTTTAAGCAATCTGTACAGGTCACCATTAGGATATTCAAACAAGAGATACTGTAATGTAGCTTCCTTGAACGATTTAACATGCCAACTTCCATAAACAAATACATGCCCCTTATCATCAGCCGACATAGACATAATCATACGGGCAGCTCGGCCATCTTGATCGATAATAGGACCATAATCGGTAATCTTATTATGATCGTCTCCATCCTTCAACGATATGCTTCTAAGGTGCAACTTTCTATCTACATATTTATCGCTTGACGGATCTATCTCTCGTTCATCCTCAGAGAAAATCTTTCTTGCGTCTTCCAAACTCTCATACTGAACGAAATATAGTTTATCACCACCTACAGCAGTCTCAAAATAGTTAGAACCTATTGCGGCAATCTCTTGAAAAGCTTCACCATTCTCAATGTTCTTCATCGGATCAAATATCCAAAGATGTTCATCCCCACCGCCAAGCGTACCCATTGAGAAATAGCATTTCGTCCTATCTTTAAACGGAGAAAGCCAAGTCCAAGCTCTTTGAGTCAAATTATGGGCATCAACCGGAGTACCGTCAATAAGTCTGCCTTTCGGCAAAACATCGACATACGTCTCAATCTTATCCTGATCGGGACGATAAACATAAAGATTACCTTTATCATTCTCATATTCATAATTCCTCTTCCAGAGTGTGAACCATACATTACCTTTATTATCAATAAAAAACCAAAAAGAAGCAGCCTTTCTTCCTTTGACCACCAACCCAAGGTCTTTCTTCTCACCCGAATCCATATCTATACTATATAAATGGCATCCGTCCGATTCATACAGTTCCGGAAGGAACGGAACGACAAATACATAAATCTTTCTCCTCTGCGGATCAATGCCCAAAGCAGAATATATAGAATATCTCGGCCGGACAATACCATAATCCTTGAACTTACCGGTTGCCATCTCATATCCTAAGACATGAGCACCTGTATAGTTCTCGATACCCTCTTTCCAATAATTAGACAGATGGGTACAAAAATACAACCAACCATCATCTTCTGCAATCGGAGAATGTATCTTACCTTGTTGAGAAAGTGTAGCGCTTTCCCCACAAACCTCAGTCATATCCTCAGTCAACATCGTATGCTGATAAGTCGTAGGATTGAACTTATGAAACCCTGCGCCATGACTCTTCGAATGAGTAGATGATGAGAAATAGCAATTTCCATCCGAAGCTACTGTCATGCCTTGCCATTGACCATCCCACTCCTTACAAATCTTATTCATGGAAATGGAATAAATCTTATAGTCTTTCATCTTTTCATTCACATTTACATTCATACTATCTGCATCGGCTTGCGGAGTAACCTTTGCAGCTCCACCACAAGAACTTAATATAGCCAGAACCGCTCCTGCCATAAAAAATAGAAAATTCGTTTTCATTATCTTGACTTTATAATTTTCTTTACCGTATTACGTATAAAACTTATCTTTCCGTGATAAGATTTCTGTCTCTCAGTTCCTTCACACCGGTTTCCCATGAACTGCCAGCAGCCCACATATAATATGAGAAATATGAAGTCGTATTCTGATACAACGGCAACCAAGGTTGCAACTCTGTATATGGGTAATGCGAATCACCATTCGTTTCCAAATTCATCCACATGTGCAAGAAGTATGGACGATGAACCGGATAAGCTCCGACAAAAGAGATGTTCTCTCTCGTATCGTAACCGGCATTCCATCCCTCCTGCAATGTCAGAGTTTTACCCCACATCTTATTCGGATTCATAATATATTCCTGATTTCCGCCAACTTCCGGAATAATAAACTTATCCTCTGTTCCATGTGTCTTACCAATAGATAGAATAGGCTGAGGACCAAGTACATTCATCTCCGGATGAATCATTGTCAAAGCAAAACGAATTCCAAGTAACGGTGTATTACCATAGAGCGAGAACGTTTTCTCTATAACACTTCCGTAAAAGTCGGCTGTCATCTTCACCTCTGCATAGCTTCCACCTTTCTTTACAACTTCTGCTTTATAAACCTTATGTGTTTCAACACTGGCCTGACCTAAGAAATCTTCAAATCCACCGTATGGATAAAATCCCCACTCACGGAACGGACGGTCAACATCATTCGGCTTCTCAGGCCAAAGCTTGAAGAATAAGTTGTCATCCTTCGATTTCAGATAATACTCTATAATTCTGGCACCGGTAGTCAATAATGTAACCCGAACCTGATCATTCTCCATCACATATTCGTTAACACCATCTCCATCAATATCGACTTCCTTTAAAGCAACTTCTCCTGCTTCATCACTAATGCCTACCTGACTCTGAGCTTTAGTCCCCAATGCTTCAGTAGTGACAATATAGCTGCCGGAAGCCTGCTTAATATCGAATATAACTGTCGCGAAAGTACCTTTCTTAATCTGAGCAGACTTAATATCGGTAGCAAGAACTTTATTAGGATTATCTTTTGACGCAATGGAAATCTTCACGTCAACATTTTCGTTATCAGTGAAGTTATGAACAGTTACAGGGAATTGAAATCCAGAAGCAGGACCGTACAGCAATTGATGTTCTGAAATTACCGGAGCCAAATCTAAAGAAGCCATTGTCGACTTTGAGGCATTATCCCCGTCGAACTTAACAACTATAGGATGAATACTACCCATAGCCTCGACCGAAGGAGTAAGTTCAAGCACAAGTTCCTTTGTACTTCCGGCAGTCAATTGAACTTTCTGTAAAGCATCCCCTTTCATCGTCACACCTTTAGGTAAGCCGACTGTAATGGTACCACTTATCTGATGTGAATAAAGATTGCTAACCGTAATATGGAGGTCTTTTCCTTCTACACGGGAATTCAGATGGAGTCTGTCTCCGAAATAATCTTCCAAATATACTCTGTCAAGGTAAAGCAACTGCATAGCCTGCCGGAACTGATCGGAACCCATAATGACCCCCTTCTCAGCCACAGCCACAGCACGACGGCTCATAATGGCATCCCACATCTTTGCACGATCAAAGCTATCACCTTTCTTGTTAAACAGCACCATGCTATTTGTCAATCCGCCAAGTGTCGGACCGGTTCTAATCACAAAAGGTTTATCACTATGATTGATTTGGTTAGCCTGACCAATGTTAGCATAATAGCCATCGTACTTTGCTTCCGGCATCTGGTCGTTTATATCCTTTACATTAGGCATATTGCGGAATAAGTAGCCATGCTTCTCTTCTCTGAACTTCAACCACAACTCCGATGCTCCCATCATTTGAACCTGAAGTCCGTCGTAATCATCGCACCCGTAAATAGGCGCAGAACCAAGATCGGCTATGACAACATTGTTAGCTTCGTTCACCCAGTCGACAATTTGATTATGAGCGTTGAACTCCTGATAACCATTGAAAACAAACCAAGAATTACCTTCATTCATGCCCATGCCCATCACATCAATAGGATTACCCGGAGCACAAGTAACGGTTCTGATATTCGACTCACAAGCAAACCAACCACGTTTCATATCATAACCGGTTACAACTTCCTTAGTATTCTTTATGATACCATTTAGCATAGCAAGCTGAGTCTTTTCACCCAACGCGACATACAAATTCTTCTTTCCGTTCTGCAAAACGAATGCGCTAAGAGTAGAAAAATCTTTAGCTTTCGACTGATAGTTATGTAAACTGCATACTTTCATCGGATCCTTTTCACTTAACATTTTACCTGTTTCCGATGTACGCTCGACAAATGCAAGTATATCAGCAGTTGAATTGAACGCATCCTTCAGTTGGTCGACTGTAGGATTTTCCAGTATGGCATAATTAACTCTCACCAAACCATTGACAAATCCTTCCTGCATCTGTAATCCGGGTATACCTAAACTCTCGGCAACATCAACTTTCGACTGCAGAATACTCTTTTCCAAGTCCGGAATATTGATACGGTAAAGATTACCATACCGATACTGGCGACTATATACATTCTGCCAATGATCTGTATAACCACTAAACGCAAAGTCATTCTCAACCGCCTTTACACTTTCCTTTTCCATATTCTTAAATCTATCAAGGAAAGAGCCGGAACAGCCGGTTAATAATAACGCGGCTAATAAAATAAGAGGCTTTCGCATAGCCATACTAAAAATGTTTTTCATCATACTATATTATATTTATTCTATCCTTTGTTTTTCCATAGATCTATTCACTTCTTAAGGCTCTTAGAAACAAATCTTTCTCTTGTAATGGAAGATGATTTGCGCTCCATTTCACAAAATTAAGTGTTTTTTTTGATATTGCTGCATATTAAAACCTTTTTTCTTTTTCATTACCAAAAGCGATATTCATCACCGGACAAAATAGTACATGTAATAGCATAAAGTCATTCATACGTATCCGTTGAGGGAATCATCAAATAACCTTTTTCCTGTTTCACATAAAATTTTACATTTAACCCCATAACAAATATAAATCTATTTTGTACTTTTGGCACGCTCATCATTTATGACAATAAAACAAATTCCAAATGTCAGATATTTCCTCTGCCTCATTCTCAGACAGTAAGCCCCATTATGAGTTGCTCGACGGACTGCGTGGAGTAGCAGCCTTATTAGTTTTATGGTATCATGTGAACGAAGGATATGGCTTTGCCGAGTCGGTTAACGGAGTAAGTGACGGCTTGATTAAAGTATTTAATCACGGCTATTTAGCAGTTGACTTTTTCTTCATTTTATCCGGATTTGTTATCGGATATGCGTATGACGACCGCTGGAAGAAGGGCTTTACCAAGAAGAATTTCTTTAAACGCCGGTTGATTCGTTTGCATCCTATGGTAGTTTTAGGAGCAGTATTAGGATTAATCACTTTCTGTTTGCAAGGAAACATACAGTGGGACGGAACGCACGTAGCCACATCATCCGTCATGCTCGCCGTACTCTGCGGAATGTTTCTTATTCCTGCTACACCCGGAGGTAGTTACGAGGTTCGTGGAAACGGAGAAATGTATCCATTAAACGGGCCTTTCTGGTCACTGTTCTTTGAGTATATAGGAAACATCCTTTACGGCATATTCATCCATAAGTTATCAACGAAAATCTTAGCAGGATTAACATTCATTTTAGGAGTAATTCTAATCTGGTTTACCACTTTGGATATCTCCCACTACGGCAGTCTGGGAATTGGTTGGACATTAGACACGGTTAACTTCTTTGGCGGTGCATTACGAATGCTCTTCCCGTATTCCATGGGAATGCTGCTCTCTCGCATATTTCATCCCATAAAAGTAAATGGAACCTTTTGGATATGCTCATTAGTATTGTTACTACTGTTTTGCGTTCCGTTTATCAGCGCGATGGAACCCTTTTGCATGAACGGATTATTCGAGTCGTTTTGTATCATTATCGTTTTCCCTGCCTTAGTATGGCTTGGCGCGTCCGGAACCACCACAGATAAGAAATCGACCGGTATCTGTAAATTCTTAGGCGATATATCTTATCCGCTTTATATGGTACACTATCCATTTATGTATTTGTTTTATTCTTGGCTGATAAAGAATGAATACTATACTTTCGGCCAATCGTGGGAAATGTCTGTCATCGTTATGATTTGGAATATTCTATTGGCATACACCAGTCTGAAGCTCTATGACGAACCCGTTCGAAAGTATTTAGCCAAGCGTTTTATAAATAAAAAAAGGTAGCTCAAAAAGCTACCTTCCTTACTAAAGCACTATGTATTAAAAATTAATACCGATATTTACGAACAAAGCATTGGAGCGGGCAGACAAGTCATCTTTCTTACAAACATTGGTAACACCAAACTGATAGCCGAGTTCTGCGTACATTTTATTATATTCAACACCACAGCCGAGTTTGAATCCCATATTGGCACGTTTTAAACCACCTGTCGGAGCCTTATGTTCATCAAAAGAACCGGTACTTATCGTTACACCATCTGCCGTATACTTAGTCTTACCGCTAATAGCGTATGAGAAATACGGTCCGATAAATGGAAGGAACGCAACATCCTGAGCTCTGAAACCATACTTAATCAACAATGGAATTTCTAAGTTATTATAACCAACTCTTTCCTTTCCTTTTTTACCTCCACGTTCCGTATAATACAATCCACTCTCCAAGAAAAGAGGATTGGTCTCTGAAACTCTTAAACCGACAACACCACCTAAATTAAGGCCGAGTTTACTTCCATATCTGTCAAGATCACCACTCAAACCGGCACTTGTAAACCCAAGACGGATGCCATAGTACAAATTCTCCGAATCAAGGGTAAAACCTCCACTACTGTATTGACCAAAAGAAGGGATAGCCAATAATACAGTAACAACAATAGCTATTAAAACTTTTTTCATTTTCTTCTGTTTTAAACTTAAAATATTCGTTACAAAGAAACAACAATTTTCTAACATCATCGTTTAAGTAAATGTTATTTATTGCCAATGTTCCTCAAAAAACTTTCTTTGTTCGGTGGTTAAAGCATTATATTTCTTAATCAGAGTTTGACATTTCTCCCAGTTTAACGATGTTGAAGAACCATCTTGATAGTATATTTGAATAGAAGTTGGTATAAATTGGCTGACAGCTATATTATAAAAGCTAAGGTCATGCCATGTCTGTGTACCTTTCTTATTACTCAATGCAGTGACTGTTCCTCGACAGAATACATTCTTATTTCTCGGAACGATATCATTAATCAGCATTTTGCCTTCCTCATCTACAAAATAACCGCATAGCGACACAGCCTTTACCGACTTAGGCGACAGATTTATAAAACTAAAAGTCAAATCGAAATGACCTACAATATTCACTCCTATCGGATCACTCTTTATTATATATATGGGATAGCCACTCTGATATAACAACTTGAAATCCGCCTCAATCAAGTGCCGAATTTTCTCCTGATTCTCGGGAGATATATAATTCTTCCGAAGAATCATCATCCTGTCTGCATAGCTTTCTTTTACATCCTTAGGCAAAGACAGCAATATCTTCATATCCCGCTCTTCCATTTCTAATGCCGACGCGTCAACATATCCGTAATAATCCTTATTATAAACACCAGCTTCTTTTTCTGTCAGATAAAACACATACACAGTATCTCCCTTCAAGAATGAATGATCGGATTGAAAAGCTAAATCTTTCGTCTTTGCTATTACTTGATCTTTCAACATTACTGCAGGTAAAGCCAGAGTTTCTTTCCGTACACCTTCTTCGGCTTCTTTTTTTATTCTGCTGTCATAAGCATCTTTAACTGAATCCTCATATACACGCAACCTCTCATCCTCCCGTGCAAGCAGCTCTTTAGCACTTAACATCCGGAAAATTCCGATATTTACCATCAAATAACTGATATCAACAACGGCTTTTCGCCCTTTATATTCTATCATGAAATTCCCGTCATCCATCTGATAATTAACAAGTACCTTATCACCTTTCCTTATCTTTCCTTCTTTTCCGGAAGGGAAATAAATCAAATGCCCTGACTTACGAGCTTCGGTTACTATCTGACTGTAAACCGTCATGCTTAGCAAGCAGACCAAGATAAATAGAAAATACTTTTTAAGCATATACAATTATATATTATCAACAATTATCTTTCATCCTATATAAGATTCTAACCTTATTCCTGTCAGGCTATTTCTTTACCGGCGAACTATTTGAATCATCATTTCGAGTAGTAACGATATAGGCACCAACTAAAATCAGAATACCTGCAATCGGTTTATCCCAAGTCAATATATCCTGACCGATAGCCATAGCAACAAATGCCGCGACAACTGTTTGTAAATTGGTATAAACACTTACAGTAGTTGCTTTCAGGTATTTCATCGCAAACGGAATAAGGAAATATCCAAGCACGGTAGCGAAAACAACAATAAATGCCATCTCAATGATACCATCCCACGCAATTCCCGAAGTATATAACTTGTTCGTTGAGAAATCTTTCATTGCAAACGGAACAGTAACAAGAGCAGAAATAAGGAACACCCATTTCATTTGAGTTACAGGACTGTATCTGGACGATATCTTTCTGGTTACAATCAAATAAACAGCCCATGTCAACAAACTTAGGATTGCCAAGAAGATACCTAACAAATCATTTGATCCGCCATTCAAATTCACTTTACTGGCAAAAATCATCAGCATTCCTCCAAGGAGAGCCAGTAATACACCAATAATGCTTCTGGTTGTAATCTGTTCTTTAATAAAAACAGTAGCTAAAAGCATCACCGCCACAGGAGTCATAGCGGCAACCAATGAATAATAAAACGGACTGGTATAATATAAACTGAAAGATGTCAATGTTTGAGAAACCACGAATCCAAGTAATCCGCCCAAAAGGATAACAATCAAATCTTTTGTCACGACCTTTTCTTTAGGAGCAAAACATTGGACAATCCAGAAAATAATAGCGGCACCTAAGCTCCGAGTCGCGATATATCCTATGGGTGTAACCCAATTATCTAAAAGGAGCTTAGTGACAGGAACACCTAAACCAAAAATCACATTTGCCATGAAAACGGCCGAATGACCTTTTAATTTATATCTATCCATGAATAAGCATTATAAAGTGAACGCAAAGATAAAAAATAGATAGAAAGAGAAGAAGCTATCTGTTATATTTGTTATTTATGCCTCCCTTCCTTTCTAAAAAGGGACCTCTGCTGTAAGCTCCATTCGCTCTCCCGTTTTAGGATGGGTAAAGGTTAGCTTTTCTGCGTGAAGATATAATCTGTCAGCCGGCTTTCCATATAGAGAATCTCCTTTTATCGGACAATTCAATCCATACGAAGAAGCACAATGAACACGTAACTGATGAGTTCTTCCTGTATGAGGGACCAAACAGACTCGTGTTGCACAGTCTTTTATATCAATCACTTGATAATCGGTTACCGCGGACTTTCCTTTTTGAAAGTCAACTACTTGATAAGGACGATTCAAAGGATCAGAACAAATTGGCAAAGAGATAATCCCGTGTGTCTGTTTTATTACTCCGTCTAATAAAGCGACATATTCTTTATGTATTGTCCGCTCTTTAAATTGCTTCTGCAATTGCTCGTGCGCTTCTTTTGTCTTGGTTAACAGCATGACGCCCGAAGTAGCCATATCCAACCGATGGACAATGAGCGATTCTTCCGCTGCCGGACAACGCTCTTTAATAATAGAATAAACAGAAGGCATTTGACTCTTCCCGGGAACAGACAGCATTCCGGACGGTTTATTCACGACTATCAGAAAATTATCCTCATATAATATAGGAAGTTCAAGTGAAACTTTCTCTTCCAAGGGATTCGGATCCACGCTCAATCCTTGCGTCATGAAAGTCAGAATAGGAAGACATTTTCCACGACAAGCCGGATAATACCGCAGATGGTGTCGAATCTCTTCCTTCGATGAAGCACCCCACCAGAACTCAGCCATACAAACAGGCCGATAATGATGAAGATAAGCATATTGTAACAGCTTCGGAGCACAACATTCTCCACTTCCTGCCGGAGGGATACGTTGTGAAGTGGTAGCAAATATGTTCAACAAATCTTTCTTTTCGCCCCGGGCATTCAGCATCACAAATCGGCTGAACAACCAACGCTGCAAAGCATCCGACTTTTCTTTCCGCTCCTTCTTCAAAGCATTTATTGCATCCGTGAATATGGCCAACTCTTTTTCCTTTTGAGTTATAACATGTTCAAAATGCTTTCTCATCCGACACAATTCGGCTTTCATAAATTGGCTTTCCTTTATTAACTCCGCTTTCTGTTCCGGTGTAAGAAGATGCTTTCGAAGTTCATCCCGCTGCTGTTTTGCAATCTTCATCTGCTGCCGATAGGATACAATTCGTTGATATACTTCCTCTTTTTGCTTATTCAGCCATCCTTTCATCTTTAAATAGGCATCCTCTCTTTCCTTTTCCGCAACAGCCTTATTTAATTGCGATATTTCGGCCTCATGAACCTGAAAGTAACTACCCGGCCGAAGTAAATCGTAAACAGGAGGAACAAAATACTCCCAATCGTTCCGATTCGAAAGGATACCGGAATAAGCCGCCAAATAACCCAACTCTCCTTGCTGATTCTCTACCACAAGCACTCCGAACATCTTTCCTTTTGCTATCTCTTCCTGCCAAACTTTAACTGAAGCAATATAAGTTTGCAATTCCTCAGCAGCCATCACACTAAGAGGGTGTGGCGTATAGCAAAACGGAAAGGTAAACCGCTCCGGCTTCGGGATTTCTGTATATAACGGATGGAAAGCCATCAATCAATCGGCTATGGGAACCAAATAATTGACTTTCTTTCCGGCAGACTTAGCATAAGCTATCTCGCGTTTTGTGCTTTCACCGATGTAACCATTTACGTTGATAACAAATATCTCATCGGCTAAATCTATTTTACGAAGATGCATATCATCAAGCATCTCTTTCACTCCGGGCTTCCAAACTTCCTCATCACCGGAATGACCGAACAGCCCTACCGTGATAACTATATTTCCGGACAGCGTAAGGTCCTTCTGAGCTTCCATGAACTCGTCCTTAAAACGAGTACTGCCACACAAAGTAATAATCTTGAAATTCTTTATCATACCTATCTGTAATATAAGGCAAAGTTATGAAATTCTGCTATTAAAGTCTAACGTCGTTCGTTTTTTTATATAGAATTTCCTGATTTAGCGGAAAGACGTTATCTTTGCTAACATTAATAATCAAATACATCAATATCATGGAAATAGAAGAAATCATTAAACAGTTTCCGCAAGTCGGCAAAGTAGAGAATATCAAACCGCTAACTTCCGGATTTATCAATAGAACGTACTTAGTTACTTCTGCCAATCCGAATGAACCGAATTATGTTTTGCAAAAAGTAAATCACAATGTTTTCCGGAACATTGACCTTTTAATGCATAACATCGAAGTCGTTACCAATCATATTCATGACAAACTGATTGCCGCTCATACCGAAAACATTGACCGTAAGGTGTTACGCTTCATCCCTGCCAAAGACGGTAAGACTTATTACTTCGACGGTGAGGGTTACTGGAGAATTTGTATCTTCATTCCACGCTCCAAGACATTGGATGCCGTTAATCCGGAGACCTCTTATCTGGTTGGTTTGAAATTCGGTGAGTTCGAGGCTATGCTGGCTGACGTGCCAGAGAAACTGGGCGAAACCATCCCCGATTTCCACAATATGGAACTCCGCATCCACCAGTTGCATGAGGCTGTTCAGGAGAATAAAGCCGGTCGGTTGGAAAAAGTTCAAAGCATTGTCGACGATATTGAGCGAGACGCTGAGGAAATGTGTAAAGCGGAAGAACTGTATCGCCAAGGACTGCTTCCCAAACGTATCTGCCACTGCGACACAAAAGTTAGCAACATGTTATTCGATGAAGATTCCAACGATGTTTTGTGTGTTATTGACCTTGACACCGTTATGCCAAGTTTTGTCTTCTCCGATTTTGGTGACTTCCTCCGTTCCGGCGCGAATCCTGCTCCGGAAGATGAGCCGGATTTAGATAAGATTCAATTCAACATGGATATTTTCCGTGCGTTTGCAAAGGGTTATATTGAGTCTGCCAAGTCATTCCTCACTCCTATTGAGATTGACAACCTGCCTTTTGCGGCAACGCTCTTTCCATACATGCAGGCTGTCCGATTCTTAGCCGATTACATTAACGGCGATACCTACTATCAGATTCACTATCCGGAGCATAATCTAATTCGTACAAAAGCGCAAATGAAACTTTATTACGAAGCAAAGAAAGCCGTTCCGGAAATGACGGAATACATCAACAGCATCCGATAATCATCGTATCATATACCAAAAGGGCACTTTTCATCCGGTGCCCTTTTTTGTTCTTTGCTACATTTTTGCGTCGTCCCGACGCGGGACAGTGCATTTTCTCTCGTAAAAGCACCTTCGTCGGCCGACGAAAGCATTTTTCTTGCGTTTATCTATATGTTCTCATCAATTCGTTGGAACTAAAAACAATATTATATATACCGCCATGGAATACTATCCATCAACTTTTTATAAATAGCATCGGACTGAAGGATTTCGGGAACACCAATAATAAACATCCGTTTCCTTGCACGGGTAAGCGCAACATTCAACTTGCGGTCTATTTGAACCCCATCTTCCTCCATCAAGTTCGAAAGCCATTTCAGTTGTCCAAACTCGTTAACGCTGAACGAATAAATGATGTTATCGCGTTCGCTGCCTTGGTAGCGTTCCACAGTATCAATGGAAATGCTGTTTAACTCCGGAATGTTCAGCGCGCGAAGTTCTTTTTTAATCAACGCAATCTGACTTCGATAAGGGGTAATCACACCCAAGGTCTGCGCAGAATCAAAGTTCACCGAGTCCGACTCATAAATTTCTTTGGCCAGCACAGCTACCTGTCGGGCTTCCATCCGATTGGTCTTCCCTGAAGGGCTTTGACTATCGACTTTAGAAGGAATAAACAGAACAGGTTTGTCTATATGCTCTTTTTGATGAGCCAAACCGAGCGACTCCAATTTTCCAGAGTAGAATGCGTTATTCGGAAATAGCGCGACCCCCGGATGCATACGCCCTTGGACACAAAGCATATCCATTGCCCGCGTATTCCCGACACTGCGCAAATGACGATACAGTCGTTCAAAAAGAGAATCTTTCAAGTTGTAAACAGAAATATTGCGAAGTAACGCATCATGTACCTCCGACTCCTCACCCGACTGTAATACCACTGCCGGCAATTGCTTAGGATCACCAATCAAAACAAATTTTCCGATAGCATTTCCCCCATCCGGGAATTTAGCGCACAATATGCCCAACAGTTGTGGCTCAAGTATTTGTGTCGCTTCATCCACAATAGCCACGTCAAATCGCTTCAACTTAAACAATTCGGTACGCATAGAGATAGAGGCGACTGTTCCAACAAATACACGGCAATCGCAAATCGTCTCCCGAACCTCGCTACGACTTCCGCAGCCGGCCAATATATTCGATAGTAAGTGGTCATGAAATCGTTTATCGCAATTCAATTCCGAACCCACACGAATATATTTTATCTCCGGATTTATCGCGCTGATTGATTGACAAATTTCATCGACCGCCCTGTTCGTGTATGCCACTAAAAGCACCTGTTGATGTTTTCTGAAGTAAAAATATTCCACCATTCTCCTGAGGGCACACGATGTTTTTCCTGTTCCCGGAGGACCCACCAACAAAAAGAAATCCTTCGCCGCGTCAGCTTTCAAAGCCATACGCTCAAAAACATTCTCCGCACTCCGAATTGCCTCATCATAACGCACGTCAAACCGCGGAACTCGCTGACTCAACAGCAAATCTCTCCGATCCGGATTGGCCTGTAAAAAAGAAACCAGTCCCATATACATTCCACGGAATGAAGTATCCATTGAATCATGCTCTATCGCATAATAACTCTCCGGAGGAAAGACAGACAAATTACGCTGTGAAAAACGTAAACGAATTCGGAGTTTCGCGTCTGTAATCTCGTCTATACTGCCTTTAAAAACCAACTTATTAGTGGCATTATCCGCGTCGCTGTTTCGTTCGTAAAGCACCACCACATCGCCGCTACGGAAATTAGGCATAAACAGCTCATCGTATGGCGGAATGCTCAACGTGACATACGGATGCCTCTCTTCGGATGCCTTATTATCCGTCAACTTCAGATTATAAAGAATTTCTCCCGCCTCTTTCTTCTCGGCTAACGAACTAAGCCATAGCGCGGACGCGCCCGTTCGTCCATAATAATCCATACTACCGGACTTGCTTATATAAAGTTCTTTAGTGATAAAGTTGTAAAGCGTGTAGAAATAACTCTTTTCTATTTCAGAAAGTTGAGCTATATGATTGCCAAACCGATTGACAGTCGGCTTCAGATAATTTTCCCAAAAACGGCCGTGCATACGACGAACATTCAGCGTAACGGGGTTAATCTGCCCCAATAACTCCTTGGTATAAACCATATCATTGCGTGCCTGTGTTTGATACTCGTTGGCCACAATCAGATTCCGAAGATTGATGATTTTCTTTACATCGCCCCATGATCCGCGTGACGGATAAAGCAACGGATACCGCGTGTATAAAAGATAAGGATGTGTATGCCGATGATTATGATTCATACTAAATTCCAACACTGCTAAATAGAGCAACATCTGAGTCCGATTATTCTCTTTCGGAATAACTTTTCCACGAACGGTCATTTCGTCAGCACGTCCTGATTTCATTTCAATGAAACTGCTCATATCGCGCTGCATATAGTCAAGCCTTCCCTGAATGCCAAGAGCTTCACAAATGTATGAAGGTTCAAGTACCGCGTCATTTCTGTCCAACTCATAACCCGACTGCGCAAAAGTTTCTTCTACCGTCCGGCGAATATGCTCGAAATGTACGCGGCAATCTTTAGCAAACTCTTTTTCTTTCCTTCCATCCAATAATTCTTCACACGCGGCAAGTTCAATAGGGTACATACGAAACGCCTTCTTCATACAAGAAATGAAATCGGGAGACTGCTTCCCCGCATGAATCCATTCATCTAAAAATAGATTCGCTATGTTACCCAATAGCAACGGGCGGGCATTGTCAGTCGGCTCTAACCTATTTAATAAGTAATTAACAGGATGATTCCCATAATCTTTATAGCACTCCGCCAGCGAACTGATATCCAACAGATAGTCCGGTTCCAATACCATAAACGAAGGGACATACTCATTCGGGCCGACTCTCTTAACATCCAACAGATTCAATCGGGCATCATGCCACAACACTTTAACAGTCTCATCAAACTCATCATTTTCTTTGCGCACATGATATTTTACCTTCATGACCTCTTCCGCCGAAGATCCCACAGGTAATACGTACAGATAATCCTTATCCGCGGTAAGGAGCTTTACACGTATCTTACGGATGGTCTGTTTTTCTTCTTCGTTCACCCTATCCTCCTTAATCCTGATAGTAAATTCGTTTCACACGATCGGAGACACTGGTCAAAATTTCATAAGGTATAGTTCCAAGAATATCAGACAAAACAGTAACAGGCAGGTTGTCGCCGAATATCTCCACGCGGTCACCTTCCACGCAATCAATGTCCGTTACATCAATCATAGCCACATCCATACAAATATTACCAATGTATGGAGCTTTTTGTCCATTGACCAAGCAATACGCACGCCCATTGCCCAGACGACGATCAAGCCCGTCGGCATAACCAATAGGAATGGCCGCAATACGGGAATCTCGTTCCAAACAACCCTTGCGGCTATAACCTACCGTATCCTCTTTCTTCACATTATGAATCTGAAGGATAGTAGACTTCAACGTACTGACATTATGGAGAACCTTATTTGTAAACGGATCAACGCCATATAATCCCAAGCCCAAGCGAGCCATATCGAACTGAGCGCCGCCAAAACGCTCAATACCTGCCGTATTCAGAATATGACAAAGGATTTTATGACTGAAAGCCGCCTGCAACTCACTTGAAGCCTTCTTGAATATATCAATCTGACGAACCGTATACGAATCAAACTGAGCAGAATCACTTCCTACAAGATGTGAGAATACGGAACGAGGGATAACAGCTGTCTGACGTTTCAAACGGCTAATCAGTTGAGGAATCTCTTCAGGCTCAAAGCCCAAGCGATTCATACCGGTATTTATCTTTATATGAATAGGGAAATTGGTAACTCCTTCTTTCCCTGCTGCTTTTATCAAAGCCTCGAGCAATTGGAAACTATATACTTCCGGCTCCAGCTTATAATCGAACATGGTCTTAAACGCAGTAAGCTCCGGATCCATAATCATAATAGAAGCGGTAATACCGGCCTTACGTAAAACCGATCCTTCATCGGCGACAGCAACGGCTAAATAATCCACGCGGTGATCCTGCAAAGTCTTCGCTACCTCGTATGATCCTGCCCCATACGCAGAAGCCTTTACCATACAAACTAATTTAGTTTCCGGTCTTAGCTTATTACGATACCAATTCAAGTTATCAATCAACGCGTTCAAATTAACTTCCAGAATGGTCTCGTGTACCTTTAACTCCAATCTGTCGGAAATATCCTCGAAGTGAAACTCACGAGCACCCTTAATCAAAATCACTTCATCGTGAAGCTTCTGTAAGATGTTAGAATCAATCAGTTCTTCTGTTGTCTGAAAAAAATATTTCTCCTCATCGAACAGATTAGAAGCCGCGCTTATATCCTCGCCAACACCTATAATCTTATCAATCCCCCTGTTGTGCACCATTTGAGCAACCTCTCTGTAAAGCAACTTATTACTCTGTCCCGATTCTAATATATCGGATAAAATAAGCATACGCTTCTTGCTCTTATCAGCCGATCGGCGCTGCATAAAGTCGAGCGCAATATCCAAAGAAGCTAAATCGGAGTTATAACTATCATTAATAAGCACACAACCATTCTTACCGTCTTTCACTTCAAGACGCATGGCTACCGGCTCAAGTGTGGCCATACGTTCCGCGATTTTTGTCGGAGATACCATAAAATAAAGCGCTACCGCCAGACTATGAAGCGAGTTCTCTATGGAAGCATCATCGATGAATGGAATAGTATATCGTGCCGGAATACCAAGATAGCGATACTTAATCGTGGTACTTTCAACTCCCTTTTCAACCGACTCAATGAACAGCGGACGCTCATTATCAATCTTCGACCAAGCAATCTCACGAGCCGTGAACAAGGATTTCTGAACACACGAACTTATAAGTTTATTATCAGCATCATAAATAAGAACATCACAATCTTTAAAAAGCGTAAGCTTTTCCATACATTTATCTTGCATGGAAAAGAAATTCTCTTGATGAGCGCCTCCGATGTTAGTCAGTACGCCAATAGTAGGCTGAATAATCTCACGAAGCGACTCCATCTCTCCCATTTCTGAAATGCCGGCTTCGAAAACTCCCACTTGTGTATGCTCGTTCATCAGCCAAACCGAGAGAGGTACACCAATCTGTGAGTTATAACTGCGTGGCGAACGAGTAACAATTTTATCGGGACTGAGTAATTGATAAATCCATTCCTTCACAACGGTCTTGCCATTGCTACCGGTGACACCAACAATTGGTATCCGAAATTGCTTACGATGGTCGGCAGCCAAAGACTGCAAAGCTTTTAGCGAATCTTTTACTTGAAGGAAATTAACATCAGCATAATCTGCAATATTCTCCGGCAAGTCGTTCACTACAAAGTTACGAACGCCACGTTCATATAAGTCGGGGATATATTTATGCCCATTATTTCGCTTTGTTTTTAACGCGAAAAACAAAGTCTCCTCGGGAAATCCCAAAGAACGGCTGTCGGTCAATAACCAATCTATATTTGCTTGTGCTGTGCCTATACGCTTGGCACCAATCACTTTTGAAATGTTTTCAATTGAGTTTGACATTGTTCAAGTTCTTTTTTGATATCAATATAAGGTAACTTCCTTTTAAGTTGATTTAAATTTAACACTATTCCATTTAAGAATTCACGATAACTCTCTGAACTCGGAATAAAAGGCTTATGCTTCAATTGCTTGGTTATATCTGCCCATTCATTTATAATTTGAACCGTCGACGGAGAAAAGTAACATTGCCGGAAACATTCCCATATATAGTCAATGGCTAAAGAAGAAGGATGCAACATATCATCGGAGTAGAAACGATAGTCACGCAATTCATCCATCATAATCTCATACGAAGGAAAATAATAACAATCAGACACTACCTTCTGCAATTTATGAATAGCTAAAAGAAGCGTTGATTTACTTATCTGGTTTCCGTGCAATCCGTCTTTTCTATGACGAATAGGACTGACTGTCAGAAGAATCCGAATTTTTGAATTCTGCTTTCGCAAACGCATCAGAGTTGTACTTAAGGTTTTCACAATCTCATCCACATTCAACAGGCGTCGGATGAACAAAGCCTCCGGCATCTTATGGCAGTTGCCAACAACCTTCCCGTTTTTTTCATATACCCAAGCTGAGCCAAACGTACAGATTAACACGTCTGCTTCTCTAATCAAAATGGCTGCCTGTTTTAAACGAGAATTAATCTGTTCCAAGCAAGTGGATTGGTCTATAGAAGAAAAAGAGGAATGATGCATCCAGCTGTGCCAAAGTCCATATTCATAAAACAGGTCATTAACATGATAGTTTTTTCTGTCCAACAGTTCATTCATTGCTTCAGAAACGGATAACGGATTATAAAGTACGCCAAACGGATTAATATCAATCCGAAACTTGTTATCGGCAAGTAGTTCTCCTATATTCTCAGAAAAGCACGAACCAAACAACATCAATCGATCGGAATGATGTATCTCCATTTGCTTTAACGGCAAATCTACGTGCGTCCGAAATTCCATATCCTTGATCCCTAACATAAAATTTAAGGACAAATTTACACATTATATACAATAAAATACTAATTTTGTCTCTTAAATAAAGCGAAAACAGGCTTTGTGCCTAAGTTCTGTTCTACTAATTTGATAACGATGACAGAAGAAAATTCATATCAATTATTAAATACTATTGATTCTCCTAATGATTTGCGTAAGTTAGATATTAATCAGCTTACAGAGATATGTAAGGAGCTTCGACAGAAAATTGTTGATGAACTTTCTTGTAATCCCGGTCATTTCGCGTCCAGCTTGGGTGTAGTAGAACTGACCGTTGCCTTGCATTATGTTTTCAACACACCATACGACCGGATTGTTTGGGATGTTGGTCATCAGGCCTACGGGCACAAAATCCTGACAGGGCGTCGTGACTCATTTAAAACAAACAGAAAATTGAATGGTTTGCGTCCATTCCCTTCTCCGGAAGAGAGCATATACGATACTTTTTCTTGCGGACATGCGTCAAACTCCATATCCGCTGCATTAGGCATGGCCATAGCAGCCAAGCTTAAAAAAGAGAATAAGCGGCATATCGTAGCAGTAATCGGTGATGGCGCTATGACCGGCGGACTGGCTTTCGAAGGATTGAATAACGCTTCCATGGACCCGAATAATCTATTGATTATCCTCAACGATAACAATATGTCCATTGACCGAAACACAAGTGGAATGGAACAGTACTTGCTTAACCTTCAGACTTCTGAAAGTTATAACTTCGTACGTTACAAATTGTCTCAACTGTTTTCTAAAATGGGAATACTGACTGAAGACCGTCGGAAAAGGATTATTCGTTTTAACAATAGTATAAAGTCCGTGTTGATGCACCAACAGAACGTGTTCGAAGGAATGAACATTCGTTACTTCGGTCCGGTTGACGGTCACGATGTGAACGGTCTGGTTAAAGTGTTGAACGATATAAAAGACATGAAAGGGCCGCGTCTGCTTCATATCCACACGGTAAAGGGCAAAGGATTTGAACCGGCCGAAAAAGAAGCAACTGTTTGGCATGCTCCCGGTATGTTCGACAAGGAAACCGGCGAACGCATCATCCAAGACGAAGAAGGATTACCACCGAAATTCCAAGATGTTTTTGGAGAAACACTTCTGGAACTCGCTAAACAGAATAATAAGATAATGGGAGTAACTCCGGCTATGCCTACGGGATGTTCCATGAATATTATGCAAAAGGATATGCCCGAACGAGTATTCGATGTGGGAATAGCAGAAGGACACGCGGTCACGTTCTCCGGTGGTATGGCTAAAGAAGGACTCTTGCCTTTCTGCAATATCTACTCATCGTTTATGCAACGAGCTTACGATAATTTTATTCATGATGTGGCACTACTAAAGCTCAATGTAGTCCTATGCTTGGATAGAGCAGGACTGGTTGGCGAGGACGGACCGACACATCATGGCATATTCGACTTGGCTTATATGCGACCTATCCCCAATGTAACCATTGCTTCTCCTCTTGACGAAACAGAGTTGCGAAACCTAATGTATACAGCTCAGTTACCTGATAAAGGACCGTTCGTCATCCGATACCCCAGAGGGCGCGGGTCGTTTGTCAATTGGCGTTGTCAGTTCGCAGAAATCCATATTGGTAAAGGCAGGAAGTTAAAAAACGGAACTGATATGGCCGTTATTTCATTGGGATCTATCGGAAAAGTTGCCGAACAAGCTATTCTACGTGCAGAAAAAGACTATGGAAAAAGCATCGCGTGGTATGATCTTCGTTTTTTGAAACCTTTAGATGAAGAAATGTTACAAGAAATTGGTCAGCATTTCGAAAAAATTATTACCTTGGAAGACGGTATTCTGAACGGTGGCATGGGAAGTGCCGTATTAGAATTCATGAATGATCACCATTTCTATCCGCAAGTCTATAGAATTGGTGTCCATAATAAATTTGTACAACATGGGCCGATAGAAGAACTCTATCGCATTTGTGGCATGGATGAAGATAGCATTTATAAAGTATTAACCACTTTCTAAAAAAGAGGACAAAGGAATGAAAATAATTATAGCAGGAGCCGGTTCTGTAGGTACGCATCTGGCAAAACTTTTGTCGGATGAAAAGCAAGACATCATCCTTATGGACGAAGACGAAAGCAAGTTAGCCGGAATGGATTCAAATTTCGACTTGATGACTGTTTGTGCTTCTCCCACATCTATATCCGCGCTGAAAGATGCTGACGTAGCTAACGCGGATTTGTTCATTGGTGTCACTCCGGAAGAGAGCCGTAACATGACAGCCTGTATGCTTGCTACAAATCTCGGCGCGAAAAAAACTGTTGCTCGAATAGATAATTATGAATACCTGTTGCCAAAGAATAAAGAATTCTTTGAAAAATTGGGGGTCGACTCGCTCATCTATCCGGAAATGCTCGCTGCGAAAGAAATCGTTGACGCACTCAAGATGAGTTGGATTCGTCAATGGTGGGAATTCGCAGGTGGAGCACTTGTATTGGTTGGAACAAAGATGCATGAAACCGCTGAGATTCTAAATATCCCTTTGAAAAATCTCGGCGGACGTGAAATTCCTTTCCATATCGTGGCTATCAAACGTGGTGACGAAACTATTATCCCACGAGGTGATGACGTCATCATGCTAAATGATATTGTCTACTTCACCACAACAAAGAAATATATCCCCTACATCCGAAAGATATCCGGTAAGGAGAATTATGCCGATGTTCGTAATGTCATCATTATGGGAGGTAGCAGAATAGCTGTTCGTACTTCACAATATGTACCTGATTATATGCAAGTAAAAATTATAGAAAAGGACATCAACCGATGTAACAAACTTACCGAACAGGTTGATGACCGCATTATGATAATTAACGGTGACGGACGCGACCTTAGTCTATTAAAAGAAGAAGGTATAGTGAATACCGAAGCTTTCGTCGCCCTAACCGGTAATGCGGAAACTAATATCCTTGCCTGTCTCGCTGCAAAGCAGATGGGAGTTCCCAAAACAGTCGCAGAAGTAGAAAACATCGATTATATCCGTATGGCAGAAAGTTTGGACATCGGTACGGTTATCAATAAAAAGAAAATTGCCGCCAGCCATATCTATCAAATGATGCTCGATGCTGATGTAACCAATGTGAAATGTCTTACTTTCTCTAACTCCGACGTCGGTGAATTCATAGCAAAGCAAGGTTCCAAGATTACAAAAAAACCGATAAAGGACATGGGACTTCCCAAAGGCATCACTATCGGCGGTATGATTCGTGAAGGTGAAGGCATGCTGGTTAACGGAAATACGCAGATTCTTCCGGGCGACCATGTGATGGTGTTCTGTCTTGGTGATATGATTAAAAAAGCCGAAATTTATTTCAACTGATGATCAATAAAAAAATCATATTCTACGCAATGGGCATCCTGCTTTATATCCAAGTAGGATTCCTTCTGCTTTGTGCTTTGATTTCTTTATATTATAAGGAGAGCGATTTGGTTGCATTCCTTATCTCCATGGCTATTTGCGCCGGAGTAGCCTCTTTATTCTTCTATGCGGGGAAAGGGACAAAACGCTCTTTCAGTCGACGCGATGGATACATCATTGTAGCTACAGCATGGATTGTCTCATCCATCATGGGTATGAATCCGTATCTCATCAGCGGATACATTGATAATGTGAGCGACGCGTTCTTCGAAACCATCTCCGGTTTTACATCAACCGGAGCGAGTATTCTCGACAATGTAGAATCTTTTCCGCACGGACTGCTCTTTTGGCGCAGTCTCACCCAATGGATTGGTGGCTTGGGAATTGTGTTCTTTACCATCGCCGTACTACCTATCATCGGAACAGGAGGCGTGAAGCTCTTCGCTGCCGAAGCAACCGGCCCGACACACGACAAGGTTCATCCGCGTATCGGCGTAACAGCTAAGTGGATTTGGATGATTTATGTTGGAATGACAGTTGCTCAAACCGTATTGCTTCACTTCTCAGGAATGGGACTTTTCGATAGTGTTTGTCATGCATTGGCAACATGTTCAACAGGAGGATTCTCTACCAAACAAGAGAGCATCTCTTTCTTTCATTCAGCTCGGATAGAATACATCACCATTATTTTCATGTTCCTCAGTGGCGTAAACTACACCTTATTGTACACGACATTACTCAAGTTACGTATCAAAAAACTCTTTTACAATACCGAATTCCGTTGGTACTTCAGCATTGTAGTACTCGCGACTATGGGTATTACTTTAGGACTCTTTCTTTCCGAAGGAGGCAACTTGGAGGGTTCTTTCCGCCGTTCCTTATTCCAAGTTGTATCCATTCAAACTTCAACGGGTTTCATGAGCGATGATTACATGCTCTGGGGACCGTCTCTCTGGATGATACTCAGCCTATTGATGATTATAGGTTCGTGTGCCGGTTCTACTTCCGGAGGCATTAAATGCATTCGCTTTGCCATTATGTGCAAAGTCGCTCATAATCAGTTCAGAAGAATCATTCATCCAAATGCTATCTTCCCTGTCCGTATCAGTCGGCAAGTGATTCCGGAATCAACTAAAACCATCGTTTTAGCTTTCATATCCACTTATTTGATTGTAATGTTTGCCAGTTGGCTGATATTGATGATTTTGGGTATGAATTTCACTGAAGCCTACGGTGTGGTCATTTCCTGCCTTGGCAATACCGGACCGGCCCTTGGTAGTTGCGGACCGGCCTATTCATACAGTGGTATCCCTGTTGCCGCCAAATGGATTTGCTCGTTCCTGATGTTAGCCGGTCGTTTAGAACTGTTCACTATCCTGATTCTCTTTATGCCAAGTTTCTGGAAAAAACTGTAATACACGGAATACTTCCGAATACTAACTCGTTCATTCCCCTATAAACGAGTTAACCAATTGATAATATCTCCCTCAGTCAGAGATAAGCCTTACTACATAAAAATGATTGTCTCTTAGATGATAACGACCTTACAGTATGTTTAAACGATGTTTTCGTGTTCTCTCTCGGCAGACTCATTGATTTTGTCATAAAGAAACTTAAGAAAATGATACGTATGAATCAATCAACTCACACGCATAATTTAGTTGTTTCACATCTGTGAAACAAGTGAATCACATCTGTGAAACAAATGAATCACATCTGTGAAACAAATGAATCACATCTGTGAAACGAGTGAATCACATCTGTGAAACGAAAAATTCTTCTGATGAATACGGAAAATCAATCGTATCTCTTTCTATATTCATATATATGAAGTCACTAAGCGTTGCGGACTTATTTTCCAAAAGACTACGAGCTGCGAATTCGAATACAAAGTTCTTAATAAAGTTATAACGAATTTCTTATCCTGAATTGAGGTATAAATACTAACAGTTTTTAAGTTATAAATTCCAACTAACTTAAATAAAAAACGTAACTTTGTATTCAAAATAACACATACAATTATGTATCCATATAAATTTAATCCCATATTAAAGTCGACCATTTGGGGCGGCGATAAAATTATCCCCTTTAAACATTTAAACGTCAAGCAAGAACAAGTTGGCGAAAGCTGGGAAGTATCTGGCGTACATGGCAGTGAGTCCATTGTATCAAATGGTCCGGATACCGGAAAAAACTTAGCCCAACTGGTAAAAGAATACAAAGGGCAATTAGTAGGAGAAGACAACTACAAGCAATTCGGCAACACTTTTCCATTGCTAATAAAATTTATTGACGCACGCGACGACCTATCCATTCAAGTCCATCCAAACGATGCGTTAGCCGGAAAACGTCACAACTCCATGGGAAAAACCGAGATGTGGTATATCATTGATAATGCAAATGATACAGCCCACCTGCATAGTGGTCTAAAGAAACGGATTACTCCTGAAGAGTATGCACAAATGGTTGAGAATCATACCATTGTCGATGCATTGGCTGATTATAAAATAAAGCCTGATGAAGTCTATTTTCTCCCTGCCGGACGAATTCACAGTATAGGGAAAGGTTGTTTTCTTGCTGAGATTCAACAAACCAGCGATATTACTTATCGTATTTATGATTTCAACCGAAAAGATAAGAACGGAAAGACACGCGAGCTTCACACTGAGTTGGCAAAAGATGCCATCGACTATACTGTGCAAGACGATTATCGCACCCTATACACTCCTGAGCAGAATAAATCGGTAGAGTTAATTAACTGCCCGTACTTCACCACTTCGGTATACGATTTAACAGAAGATATGAGTGTGGATTACAGTGAGTTAGATTCTTTCGTCATTTACATCTGCTTAGAAGGTTCATGCACTGTCACCGACCATGAAAATAATCAGTCGCAACTTCGGGCAGGCGAATCTATCTTATTTCCGGCTACCACAAAAATGATTCAAATAACGGTAAACGAACACGTTAAGTTCTTGGAAAGCTACGTATAAGCTAATACAAAAAGAAAGAGAGCTGTTTCCCCGAAAAAAGAAACAGTTCTCTTTGCGTCATTGTATAAAATTAACAAACATCGGCTTTTCCATTTCAATCTTCTTCCCCATATTAGTAAGCAAACCGGTCTCGGCATTCCGACCGTAAATCTCAACACAATTACCATCGCGACTGGCAACAAGAATATATTTCCCGTTAGGAGTAATCGCAAAGTTGCGTGGATGAGGCGCGGTCAACTGATAACCTATTTTCGTCAACGTACCGTCAGTAGGATTAATTCTAAAGATGGCAATACCATCACCTTTCAGTCGGACAGAAGAATAAAGAAACTTTCCATCCGGAGAAATATGTATGTCAGCTCCACCCCGAGCGTCTAAAGAATCAGACTTGATAGACTGCTTTTCTTTCAGATCATCATTGACATAATCAAAAACCGTCACATTATCCGAAAGCTCATTCATTAGATAAGCATATTTCCCATCCGCACTAAATATAAGATGCCGGGGGCCATTCCCAGGGCTCACCTTAACATCCCTCTGTAACTTTATTTTAAGCAATGTAGCGGCGTCACAAGTACAAGCTTCTGAAAAAACGGGAAACACATGAATCTGATCTGTTCCCAAGTCGTCAGCAAATAAATACTTCCCGTCCGGCGAGAACTTCACACAATGCAGGTACGGTTTGGTCTGGCGTTCTGGATCAACACTTTTTCCTGTAAAAGGAATGACACAAACAGAATCTTTCAAACAAGCGGAATCATTCAATGCGATAACCGTAATGCTGCCTCCGTTATAATTGGCTGTCAGCACAAAACGTTCGGTCGGATCTAATGTAATATTACACGGAGCTCCACCATGAACCGAAACTTCATTCAACAGCGTCATCTTTCCGTTCTCCCTATCAAAAGAAATAGCATAAGCACCGGCAGTCTCCGTGGCTTCTTCTTTCACCGCATAAATATATTTCCCATCCGAAGTTGTCGTCATAAACGAAGGATTTGATATGCCACTCAAGCCACACAAATAGGTCGCGTTAGCCGATTCTTCATCAAAATAATACGCACGAATCGATTCTTTTGCCGGATTGCCACAACCTCCAAGCAACATAATAAGCGATGATTTTGTAGCTTCAGCAAGATTTTCTTTTTTCGCTGCAGACTTGCATGCGAAGAAAAAGAAAGACATTATCATTATGCAGAGAAATGAGATTCTTTTCATATTTCGGAGTATTAGTTATACAAAGGAACAATGATTTTTTGTCTTTTCGAAGAGATTTGCAAATAAATTATAAAAATAATATTTAGAAAAATAATTATTTGTATATTTGTCATGACTACTTGGGCTTGTTTGGTTTTGACAGCGAGTTGAGGTGGTATGTAAGCATGCAGAGCGTTGTTAATATGGCTCTATAATCTCAATTATCAAAATTTATCTGGCAACGAAAATTATGCTCTCGCTGCGTGATTGAAGTATAGTAAATCACCTTTATTTCTGGCATAGTGTTAGAAACGGGATGTCGCTCAAAAGCCCTTGTTCCGAGGCGTTTGATATAGTGGCACAGCAAAATCGGGAATAGTCAGGGATTCGCCTTGCGTCTTTGATGAAATTTAGAGGATAAGGCATGAGTGGGTGGCTTTGGTCTTGCTTGTGCACGAAAATCGAAGGCAAAGATAAGCATGTAGAAAGCATATGGTCTCCTTGTTTGGACGAGGGTTCGACTCCCTCCAGGTCCACAGATTTTAATCTCTATATAACATCATGGTTATAAAATCAATCTTAGACACCGACTTGTATAAGTTTACCACTTCGTACGCTTACATCAAGTTATTTCCGTATGCAGAAGGCACTTTCACTTTTAAAGACCGCGATGAAACGGAATACAGCGAGGAATTTCTAAAAGAATTCCTTGAAGAAATAAATGAAATGAAAAATATCTGTCTTACTCCGAATGAACTGGAGTATATGGATACGCGTTGCCGCTTTCTCCCAAGAGCATATTGGGAATGGTTAGCATCGTTTCACTTTGACCCCGAAAAAGTAAAAGCTTCGCTTGACGAACAGCATCACTTGCATATTGAGGTAACAGACTATATGTATAAGGTAACATTATACGAAGTCCCTTTATTAGCTGTTATTTCCGAGCTCAAAAACAAATATGATCATCATGTCCCCAATAAAGAACAGGTGATTGAACGTTTGAAAACAAAAGTTCTGCTATCAAACAATAATAAGATGACTTATTCCGACTTCGGAACTCGTCGTCGTTTCTCATTTGAGATTCAAGATTTCGTCATCGGCTATTTAAAAGAGCATTCAACTTATTGCACCGGGACTTCAAATTGTCTGCTGGCCATGAAATACAATATGCGTGCCATCGGAACTCATCCACACGAGTGGTTTATGTTCCATGGAGCTCAGTTCGGATATAAACATGCCAACTACATGGCATTAGAGAATTGGGTAAACGTATACGATGGCGATTTAGGCACTGCCTTAGCCGATACTTATACTTCAGATGCTTTCTTAAGCAATTTCAGTAGGAAACAGGCAAAGTTGTTTGACGGCGTACGTTGTGATTCCGGAAATGAGATTGAATTTATTGATCGTTTAATTGACCGTTATAAAGAATTAGGTATTGATCCTACAACAAAGACAATTATCTTCAGCAATGCACTGAACTTTGAAAAGTCATTAAAAATTTTCCAATATTGTCAGAATAAAATTCGTTGCTCATTTGGAATTGGCACCAACTTAACAAACGATACAGGCTTTAAACCTGCAAATATCGTTATGAAGCTGAAAGAATGCCGTATGAACCGAAATCAGGACTGGCGTGAATGCATCAAACTATCAGATGATATGGGCAAACACATGGGAAGCAGCGCAGAACTTGAAGCTTGTCTCTATGAATTGAAATTAAAAGGCTAATAACAAGTTAGTAAACACATAAAAGGAGAGATTAACTTAATAAAAATACCCCCGAAAGTTAGAGATAAACTTTCAGGGTTTATTTATTATTTATACTACTTCGATATACGCAAATATGAAAATAGAAACGCATGAGTTTTTCATTTTCATCAGAAATAATTGGGCTCAGTCTCTTGATAATAAATCTAATGAGCAATTCAGACTCAACCATAAAAAAAGAGGAGTCTTTCCTGTTCAAGGAAGACTCCTCAAGAAGGCAGCTGCCTACTCTCCCACTCTGACGCAGTACCATCGGCGTGACGGGGCTTAACTTCTCTGTTCGGAATGGGAAGA
>NZ_JAJLQX010000008.1 GCF_021295095.1 Phocaeicola oris
CCTGACGGTAGTCGTCTTTGCTACGGTTTGCCATATCGTTCTCGGATGGTTCTGCAGGCAAAGATACCGAATTTTCTTCTGTTTCGTATTGATGAAGCCATCTCAGAAACAAACTTCTATTACTAACCCCACACCTCTGAACGAACTTATATACGCTCAGACCAGACTCCTCATACTCGCGAAGAAGCTTTAATTTTTCTTCCTCACTGTAATGTTTGTACTTTTTACGCATAAGTTATACACATTTTTATGGTTATTAAATGTGTCTACTTATATCAGTATAAGTCATGAGTTAATGAACTGATGCGGATGAGTTGACGGGATTGTCTGATGAATTGCTCGTTTTTTTTATATGACTTTTCTTTTCTATAAAGCCATATTGGTTATTTCTCCTGATCAATCATAACGGACTCTTCATTGAATAAAAAGTTGCTATTTAGCACAGTAAAGATAATACAGAATAATGAATGGTTAAAAAGGGAGAATATTAATGAAAGTATAAAGAAATTTTTATTAGATTTGCGAATAGAGATGTTAACTTAAATGGAATGATATGAAAAAGTTATTGACGCTTGTAATGTTTCTGATGGGAACAATGAGTTTGTTTGCCCAGAATACGATTGATTCAAATGTAATCAGTCAGCAACGCATAATCGACAATGGTGGTACCGGTGATTATAAATCGGTCATGTTGGAGATAAAAGGTTTTGACGCTCATACCGTGTTCTGTCCTCAGAATTTATCTATGTTTAATTCAACTCATCCGCTTCCTGTGCTTGTATGGGGTAATGGAGCTTGTTCAAATTCACCGTGGGAACACTTCCGTTTTCTGAGTGAAATAGCTTCACATGGCTATTTAGTAGTAGCTACAGGTTTCTTCCCAAAAGATGATTCCCGTTATGAAGGGGAAATGTCTACTCCGGAACAGCAAATTCAGTCGATAGATTGGGCTGTTGCCCAGAATAGTAAAAAAGATAGCCCTTTCTATCAAAAGATAGATGTAACTGCTGTTTGTGTTTCAGGTATGTCGTGTGGAGGACTTCAGACATTATTCAATTGTGCCGACCCACGTATTACGGCTTATATGATTTGCAACAGCGGACTTTTTATAGATTCTTCTATTGCCATGCCGAATATGCCTATGCCGGGTAAGGATCAGTTGAAAAAGATTCATGCTCCTGTTATTTATATATTGGGTGGCAAAGAAGATATTGCTTACGAGAATGGGATGGATGATTTTCATCGTATCACCGATGTTCCGGCTTTTGCTGCCAATTATCCGGTAGGTCATGGAGGAACATATAGTCAAGAGTTTGGTGGTGAGTTTCGGTTTCCTGCTGTAGCTTGGCTCGATTGGCAATTGAAGAAAGATAAGAAAGCGGCGAAGATGTTTCAAGGAGCAAACTGCGGATTATCTCAACGCGACGGTTGGACGATAGAGAAGAATGATAAAATAGATCGATAGTGAATATAAAAAAAGAAAAGACTCTTCATAATGAATGAGCCTTTTCTTTTTGTTTTAATGATTTGTTATGCTTCTGCAGGAGCTTCTGCTTTTGAAACTTCTTCTTTTTGAAGAGCGGGGATAACAGAAACTGTTCTTTTATCCTCACGACCTCTTTTGAAGCATACGATTCCATCTACCAACGCGAAAAGAGTGTGGTCCCTACCCATTCCGATATTATTGCCAGGGAAATATGCAGTACCTCTCTGACGAACGATGATGTTACCTGCTTTGCAAGTCTGACCACCCCATATCTTTACGCCTAATCTCTTACTTGCTGATTCACGGCCGTTCTTAGAACTACCTACACCTTTCTTATGTGCCATTTTCTTTAAATTTTAATGATTAAGCAATAACTTGTTTGATAGTTAACTCAGTGAACTGTTGACGGTGACCGTTCAAACGACGATAACCTTTACGTCTTTTCTTCTTGAATACTATAACTTTATCACCCTTAACCAAAGAAGTATTCACTTCGCAAACAACTTTTGCGCCTTCTATGGTAGGAGTACCTACAGTTACTGTTCCATCTTTGTCAACCAACAAGACTTTGTCAAATTCAACAGTTTTGCCATTCTCTGCATCAGCAATGTGATGAACAAACAGCTTCTTGCCCTCTTCGGCTTTGAACTGTTGACCGTTAATTTCTACTATTACGTACATTTTTTATTTATTAAACGGTTTTCTCCGCAAGGTGAACCAATATGTTGATCTCTTACCCGAACCTCAACGGACTAAATCGGGTGCAAAAATACGAATATTATTTTATTCTTCAAAAGAAATTCTTTTCTTTTTCTGATAAATTACATCCTTTCTATTATAAGGCAACGCATTCTTTTTATATTGTAAGATAATCCTTATCTTTGCTTCATGTTATTAACCCTTGTTTTAAAATCATGGAAATAGTAATAGGTATTGATGTTGGCGGTAGTACCACCAAGATTATAGGAGTTGATAAAGATGGAATTAAGTTTCCGATGTTGGTGACAGCAGACGATCCGGTTACGTCTTTGTTTGGCGCATTTGGTAAATATTTATATGATAATAAAATTAGTCTTTCTGAGGTTAAGAAAGTGATGTTGACGGGTGTAGGCAGTCATTATGTAAATTCCAATTTATATGGTTTGCCTACTGCCCATGCCGATGAGTTTGAATCTGATGGCTTAGGAGCTCATTATGGTTCAAAGTTAAAAAATCTGATTGTTGTAAGCATGGGTACCGGTACTTCGCTGGTAAAAGTAGAAGGAGATGTCATCAAGCATATTGGTGGTGTCGGTATCGGAGGAGGTACTATTCAAGGTCTTTCGAATATGATTTTTAAGACCGGCGATATACATCGTATTTTGGAATTGGCAAGTAAAGGAAGGGTTGAGAATGTGGATCTTCAGATACGTGACATCAGTAATACCCCTCTTCCGGGATTACCTCTTTATGCTACAGCGTCAAGTTTGGGAAAGGCATCAGCGAATACCAGTGATGAAGATATGGCGGCAGGAATACTCCACATGGTATTGCTTAGTATAGGTCAGTCTGCTATTTTTTCTGCAATGAACACGTCTATTAAGGATTTTGTCATGATAGGAAATTTGGCAAAGATTCCGCAGATGAGGTCGGTCATTCCTATTCTTCAGGAACTTTATCATGTTCGTTTTCATATTCCTCAGTATGCCGAGTACAGAACGGCGTTAGGAGCAGCCTTGGTTGGCATGAAAGAAAAGGAGAGAGCTCAAATTAAAGAAAAAACAGAGATAAAAGAAAATTAAATAAGAAGGAGGATAATTCAATGAAATGTCCTCCTTTCTTTATATATAAAGATGTAGTTTTAATCTTTCAGCAATTCAGCCGGAATCTCTTTAATAGGTTGAATTTCAACACTCTTTATAAATAGTTCTCCACCTTCAGATTGCAGTTGTAGGCATCCTTCTGTTAAAGGAACTTCTTTTCCATTTTGCAGATAACTGATGTTACTTGTTCGAAGAGTTACTTTTCCATTGATAACATGAACAGATTGTTGTCCGACACAATAAATTTCGATGGTGTTCCATTGCCCTATTTCATTTTCTGCGTTCTGCTGTCCATGAATGATTCTACCGTTGGCTTCTTTTCCAAACTTTATATTCTCGGCACCCGATTGGTAAGTATAGGCATCATTGCTTTTTACGGATTCAACATTCAATAGAATATCTTCGCCAATCATAAACGCGTCACCCATGTTACCATGTTTCAGTTGGCATTCAATAGATGATTTCCAAGTGCCGAAGCCGGCTCCAAAAGGACCATGTCCATAATATAAGAAACCACAATTCAATTCTTTAGTTATTTTATCACCCCATTTCATCACTATCTTGGCATGGAAGTTTTTAAACGATTCCTTTGTAGATAAAGAACCGAAGACTTCTCCTGAGACGCGAATGACTTTTTGGTTGTCCATGTCTACTAAAGAGAAAACATTATCGGGAGTAGCATTGGCAGCCAAATCTTCATGTCCTTCGAATGCCGGACCGATAAAAGTCTCCCAATTATCTAAGTTCTGTCCGTTAAAGACCGGAGTCCAAGTTTCACTTTTACTGCACGACATCAATGTGACGCTAAGCATGCATACGATTGTAAAAAATGTTTTTTTCATGATTCCTTTAATTAGTTCTATTGCAAAGATAGAAAATAAATAAACTAAAATAAAAAGAGAGGAGGCATATAAACAAAAAAAGGAAACAAAATGTTTCCTTTTCTGCGGTGAGTACGGGACTCGAACCCGTGACCTCCTGCGTGACAGGCAGGCATTCTAACCAGCTGAACTAACTCACCATGAGCACAAAAATTGAAAGGAGAGAAGGAGAAGCGGTGAGTACGGGACTCGAACCCGTGACCTCCTGCGTGACAGGCAGGCATTCTAACCGGCTGAACTAACTCACCATTCAACCACAACTCCTTTATTGTTGCGGATGCAAAGGTACGTATTATTTTTATTCCTGCAAGTTTTTTATATATTTTTTTTCAGAGTTCAAATACGTTCAGAACACTTATAATATATTTTTTGCTGATAATGAGTGATTTTCGTTAAAATAATTTGAAGATTTTCTTGAAAATAATTTGTTTTCTCAAAATACATGATTATATTTAGGAATTAAAAAATCGGGAAATTAAATATGGATATGCAGATGTTTCAAGTTCAATCGAATAAGATTGTTCCTATGAAAGGAAATATTCTTATTTCTTCTCCTTTCCTTCACGATTTTCAATTTGCCAGATCAGTTATATTGCTTGTCGAGCATAGTGAAGAGGGAAGTGTAGGAATTGTTATGAACCAAAATTTTCGTACACATATTTTTTTAGATGATATTCTTCCCCATATCAGATCGAGGGAACGCATTCCTATTTATAAAGGCGGACCGGTTTGTGCCGATACTTTGTTTTATCTTCATTCCTTTAAAAACTTGCGAGGTGCTATTCCTTTGGGTGATGGATTATATTTGAATGGGGACTTTGATTTCATTAAACGATATATCCAGAGCGATGAACCCTTGAATGGCGTTATTCGTTTTTTTACCGGATATGCCGGTTGGGACAAAGGACAGTTAGAACATGAGATAGAAGATAATACATGGGTAGTAAGCCCAATAGGAAAAAAGGCATTGCTGGAGCCTCAGTCCAGAAAGTTTTGGAAAGAATGCCTGAATGGTTTGGGCGGAAAATATGCGCTTTGGGCTACTTATCCACTTTATCCGGTTCTTAATTAAGTTTTATTCTCGTATGGATTAATTTTCTGTACCATCTGTACAGTTCTATACGCGCCGTCATCAGCTCGTATCCAATCTATCAATTTTGCACACGGATTAAATCCACAGGCATTAAACAAGGAGTTGCTTTCTTCGTTCTTCTCATCTATATAAGCATAAAGCTGATGGATATATAAACGATGAAAACAATATTCTGAAAGCAGATGAAGCGCATTTTTTCCAATACCTTCATTTCGGTGTGAATCATCAACAACAATGCCTATTTCAGCTCTATTATGAAAAGGATCAAAGTTGTACACATCAATAATGCCCACTGCTTCCTTATTTTTTTCAATCATCAGGCGGAGTTGGCGGTCAATGAATAAATCGTTTAGCGACTGTTCAATATACTGCTTTAAAGCAAAGTGAGAATACGGACCGGTAGCAGAACCAAACTGCCAAAGTTCTGTTTGGTTTTCAAATTTGTACATAATATCCGTATCATTCAGGTCGGGAGCACGAAGGATAATGTCTTTATCTTGCAAATACGAATTCATTTTTCTTCATTTTTAATGATATCTAACTCTTTCAACATACGTTTTCGTGTCGGTATGCAAAAAAATGTAGATAGTAAAGCCATCAATCCACAGAATAATCCGGTAGTGTTCATTGTTAGGTAATAGAACGATAGATTAAGGATTGCTGCTACGAACAGCAAACTTAATCGAATCTCACTCCAACGCCGATAGCTTATAATAGCTTTTTCGGTGGATAGCAGTTTGATTCGCTTAATCAGGCTCTGATTGAACAGACGAAGACTTAGCGGAATAAATGTAAAGACCAGTAGAATGCCTATGGTTTGCAGAATGAAATCCATCCGCGGATTATCGGCTATGATCCCTACCGGTAATATATCCGTCTCATTCAATATTACAAGAAGTATGGTAAGTATCCATACGGTAAGAAATTCTATCTTTAAACTTTTTAGTGTCTTTTCAATCAATTTGTTCATATCAGTAAAATTTAGTTTCCGGTAAAGGGAGTACGGTTCACAATGGAACGGCCTAATGTGACTTCATCGGTATATTCCAATTCATCACCAACAGAGATACCTCTGGCAATTACACTCAGTTTTATATCATAGTCGGCCAACTTACGGTAAATGTAAAAGTTGGTTGTATCGCCTTCCATGGTGGAGCTTAATGCCATGATTACTTCTTTTACATCGCCCGATTTAACTCTGTCCACTAAGCTTTCTATTTGCAAATCGGATGGACCGATACCATCCATAGGGGAAATGACTCCCCCCAGTACGTGATATAATCCGTTGTATTGCTGAGTTGCTTCTACTGCCATCACGTCTTGGATGCTTTCTACTACACATACTGTTGAGTTATCGCGTGACGGATTAGAGCAGATTTGGCAAACATCAGTATCAGAAATGTTATGGCAAATCTTACAGTATTTTACATTATGTTTCAGATTAATAATGGAATAGCCAAATGCTTCCACGTCGGATGTGTCCTGTCGTAGCAGATGCAACACCAGACGTAATGCAGTTTTTCGTCCTATACCGGGTAGTTTGGTAAACTCATCAATTGCTTTTTGTAGTAATGCAGATGGATACTCTTGATTCATGGGTTCATTTGTACTTTTCTCACTATTTATGGGGCAAAGATACGGAAACTTATGGATTTTGATTATATTTGCTCAAAATTTTAAAAATGAGTCCTATATATATATTGCTGACTATTTTTGTTTATTTCAGCATTCTTCTTTTGGTTTCTCGTCTGACGGGTAAGCGTAGTGATAATGACGCGTTCTTTCGTGGAAACCGACAATCTCCTTGGTATATCGTAGCTTTCGGTATGGTGGGCGCCTCATTATCAGGTGTCACTTTTATTTCTGTTCCTGGAATGGTTCGTACTATAGATATGACTTACATGCAGACTTGTATAGGATTCTTCTTTGGATATTTGCTTATTGCTCATGTACTTTTACCTTTATATTACAGGCTGAATCTGACATCTATTTATACATATCTTGAAGGACGTCTCGGGAAATTCTCTTATAAGACGGGTGCTTCTTTCTTTTTGTTTTCCAAGATATTAGGAGCTGCAGTCCGCTTGTATCTTGTGTGTCTTATTTTGCAGCATTTTGTATTCGACAGTATGCATGTTCCGTTTGCGGTAACAGTAGTGGTTATTGTAGTTCTTATTTGGTTGTATACAAGGAAAAGTGGTATTCGAACTATTGTTTGGACTGATAGTTTTCAAACGTTCTGTCTATTAGCTACGTTGCTTCTTATATTGATTCAGGTATCAAGGAATCTGGATTTAGATTTCAATGGCATCGTTCAAGTTGTGAAAGATAATGAGCATAGTCGTATCTTTGTGTTTGACGATTGGCACTCCAAGCAGAATTTCTTTAAACAGTTCTTTAGTGGAATTTTTATAACGATTGTGATGACTGGTCTGGATCAAGATATGATGCAGAAAAATCTTTCATGTAAGAATTTGAAAGATGCACAGAAGAATATGTATTGGTACGGCATTTCATTTGTTCCTGTAAATTTCCTTTTCTTGGTATTAGGCATCCTATTGTTGGTAATCGGACCCAAGATGGGATTAGAACTTCCGGTTGCCGGAGATGATATTCTTCCGTTCTTTGCGGCAAACGGCTATTTGGGCTATCCGGTGCTGATTTTCTTTACCATTGGAATTATAGCAGCAGCTTTTTCGAGTGCCGATTCCGCATTGACTGCCTTGACAACGAGTTTTTGTGTTGATATTCTTGGAAATAAGAATCTGCCGGAAGAAGCAGCAGAGAAACAACGTAAGAGAGTTCACATAGGAATATCTGTTGTGTTTATTATCTGCATTCTTATATTCAAGGTGTTGAATAATAGAAGTGTGATTGATGCTATTTATGTGTTGGCTTCATATACCTACGGACCGCTGTTGGGACTTTTTGCTTTCGGATTATTTACTAAAGCATTCCCGAGGGATAAGTTTGTCCCTTATGTAGCTATTGCTTCACCTATTTTATGTATTACCATCAATTATCTTGTAACAAGGTATACAAGTTATCGCTTTGGTTATGAAATGTTGATGTTAAATGGATTATTGACTTTTATCGGACTTTATTGCTTAAGTATTAAAAATAAACAATATGGAAGTGCGCGTTGCTGAATTTATAGTTAGTAATACGGATTATAAATTGTGTCCTCAAGATGGACGACCGGAATATGCGTTTATCGGACGCTCTAATGTTGGAAAATCGAGTTTAATAAACATGCTGACCAATAATGGCAAGTTGGCCATGACATCTTCTACACCGGGGAAAACATTGCTTATCAATCATTTCTTGGTTAATAAGGAGTGGTATATAGTCGACCTTCCGGGGTATGGTTATGCTAAACGTTCCCAGAAAGATATAACGAAGATTCAACAGATTATATCGAATTATATTATGGGGAGGGAGCAGATGACGAACCTTTTTGTGCTGATTGATATCCGACATGAGCCACAGAAGATTGATATGGAGTTTCTTGAGTGGTTAGGAGAGAACGGTATCCCTTTTTCCATCATCTTTACGAAAGCTGATAAACTGGGTTTGAATAGAGGAAAAGAGAATGTAAAAGTTTATCTGGATCGGTTGAAAGAGCAATGGGAAGAACTTCCGCCTTATTTTGTCTCATCTTCTACAAATAAAATGGGGCGGGAGGAAATACTTGCCTATATTGACAAAATTAATAAAAGCCTTAAATAAATATTATGGATGTAGAAAATCTATCTCCTTTAAGAAAAGGAATTGTCGGAGTACAGTTTCTTTTCGTTGCTTTTGGATCTACCGTTTTGGTACCTTTGTTAGTTGGTCTTGACCCTGCAACAGCTTTGTTCTCTGCAGGAATCGGAACATTTATCTTCCATTTGGTTACGAAAGGGAAAGTGCCTATTTTTTTAGGTAGCAGTTTCGCCTTTATTGCGCCTATTATTGAAGCCTCCAAATTGTGGGGAATGTCGGGGACGCTTGCCGGAATCATTGGGGTGTCTCTTGTTTACTTTATTATGAGCGCGCTGGTGAAATGGCAAGGTAAGAAGTTATTAGACAGAGTATTTCCACCGGTTGTCATTGGTCCGGTGATTATTCTTATCGGATTGACATTATCAACCAGCGCAGTTAATATGGCAAAGGAAAACTGGTTACTTGCTTTTATTGCTCTTATTACTGCTATCTGTGTTCTTACTTTTACTAAGGGACTCATCAAGTTGGTTCCGGTGGTTTGTGGAATCATTGTGGGCTATATTGTTGCCTGTTTTATGGGGCTTGTCGATTTTTCAGCAGTGAAGGCGGCTCCGTGGATAGGGTTACCTAATGCATTGACTGATTTTCATTTACCACAGTTTCAGTGGGCACCGTTTATCTACATGATTCCGGTTGCAATTGCTCCGGTTATTGAACATATTGGCGATGTTTATGTGGTCAGCGCGGTAGCCGATAAAGATTTTGTGAAAAATCCCGGTTTGCATCGCACGTTATTGGGGGATGGTCTTGCATGCTTGGCCGCTTCTTTCTTTGGTGGTCCTCCCGTAACTACCTATTCCGAGGTGACCGGTGCTATGTCTATTACTAAAGTGACCAACCCTCAGGTGATTCGTATTGCAGCTTTAACGGCGGTGGTATTTTCTGTTGTAGGAAAGTTAAGCGCATTGCTTCAGTCTATTCCTCAGGCTGTTTTAGGTGGAATTATGCTATTGCTCTTTGGTACTATTGCCAGTGTCGGTATTCAAAATTTAATTCAGCACCATGTTGATTTAAATAAGACACGTAATATTATTATTGTATCAGTTACGCTGACAATGGGTATTGGTGGAGCTGTTTTAGGTTGGGGCAGTTTCTCCATTTCAGGTATTGGATTGTCGGCTATAGTCGGTGTCATACTGAATCTTATTCTTCCTCAGAATATTATTGAAGAGAATCAGGATAAAAAAGAAACTAAATGAGTTAAACTTTTATATCGAAGTTAAGGCTCCCTTCAACATAGAAAGGAGCCTTAATCATATAATTTTGCCATAATTATATTGGGGAGTCGGTATCGTATTTCTATTTGATCTATTTGTAATAAGTCTTTTTCTTATGATAACCGATTTTTCATTAGGTCATTTCTGTATTAGTGATATTTACTTTTACTATTTCTTCGATGAGGTCTTTTATTTCTTTAGTTTTCTTTTTATCATTGCCGGTTTCGAGTCGGATAGTATCTCTTCCAAAGCCTTTAACTTGCACATTCACCGTGTATTCATTATTTATTTCATCATATTCTACTGTTTCGCCCAGTACGTCTCGCCATTCGTAATCAAGTCCGTCAATCAGAATATGTTTTGCTTGATTGAACACTAAAATCAAATCGACAATTCCTCCGTAACGTTTATTGTTTAATTCAATACGTTCATCTTCTTTTCCGTATTTTTCCACTATTCGACTATATGCTTTTTCGTAGTCCTCACGTATCGTTTGCTGATGTCTTTGTTCATCTTCTTCCGAGGTGTTGCCTTTTTCCAGCATAGCCTGATATTTTTTTATTTCCTTTCCGAATCCCCATGACAAATAGAGGAACAGTGCCGTAATGACAATAAGCAGTATGTTAGTTGTCTGATAATTAGTAGGTAATGCGAATGTTATAAGTATAAACAGTACCAACCATACAGGCCATGCTAACTTCATCATCCATTTGTAGCGTACAATTTTCTTTTTAATTTCTTCTGTTTTCATCGTATGGTTATTTTCAGTTATTTCTTAATTTCTTTTTAAGTTTCATTGCTTTTAGTCCGAATAGGAATGAGATGACGATACATATAAATGTACCGAAGAGTAGCCACATATTCTCCTCAAAAAGAGTATTGCCTAAGATAAGGCATATAGCTCCTATTAGAAGGAATATTTGAGCTGTAATTATGCTTCTTTTAATGTTTTTCCTTAAGATTTTATTTTCCATCATATAATAATATTTGCGTAATAATGCAAATCTACTTTTTTATTTTCTTTTAATCAATAAATTAAAAAGGAATATTAGCTCCGGTTCGAGATAAAGAGATTTAAATTCCAATCGGTCATTAAAACGCAAAAGAGTTTCTTTTCAAAAAGAATTCTATTGACCGATTTGGGCTAAATAAAGGATGTTCGATGAATTTACAGCGATACGAACCGCGTATCATTGCTTTTTCTTAAATGGATATACTGCTCTTTGAGAATATCAGAGCTATATCAGCTATTGTCCCGATGCGTATGAATGTGAAAAGTGACGCTGATGAGTTGGTCAGTTCATGCTGATGAGTTGATCGATTCATGCGGATGAGTTGATCGGTTCATGCGGATGAGTTTGGCAAGTCATACGCATGGTCTAATAAATTCTTCTGATAAATATGGAAACTCAACTGTATCACCTTTCACGTTCTCATATTTGAAGCAGTAGCAGCTTATTATTGACTTGCCTGAGAGCTGTGTATCCATGTGCAGTTTGAGTTGTTTTATTGGAGGAATTGTTTTAGCCGTTTACACCAGATGGCATATCCGTTTTCATTGAGATGTAAACCGTCGATTGAAATCTCTTTCTTTAATGAATTAGAATCCTTTTCTTTAAAGTAATTGAACAGATTAATAAATTTGATATGACGTGATTTTGCCATCGCTTTCAGCTTCTTGTTAATTAAAGGAATATAATCTGTTTTGCCTGTCAATAGTCTATATTGGTGAAATGATTCGTTGATAGGTAAAAGGCTTTGGAGATAAAGCTTGGTGGTAGGAGTATCTTGTCGGATTTTATCAACGATAAGTGTAATAAGTCCAACGATGCTGTCTGCGGAAAGATTATGTGAAACGTCATTGACACCTATGAGAAGGAACAGTTTGCGTGGCTTTCCCGGAAGAATTTGATAGAGTCTGTCATATACCCCCATAGCTTCATCACCGATGATTCCACGATTTATGATATGCGGCTTCCCAATTCGAGCAGACCAATCGCCGGCAAACTCAGTCAGGCTATTCCCAAGCATGACTATATCTTGTTGCGTTATAGGGGCTTGTTGCGCAAATTCATTTATCCGTTCATAGTAATGTTCGGAATATTTGTGTTCCTGAGCGGATAGACTTAGGGCAGGAATGAGCATAAGAGCAAAAAGAATGAGTTGTTTCATTGGTCGTCCGATTGTTCTGTTCGGTATGCGGTAATTGCTTTATCAACCGATCCGTGCATTAGTAAAAGCGTATGAGCTTTTCCATAGTCTATGCCAAGTTCTTCAACCAGCATTCGGGTGCCACGGTCTACTAATTTCTGATTGGTCAATTGCATATTCACCATTTTGTTGCCTTTCACACGTCCAAGTTTAATCATGATGGCAGTTGAAATCATGTTGAGGATCATTTTTTGGCCTGTTCCTGACTTCATTCTTGAACTACCTGTAACATATTCCGGACCGACAATCATTTCAATGGGTATATCAACCTCGGCAGCCATGGGAGAATCGGGGTTACTGGTAATACAGCCGGTAAGAATTCCATGTTCATGTGCCTGATGCAGAGCTGCGATGACATACGGAGTGGTGCCCGAAGCAGCAATCCCTATCACAGTATCCTTGGTGTTCACATTATGATTCATTAATTCCTGCCATCCTTTTATTTCATTGTCTTCCGCATTTTCCACCGGATTGCGGAGTGCTGTGTCACCTCCGGCTATCAATCCGATGATCAGGGTAGGAGGTAATCCGAAAGTAGGGGGAATTTCTGATGCGTCGAGTACTCCCAAACGACCACTTGTTCCGGCTCCCATATAAAATACCCGACCGCCTTTCTTCATGCGTGGAATGATTAGCTCTACCAGCTTTTCAATTTGCGGAATAGCTTTTTGGACTGCTAAAGCTACTTTCCGATCTTCTGTATTGATATCGGTTAGTATCTCGCGTACCGACTTTTTCTCTAAGTCGTTATAAAGAGACGGTTCTTCACTTATTTTTTTAAAAGCCATGATTTGCTGATTAAATTTCTTTGTGATGAGTATGGTATTTCCATAGCTCACCTTTATATAAATGATATTTTCTTGATAATTTTCTGAAGGCTTCAACGTCCTTGTACCAATAAGCCTTTACATCCTCCCAGCGATAACGTGCCTGAAATCGACTTCGGATTTGTTTGGATCCACATACCATGTCAAACGTTCTGAAGGTTTGAGATGGCGCGAATTTGAATACAGCTTTATCCGGATACAAACGTGCGATTTCTTGCATAATAAGAAATTGGATATCGGTTAATGGCGCTTTATTGTAATTCATGATATGAACTTGTACCCCTTGCAATTGCTCTCCACTGCCGAAAGCGTAGAAAGGTTTGAAACAGATGGGGCGGAAAACAATGCCCGGTATGTTTAATTCGTTCATCGCTTTTGTCAGTTCATCAGCCTTGACCCATGAGGCGGCAAAAACTTGGAACGGAATGGTATAGCCAACGCCGATATTCATATAGTTTAACTCACCAAGTATGCCACTTATCGGATAGAAGAACGAAGTGATGGCCTGTGGAACATGAGGAGAGGGGGCTACCCATTGAAGCCCCGTATCTTCATAATTCATCTCACGCTTCCAATATTTCATCTTGACCACATGTAATTTACACGATTCCCCATCTTTTAGCATGTGTTCACCGTTCAGCATCATTGCCAGTTCACCGCAAGTCAGTCCATATATATAAGGTATCTTGAATTCGCTCACGAAAGATTTGCAGTCGTCCTCCACTATACAGCCTTCTATCTTTCTTCCTCCCAGCGGATTAGGACGGTCGAGTACTATGAATTCTTTGTTATTTTCCGCACAGGCTTCCATAGCCAGTCCCATGGTACTGATAAATGTGAATGATCTGCATCCATTATCTTGAATATCATATACTAAGACATCTATATCTTTCAACATGTCAGCCGTAGGCTTACGGTTTTTCCCGTAAAGCGAATAGATGGGAAGTCCGGTTTCCTTATCTTTTGAATCGGAAATCTTATCGCCGGCGTACATATTCCCACGGACGCCATGTTCTGGACCATAAAGCGCAACTAAATTTACATTCGGAGCCTCATGGAGAATATCAATGGTCGATTTCATAAAGTTGTCCACGCCGGTTGGATTAGTAATCAATCCTACGCGCTTACCTTCCAGAATCTCAAAATGATTCTCTTTCAAAACTTCAATGCCGGTTTTGATTCTTATACGTTGAGCCTCGATGTTATAGCTCATCAGAAGAAGTAAGATGGAGATGATTATTCTCATGTCATATTCTATTTCAATCCGTAATCGGTAGCAACTTTTCGTTTTACAAGGAAAGTGACGATAACCGTAGCTATACAGCAGGCGATGACCATCCAGAAGAAAGCCTTATATCCCAAATATTCCTGCAGATAACCGGCAAACATTCCCGGAATCATCATGCTAAGAGCCATGAATGCCGTACAGATGGCGTAATGTGCTGTTTTAAACTCGCCTTCGGAAAAATACATCATGTAGAGCATATAAGCAGTAAATCCGAATCCATAGCCAAACTGTTCAATGGCCACACAACCGGAGATGATAATCACGTTCGAAGGAATTGATGTGCTGAGATATACAAATGTCAGGCACGGGAGTGTCATGCATGCAGCCATCGGCCAAAGCGATTTCTTCAATCCCCAACGAGATGCGGCGATGCCTCCGAGAATTCCTCCAATTGTGAGTGAGATTACACCAATTGTTCCATAGATAATGCCTACTTCCGATGTCGACAGGTTTAATCCGCCGCTTTCAATCGATCCAAGCAGGAACGGATTTACCATCTTTAATAGGAAAGCTTCCGGTAATCGATAGAGCAGCATAAAGATGATGGCCAACCAAACACCCGGTTTCTTAAAATAAGTAGCAAATGTCCGGCCAAATTCTTGGATAATCTTTTTTGCCTTGTCACTTGTCTCTGAATTCAGGCGAGGAGCATCTTCGACAGGTTTGGGGATAAAGAACAGGTGATAGCATGTGATGATGGCAAACATAACAGCACAAACTGCCAGCGTGATTTGCCAAGCCATAGGAATATTATTCAGTCTTGTTTCCATTAATCCTGCGATGAATACCAGTACGCCTTGTCCGAATATAGACGAAAGACGATAGAATGTGCTGCGAATACCGACAAAGAACGATTGTTTCTGTTGATTGAGAGCTAACATGTAGAAACCATCGGCAGCTATATCGTGAGTAGCTGACGCAAAGGCGGTAATGATAAAAAGTATCAATGTAAAAGTAAACAGACTTATCGGCGTTTGAATAGATTGTATAATGTCTGTATCGGGATGTGGGATGGAAAAGGTGAGTAAAACGAATGCGATAGTCATTAAAGCTTGCATTGTGATAATCCACCAGCGCTTTGTCTTAATAATATCGACAAACGGACTCCACAATGGTTTAATAGTCCACGGCAGATACAATAAGCTGGTGAATAGAGCCATCTCCCCATTGGGAACTCCCATCTTGGTAAACATAGTTACCGATATGTTATTAACAATGAAATAAGGGATGCCTTCAGCAAAGTAAAGCGTAGGTATCCAGAACCATGGCGATATGTTTTTCTTTTTCATTTTAATTTGCACTAAAGAAATTTAATATATTGTGCATTAGTATATTACGATTTTCAATTTCACGTATCGATTCAAATGGAATTCCCCAAACAACAGTTTTATATGTTCCTTGATATGCGATACCGGCTCCAAGATTATTCTCACTGTAACGGAGAACGACTTTTGAATTCTTATCGGTAGGAGTTATGGCATCCGGAGCTTCTACAATATACGATTGATTGTTTAGCGTATTATAATAAGTAAAGGTTCCATTAAATAGGTTATAACCTGATTTCTCCGCTTTCACTTGTCCGTTATGAGCTGCATTACTCTTCTCTAATTTATATTTCAATACATTCTGAGTGAACTGCATATCAGTCATAGAGGGTTGAATGTTGCGGTTGTTCCATAAGTCGCTGGCAACAAATGCTCCGGAGACGAAGATATTTCCACCTTGTGCGACATAGTTGGTAACAGCAGCCTGAAGTCCTTTATCGAAAGTAGCGAATTCTATGGGATAGACATTACCCCGTCCCATTTTTGTACGATATTGTTTACCGAGAATTAAATCAACTATTTTATAATTGTTTAGAGATACATGCTTATTGCTGACAGCTTCATTACTACAAGAAATAAAAGAGTAACCGGCTTTCAGTATGGAGGATCCGTGCAGAGCAGGGTAGTCGAACGTATTGCCGGCAATTACTTTTGTTTCATAATCGCTTTCACTGTTTCCGAAGCCGGTATTATCATTCGAGATAAATTCTGAAGTACGGTCGAAGTCATTCATCTTTCCTGTATAACTGATATCTTTTAAATAAGGAACTCCATGATCTTCATGATCAAGGAATCCGGCATGATTGGGATCGTTGGGATCAACAAAGTCGGCCGGTGCACTGATACGATCGAATCCGTTAACAATCAGTACGGTGCCTTTGCTGTTTGCTGCTTTTCCTACAGAAAGAACCTCTGATGGGAAACTTTCGCCTCCTTTATTTACCGCAGTTACTTTAAAACTGCAGATCATATTTTTTGGAATGGAAATCTTATAGGTATTAGTTCCAACGAGCGTGCCATTATCGAATGCTCCGTTACTCAATCGTTTATAAACGATGTATTGTTCCGGTTTGGCTGTCGGTTCCAACGGATCATTTACCGGTTGCCAGCGCAGTTCGACTTCCGTTTCACCCGACATAAAGATTTCAAAGTTGTCCACAGGGAGAGGTTGAACTACATATTTTTGATGATATTGCCAGCAAAGGAACTGAAGCATACCTTTATATATAGCGCGACTGACGGTAAAGCGGAAACGCGGATCCAATCCGTAGCGCATGTCTGCGAAGTTTTGATGCGAAAGTAATTCAAATAACATGGTTGGAACGTATGGGAATCGGGCTTCATGATATGTTTTGTTCCACATCTCGCGTCGGCTCCATAACGGTTCATAAGTCTTTCGGATATCGTTTACCACTTGTGTTTGAATAATATCTACTAAGTCATGTCCCAGATAGCGGTCTGCGCCATTCTCATACTTACCTCCCCATGACGAGGTTTGATAGATTCCAAGTGAGCCAATGATAGAATCATTATCGGTCAGTCCGGCATCGGAATGCAAAGCGAAAGCCATATTAATAGGAATATGCAATCCGTCTTGTTTATGTAGAACAGAGGATCCTCCGGCCAGATAGTTTACCCAATGTCCGCGCGACTTGAAGTCGTCGGAGTAGTCATTATCTCCTTGCGATTCGGAGTAAATGCTGTCGGGAGCACCAGCCCACTGTAACCAGTATCGGGATCCTTCGCAAAAGCGGGGGTAACCACTTGTGATGTAGTCGGCAGTTTTTTTACTTTTAGATCGACGGGCTATGTTTCCTACACCACCGCCTATCTTAACAGCATCGGCGGTTACAACAGTTCCGGGCGTGGAAGATATATTTGAAAGGATAATCTTTGTCCTATCGCTTTTCCCCTGATCAAAGTGGAACGTGCCAAGGTAAATCCATGTACCTCCACCCATTTGCTGGTTTACCTTAAATTGTGTTATGCCACCTTTGTGGTATATAGAATATAAAGCATCTTTCGAACTGTTTGGTACTGTTTTATATGCTACATATACGGCATATTCACCTTCTTTGGGTATGTGTGGTGTCCATATAGCTTTACTTTCTTTTCCTCCTGAGACCGTTTGAACCTGACGATAGGTTCCTTCATGGAACGGATTTTCGAACTCTATATATAGATCTCGTTTATGAGCGAACCCATCCTCTGCGCCTGTTTTCCATTTCTCTGTTCCGGATGTTTCGGTATAAGTGGAATTTTTATCTACACCCTCGTCGTTATCTATAATTACTTCAACAGTATTCACATCACGTTCCCGGGGAAGTAGTACGTTGGCTCCCGCGTTCTCCAGCATCGGAATAAGGAATGGAAGAACATAGCTCTGTGTGTATAAGTCCTCTACTGTTTCAAAGAGTCGTCCTCGTTGCCATTCCCAACATTGTTTTCGTTGATTGAAGTAGCGTCCGTGACTTTGCCAAATAGCTAAATGACGGTTGCGAAGTCCTAAGGTTGGTTGGTATGCTTTTGAAATATTTGTGACAAGCGGAGTAGTGGGAGCAGGGGCGAAGAGTTTGTTCTCTGCTATTTTCTTTGTTCGGAAAGGGATAGGGATCAGACTCTCTATCGTACGTTTGTTTGTTATGATAGTAACATTATATCCGGCATATTTTGTGGGAAGCAGTTCTTTCACCCCATGATAAATTTCGGCTACATTCTTTTCACGAAAAGGAATATACGCGCAGTTGTCATCGGCCGTAATGATAACTTTTTTACCGATTACTCTGGCTGATTTTATTTTTATCGGATGTTTTAAAGCAATTTCCCGTGTACCAATCTTGGTGAGATAGTCGCTTATATTTAATTGTACTGCTTTTGATATTTGTTGTGCCTCAGCCTGATGTGGCAGGCAAAAGAATATAAAGAGAAAAGAGAAAATATATATATTTAACTTCATAAATATTCCTTTATATATTTAATTGTTCAGATGAACAAAAATACATATTATTTTTATGTATGCCAAGTCTTTTTCTTCCTTTGTTTTTACTTTTCAGGATGATTTTGATGATATTTCACGAGTCCCTCATCGGGAGATTCTGTAATGCTGTCGATGGTATATCCTTCTTCTTTGGCAACTTCTTGTATTTGTTTGGCATATATCATGGCTTCTTTTCCTGTTATTCGGATAGGGACAGAGAGGTTTTTATATTGAATGATATCACGGCGGAAGAAATTACGTATATTATTCTTTATTAAATTAATAACATATTCATTATCCATGTGGTCATTCAGAAACGCAGCTATAGATATCATTGAATAAGTTGGATTCGGGCGGGAATAAATTTCTTGGAAAATGTCTTTATAAGTGATACCGAATTTTTCAATGAACTCTGTTGTCAAGTCTTTGGGAGCCCAACCTTTTATCAGGTCGGAGATAAACATGCGTCCCAATACGACACTACTTCCGTCATCACCTAAAATAAATCCGCCGTGAAGAACGTATTTATCTATTATTTTTCCATCATAATAGCCGGAAAAGGACGTAGTGTCAATAATACAGATAATGCCTTTTTTATCTTGGAAAAGGCCGCGTGCAGCACCCAGTAAATTACTTTCTACATGAATCGGAGTTTTGAAATGGGCTACAAGCGCGTCTCCTAAAAGTTTTTTACATTCTCTTTCATGGCAATCCTCTCCATAAAAATAAACATGTTTGAACTTTTTTTCAAAAAAGATTTTAGGCAGTTTGAGCCTAATACTTCTACTTATTTCCCTTCGTGTTTGTACGAAAGGATTTATTCCGTCTGTGTTTGCATGATAAAGTGTAGCTGTATCATCTACTGCAGACCAACTTGTCTTTGCGACGCCACCATCAGCTATTAGTATCATATTTAAGTTTAATTTAAGTAATATTTTTAGTGTTAATTCTCAAATATATATAAAAATTTTACATTAACCTAATCTTTTTCTTAAAATTTTTAATAAAAATGTTGTTTCTTCAAGATATACTAAGAAATTGATATGTAATATATTATTGTTTTATTGCTTTTACGGGATATGATAAAGTGAAAATATATACTCGGATAATATTTTCTTTCATGTGAACTGACACCATAGAGAGATCTTGAATTTTTATATCATTTATTCCTAAAAGTTACACTTATTTGTATTCCATTCTTTCAACCGTTATTGTTGAAATTCCCATTGATTATATCCATTTCTTTTTATTTTTTCTTCATCATTTGGAATTTTTATGAGGATAAATTTACGAAAATATGTGAAAATTTAAGTGCATCACGTGCGTGATTCACATGTCTCACGCATGTGATGCATCTGTCTCACGCACGTGATGCATATACACCACGAGCGTGAACCACTTGAATTGTCAATAAAATCAGATAATCTATTATGTGGAAATTCTTATAGTTTCAGCAAGATTTAGTTTATTTGTCCTATCATTTGAAGTAATGATTGTTCGCGGATTTATTGTTTCCCGTGTTAATTGCTATGATTTCACAATTCTGTAACTGTTATCTCTGATGTATTCGTTAGTTAAGTCAAGTGTTTTATACTCATGGATTATTTGGATGATTCAATCATGCGTTGCATTCATTAGCCTGATGATGCTTTACTTTTACGGACATAAAAAAATCCCCCGCAGGACGGAGGATTTCTTTTAGTTTTGTAACGCTTGTATTAAGCCTCAGCCTTTGGAGCTTCCTCAGCAGGGGCAGCTTCTTCTGCTTTTGCTTCTTCAACGGGAGCAGCTTTTGCGGCTTCCTCGGCAGCTTTAGCACCTTCTTCTGCGGCCTTAGCAGCTTCAGCCTCTGCTTTTGCTTTCTCTTCAGCAGCCTTTTTCTCAGCAACCTTTTCGGCAATAGTCTCGTTTACTTTCTTTTCTGCTTCTAAGCGTGCTTTTGCAACAGCATTCTTTTCAGCATTAACTTTGTTCTTCAAAGTTTGCAGATTATTTTGCTTGTTGTTTTTCCAAGCTTCGAAACGAGCGTTAGCTGTAGCCTCATCGAATGCACCTTTAGCAACACCTCCGAGTAAGTGTTTTTTCATATAAACACCTTCTCTTGAAAGGATGTTACGAACAGTGTCTGAAGGCTGTGCGCCAACCATTACCCAATAAAGGGCACGTTCGAAATTCAAATCTACTGTGGCAGGATTGGTATTTGGATTATAAGTACCAATTTTCTCAGTAAATCGACCATCACGTGGAGTTCTTACGTCTGTAATAACAATAGAGTAGAATGCATATTTTTTGCGTCCACCTCTTTGTAATCTAATTCTTGTTGCCATTTAAATAAATGTTTTAATAATTAAAAGAATGATTTGAATTTTATGCTGATAACTCGTATTAGCGGGCACAAAGTTACTGCTTTTATTTGATTACCCAAAGATTAACGGTTATTTTTTATTTTCATACTGCTTCTAATCAGCCATGTTATCAGAAGAATGTAGGCGATGAACGAGATTACTTCACTCCATGAGTTGCTCTGCCATTCTGCGTGATAGAAGTCGATGCCGGCGAACTTCAATCCGGCACTGACTACACCAAGCAAAGCTCCGCCTGCAATGAATCCGCTGGCGAGGAGTGTTCCTTTCTCATTCCGGGTTTTATTCACTTCTTGATCTTTATCGCGACTTGATACATACCACTGAACAGCTCCGCCAACCAGCAGCGGAAGGTTGAGATTCAACGGAATGAACATGCCCAATGCGAATGGCAGTGCAGGTACTTTCAACAGTGTAAGAACAACAGCCATAACAGCACCTATGCCATATAATAACCAAGGAGCGCCCACACCGTTCATCAGTGGATCGATGACAGCAGCCATGGCATTTGCCTGTGGAGCAACTAATGCACCCGATGTGAATCCGTATGTTTTGTCAAGAATCATGATGACTCCGCCTACTGTAGCTGCGGAAACCAGTGTTCCCAAGAACTTCCAAGTCTCTTGTTTGGCAGGGGTTGTACCAATCCAGTAGCCTATTTTCAAATCGGTAATGAATCCACCGGCCATTGATAGCGCAGTGCAAACAACACCTCCCATGACTAAAGCGGCAATCATTCCCGATGTGCCTTTTAATCCCACAGCAACCATAATTACAGATGCAAGAATCAAAGTCATCAGCGTCATACCTGATACAGGGTTTGTTCCAACAATGGCAATGGCATTTGCGGCAACTGTGGTGAAAAGGAATGAGATAACAGCTACCAGCAAAATGGCTACAATAGTATGAAGAATATTTCTGTGCATCACATCGAAGTAGAAGAACAGAAGAACAAGTAATAGCGTAAAGATGGCTCCGAATGCGATAATTGTCATTGGCAGGTCTTTCTGTGTGCGTGGCACAATTTTTTCTGCCTTCTTTCCTCCCATCTCTTTGGCTGCCAGCTTTACTGCTCCCTTAATAATTTTCCACGACTTCACGATACCAATGATTCCTGCCATGGCAATACCTCCGATGCCGATACTCTTGGCATACTCAGCGAATATTTGTTCCGGGCTCATTTCACTGATTGTTTGTGTGATAGCCGGATTCCACATATTTAGTACCTGATCACCAAAAAACAGATTCATTCCGGGAACTATAATTAGCCATACCAACAGAGATCCGGCACAGATGATAGCTGCATATTTCAGTCCGATGATATACCCCAAACCAAGTACGGCTGCGCCGGTATTTATCTTTAATACAACTTTTGCTTTATCAGCTAACATAACACCCCAATCGCATACACGGGTGGTAAAGTTTTCGTTCCACCATCCGAAAGCTGCCACGATAAAGTCGTACAAACCACCAATTAGTCCGGCAATGAGCAGAGGTTTGGCTTGTCCGCCTTTCTTTTCTCCGGAGACCAATACCTGTGTACTGGCTGTTGCTTCAGGGAAAGGATATTTTCCATGATTATCTTTCACAAAGTATTTACGGAATGGTATAAGAAACAGAATACCTAATATACCGCCAAGGAGTGAGCTGATGAACATTTCCATAAAGCTGACGGTCATTTCCGGATACTTAGCTTTTAGGATGTATAGAGCAGGGAGCGTAAAGATAGCTCCGGCTACAATTACTCCTGAACAGGCACCGATACTTTGGATAATAACATTCTCGCCCAGTGCATTTTTGCGTTTTGTGGCACTTGATAGTCCGATAGCTATAATGGTAATAGGAATAGCAGCTTCGAAAACCTGACCGACTTTTAGTCCGAGATATGCGGCGGCGGCCGAAAACAAGACAGCCATTAGTACTCCCCAAGTTACCGACCAAGTGTTCACTTCCGGATATATCTTGTCGGGCTTAAGTATCGGTTCATACTCTTCGCCCTGCTTTAATGGGCGGAACGCATTCTCAGGTAGTCCGACCTGCTTTTCTTGATATTCTTTCATTTTATATCGATTTAATAGTTATGTTTTTTATCAAACTTCCAAAAGTACAGAAAATAATTAGTTTGTCTGACGTTTTTATGGAAAATTATGCGTATAATTACATCGAAATAAATATTTAGGTATGGGAAAGAGTTTTTTGGCATTAATAGAACAGAGTATTAAGCAGAATTGGGATGTTGATGCACTGAGCGATATTGAAGGAAGCACGTTGAAGTATAAAGATGTAGCCAAAGGTATAGCAGAACTGCACATCTTTTTCGATAAGGCAGGAGTGAAAGCCGGCGATAAGATAGCTCTTTGTGGTAAAAACAGTTCCAATTGGGGTGTTATCTTTCTGGCTACACTGACGTATGGTGCTGTCTGTGTTCCTATTTTGAGCGATTTTAAGGCTGATAATATACATAATATCGTTAATCATTCCGACTCTATCGTTTTGTTCGTGGATGAAAGTATTTGGGAGAATTTAGACGAAGGATCCATGCAGAAGCTGAAAGCAGTGCTTCAGATTAGCGATTATGCAGTATTGGTTGACCGTCTTTCTACGCTTCATACTCTTAGAAATAATATGGAAGATTTGTTTATCCGGAAGTTTGTTGAGTTTAATCCTGATGTCATTTCCTATCATGTTGACGCCCCTGATGAATTAGCATACATCAGTTATACTTCAGGGACAACGAGTTTTTCAAAAGGAGTGATGATTCCATATCGGAGTTTGTGGTCGAATATCCGCTTTGCCCAAGATAATATGCCCATCAAGCAAGGAGATAATCATGTTTGTATGTTGCCTATGGCTCATGCTTTCGGCTTATTGTTTTCTTTTCTATTTGAGTTTGCAAATGGGTGTCATACTTATTTCCTTTCCCGTCCGAATCCGAAGATCATATTCAAGGCATATAAAGAATTGCGCCCTACACTCATTATTACTGTCCCATTGGTAATCGAAAAGATTGTGAGAAAGAATATATTTCCTGTTTTTTCCGGAGCAAAGATGACGTTGCTTATGCTTATTCCTGCCTTGCGTCGTTTTGCTTATCAGAAGATACGTGAGAAGCTCTTTCAACTTTTTGGTGGTAATTTTATTGAATTGGTGATAGGTGGTGCTGCTTTGTCTCCTGATGTGGAGGATTTTCTGAAGAAAATAAACTTCCCCTTTACTGTTGGGTATGGTATGACAGAATGCGGCCCGCTTATTAGCTATGCATCTTCTACGACTTTCAAGGCTCATTCGTGTGGACATCCGGTTGATAGATTGAAAGTGAAGATTGTTTCAGATGATGTGGAGCATGCTCCGGGGGAAGTGTTAGTGAAGGGAGATAATGTTACGTTAGGCTACTATAAAGGTGATATGGATAACGCGAAGTCTTTTGATGCTGACGGTTGGTTTCACACAGGTGATATAGCAATTATGGATAAAGAGGAGAATATATACCTGAAAGGACGTTGCAAAACTATGTTGCTCGGATCAAATGGACAGAATATTTATCCTGAGGAAATAGAGGATCAGTTGAATCACTTGCCGTATGTTGTAGAAAGCTTGGTTGTTCAACGTGATGGAAAACTGGTGGCATTGGTTCACCCCAATTATAATGAAGGGGTGGTGAACGGTCTTTCAATAGAGCAGGTGAATAAATTAGTTGAAGATAGCAGAGTGGTGTTGAATAAGAAACTTCCTCATTACAGTCAGATTGCTAATTTTCAAATCTACCCTGAAGAGTTTGATAAAACCCCGAAGCGTTCCATTAAACGGTTTTTATATAATTGATTCATAATAGATATTGGTATAAAGTAACCAAAATAATAGATTCCTGAATATAAATTTCTGAAATTTATTGTATCTTTGCGGTCGCTAACAATAGGAGTGCTTGGTAACCTCCTTTAATAAAACAAGAAAATGAATTACTTAAAGCAACGTGTGAGTGTGCTATTTTTGCTTTTTAGCATTCTCTTTTGTGTTTGTCTTATTACAGCAAACGTTCTTGAAACAAAGCAAATTGCATTCGGTCCGCTTAATTTCACAGGTGGCTTATTGGTTTTCCCGGTTAGTTATATTATTAACGATTGTGTATGTGAGGTTTGGGGGTATCGTCGTGCCCGTTTGCTTATATGGGTCGGATTTCTGATGAACTTTCTATTTGTTCTCTTCGGGGCTGTTGTCGATGTCATTCCGGGAGCGCCTTATTGGAATAATGAACAAGGCTTTCATGCTGTCTTCGGATTGGCTCCGCGTATTGCTGCTGCTTCGTTTATCGCTTTCATTGTAGGTTCATTTGTCAATGCTTATGTTATGAGTAAGATGAAGATTTCATCAAAGGGAAAGAATTTTTCTGCACGAGCCATACTTAGTACCGTGTATGGCGAGTCATGCGACTCTATTATATTCTTTCCATTAGCGTTTATTGGAGTGATTCCAATAGGACAGTTGCCTTCGATGATTATATCTCAAGTGATTTTAAAGACATTGTACGAGATTATAGTGCTGCCTATTACTATCCGTATAGTGCATGCTACCAAACGCATAGAGGGTGATGATGTTTACGACGAAGGTATCAGCTATAATATCTTTAAGTTGAACAATTGATTTTAAGTCAACTCTGCTTGCAGATAGGGACGTGTCATGGACTGTTGGCAATTCAGCAGTCCTTTTACTTCACCTGAATAGAGTAGTTCTCCACCCATTCTGCCTCCGGCAGGACCAATTTCTATTACGTAGTCTGAAGCTTTCAGTACTTCTAAGCTATGTTCAATGAGGAAGATACTATTACCATTGTCTACCATTGAATCGAACAGCTCAATAATATGATTGATATCCTTCACGTGTAGACCATCAGTAGGCTCATCGAGTATATAGATACTTTTTTTCGTATCAAGGAATGACGCAAGTTTTACTCGTTGAAGCTCTCCACCTGACAGAGTAGACAAAGCTTGGTTCAAATGCAGATAACCTACGCCAACTTTCTGCAAGGGGAGCAGTTTCTTGGCTATGGAGGTATCTTTAAAGTAATCAATGGCTTTATTGACTGACAGATCCATTACCTGAGCAATATTTAGCCCGTTTACTTCATAGCTAAGTGCTTCATCATTATACCGTAATCCTCCACAAGCCTCACAAACTGTTTCTATCGGGTCCATAAATGCCATGTTTGATACGATGATTCCTTTGCCACCGCAAACAGGACAACCGCCTTTACCATTGAAAGTAAACATTGAGAACTCGGCTCCTGTTTCTTTTGCGAACAATTTACGAATATCATTGGCAGCTTCTGTGTAGGTACCCGGAGTAGAACGTAAGCTGATTCCTATATTCCGTTGGCTGATATATACTACTTCTCCCGGATATTGATTTCTGAAGCATTGCATCAGGGATGTCTTTCCCGATCCTGCGACACCGACGATACTTGTCATCACTCCTAAAGGGACTTTTACCGTCAGATTCTTCAGGTTGTGCAAGTTTGCGTTCTTAATGATGAACCAGTCTTTCGGAGTTCTTGGACGTAACTTTAAATTGCGTTTTTGAGATAGTAGCAGACCTGTTTGTGTACCACTTTTCATCAGTCCGGCATAGCTACCTTCGTATATGATTTTACCGCCTTCAGCACCTGATCCCGGTCCCATATCCACGATATGATCTGCAATACTTATCATATCTTTATGGTGCTCTACCAGCAGAACGGTATTACCGTTATCACGTAACTTGCGTACAGAGTTTATTAGTAGTCGGATATCATGATTGTGGAGTCCTACACTTGGTTCATCAAGCACGTAAAGTACATCAGACAGTGATGAGTTGATGTATTTGGCTATCTTGCATCGTTGGGCTTCTCCTCCGGATAATGAATCCATTTCCCGACCAAGTGTTAAGTATCCGAGACCAATCTCCTGCATAGCCATCAGCCTTCTGCATAGTGCCTCTTTCATATCTACTGCTTTTGGGTCATCTATTGTTTTCAACCATTCAAGCATTTCCGGAATATCCATTTTTGTCACATCATCAATGCTCTTTCCATTAATCTTGCACGATAGTACCAACGGGTTCAGTCGTGCTCCAAGACAATCAGGGCAGACTTTTGTAGTGATGAGCGGATCGACAGCTTTCTTATGAAGTTTTCCTTCTTCCGAATTAATAATACTTCGGTACATGCGTGGAATCAATCCTTCATATTTAGCTGTTTTAGGCCAGTTGGATGGTGGGTTCTTTAGTTTTATGACCGGAGAGTAGAGGAACAGCTCTAATTCTTCCGGCGAATAATCTTTTATCTTTTTATTCAAATCGAACAGTCCACTGTGTGCATATCGTATCCAACGCCATTCATGCGGTTGAAAGGTCAGGTAGTGAATGACATCCGAATCGTTTAAACATTTATCAAAGTCCACCAGTTTATGAATATCCAGTTCGCGGATTTCTCCTAATCCGTCGCAACGTGTGCAACGTCCATTTGGATGGTTGAAAGAGAAGATCTCGGAATAGCCTGCAAAAGGTTTCCCGACGCGCGAGAACAGGAGTCGAAGCAATGAATAAATGTCTGTATATGTCCCCACTGTGGAACGAGAATTCTGAACGGGTTTTTTCTGGTCGATAACAATACTGACAGGGAGATTTTCAATGCGTTCTACATGCGGACGCCCGTATTTCGGAAGGTAATGTTGAATAAAACTGGGAAAGGTTTCGTTCAGCTCACGCCGTGAGCATGCGGTAATGGTATCTACTACCAGTGATGACTTGCCGGAACCTGACACTCCGGTAAATACGGTAATCTTTTTCTTAGGAATATCTAAGGATATGTTCTTCAGATTATTTTCCTTAGCTCCAACTATATGAATGAAATCCTGATCTGACACCATATTGAATGAATGATGAAGAATAAAGAATTGATAATAAAACTGTTAAAGAAGTTGTTCCAATTGGTTTATATCTTCCTCGGTGGTAGCCCAACTGGTAACAAATCGGCAGACAAGCTGCTCTGCGTTAATACGTTCCCATATTTCGAACGCGACATTCTGTCTCAACTTATCGTATTGAGTCTGATTTAGAAGAACAAATTGCTGATTCGTGGGTGAGTCGACAGCCATCTTATAACCTCTTTTAATGAAGAGCTTTTTTAGTTGATTCGCCATCTCTATTGCGTGGCGCGATATGTTGAAATATAGGTTGTCTGTGAACAAAGTATCAAACTGAATGCCGAGTAGACGTCCTTTGGCCATCAGTGCTCCATGCTGCTTTACAGTAGTGAAAAAATGTTTAGGAGCGCACATGTTAGTGAATACCACTGCTTCTCCACAAAATGCCCCTACTTTTGTTCCACCTATGTAAAATACGTCACAATGTGTAGCCAGATAGTGAATGCTTACATCATTGCTGTCGGACATTAATCCATAGCCCAAGCGAGCTCCATCGACAAAAAGCGGAAGCTCATACTTCATACATACTTGATAGATTTTATCCAATTCTTGCTTGGTGTAAAGGGTTCCCAACTCGGTTGGAAAAGTAATATATACCATTCCCGGCTGTACACAGTGCGGATTAGTTTCATCGGCAAAGAAACGTTTCATATATGCATCAATGGAGGCTGCGTCTAACTTACCTTCTTTACCTTTTAAAGGGAGTACTTTATGTCCTGAAGCTTCTATGGCACCCGACTCATGAATGGTGATATGTCCGGAGTCAACAGAGATAACCCCCTCGTAATTACGAAGTAACGAATCAATCACCGTAGCATTGGTTTGCGTACCACCAATAAGGAAGTAGATATCCGCTTCCGGTATCCCGATAGCTTTCTTTATTTTCTCTTTTGCCGATTCTGTAAAGGGATCGAACCCGTAACCTGATGTACGAGTATTATTCGTTTCCATCAAACTTTTCAAAATCAATGGATGAGCTCCATTATTATAGTCGCATTCAAATGATATCATGGGCATATTTGCATTTTATAACGGTGCAAATATACAGAAATTTATTTATATCTATTTTTGTTCGAGCGTGGTTCGATGAAATATTAACGGCTACCAATTTTATGATTAACTCAAGTTATTTTACCTTGCATTTTTGTATTGTGGTTTACTTTATGTGACTTTTTAGACTAATTGCGTTTTGTACACCATCGACAGAATGAATTTGTTAAGCCTGACTCTTAGATGAAAAGGGTCGTATAACATGTTTAAAAGGTGTTTTTGTTTTTTCGTCGGATGTATTAAATATTTCATAAAGAGATTTAGAAAAGTGATGCGTATGATTTATTCGTTTCACTTCTGTGAGGCGATTGTTTCACTTCTGTGAGGCGATTGTTTCACTTCTGTGAGGCGATTGTTTCACTTCTGTGAGGCGATTGTTTCACTTCTGTGAGGCGATTGTTTCACTTCTGTGAAACGATAAATTCTTCTGATGAATATGGCAATTTATATAGTTCACTTTTCCTACTCTTATATATCGGAATAATAGATGTTATGATTCTTTTCTAAAAAGTTATGTATTCATCTTGCGTTACTTAGGTTATTGCCTGTTGTTAAACGAGTATAAATCTGCTTAGTGAAAACGTAATCTTAAACCTATTGTTAACATTCTTCCCGGAGAAAAAAGAGCATAGCGGCGAGTACTGCTGCCTATGCGGTGATCGGTCTTGTCGAAAATATTATCAATGCCGATACTTGGTTCCACAGACATCCAACTCAGATAATTGAAAGTATGGGTAGTGTTCAGATTCATAATACCATAGCCGGGAGCATCCTCATATAACGGATAATAAGTTTTACTCTGGAACCTTCCGTTTAAATTAATATTTAGCGTGTACTTATTCCATAAATGATTATAATTAGCAGCCAATGTCAAGGCATTTTTGATTGAACGGTCGAGTACAGTCCAACTATCTCCACTCTTTGTTTTTCCATTGGTATATGAATAGTTGGCATTGAAGTAGATTCCATCGAACACATTGGCAGAGAAATTGACTTGCAAGCCTTTCACCAGTCCCTTGTCACTGTTCATATACGAAGTATAGCGTGTTAGCTTCTTGGCATCTGATTCTGTCATTTCCGGAAATTCTGCTACTAAAGATTTACGTGTAGCGTCGTCACTGATGCTTGTTGCTTCTTTCACAACCATGTCGTCGATGGTATTTATGAATCCCGTTACAGAAAGGGTAAATACATCGGTGTGATATTCTGCGTTTATTGAATAGTAATTGCTTTTCTCCGGTTTCAGGTTCTTGTTTCCGAAGATGATTTGAGGATTTCCTCTGTAAGTGCTGAAGTAATGGTAATAAAGTTCGTCCATTCCCGGAGCGCGGAATCCGGTAGACCAAGTGGCACGCAGATTAAAATGCTTTGGAGAATACATTAACGCGACCTTTGGAGTGAATCGGTTGCCAAATATCTCATGATGATTATAACGTGCTCCCAATGTAGCTTTCAAGTTCTTTATGATAACCAATTCGTGTTGCGCGTATCCGGCTAAAGTATAAATATGATTGTTTACAGAACCGGAAGAAGAATTTAAGAAGTCGTTACTCCAATAAGCCCCCAAAATAGTGGTACTGTTTTTCGTAAATCCAAATATGCCTTTCAATTCATTTTCATAATGCTGTTGTTTTTTCGATTGGATATAATCTCCAATCTGATAGGTTTTTGTTATTACATCGTATTCTTTTCCATAGCGGTAGTTATCGCTGGTAAAGTCATATTGCAATGAGTTTCGTTTATTAAATTTATAGATTCCTCCAACATTGAATCGAAGTGATTTATGCCGCATTTCGTAATCTGAGCCTCCGCTTATTTCCGTACTTGTTTCCGGTCGGTCGGTTAGTCGCTTTGATATTTCCATTTCTCCATGCCATGCCCACTGATTCGTCGGTGAGTAAGAAAAACGCTGACTGAATATGTTTGAATGATAACCGGTAAATAGTGGAGCTATTGTTTTTTGTGTTTCCGTAGTAGAATCTTTTATATATTCTAAATCATTATTAGAATAGCTGTGAGCTTCATCGTGTGTAAATGAGGTGTATGATCCAAATCCGTGTTTTATAATATCTGCGTTTACAGACTGCGTGAACTTTCCTTTTCCTGAAATATGAGTATCTGATGTTGCCGCAATCATTTCTTCTGTAGGCTGATCGGTGATAATGTTGATTACACCTCCTATTGCGTCCGATCCATAGAGAGAGGAAGCAGCTCCGTCGAGAACTTCAATTCTTCGTATACGGGCTATGTTAATGCGGTTGATATCTATGTTATTTGATATATCTCCAATCAGTTTCTTTCCATTGATTAGTATTAAGATATATTTATTTCCTAATCCGTTTAATCGTAGGAAAGATCCCATGGAGTTAGGAGACATGGATACTTGTGGCATCATCTTTGTAATAGCGTCGGAGAAGTTGGAAATTCCTTGTTCATTCATTTCTTGTTTAGATAGAACATGTACAGGTGTAGCAGTCGACTTTAGTCTTTGATGGTGACCGCTTCCGGTTACCACAATCGGACTCAAATCAAAGATGCGGTTTGTTATGTCAAAAGTATCTTTTTTAGACACATGTACTTGGGCAAATATATTTCCTTGAAGTATGGTTAAACAGCAAATTGTCAATATTGCTTTCCTTCTTTTTTTCATGCACAAATTAATAATAGAAAAAGCTTTCCGCCTAATAGCGGAAAGCTACCTGATAAATAGTATGTTATGAAAGTATTCAATAATGTATCCTTTCGGATTTGATTATTCCGGATTCTTAGAATGATAGAAATCAAGAGGTTCACCGTTGATGGCATTTGTTGTATGCTGCATCCAAAGAGCGCGTACATCTTCAACTTCCAATAAACCTTTGACTATACAAGTATTATTGTCACAAGTATAACCTGCGGTATTAAAGAAAGACTTCCAACTTACTTCTTCATCGTTTTCATTTAAGTTTTTGGGAGCGTCGGAATCTCCGGCCATATCATTGTGAGCATGGTCTCCGGCGATAGACATTAACGGATGCAAATAAACAGTTCCATTGGTAACTCCGTTAGCTTTCATTCTTGCATATACGTCATTCTTATAATTGTCCGGCATGTCTACAGTTCCGACATAGTAATTAGAATTGATTTTTTGCAGTGCTTCTTCCAATTGAGAATAACGTATGTTAGCTTTATAAGTATCATACGTATCAGGGTTTCCATGTCCCATAAGTGCTACAGTGCCTTTAGACGCGTATGAACTGAGATTTTTATCAAGAGCATTAGCAAGATTATTTACGTCTGTCTCAGCGTCTTGCATTAAAGGAGTTCCAAGATAAAGCTTTACATGCGACAGATAAGTATCATCCAAGTCTGCGCTGTTATTGTTAGCGAAATCTTTGATATAGTTGATTACACGTGTGTATTCCTCACCAGGGATTACCTGTAATGATTGAACGACAATGGTGTTATATTGAACACGCCCAAAACCTTCTAACCAGTAATTAGGAGAGTAGAAGTTACGTGACGCAACGTGTTCACCGGCTGCTGCTCGATTAATGCAGATAGCCGAGGAGAACGACAAGAAAACGTCATATTCTGGGAATTTAGCTTTATAAGCTTCCACAGTTGAGTCGAACGCGTCGAAAGCCTGCTGCCAAGTACTGCCGAATGCAACCAAAAGTAAAGCCTTATCATGCTTCTTTTCTGATTTAATAGTATTGTCTACTGCAGATTGGTAACGATTGTAGTTTGAATCGGTATCATCATTACTACATGACGTAAAAGAGATTGTTGTTGTTACCATGGCAATAAATGCCAATAAAATAAATTTAATTTTCTTCATTGTAATTATTGTTTAAATTTGGTTTATAGTTATTTGATATTTTTTTCCCTTGTGAGAATTTGATTGTAAAAGCCGCGTATATGGTTGTGCCGGGCGTCGTCGTTCCTAAGTGCAAACCATGATAAGTTTTATCTATATAGTTAAAGATATTGTCGATACCGGCTTCAAGACGGTAAGTCATTTTTTTACTTCGACCGAAATCGTGGGTAGTTGAGAGTCTCCAAATCTGATATCCTTTTCCATTTCCGTTTATTTGATAATATCGTTTTGAAGACATCTTTCCGTACATGCCGATTCCTATGTGATAATAAGGTTTGAGCTGATGTCCCCAAGTAATATAACAATTGGCTTTGTGATGTGCCATACCATCAATGACCACATTTTGCAGTATATCTTTGGTTGTATTATAGACTTGTGCTTTTGTGTCAAGATAGCTATAACCGCCTCCAATTGTTAATTCTTTAGTTATATTATAATTGAGATTCACGTCTACGCCAAAAGTTTTGGCACTTTCCAAATTTTTGTATTGACGTACTTTAACAGGATCATATTCTATAAGATATTCTGCCGGAGCTTCACCCTTTGGAATGGTTACTAAAGCAATCATGTTATCAACATTATTATAATAAGATGTTACCGATATGGATAACTGATTTATTCTATATTCTCCACTAAGTGAGTAATAGGTTGATGTTTGCGGTTTTAGATTTTTATTTCCTAAATATAAATAGGTACCCGACATTTCTCGTATATAACGATAATATAGTTCCTTTGGAGTAGGGGTTTTGAAGCCTTCACTCCATGTTGTTCTGATTCTGAAATCTCCTAAACTCAACATGGCTGATATCTTTGGAGTAGCTTTGAATCCAAATGCTTCGTTATTGTTCAACCTTAATCCTGCTGTGATATTCAATGGTTGAAACCAGTTAAATTCATCCTGAAAGTAAAGTGCTTCGGTGGTATCGTGAGCTTTACCTTTGATAACGCGCATAGGGGCGTGCAGCCAATCATACCTCCACTCGAATCCGGCAATTAATCTGTTCATGTATGGCAGATTGAATACTCCTTTTAATTCTACCATGGTACGTTCTTGGTTGCTCTGCAAATTCTTTTGTCCGGAAAAATAAGGATAATAATGATCTAAAACGCCCTTAACGTATCTATCTTCTAATGTAGTATCCGTATAATTGTAGAAGTATGCATGTTTGTCCCAACTGGTGTTGAGTGTGACATAATCTATCTTATTCAGTTTCCATTTACCTCCGGCACTGACCGATCCGTTATGATATTCTAAATCGTATGTCTTAACATCGGTGGCCGCATACTTTCCACTCGGTCGATAGATGCGTTTCCAATAGGTACTTCCTTCGGTATAGATTTCTATATTCTTGTTGATCTCATAACCTATGCGTTCGGATATTTGCCAGTTGGTATGTCGGTTCACGGTTTTGTTTTTGGAATCTGTGATAAGGAATTCTGTTTGTTTTGGGTCTTCTATGGAAGTGTTTTGCCAACCATCGGAATGTTGTAATTGAAAGTTTGTATATAAGCTCCATTTCCCAGAACGGAAACCTATTCCATTGTGTTGACGAATATCTCCATAGCTTCCTGTACGTGTGGTATTTTCGAGTAACAAACCTTCTTCATGTTTTTTGGTAATAATATTAATGACTCCGGCAATAGCATCACTTCCATAGAGGGCAGAAGAGGCACCTTTGACTATTTCTATTTGCTCAATGTTTTGTGGGTCAATCAAGTCTAAATCGTTCTGTCCACCTACATCTCCATGTATTCGTTTTCCATTGATAAGAATTAAGATGTAGTTATTGCCTAATCCATTCATCTGTATCTGACTACCCATGTCATCTTTATTAAAATCAATGGAGGATGTTAAACCTGATAACACATCTGAGATGCTTTTCCCTGCATAGTTTTTTAATATCTTATGGCTGATAACCTCTGTTTGTACAGGGACGTCTTTTAATAGATGCTGTGTTCCGGTTCCTGTAATAACGATTTCCGGAATGGAATCTGTTAGGTCTGCATTGACTTGCGCTGAAACTGAACAGAAAACAAACAAAGACAATGCACAAAATAATAACTTATGCTTCATACTTTTAATATTCCAAATAAAAAAGTGCTGAAGTTATTATGTTGGCACATAAATATATAAATGGGTTGTAATTCCATTTTTTATAGCCGTCACTTCAACTCCTGGAAGCACTATATTGTGAATCTTAGTAGGTTTTCTGGCTTTTCTCGATTTGCTTCGTCTTCCCAAGCGTTGCTCAGTGACTGTAGTAAGCGAATCTTTTCAGAGAATTACAGCTGCAGGAACAGCTCCGGTTTTTCACCGGATTCCCTTACATCAAAACGGATAAATGTTTGATTCCTAAAATTCTTTGCAAAGTTACAATAAATATTTAAGTATAATATGCTTTGATAGAATTATTTTTTACCATTCTTTTTTCAATCTCAATAAAATAGATGAAAAATAGAAGAATCTGCTTGGGTTAAAGAAAGCATTGATCGGATTCGGGATAATGGAAGTCTTATCATCAGCCGAAGTAAAGATACAGGATGTTACATAGTAATAATAAAGCCAACTGAGATAACTCAATTGGCTTTCGTGTGATTCTGTAGGGATTCAAACCCTAAACCTTCTGATCCGTAGTCAGATGCTCTATTCAATTGAGCTACAGAACCGTACCATAATTAAAATTATTCAAAAGCATTCAAAAAGTGATTCTGTAGGGATTCAAACCCTAAACCTTCTGATCCGTAGTCAGATGCTCTATTCAATTGAGCTACAGAACCAATATACTTGCTTTCTTATTTAACGGGTGCAAAGATACCTTCCTTTTTTTGACTTTCCAAATCTTTTTGGATGATTTTTTTGATCAAAATGGCGCAGGTGATTATTTGGGTGCTTTTTTATAGCAATAAATGGCAATGAATGTGTATAATGCATTTGGAATCCAAACGGCCAGAATAGGAGGTAGGTTGCCATTGATAGCAAACGTGGAGGAAATGGTTTGGAACAGAATATATGAGAAACTCAGTGCTAATCCGATGCCTAAATAAAGTCCCATGCCACCTTTTACTTTTCGTGAAGAAAGAGACACTCCGATAGTAGTTAAAATGAATGCCGCAAACGACATAGCAATGCGTTGGTGATATTCAATCTCAAATTCTTTGATATTGGCAAAACCTCGTTCTTTTTGTTTCCGAATGTATTCATGCAACTGCGGACTCGTCAGGGTTTGTTGCTGATTATTCTTAATCAGGAAGTCGGAAGGCTCCATTGGAACAATGGTATCCATTTTTTGTCCTGTGGTAATCTTTTCGCGCATACCTTCCATTTCGCGAATCATATAATCCTTTATTGTCCATTTATGAACGGCTGTTGTGTCGTAAGTAATGCTTCGGGCAGTAAGATGTGATACCAGTTTTTTATCCTTAAACTTATCGAGTGAGAAACGATATCCTGTCTTATTGAAGTCTTCGTAACGCTCCATATAAGCAATCACTCCACCGGCTACTTCCAGTTGAACATTCCGTACGTAATCTACTTTCTTTCTCTTATTCTTGTATTGCACTTCAAAGTCCAGTCGCTTAACATTACCTTTAGGAATGATATAGGCACCTAATCCGTAGGTTAATAATGCAATTAATGCTGATGAAATCATATACGGTCGGAGCATACGTTTGAAACTCATTCCGGTAGAGAACATCGCAATAATCTCGGAATTCTCTGCTAACTTGGATGTAAAGAAAATGACTGCAATAAAAACAAACAGCGGACTGAACAGGTTGGAGAAGTAAGGGATAAAGTTGATATAATAATCAAAAATAATTGCTTTAATAGGTGCTTGGTTGTTGATGAATCTGTCGATATTCTCGTTAATGTCGAATACGACGGCAATAGAGATAATTAAAGCGATAGCAAAGAAATAAGTGCCAAGAAACTTCTTTATAATGTATATATCAAGACGTCTCAACCAATGGCTTGGGCGAAGCCAGGAACGGGTCGGCTTGAAATCTTCCTTATGCACCTTAATCCAGACAGGTAATCTTTTCATTCTGTCGATAGCAGCCTTTGCCTCTTCGACAGTTGAAGTCCAAGCATTTGTTATTTTTTTCAATACCTCCATCGTATCTTTACAATCTGGTAGAAAGCCGTTTAACCATGCTTGGTTTCCATGCGGCATAATCTCCTTCTATAATATGTTTTCTTGCTTCGCGCACTAACCAAAGATAGAATGCCAAGTTATGTATCGAAGCAATTTGCATTGCCAACAATTCCTGAGCGTGGAACAGGTGACGCAAATAAGCTTTCGTGTATGCTGTATCCACATAAGAATCTCCTTCTTCATCAATAGGAGAAAAGTCATCAGCCCATTTCAGGTTCTTCATATTCATAATGCCGTTTTTAGTAAAGAGCATCCCGTTTCGTCCGTTGCGAGTAGGCATCACACAGTCGAACATATCCACTCCTCTTTCTATTCCTTCCAGAATATTCACCGGCGTTCCCACTCCCATTAAATAACGTGGCTTGTTTTTCGGAAGAATCGCATTGGTCAGTTCAATCATCTCGTACATCTTTTCTACAGGTTCACCAACGGCTAAACCGCCGATAGCATTGCCATCAGCATTTTTCGAGGCGATATATTCCGCCGACAAACGGCGTAAGTCGGGATATACACATCCTTGGACAATGGGGAAGAGTGCTTGTTTATATCCGTATTTCGGTTCTGTCGCGTTAAAGCGAGCAATGCAACGATCGAGCCAACGATGCGTGCGCTCAACCGATTCCTTCGCGTACTTATATTCGGCTGTACCCGGACAGCATTCATCGAAGGCCATAATGATATCGGCTCCGATGGTACGTTCTATATCCATTACTCTTTCCGGAGTAAACATGTGCCGGGAACCATCTATGTGCGACTGGAATTCAACGCCTTCTTCTTTCATCTTTCGAATTCCGGTGAGCGAAAAAACTTGAAAACCACCGCTGTCTGTCAGCATAGGACGGTCGAATCCGTTGAACTTATGCAGGCCTCCTGCTTTCTCCAGAATATTTAATCCCGGACGCAGATAAAGATGATAGGTATTACCTAAAATAATCTGGGCCTTGATATCGTCTTTAAGTTCTCGCAGATGTATCGCTTTTACCGATCCGGCTGTTCCAACAGGCATAAAGATAGGTGTTTCTATCTGTCCATGGTCGGTAGTAATCAGTCCTGCCCGGGCATTCGACTTTGGGTCTGTATATTGCAGTTCAAAAGTCATTTCTTTGTTTCTTCTTTTTCTTTCGCTTTGTCGTCATCCATAATTTTTTGGAAGTCGACGGCATCATTTACTTTCTCATCTGAGAGAGCGAGTTTCCAAACCTCTTTTATATCGGTTACATAGTGGAAAGTCAATCCTTCAAGATACATTGGATTGATTTCCAAGATATCCTTTCGATTGTTCTCGCACAATATAATTTCTTTGATACCGGCACGTTTAGCTGCCAGAATCTTCTCTTTAATTCCTCCAACAGGCAGTACCTTACCTCTTAAAGTAATTTCTCCGGTCATAGCTAAATTCGGCTTAACTTTCCGTTGAGTCAGGGCAGAGGCCAATGATGTTGCCATGGTTATACCTGCCGACGGACCGTCTTTTGGAATAGCTCCTTCGGGGACATGGATATGAATGTTGAAATTTTCAAATATACCGTCCGGAAGATTAAGTAGTTGGGCATGAGCTTTTATGTATTCCAGAGCTAACATGGCCGACTCTTTCATTACATCTCCTAAGTTACCTGTCAATGTCAGGCGACTGCCTTTGCCTTTGCTGACGCTGGTTTCAATAAACAGTATTTCACCTCCCACTGATGTCCAAGCTAATCCCGTAACTACACCGGCATAATCATTGCCTTGGTATTTGTCTCGGCTGTATTCCGAAAGACCAAGTAAGTTCTTTACATCGTCAGGCTTGATGGTTCGTATTTCAGAAGAACCGTTTCGAGCAATACTTAATGCAATCTTACGAATTATTTTATTGATTTTCTTTTCCAGTTCGCGTACGCCACTCTCACGAGTATAGTTCTCTATGATATATTCCAATGCAGGCTTAGTGAACTTCACATCTTGTTTCTTCATGCCATTAGCTTCCAACTCTTTAGGAATCAAATGGCGACGTGCTATCTCTATCTTTTCCTCTGTAATGTAACCACTTACTTCAATTAATTCCATACGGTCGAGCAGTGGGGGAGGTATTGTACTCAGCGTGTTTGCTGTAGCTATGAAGAGAACATGTGAAAGATCATAATCCAAATCGATATAGTTATCGTGGAATGTATTATTCTGTTCAGGGTCAAGCACTTCGAGTAAAGCGGAGCTTGGGTCTCCATGTGCGTCACTGCTCAGTTTGTCAATCTCGTCGAGAATGATAACCGGATTCGAAGACCCGGCTTTTGTCAAACTTTTGATGATTCGTCCCGGCATGGCACCGATATAAGTCTTTCGGTGTCCGCGAATTTCGGCTTCATCGTGCACACCTCCCAATGACATACGAATATATTTACGCTTTAAGGCAGAAGCAATGGATTTGCCTAATGAGGTTTTTCCTACACCGGGAGGGCCGTAAAGACAGATAATGGGTGATTTCATATCACCTTTCAGTTGCAATACTGCCAAATGTTCAAGGATACGTTCCTTTACTTTTTCCAGCCCGTAATGATCCTTGTTCAGAATTCGTTCTGCATTGTTGATATTTAGATTGTCAGTGGTGTATTGGTTCCAAGGCAAATCGAGCAGTGTCTGCAGATAAGTTAGCTGGACATTATAATCAGGCGATTGTTGGTTAATACGTTCCAACTTAGAGACTTCTTTATTGAATACGTCGGCAACCGCTTCATTCCACTTTTTCTTTTTGGCTTTATCACGCAGTTCGTTTACCTCGTCTTCCGATCCGTTGCCCAACTCATTTTGTATGTTCTTTATTTGCTGTTGCAAGAAATACTCTTTCTGTTGACGGTCGATATCCTCGCGGGTACGCATTTGAATATTTTGCTTGATATCGGCCAATTTGATTTCCCTGTTCAGAATTTGAACCAGTCGGTACATACGTTCTTTTAGGGAGTTCAGCCTTAGCAATTGTATTTTCTCTTTGACTTCGAATGGGAAGTTTGAACAAACAAAGTTGACTAATATCTCGGCTTCGTTTAAATTTTTAATGGCAAAGACGGTATCCGGGCTTAACTTTTCCGATTTTTCTATGAATTTCGTTGTCAGTTCGCGACAAGTATCTGTCAATGCTTGGAACTCGTCCGAATTATTGCCATTCGAATTGTTTTCGGGAACAGATGAAACTCTGCCCATCAGATAAGGAAATTCGGAGGTGATTTTATCCAGACTCACTTTCGGACCATTCGACTGAAGAATAACGGTGTTGTTTCCACCGGGCATCTCGAAGATTCTCAGGATTTTAGCCATGACTCCAATATTATACAAGTCATTGAATCCCGGTTCTTCTGTATCTGCGTGTAGCTGACAAACAACTGCGATAGGCTGTTTGTTTTTATATGCTGCGTTAATTAACTTCTGTGTGGTCGGACGACCAACGGTAATGGGCATAACGACTGATGGGAACATAACCATATTACGCAATGGCATGACAGGAATATCTTTTTCCAATTCCAACACTGAAATCATTTCCGGGTCGGTTTGAATTTCAGTCAACATGGAAATATCATCATCATTTTCGTCCCTCAACATAAAGTTGTTTGCTTTTTTTCTTGTGCTCATAAAAATCTGATTCCTCAATTACATTTGACTCTTTAGTCCAAAATGGGCTACAAAGTTAATCAAATCAATTGGTATTTTCTTGATTGTTCTGATAAATAATTCCTATAACTCCAAATAAATCCTAATCGTAGCCGATTGATAGAATTATAATGGCATAGAATGCTTATCCGTAAAGCCTGTTTATTGATAAAACAGATGTGTTATTTGAAAAGTATGTCTGTTGGTCAGAATAAAACAATAAACCCAATAAGATGACGTTGTATCTTGATGCTTATCAATGTGTGAAGTGATCCGCATGAACCGTCCAACTCATGCGCATGAACTGATCAACTCATCCGCATGAGTTTAGCAAATGATCCGCATGAACTGAGCAACTCATCCGCATCACTTTTCCCAGTCATAAGATCATTAAATGTTTTAATGGGTAAGGCATACTGATATTTTGCGTTATCGGGAGAATAATGTATTTTTGGGACGTAAAAATAACGTGGTTGAATGTCGAATTCTTATTTTGCTTTTAAACAGTTTGTGGTACATCATGATCGTTGTGCCATGAAAGTAGGAACAGACGGGGTGTTGCTTGGCGCATGGACCGATGTGGAAAAAGCAACTCGTGTGTTGGATATAGGAACGGGGACCGGACTGATAGCCCTGATGTTGGCTCAACGGAGTAAGGCAAAGGTGACTGCAGTTGAGATAGATAAGGATGCTTGTGCACAAGCTATGGACAACGTGCGACTTTCTCCATGGAAAGAGCGGATTGAAGTGATACAAACCGATGTTCGGACTTATCGACCGGAGAGATTGTTCGATTGCATTGTCGCGAATCCTCCTTATTTTGTGAATTCGTTAAAGAGCCCGGATGAGCAACGCTCAGTGGCTCGGCATACCGGCACATTGAGTTTCCGGGAATTATTGCAAAGTGTTGCGAATTTGATAACTAATGACGGCATGTTTTCTGTTGTCCTTCCTTTTGAAGCGTTGAATGAGTTCTGGTCAACAGCCATGGAATTTCGTTTATGTCCATCTCGCCAGACGACGGTCTTTTCAAAACCGAATACGTCTGCAAAGAGAGTTCTTTTGGAACTCAAACCTCAAATTTGTTCTTGTAAAGTGAATCGGTTGGTTATTGAAGAGGAGCCGCATGTTTTCAGTGATGACTTTAAGAATTTGACTCGCGATTTTTATCAAAAGGTGTAGGGAACTTTCCTTTTAATTCTTTTAAAGATGTTTCAGTGAAATTCATCAGTGGTTGGAGTCCTTTGAAGAAGTTGTGTATTTCTGTCAACGGGTTAATCGACAATGGCGTAGTTTCTTTATCGGGAGTAATAATGTTTAAACCTTTGGGTATAATCTCAATGGTCAGCTCTTTATCCCCTTCTATCGGATCTCCGTCTACATGGAATACGCCCGGGGTTGCTCTGTGGATAGTAACTTTCTTTGTTCGGAAAGTTTTGATGCGCGAATCTTGATCAATGGTCTTGTTGAATAAGCGAAAAGTAAGGGGCCCGATATCTAAAACGGTAAATGGTTCCAGAATAGTGACATCGAGTAGTCCGTCGTTCATTGAAGCCTGTGGAGCTATATAGGCATTATTTCCATATTGGTCGGCATTTGCGCAAGTAATGAGGAAAGCTTTATGCCGAATGGTACCATCTTCTGTGGTGACTTCGTATGTCTCAGGTTTATAACTTAAATATTGCTTCAGTATATTCTGTACATAGGTCATCGGGCCGCGTTTGCCGGCAGTGGCAAACTTCATACTTATGAAAGCATCAAATCCCACTCCACAAGTACAGAAGAAAGGAATCTCATTAATCTTTCCATAGTCGATACAAAGTTGTTTTCCTTTATTTAATATATGTATAGCTGCTTTTGGTTCACGTGAGATATGAAGTGCTCTGGCCAGTCCGTTGCCCGATCCGCAAGGAATAATTCCCAATGCAGTGTTTGAGTGAACGATTCCACGAGCTACTTCATTTACCGTTCCATCGCCACCGATGGCTACGGCTATGTCAATGTTTTGTTTAGCAGCGTTGGTTGCCAGTTCAGTCCCGTGTCCGGCGTACTCTGTCTTTACTATCTCATAGTCATACTTCTCTTTATCCAACAATTCGTCTATCATTTTCAAGATGGCGTCTTTACTTTGGATTCCGGAAATAGGATTTACGATGAAAGCAATTTTCTTCTTTTCAGCCATAACACATATTTCAAATGGAATGCAAAGTTAATTCTTTTTTCCTTATCTGTTCGTTCATAATCCTGAAAGAAATCGAAAGAGATATTTTTTTTGAAAAAAAGCGTAGCAATAATTAAAAATTAGTATCTTTGCAGCCTGATTTGACGGCAGGGGATATCTCTGGCTACCATATCAGAGCGATAAGTTATTAATAAATAGTAAGTTTCTGCGTAAGGAGGCTTACACCGTATAATTAAAGATATGGGATTATTACAAGAGAAATTAAGCAAATATCGTTTACCGCAAAAGTATCAGGCTGAAGGTGTTTATCCTTATTTCCGCGAAATAGATAGTCATCAGGATACCGAAGTCTTAATGGACGGAAAGAAAGTTCTGATGTTCGGATCTAACTCATACATGGGTCTGACGTACGATCAGCGTATAATCAATGCTGCTATCGAGGCTACTAAGAAATATGGAACGGGGTGTGCGGGATCACGTTTCTTGAATGGTACACTTGATATCCACGTACAGTTAGAAAAGGAGTTGGCAGAGTATGTCGGGAAAGACGATGCTCTGGTATATTCTACAGGATTCAGTGTCAACGAAGGAGTTGTTTCGTGCCTTACCGATCGAAATGATTACATTATTTGCGATGACCGTGATCACGCTTCTATCGTTGATGGTCGGCGCCTTTCTTTTTCTACACAGCTGAAGTTTAAACACAATGATATGGAAGCGTTGGAGAAGGAATTAAAGCGTTGCAATCCTGATGCTGTGAAGTTGATTGTTGTTGATGGCGTGTTCTCCATGGAAGGTGACTTGGCAAACTTGCCGGAAATTGTTCGTTTGAAGGAGAAATATAATGCTTCAATCATGGTTGACGAGGCTCATGGTCTGGGCGTATTTGGTCATCAAGGCAAGGGTGTATGCGATTACTTCGGTCTGACCGATGAGGTAGATGTCATAATGGGAACATTCTCTAAGTCATTGGCTTCTATTGGCGGATTTGTTGCTGCCGATCATGATACTATCAATTGGTTACGTCATAATTCGCGTACATATATATTCTCTGCCAGTCTTACTCCGGCTTCTACAGCTGCGGCTATCGAGGCTTTACATATTATTAAGGAAGATGAACAGCGCAGAAAGAATTTGTGGAATATTACAAATTATGCTTTAGACCGTTTCCGTAACGCCGGTTTCGAGATTGGGAATACTTCAAGTCCTATTATTCCGCTGTATGTTCGTGATGTAGACAAAACATTTGCTGTTACTAAGTTGGCTTTCGATGAGGGAATTTTCATCAATCCGGTTATTCCTCCGGCATGTGCTCCGCAGGATACGTTGGTTCGTGTTGCTTTGATGGCTACCCATACGAAAGAACAAATAGATTACGCTGTGGAGCATCTGGTTAAATGCTTTAAACAGTTGGATATTCTGAAATAAAATTTACAGGTCACTTCAACAGAGGTGACCTGCTTTTTTTATGTAACAGGGAGTTCCAAAGGCATAACATAGAAAACATACTTCTGCTTATGGAGCAGATGATGAATATACAATTATGAAAAACAGTTTGTTTCGCATGGGGGGGTATGGCTGTGTTGTTGTTTGTTGCCAGTCTTACTTTTGCCCAATCGCTTCCTCACACCATTCAGTGCGGTCCGTTCAGAGAAGGACATATTCAAGGATTCACTGTGGATACGCGGCATCAGTACGTTTACTATTCATTTACAACTATGTTGGTCAAGACCGATATGCAGGGAAATGTTATCGGTACAGTGACCGGTTTGTTGGGACATCTGGGATGTCCGGATTTTAATGATACCGATGGGAGGGTATATGGCTCTTTGGAGTATAAAAACGATGAGATAGGTAAAGGTATCATGAAGATGAAAAGGGATAGTCGTCAATTGTCGAACGCATTTTATGTGGCTGTCTTTGATGTGGATAAGATTAACCGCGTGAATATGGACGCGGAAAAGGATAAGGTAATGACGACCGTATATCTTCCGACCGTTTTAAACGATTATTTAGCTGAAGTTCATACCAACGAGGGAGCGAAGCTTCACCGTTTGGGCTGCAGTGGAATAGATGGATTGGCTTTCGGACCGAAGTTTGGAAAAGCGGATGGAAAGCAGTACTTGACGGTTTGTTATGGTATTTATGGGGATGAGGAGCGTTCGGATAATGATTATCAGGTATTGCTTCAGTATGATATACGCAAATGGAAAAGATATGAGACAACACTTTCGCAAGATAATATGCATCGCAATGGGCCGAAACAGCCGGACGGACAGTATTTTGTTTATACGGGAAATACTACTTATGGGGTTCAGAATTTGGAATATGACGCTAATAGACATTCTTGGTTCATGGCTGTGTATGTGGGAAAGAAGCTGCGGTTTCCTAATTATCCGATGTTTGAAATAGATGGGTTGGTGAAACCAAAAAAGCAAAAGCTGAGAGGGGTACCTTATATTAAGAAAGGGAAGGTGCTTACACTGAAAGAGACAGGGAGTAAGGACAAGGCAATCGGAATTTACGGTTGGAACTTTCCTTATGGCAGTACGGGGATGCATGCTTTCGGTAATGGCTTGTTTTATTTCTCCGAGAATTTTAGTAGTGATGCCGGTCAAGGTTCTGTTTTGCGTTTATATCAATTTATTGGTAATGAGGAATATCCTTTTAAATCGGTAAAAAAATAAAAGAAAAACTTGAAAAAAGTAGCTTTTATATTTGTATATATGAAATAAGTCTGTATCTTTGCATCGCTTTTAAAAAGAAAGCTTTCGGGGTGTAGCGCAGTCCGGTTAGCGCACCTGCTTTGGGAGCAGGGGGTCCCAGGTTCGAATCCTGGTACCCCGACGAAAAGAGAACTACTGATTATCGAAAGATGGTCAGTAGTTTTTTTATGTTATCGATAAAAATTATTCCATTGAAAGTTTTATATCTAAGAAATATTAACTAATATTGCAGTTGTATATAACTTATTTTGGCTAAGACTTTTATGGGAAATATGAAGATACCTGATGATATGGAAAAAATGAGCAATATGGGGGAAAGAAAAGAAAAAAAGAAATACCCTTTGTCTATTATTCATATATATACTACATACCCTGAAAAGCCAGCCAAATTACCGGCTGATATGACTGATGATGAATTATGCGCTTATCTGAATCAGTGTAAACAAGCAGAGAATAAACGAGTGTACCGGACAAATCCTGACTTGATAGAACGTCGGATAGGAGATGAATGGGTACTTGTTCCTGTAGGTGAGTATGCCCAGAAGTATAATGGGATGATTACGCTGAATGTGTTCAGTCATTTCATTTGGGAACAGTTTAAGCAACCGAACAGTCTGGATAAGGTTCTTCATGAAGCGGAAGATCAATTTGATGATCCGGAACATGTTATGGAATTGCAAATCCGCCAATTTATGGATAAAGCTATCATAAGTCAAATGCTTCTTGAGATACGACAAGATGTTTAATAAATATGAATATACTTTTTTGCCGGATTCTAATTAAGGGCAATATAAGTCTGCCAGAAAAAATGTACATATCATGATTATTCTGACAGATAGTAATCAAACTCTCTGTTAATAAATGATATGTATCACCCCTTTGCGATATTTTCGCAATCTTTTCAATAATGCGCCTTTCGAGAAGACGTAAGATTTAAATACCTAACTTCGGACCAATAAGTATGCTTTTAAGATACATTTTTAGGAATATCTTCCGAGCCTAACTTTTCCATACAGTGTACATTGTCATTTGCCGGACCTCTCCATATAAATACGGAAATATGTTCATCTATTCCATAAGTATAATCATTATCCATGTATCCGGTTAGAAATACTGTAGCAGGGTCTGTTCCTTTCGGTACCACTACAGAGTGCGTAGCTCCGCACGGACCATAATGAATACTCCCCGGGGTTAAGTTCATTCCGGTACTGGTTTTAACTTTCCATACGTATACACTTCCATTATGAGTAACACCGGTACCTGCAGTACATTTAAAATTATATCTTACCGATCCATCAGGATTAGTACATGTCGCGCAATATGCATTTGGATCAAATTCTTGGAATTCAATTGTTAGAGCTTCCCATTGTTTTCTTTTCATATATTTTTATTTTAGTGTTTGTAATGTATTTATACATTTATGTGGACAAAAGTAAAAAATAATCCGACCGATGTTCAAGTTAGAAGTACAATTTGTTAAAAGTGTTAATTGCGCGTTTGGACAATAGACTTTAAAACATTGATAATCAGTAGGTATTGAAGTCCTGAAACTTCAAGAAAAACACAACTGTTGATGCACAAAAAATAAAGGGAAAGAAGAGATTCTGACCCGTTTAACACTTTTGCATCAACAATATGGGAAAGCAATTAAATTCAAAACAGCGGCAAGAAATTGCCAAGCTCCTTCAAGAGGGGAAGAATTTCAGGGAAATTGCTGAAGTTCTAAAGGTTGACCGTACCACGATATTGCGAGAGATTAACCGCAATGTCGGAGACAACGGCGTGTATGATCCTGAATTAGCCGAAACCAAGAGACGAAGGCGTAAAAAACTCCAATCCGTATCTCCCGGTGCCGTCGCGCAACTTCCTCCCAATGTCAGGGAAGAAGTTGAGAAGGTATTGGCTTTTGAGACTCCGCCTGTTAAGCGAAGGCAATTAATCGTGGATAAGTACATAAACGAATATGGCCCGGTAATAGAGAAAAAACTTATTTCTCCAATGGCAGCCATGCGTGTGCTTGCAAACGAGTTTTACATGAGTGTAAGTACAGTGTACTATCTTTTGAAAAGAGAGGGTATCTACCGAGATAGAACCAACCCTGTCTGTATGCCTTCTCCTAAAGGATAACCTTTAAAAGCGGATTTTCATGTATTACATCGTAAAAGAAGTCCATGTGCGCAAGAAACCACTATGGTTGGTTGACTTGCTCTTTCAGATAACCCCATCCTTGTATCGGGAGAAGGGGTCAAAGGAAACGGTTGTTGGTAAGTTCAACACCATTCTCTCTCTCATCTTAGATGCCCGGGTAAGGTGGCATCATGGTAAATCCTTGTTAGCATCTATTCAAACCATCACCCACGATGAGACATGTATTTGGATCAAAGGAAACCGAGGCTCAAAGTTTCTTTCCTTTCGAATAGAATCAAACAATTGACTTTTAAAAGAACAGCAGTATGGAAATAGATAACAGTAGAAAGACAATTACAACATTTGTCCTCGTAGATCCAACCGGTAAGATCTTTGACGATTTCGAGAACATCAATGAGAATACAGAAGTAAGGGCGATAGCCATTGAACCCCAAAATAGCTGACCTATGGGAGATTACAAATGGATTTGTCTTATCAGAAAGTTCTATAATTGTTCTTTCTATAATGACAGCAACGCCGTGCAAATGTTCCTGCACATTTTTTTGAATGCTCAAAGGGAGGATAAGCCTTACTTTGACAAAATTACGATGAGGGGGCAGTTTCGCACCTCAATTAAAGACATCATGGGTTTTTTGGAGATAAGCCGTAAATCCGCCCGACGTTCTTTAGATAAGCTGAAGGCGGCAGGCATTATCCATGTTGCCTCTCTAAGACGTAACGGTGTTCTCATTACCGTTCGTGAATTTTCAAAGTTCCTGGCTTTGGAAAATGTGAGAGGTGGCTGGGTGAAGCTGTATTACGACCTTGACTTCCAAGATTTCTTTGTGAACGCACAGGTTCTTCATATTTATCTCCATTTACTTCTTCATACTTACTCGGAGAGTGAAAACTATGAGGATCCGCTATGGTTTGACATGAAGAAGATCAGTGCTTCAACCGGCATTCCTGTAGAAGGCATTAAAGAGGCCCTCCAGAAGCTACGCAAGCTGGGAATCCTGAATATTGGTTATAACGGTCAGAAGAAACTTTCTTCCGTTCGTTTGATAGAGTTCCCCGATTATGTCAAGGACACCTGTCCGGTAACATCAATAGGTCCCTCTGCCAGTCATGTCACATCAGTCGAAAGTTTCTCTGATTTGGAAAACACTTCATCTAATGGAGCTGCCATTATAAGTTTCGAAGACGGGGGGATAAAAACTGAACAAAAGGAGCCAAAAGAAGGGCCAAAAGATGCCCAACAAAATTCTGTACGAAACAGTTACGAAATGTCTACCAAGTCTTTTGTAAATGACGGAAATACAGCTACTTACAAACACAAAGGTCAAAAAGAGGGCCAAAAGAGGGAACAAAACCGTCCAAAAGTTGAAGCCACCAAAATGCTACCAAACAGTCATGGGGGCGGCTACGCGCGTGATCCTATTATAAAAGAGAATAGAGATAAGAGAATAGAGAATCTTCATTATTATAATTATTCGTCCGCGCGAAAATTTTCGTCAATTGAAGAATTGGTCTGTGATGACGAATGGGTGCGCTCGATGCAGCTGCTTTATGGCTTCCCGGATAAGGAAACGCTCTATAATGCCCTGACTTTGTTCTTGGCGAACTTGAAGTGTCGCAAAGAAGAAGTTCCAAAAGGACTGGAGGGGTTCCTTGACTATTTCTGCAACTGGTATAAACGAAATGAAAAGAAGCTGCTGCATAAACTGAAGGCGCAAACACCGTCTAAAGACTATGCAAAAGTTCTTTGGGACAAGTGTATGTCTGCCTTTGCCAAGATTGTAAGCGAACGTGCTTTTGCATCGGTTTTCCAACAAGTCTCTTTTGAGTCCTTCGACAATGTGGCCAAGACGCTGACACTTGTTCTTCCGAATAAGCGAATATTTGAGATATTGGAAGCTGATTACCTTGATACTGTTAGAACGGTGTTACACAAGTTTTTCGGTGCAGGGTTACGGCTTCAATACCGCATTGCATAGGGTCAGAACTACAAACCATTTAAGATTGAATTACGCTTATGAATGAAGCTCAAAGAATATTGCAGATGACCGATGGGGGCTTGGCAGTGTTCATTCACTACCTTGGTGAAAAGTGCCTTGCCCGGACTTTCCGTAACCCTTTCAGGGAGGACAGCCGCCCTTCATGCCATCTGTATGCCAACAGAGGCGGATATGGCAACGGCCAATACTACCTCCAAGACTTCGGCGACAGCAGCTTCTGTGGCAACTGCTTTACGATAGTGGGAAGGCTGTGTAATATCAACCCAAAAACCAACTTTCGCGAAGTGCTTCAAGTGATAGACAGAGACCTTGGACTTGGCATTTTTGATGAACAACGAAGCGAGCACCATGTGTTGATGAAAAGAAAAGCCACACCCTCACAGAAGTACAAATGTTCTTCCATAGCGAGTTTTGAGGTCGTGACGCAGCCTTTCATGCCATGGGAGGAAGAGTATTGGGGGCAATATGGCATTGGACTTTCAACGCTGGAACGTTACAACGTAAAGAGCATCAGCAGTTGTACATTCAAGAAATCGTCCGGTGGAAACTTTGCCGTTTACGGTTCAAAGGCTATTCCGACCTACGGATATTTCTTCGATGACGGACGTAGGCTGAAGATTTACAGGCCTAAGGCAAAGACACGTTTCATGTATGCCGGTCACTTCCCAAAGCCCTATATCTTCGGGCGTGAGCAACTGCCTGAAGAAGGAGCACTCGTTTTCGTCACAGGTGGCGAAAAGGATGTCATGTCGCTGTCGGCGCATGGATTTCCGGCCTTGACATTTAACAGCGAGACGGCCAACATTCCTGAAGATGTAATGGATGAACTTTCCCAACGATTCCGTCGAATCATTTTTCTCTATGATACGGATGAAACCGGCCAAAGGGAATCTGCTTTGCGGATACAACAGTACGGCGAGAAATACAACGTTCAGAAACTTGACCTACCGCTGTCCGGAGAGAAATCGGAAAAGGACATCAGTGATTTCTTTCGTCTGGGACACACCGCAGAAGAACTGCAAGCAATGATAGAAAAGCTATAATTATTGAAAAATGAAATTAGAAAAAATAAGTAAACCTATATTCAGGCACGCAGGAGGAAGCTCCGATAATATTCGGATCAGAACCTTGACAGATGCTGCCACGCCAAGTATAATGGGCATTAATGTTAAGGAGTTTCCGGAGGTTCATTCGGTCTCCTACCGTTTTCTCTCCAAGACCTATCACGGGGTGGGTGTCATAAACCAGAACAACGGGATAGAATTTGTTGGCCAAGACCTGACGGACTCCCCCATGACGTTGAATAGTTCCGGCGTGACTTTTCTTCCCATGGAGAAAGAGCACAGGAGCGACAAGTTGTGTATGTTCGCAGACATGATGGATTATTTGGCCTACCAGACCTTGCAGAAGAATGGCTTTGTCAGGGTGCCTTCAGACTGTGATTTCATGATTATGTCGGATGTAAGGAACTTCATCCATATCTCGGTCGAAGGAGATGACTATGATATGGTTTATCTCTACTTTCCCAATGATGTCATGGGCTGCACCATAACCAAGACGTTAAAGGATCGGTATGGCAAGCATGCCATTGAGTGTAATCCCCTGTACAAAGGTTATAACAACCTGTTGCAGTTCGTAAAAGCCATTGAGATCACCACAAACAGCAAATAGAGCCGTATGGTATATGTCATAATCATCCTTGTCTTGCTGATAGCTTTGGGGGCAGCTTTCTATTATGAAATCACCCATAGCTACGACGACGACAAGTTCAGGAAATGAAAGATAAAGGGATTGATGTAAGTGCATCCTTTCCAAGTATAAAACGCTAACAAGTAAAAGTATGATTAATTATGTTTTAAGTATTGAAACCGGAGTTACGGATCTCATCCGTACCCCCGAGTACTATCAGACAGCCACTTTTGTGCAAAAGAAAGAAGAGCTCTTGGCTCTGATTTATCAAAAGAAGAAACTCAAGCCTTTTGCCAGCATGAAGCTCATAAGGAGTATCAGTTTCTTTATCAAGCGCTCCATCAGCCTTTGGCAGTTACAAGGTCTTGCAAACAAGATAGAAACGATGTTCGGCCCATCTTGTTTCCAAATCTCCATCGACAGAGAGAACAATACCGTACACATGCTCTGTGGCTGGATAGACAAAGAGACTGGTGAGTGCATCGTGCTGAACCGTACAGAACAGAAGAGACTTTCCGTCCTGATCCTGGATTATTTGGACTTGCCACGCCCCCGGTGTGCCGACATGTGGTTGAGATACTTTCTGCTGAACAAATTTGACAATGACAATTCTGTCTTCAGCAGACAGATAGAGTTTCTTGAAAGGTCTGAATATGAGAGTTTAAGTTATCCGGTATTACGGGATAGTCTCAAATACGTGGAGATGGTATGTAAAGGATTGCTGAAATAAAAAATACACTTATGAGATTTTTAAAGATTTATTTAGCCAGCAGCTGGCGGAACAAGCATTTCGAGAATTTATTGAACGCCCTACGGATTCAGGGTTACTATACCTATGACTTCAAGCATCCCGAGGACAATGAACTAAGCGGATTCAGTTGGGAGAAAGTCGATAAGGACTTCGAGAAGTGGACTTGTAGGGATTTCAAGGAAGGGCTTCACCATCCCGAGGCTGTCAAAGCATTTGAAAAAGACTTTCACGCCATGCAGGAAGCGGACTATTGTGTCCTCCTCTTACCGTGTGGCCGCTCTGCCCATTCTGAAGCCGGTTGGATGAAAGGGCAAGGCAAGAAAGTGTTTGTCCTTGATATGTCCGAGAAACCAACGCCCGAGCTGATGTACCAGATGTTTGATGCGTATGTGACGAGACCGATTGATTTGGTAGAACACATTGAAGCAGCATTCCATAAGGACAATATGCTACTTAAAGAAAATTTCAGCACACATGGACAGAGTGACAAAGAGACGGACTAACCTCTTGTATAATTTAAGAAAGAAAGGAATCAGATGTTTGACCAAGGAGCGTATGATTTTCTTTCCCTATGGAGAGGACCCCAATGAAGTCAGGCAAATTGTCTGTTTATGCAACGAGTATCATTTCCATGTACAATTGGAACTTCAATAGCACATTTAATATTAAAAGTATACACAGAATGAAAAAGATAAAGGATTTAACCGTAACAGTAACCTATACTGTTGGTTTGCATGACGTAGAAGTCAGCGAAAAGGTTTATGATGATCTAAACGCCTTGGCAGATAAAGGGCGTGTAAACTGTGATCTTATGAATTTGGACGAGCAAGTATGTACTGGTTTCGAGTGGCTTTCTGATCATATTCACGAAAGTGACGCTTGTGATTGGAATTATGAAGTTGATATGGAATAATCTTAAATGTGGCCAATAGAAAATGAAACATATATATCTTTTTATAGGTGCTGCCATTATTACCTACCTCTTAATATCGCTGGCAACATTGGATTTGATGTGGTGTGTGCACAACACTCCTTGGATATGGATAGCGGTAATACCACTCTTTCTATTCTTATATTTCTTCGTATTCATGTGCTTTCATGAAGAAATGGGATTTAGGGAAGATCGCGCAATGCAGCAGACTCTCGCGGTAGCCAAAGCCAACAAGCTGATAGAAAAGTTGCAAGAGCAACTTCCAAATATGTTCCAAGGATTGGTTGATATGTCAATGGCAGAGATTAGAGACAGTCTTAGAGCGGTGAATGAAGAGCAAGCTCGCAAAGTTGCTACCCTTTCAACTGATATTTACAACGTGCTGGAACGACGTCAAAAACTTCTCGACCTGGAACGTAAGGTCAAGCAACATAAAGGACAGCCTATGCTCTTGACAAAAAGAGAAACAGCGTCCTTGTTACTTGTTGATTATTCTACCCTTAGAAAATGGGCAAGAAAAGGATTTCTTGTCCCCACAAGGATTACTCCCCACCGTGAGTTATATCGTTATAGTGATGTTCTAAAAATATTGGAGGGCAAGGTATGAAACATTTGCTTTATTTCATACTCGCTGTACTCATTGTATATTTGATAGGTTTACTGCTAATGGCAGATTTCTTGTGGATATTACATACTGGTTTCTTAGGATGGATAGGTGCCATTTTTATTATTCTGTGGTTTTTCCTGCAAATTGAGAAAGAGTATGGTGGATGGAATATAGAAGAGGAAGAAGTAGATTCATGGAATGAAGAAGATGAAAGCGATGACCAATACATTTCCAAGAAAGAAGCCCGGAAAATAGCAGAGGATGTCTGTAAAGAAATATTTAACATAAAAGAAAACAAATATGATAAATAGCCCAATCCTTGATACCTGTTGCGGAGGTAAGATGTTTTACTTCGATAAGCATGATGACAGGGTTCTGTTTCAGGACATAAGGAAGATGGAGACAACATTATGTGACGGAAGGCACTTCGAGGTCAACCCCGATGTTCAGGCCGACTTCACAAACATGCCATACCCAGACAATAGCTTCCGCATGGTTGTGTTTGACCCTCCGCATCTTCTTCGTAATGTAGGAAAATCAAAGTTTGCAGATATATACGGCTCGTTAAATCCAAAAGCTCGCCCTGCAGGTTATCAGCACATCAAATATGGAGCGTTGGGCAATCTTGACTGGAGAGAAATGCTAAGTAAAGGATTTGCAGAGTGTTTTCGTGTCCTTAGAAAAGGTGGCTTTTTAATATTCAAATGGAATGAGACGGACATAAAGGTTTCCGAAATATTGAAACTGACACAGGAGAAACCTGTATTTGGCCATATTTCCGGAAAACGTGCCAATACTCATTGGATTTGTTTCATGAAAGAAGATTGCAATAAATAAAAATAGCCACACAACGGCATCGACTTATGCTAATCAAATAGCATTTAAATTATGAAAGCAAAACTTAGAAAGACAGGTGAGGTGGTAGAGTTAAGGCAATACTACTGTGATGGTACGGCAATGGATATTAATGGGAAGTTGTATCATCAAGGTGATATATCTGAATTGTTTGAAGACACCAATTCTAAAGGATTAGAATACGAGTTTGAGCAATTAGGTAGGACAAAGAAATGCAAGTTCATATCGCAGCATGTAGATTTGGCTTCTCCTGAAGCTATTGCCAAGTATGTAAAAGGGTATCTTTTTGACGTACTTAAAGATGTTGGTGATGATGAGTATATCGCCACATATCTTCGGAATAAAGGTTACAAGGTAGAGGGTAATATAGAATAGCAAATGGAAAACATCAAATTACTCTATATAGACTTGTTCTGCGGAGCCGGTGGAACTTCCACCGGTGTTGAACATGCAAAGTTAGATGGAACAAAGTGTGCGAGGGTTGTCGCCTGTGTCAACCATGATGCGAATGCAATCGCATCGCATCAGGCAAACCACCCCGACACATTACACTTCACCGAGGATATTCGCACACTTGACCTTACTGCCCTTACAGCTCACTTGAACCGAATGAGGATGAAATACCCGTCGGCTTTAGTTGTCCTATGGGCTTCACTTGAATGCACCAACTTCAGTAAGGCCAAAGGTGGTCAACCACGCGATGCAGACAGCCGGACGCTTGCAGAGCACCTTTTCCGTTATATCGAGCAGCTGGATCCTGACTATATACAGATTGAGAATGTGGAAGAGTTCATGAGCTGGGGTGATATGGACGATAAAGGACACCCTATCTCAAAGTTAAAGGGATGCAGCTATGTTCGTTGGACAAATAAAGTTATCTCTTACGGCTATCATTATGATTGGCGTTTGCTGAATGCCGCCGATTTCGGCGCATATACCTCACGCAAGAGGTTTTTCGGTCAATTCGCGAAGAAAGGTCTCCCCATAGCTTTTCCTGTTCCAACATTCTCGAAGAATGGTGACAGTGGCATGTTTCATGCCTACAAGAAATGGAAGCCTGTTCGTGAAGTGCTTGACATGGATGATACCGGCCAAAGCATCTTTGACAGGAAGAAGCCACTATGCGAGAAAACCTTGAAGCGAATTTACGCAGGCCTAATCAAATTCGTCGCAGGTGGAAGGGAAACGTTTCTTGTTAAGTATAATTCAATGAACCAGACAGGAAAATACACAGCTCCTGGAATTGACGATCCTTGCCCAACTGTCGCTTGCCAAAACCGTCTGGGGATTGCCAATGTCAGCTTCATGTCCAAGGCGTTCAGTGGAGATCCATATTCCAAGAACCAATCGATAGACATTCCTGCCGGAACTGTCACCACTAAGGATCACCATTTCTTTGTTACTGCTTACTATGGTAATGGAGGGAACCATTCTGTTGAATCGTCATGTCCTACGCTTACCACAAAAGACAGGCTGGGATTGGTTTCAAGTCGTTTTTTGGCAAATGAATACTCCTCTGGTGGTCAACTTTCCAGCATTGATGCACCTTGCCCTGCAGTATTGACAACACCGAAGCAAAAAGTAGTTGACTGCTTCTTGATGAACCCACAGTTCAACTCTGCAGGTGGAGATATCAATAAGCCGTGCTTCACTTTGATTGCTCGGATGGATAAGATGCCCCCTTACCTTATCTCCACAGAAAAAGGTATCGGTATAAGGATTTTTGAAACGGACAGTGAAATGACTTGCAAGATAAAGGAGTTCATGGCCATGTACGGAATCATAGACATCAAGATGCGCATGTTGAATATAAATGAGCTGAAACGCATCATGGGTTTCCCTGACAATTATATCCTTGTAGGGACACAGGCCGAACAGAAGAAGTATATCGGCAATGCCGTTGAAGTTAACATGAGCAGGGTACTCTGCGAGTCGCTTTGCGCAGCTCTTATTTCCAAGGCAATAGCAATATAGAACTAACATTCGAAAGATAAGACAACCAAAAGAATAGATATGAAAAGAACTATTTTCACACATCACTTAAAAAAATATGCAAAAACCATTCAGGGAAAATCCGACAACCAATTAAGAGGATACATGGATGGTTATATCAAAGCTTTGGAAGTTGTCGAAGGCAAGCTTCTTGAGCTTGCCCCCCAGACAGTTGACCAAGATTTTCAATCCAAGGCCTACAAGTATTTTTTTGAAGAAATACAACATATGGTTAATCTGGAGGCTTGTGTCGTAAAGGATGTAGAGAAGTTTGTTAAAACTTACAAAGCCCCTACCGTAGGTGTCAAAGAATTGTCCACAAGGGAATGCTTGGATATTCTCTACGAAGTTGAAGATTACTTTTGGGGAGACCGTAGTGGTTTTGATAAGATAATGCACGCTCAAATGGTATTCGCAAAGGAACTCCGTAAGAGAATAGCAGCACTACAACCAAATATTAAAACTCAAAAATAGATCGTTTATGAATCCGGAATGTAAACTTTCCTCTTCAGGAGTCAACCAATCGCAATCAAGTAAAATTTTTTATTATGTTGCCACATGCCTATTGCTCTTGCTGATGGTCAATAAGCCATACAAAACCTCTGCAAAGGGTTTTCGTCTATATCTACGAAAGTGCAGGAGAGTCAGCAAGCTGCTCCTTGCTCAAATACTTTGTGGAATCTTCAAGTTAATAGATAAATATATAAAATCCCGTGATAATAAATAATTTGGCGTAAAAATTTTGCGAAATAAAATATATTATGTATCTTTGCAGGCGTATAGCTGTATATACGGCTATACGTATATAAATCAATAAAGGAATACGACAATACGTATATACATAAAAAATATAAATCAAACGGTATGGAACAGCAAGCAAAAATTATCTCATTTGCCAACCACAAAGGAGGGGTTGGCAAGACTACCACTACTGCCAGTGTAGGTTCTATCCTTGCCTCTATGGGAAACAAGGTGTTGTTGGTGGACATGGATGCCCAAAGCAATCTTACTACCTCCCTGTTAAAAGATAATCAAGTTGATCAGACCATCTATGATGCTCTTTCTGCTTCTTGCAGGGGTACGGCTTACAGCCTGGCAATCTATCCGATAGCAGAAAATCTTGACATCGTTCCATCTTCATTGCGTCTTGCATCTGCCGACCTTGAACTCTCTTCTGTCATGGCGAGAGAACACATCCTTACAGACATATTACAGGAAAAGAAGGCTGATTATGACTACATCTTAATAGATTGTCCCCCATCTTTGGGGCTTCTTACTCTTAACGCAGTTACAGCATCAGATTTGGTTGTCATACCTCTGCTTGCAGAAGTACTTCCTTTCCAGGGTCTTACTATGATCAGCGATTTTGTCAGAATGGTAAAGCAGAAGCTAAATCCAAAGATTGAGATTACCGGTATTCTCCTCACTCGTTGGGAAAAATCCAATTTGAGCAGACAGATCGAGGATGGTCTTAGGGCCAAGCTTGGCGATAAAGTGTTCCAAACCAAGATCCGAAAGAACATCAAGATTGCCGAAGCTCCTCTGGAAGCCGTCAATATTGTTGACTATGATCCGAAGAGCAACGGAGCTGCTGATTACAAGGCTTTCGTAGGAGAACTTTTAGACAGGACAAAGAACCTATAAATTTACATTTATGAGCAAAGGTATTAACAAAAACTCCATGAGCAGTCTTTTGGAAGGACTTACTTCTGTCAGGAGTACAACTCCGGAAGATAATCACCAGCCAAATCCAAGCTCCAATTCAAAGGAGAAAGTAACATCCATCCCAGGGGATAAACCGATATCTAAAGGTGGTTCAAAGGAAAGAATATGTACCTCCGTCGATAAGAACGTCATGAATAAGATACGTACCATATCAGAAACAGAGGGTATTCAAATCAATGAACTTATTACCTTAGGTCTTGACATGGTTATATCTAAATATGAAGAGACGCATGGGGCGGTGCGACCTAAAAAGATTAACAAAGGCAATATAGACAATATCTTTCGTTAAGGCAGGAAGTCCATACTACCATCTTTAGTACACATAAGAAGGACGAGCAATCAGTAATGGTCACTCGTCCTTGTATGTTTATGCAAGCAGAAATACCGGAATACATAATATGGAATTTATAGTCTTTCACTATTCAGGATAGTAGCTAATTGTTCTGCGGTGTGCCCCAGACGGAAGAAATCACTGATGTCCTTTTCCGATTTTTCACCAGAAAGAGGAAGCAGGACTCTTCTTACATTATATTTTCCAGTATATTCCTGTACTCGCTTTTTCGACTCACTTTGTCCTGTTGCATCCATATCATAAAGGATAACAATTGTCCGGAACCTTCCGGCAAGTTGTTGCATAAGACTGTCAGGGAGTTTGGCAGTCTCGCTATTCAGGCATATCGCATGGAACCCATGTGCTGCCAGCGACATGACATCTTTCTCGCCACCTGTGATAAAGACATATTCTCCTTGTGCCGGCAGATGTTTCCAGCCGAAAATATATGGTTTAGGAAGGACACCAGCATAGAGAAATCTGTTTTTGGAGCAGGGAGAATAGATTTTGATGCCATCATTGTTATTAAAGAGGTATCCAAAAGCCGGATACTTTGCTGTTCCATAAACAGTAAATTCCTTTCCATTCTCTTTTGACATTCTGCATGCCGAAAGGCTTGCAACATGATAGTGTTCCAGCGTATCCTGATCAATTCCATAACGCTGCCAAAAACACAGTTCCTCCATGGTAAAAGGCTTTTCCTTGTATTGGAATGAAAGTGTGGAGGAAGTCTCCGGCTTCTGTCTCTTTACAAGTCGTTTATAGATGATTTCTGTTTGTGGAAATGGATTATTGAACAATCCCAGGCAAAGCTCTTTGTCTATCACCTTCAGGATATCCTTAAATGCAGTCTTTACATTCATATTGCACAGTCTGGCCACAATGGCAAAGCAGTTGCCACAGAAGCTGCTATCGCCAAAATCCTGTAAATAATACTCCACTTGTCCATATGTGTTTTTATTCGCATACAGATGGCATGATGGGCGGCTGTCTTCCCTGAAGGGATTTTTAAAGATTCTCTTCAGGCATACATCGCCTAAGTAATGTGTAAACACATCCAGTCCACCACCAGTCAGATAAAGTATTTGTTGTCTTTCGTTCATTTTTTCTTGTTGGAATGTTAGTTGATCATATTTCCCGTCATGCCGATAGCGCAGCAAAAATCAGAGGATAAAATAGTGTCAGGTATAAAGCATCACTTTACTTCAATATTGTGATGAAGCCCACCTGTTGCAGAAGGTACATCGTATTCCTTTGTGTCAAGATAGATCGCATCTTCCTGATTACGAAGATAGAAATAAGTACCGCTACCATCTGCTTTCAGCATTTGAAAATCCTTTGTTCCAAGACGATTTTCAACGACTTTGTAAATAGCTTCTGTGAAAACCAAATCACCAGCCACGTGTCCACATCTACCGCGCCTACAATCATGAAAGCCCCCATAAATGGCGCCACGAATTTTGCCACCAGCAACGATAAGACGGTAAACGCCAGCACCACGATAAGCACTAAGCCAGTAGCGACCGTCCGTGTCCGTTTTATCTTTCAGATCACACCATGCTATCGCACTCTCTGCATCCTTCAAAAGGTCAGGAACAGCAGCTGCGATGATAACTCTTCCTTCTTTTTCTTCCACACGCACACGCGTCAAAGCATAATTCGTCTGTTTCGGCTGTAACTCATAACACATATAACCGTCACCTGTACGCCAGAGGGGAGAACGCCATACTCCTTCCTTGTTTTTAACAAGCACAATAGTTTCTGTATGATACCCGCTGAAAGTACAAATCTCTATATAATCTGCATCAGCCGCTTTTGTATCAAAAACATTGATACGCTTTGGCGTTCCATTCATTTTGATACTTTTTCCACCTGTGAATTTCTTAAAATATGTAGTCTTAATCATTTTGTTTCCCCGTCACGCCGATAGGTCAGCTTTAATGGTTTATGAAATTTGTACAACTCAATACTAACCTAACACACGTGGAAGCCCCTCCAAAATAATCGCTCTCATACCGGTTGTTTCCAACTGCCAATCGAAGTCAGCCACTTCGGAACCATTCTTTGGATAATCCCCCTGCCAATCCCACAACGTAAAGACAGTTCCATCAGGATATACAAGAATAGGAAGAGCTTGAAAAGAAGGTACATATCCATCTTTTTCCTTTTCGCAAATCACATCACAAAAATGCATCATGACATGTTCTCTCAACTCTTCTTCCCGGACAATGGAAACATCACTAATGGTCTTTTCGCCAAAGTTAACCAACAAATCTTTCATTTTTTCGTTTGTCATTTTGTTTCCCCGTCATGCCGATAGGTCAGCTTTAATTGTTTTATGAAGTTAATATTTTATTCTGGGCATCCCGATTCTCAACCTTTTTATAGTTTTTTCGTTTCTTCGACCCGAACTTTTTTTTATCATTCCGGTGTAACCGTCATCTCGAACCTTTTATGTGCAAGGTAACATCGTGGGCGTTAAGGGAACCTAAGGCAAAGAATTGGCCGGCAAAGTTTTCAGGAAACCGCAATCTTTGATTTCGGAGGGTCATGAAAAGTTTTCCGCCAATAGGGAGCATTCCGGTGTTTGCCGTGTTCCCTGCCTGCGATACCTTTGCAGAATAAAAGTCGAAGATGACTACAAGCGGACGAAAAGTGAGGTCGAAACCAGAAACGGAAATAGAAGGATAGATAAAAGTGAGTGTAAAATAAACACCGAAGGTAAGTCAGACAGATATATTGTTTTTCATGCGTATATATGTATTATTGTATATACGCCAATATGTATATACGGTAATAAGTATATAAGAATGATATAGGAATAACAAGATAAGAGGAGCAGCACCCATGACTCATCTAATTTACTCGTTTTAGCAAAAATCGGAATAGTTCATAATTTTAAAGTCCCGAATTTTAACACAAAAAGGCCGTAAATCCGCCTAAAACATTTTGAAAATGTTAATATAAGAGTTTCTTTTTTTTAAGGCTGTCTTTCTGATATTAAGTCATTTATTTTGTAGCCAATAAATAAAAAGAATATGGGATCATTCGGTATATACGCAATCGTAGTGACATTCATCTTTGTTATCTATTATGTAGTCATGATCTGCCTGGATTTGTTCGGCCCGAAAGGAGAGAAGAAAGAAAGTGTAGAAGTTATTCGCGCCAGCGTGCCTATTAACAATGCGGATGCCACACCAGCAGTCTCACCTGTCAGAATCAGTGAGACCGGTGAAGGCAAGTATCAGATAGAACGCCCCGGTGAAGAAGAACCGGAGAAATACGGACATGAGACAGAAGAAGCATCTTACAATAAGGCCAGTGAAGGTGCGGAGACTTCTCAATTTGATCAGAATCCTCTTACGGCTGAAGATATTGCAGCGTCCGACGCCGAGGAATTGGCCATGCAGGCAAAAGCCAAGGCAGACTCGATAAAGCAGAACTTCAACAGTGTGTCTCCGGACATTCAGGGAGTTGTGTATGTAGACGAGTTCGTTGAAGATTATGCAGCCGCCTATTTGAAAGCCAAGAGGGAAGACGAGCAGGCTGAACAATTTAGTTTCTAAGTTATGAAGACATTCAAATCCAAGACATATTTGCTGTTGTCGGCATTACTGTTGCTCACGCAACCCGTCATGGCCACCTGTGGTACGACGGATTACAGTGGCAATTCAGGCCGGTTATATAATATGGTGGTATTCATCTTGACATGCTGTACAGCCGTATTGTATCTGCTTTATGCCATAGCAGCCCTTTTATCCATATACAGCGCGACGAGCATCTATATCAAGATGCAGGCAGGGGAAGAAGGATTTACGAAAAGCATCATTATTTTGGTCGGCAGCTGCCTTTTCCTGCTTATAGCGACTATCGTCCTTCCAGCCTTCTTTGGTTTCCAGTTCGGCGTGACCGACAGACTTTGGTAATTGTTTTATTACATATTATTTATTAATTATTTATTTAAAAAATCAAAGACAATGAATCAGACTTTGTCAGTAATGGTAAGCGGAGCCAAGAGCTTTTGTATCTCCGCAAGTAAGAAAATCAAGGCCGTAGTGATGGACCCCCGCTTTGTAGCAGTTATGCTGTTGCTGGTCGTTTGCACGGTAGCAGCAGATGCCCAGAGCATGGACTCCGGTGCACAGGCAATCGGTAAGGCAACTGATGCGCTGAAGAAGTACATCCCTGTTATAACGAAGTTGTGCTACGTTATTGCAGGTATTGTTGCCATTCTCGGTGCCATCTCCGTTTACGTCAAGATGAACAACGAGGAGCAGGATGTCAAGAAGAGCATCATGATGATTGTCGGTGCCTGCATCTTCTTCGTGGCGGCAGCCCAGGCATTGCCACTGTTCTTCGGACTCTAAGACGAGGAATATGGCAACAGTCAAAAGCGACTATCCCGATTACCCGGTATTCAAGGGGCTTCAAAAGCCTCTTGAATTTCTGGGTCTTCGAGGAAGATACATTGTATGGGCCGCTGTCACCGTTGGCGGAGGTCTGTTGTCATTCTTGATTGGCTATGTGATTTTCAGTTTTCTTGTTGCATTAGCGTTGCTGACAATTTTTCTGTCAATAGGAGGAGTCTCCATTTTTGTCAAGCAACATAAAGGTCTCCATTCCAAGAAATCCCCGAAAGGTATCTACATTTTCAGCCATTCAAGACATTATTAGAATATTCATATTGATTGTAAGCAAAACAAATTCATGATTACCCTAATCGTCATATTGGTCTTTACCTCCATCTTGTTGGGAATATACATTTCCATCAAAGCCTTCGGTACTGGCAGCAAACGCGCCAAGGTGTTTGAAGACATCTACTTCAGCTTTGAGGATGTCAATGAGATCGGTGTGGTCTACACAAAGAAAGGCGATTATTCAGCCATCCTTAAGATGGACAATCCCGTCAGGAAGTACTCTGCTGATACGGACGGTTATTACGAGTTCACTTCCCTTTTGGCATCCGTCCTACAAGTGTTAGGTGAAGGATATGCCATCCACAAACAGGATATTTTCGTCCGTAAGAACTTCAATATGTCGAGCATCGCAGGAAAGGACACCGATGTGAGAAAGCGTTTTCTTTCCGATGCCTATTTCAAGTTCTTCAACGGTCGTCCCTATATAGATTCTGAAACCTATCTCACCATCTCCCAACGTGGTCGAAATGGCGGTTTGAAGGCATACGATGCCGACAAGTGGCGCGATTTCCAAGTCAAGATACAGAAAGTCCATGACCGTCTGAAGAGCGAGAACATCAACTGTCGCTTTCTCACTGGTGACGAATGTCAGGAATATACCGAGCGTTTCTTTGCTGTTGATTTCAATAACGAGGTTGTTTCTATGAATGACTTCAAGGTGGAGTCCGAGAAGATCGGCATGGGCGATGACCAGTTGAAAATCTACAGCCTCTTGGATGTAGATGATCCCGGTCTTCCCGGCACCCTTCGCCCTTATGCCGACATCAATGTCAACAACTCCGTCATGCCGCAGGATCTGCTTTCCGACCTTAGCACACTCCCTGATGTAGACACGCTTATTTACAATCAGGTCATCTTTCTTCCCAATCAGAAGCGGGAGATCTTAAAGTTGGAGAAAAAGAAGAACCGTCACGCTTCCATTCCCAATCCGAATAATCAGATTGCCGTTGAAGACATCAATAACGTCCTTAATGAAGTAGCTCGTGACGGCAAGCAGTTTGTTTATGCACATTATAATCTTATCGTAAAGACCTCGGCAGACAGAAACCTGCAAAAGATCACCAACTGTTTGGAGAACCTTTTGGCAAGATACAGCATGCACCTGTCAAAGCGTGCCTATAACCAATTGGAGTTGTTCGTTGCCAGCTTCCCCGGCAACTGCTATGAACTCAATGCCGACTACGACCGTTTCCTGACACTTTCCGACCCTGCACTCTGCCTTATGTATAAGGAGCGTCAGCAGAAAGGGGATGACACGAACCTGAAATGTTACTACACAGACAGGCAAGGCGTACCGATGCCTGTTGACGTGTCAGGCAAGGAAGGAAAGATTAGATATACCGACAACTCCAATTTCTTTGTCCTTGGCCCTTCCGGCAGTGGCAAGTCCTTTTTCATGAATACCGTCATGCGGCAGTACTACGAGCAGGATACCGATATTGTCATTGTAGATACCGGCGACAGCTACGAAGGTCTTTGCAGCTATTTCGAGGGCATATACATCACCTATTCAAAGGAACACCCCATCTCGATGAACCCTTTCAAGATAGAGAAAGCCGAGTATGAGCAGAACTTCCAGGCAAAAAAGGACTTCCTTAGGAATATCATCTTCCTGATCTTCAAGGGAAACGGCGAGCCCACAAAGCTCGAAGAAACCATCATCAACCAAACCCTCATAGAATACTTCGAAGAGTATTTTACCCCATTTGAAGGCTTTACCGAAGAGCAGCGCGACAACATGCGCCATGTCATGGAGCTTGAAGACAAACGTACCGGCAAGTATGAGGAATACGAACAGGAGCTGGAAAAACGTTACGGAGTATCTGATGATATTGACGATATAGAAGAAGATGATGACGATGAAAGGAAGAAACAGCGCGACCTCCGTCTCCGTGACAAGCTGCAAGCCGTCATCGACGATTCCGCCGCTACTGAAGGAGAAAAAGACAATGCGAAGAGCCAGCTGCTCCGTCGCCTTACTCCCGAACTCATAGAGAGTAAGTATCTTCAGCGGATCAACAGGAAAATCGACAAGATAGAACGCCAGCGTAAGAAGATGAGGGTTACGGAACTCAACTTCAACACCTATTATGAGTTCGCCATTGAGCGTATTCCTCAAATCATGAAGCAGGATCAGGTTAAATTTGCCATCAACGAGTTTGCCACGATCCTAAAGCCGTTCTATAAGGGAGGGGAGATGGAATACACACTCAACAACGAAATGGATTCCTCCCTGTTCAATGAGAAGTTCATCGTATTCGAAATTGACAAAATAAAAGAGAATCCCGTCCTTTTCCCTATTGTCGTGTTGATCATCATGGATGTCTTCACACAGAAGATGCTCTTAAAGGAAGGCCGGAAATGCCTGGTCATAGAAGAAGCATGGAAAGCCATTGCCACCCCTGTCATGGCCACCTATATACAGTATCTATACAAGACAGCCCGTAAACACTGGGCCATGGTCGGCGTGGTAACGCAAGAAATACAGGACGTTACCGAGTCCAAGATTGTTAAGGAAGCCATCATCAACAACTCCGGCGTGTTCATGCTACTTGACCAGAGCAAGTTCAAGGACAAATTCGATAATATCAAAAAGACCTTGGCTCTGACCGACATCGACTGCAAGAAGATTTTCACCATCAACCGCTTGGAGAATAAGGAAGGCCGTTCCCCATTCAAGGAAGTGTTCATCAAACGTGGTCAGGAAGGCGATGTGTACGGCATTGAAGAACCGCCGGAGTGTTACATGAGTTACACGACGGAGAAGGTAGAGAAACTTGCCCTGAAACTCTACAAGAAGATTCTCCAATGTGATCATCAACACGCCATTGAAGCCTTCGTGCGTGATTGGAAACGCTCCGGAATCAAGAGTTCCTTGGAATTTGCACGGAAAGTACTGAAAGAAAGAAAAGTGTTAGACAATTAAACTCATCAATCATATGCGTCGTTTCATCGCTATCATCCTTTTGATCCTCTCGGTGACATCCATGTCAGCGCAGTCGTATCATGCCATCAACATTGATGCGAAGACCGTGGCAGCCATGACCGCCGCATATGCGATAGAGGAAGAGACAGAACGGAAGACAGCCTCTGATGTAGACTCCATCTTAGGACACTACACCAAGGCCAGCCTTTCCACAGCCGGCATCTACCTGTCAAAGTTGAAAGACAGGAACGCCATGCGTGAAGTCGGAGTTTTCGGCAGCGATGAGAACTACTATTACCAACGCATCCTCTATTTGGTGAAGGACGGCATCATGCCCAAGCTCATTGTCGTTGCAGCCAAGATGGTCAAACAACCCGACAATGCCCTCTATTGGGGGCCATACCTGTTCAAGACCACCAAGAATGTCGAGCAGCTCTGCAAGCAGTTTGAACTTGTCGTTACTAATGGAAAATTGTCGTTCAAGGATGTAACTTTCTTGGTTATCAACGAGAAGCTGCAAAAAGTCTTTGACTTGGCCCAGCTTGGCAATGTCAACTGGAAAGAACTCTTGGAGAAAGTCGGAGATTTCAACATCAAAGCAGCCAAGGAGGATATCAAGAACGACATCGGCAAACTCGGAGGTGTACTTGCGACCGCAGGAAAAGGTGCTGTGGACAGCAATATGAGGGACTTCTCCGCCATTGGCAGGATCTTCAAATCCAAGCCAAGTGAGATTTACCAGTTATATCAGACTTTTCGGAGCAAATATGAAAGCATCCGCAATGCCGGAAATGTCAAGGCCATTTTGATGAGTGTCATCGGTTCGAATAGTGCAGATGCCGTTTCACGTCTGTTCCAAGTAGACAATTACAGCATCACGGGTTATGTGAGCAACTATATCAAGGAGTTGCAAGGCCAGCACTACAAGCAACGCTGGTATATCTATTCAGAGGATAAAGGTCAGAAAGTGGTTGCTACCTACCATCCCTCCCATCCTTCGAATACGAACAACAGCGATCATTGGGACAACTGGCTCTTTAAGGAGAATTATATGAGGACCGGTACGCCAGACTATCCCACGCTCACCACTTCTGAATACAATCAGTTGAAGGCTGCTGCAGAAAGTGCCACTGGCTGGAGTCCTACACGAAAAGGTGAATATGAAAGGAACAATCCCGGCCATACAATAACCCTAAAATACGAAACAGCCTCCTACACTTATTCATATGATAAAAAGGGAGGTACTTTCAGCCATTCAAGACATTGGCGAGGCAAACACTGGACAGTGTATATGACGGTGACAGACTCATGGAACATCAAGCACGAGGTGCATGAAGAGATTTTCGATTCCGAGTCTATGGACGAAGAAACATTCAGAAAGCGTATGGAGAGCCAACTCAAATACTACAACAGCTTGGAGAGCGACAAAGCCGCTTCCCAACGCGTTGTGTATAAGTTAGGCTTCGATGCCAGGAAATACTACACCATAGCAGACGAGAACAAGATGAAAGGCTGCAACTCCGTAGTGTTTTTAGCCAAGTGCGACGATGGTGCAACCCTTGCAGAGGGGTCATTTAATTGGAAAGAGAATGGAAATCAGGGAAGTCACTTGGAAGACCCCAAATCGAAGAATTTCGCTTTGGACTATACACAGGTGAGCACGAATGGGGCCAACGAGCTACAGCAGAAAAAGAAAGGCTGTCAGGACGAGATTAATAGCCTTGAAAATCAGATTCGCTCCATGGACAAACAGATGAGTTCATTGGTCTCCCAGATGAACCAAGCCAAGATGGCCCACGATAACAACAAGGTTGCCGCGCTCCGTGCACAATATGACGCTATCAGCAACAACCAAGCTGCATTGAAACGTCAGCTTTCGCAGGTTCAATCCAACTTGGCGCAGATAGACAACGCCATAGCGGAATACTATAAAGATCTTAGTGAAGATAATGGCGGTCCTTACCGAATCAATTCCAATATGAGAGAGTTGGAGAGTCTGTTCCAGCTTTCCTGGCAAGATGCCGGAGAATGGGTTAACGGCGATGGCCAATACATCTTTGTCCGTCATGCCTATTGCGCACAGGTAAAGAGCCAGGTGACCTATACGGCAGTCTTGAAGCTCCAATCGAAGCCCAAGCATTTCCTTGGCATCCGCATCCACCGTGCCATATTGAGTGTCGATTACAAGCTCTCTGCCGCCTATTCAGCAGAGAATGTCATAGAGACGATGAATCTTGATATGAGTCTGTCCGAAAAAGAGCGTGCCGCGAAAGTCAACGAGCGTCAGAAACAGTTGATGGAAGACATGCCGGACTGTTCCATCACGGTGAGATACAACTATGCCAAGAATATGCCTAATGAGGAAGGTTCAGATGCCATTCATCTGCTTTGGGCAAGCGACCGGTTAGATGTAGCAAGGGATGTGGAATATCAGCTTAGCGTCATCTATTCCCAGTTAGTTCTTTTGGAAAAGGTCATGAATGACCGCCAGACTATCAAAGATTTCCTGACTAACCAACTGTTGAATCCCATTACGAGAAAGTCCCGTGGCACTATTGCCGAATACGCCTTAGGGCGATGGACGGACGCAAGTGACAAAGCCAAGAAAGCTTCTTCAAGCCCCACTTCTCAAAAAGCAAAGCCATAGGCAGCAATTAAGACATTAACATAGATAACAGCAGACATGAACAAATGGATATACATATCGTTGATGAGTTTATGCCTTCTTTTCATTCCAAAAGAAGCCAAGGCAATAGACTTACCTACTGACCCTGCCTCTTTGGAAGCCATGATCAGTAATCACAAGACGGTTAAGGCCATGTTGGAGTTACGTGCTCTCGCAGAGGAAGGTGTGCGTGCCTATCATAAGAAGAGTATGAAGACAATGGAAGACTATACTTCGGTTAACAAGAAGTTGGACAGATACAGGAAGTGTTTCGACATCATCGACCTCATTCTGAACGGTACTGCAACAGGCTTCCACGCTTACAACAGCTTTGGCAACTGCAAAAGAAACCTTTCCGCCTATTATAAGCTTTTGGACACCTATAAAAAGGAAATTCTCCTGCATGGAGCCGTTTGGTCAAGTGACACCATCATCCTTAATGCCAGCCAACGAGCTGTCGAAGGAGTCTTTAAGGGTGTTTCAGAGCTAAGGAAGTCTTATTTGGAGTTGTCAGAACTCGTGTCAGGTGTAAGAAACTGTACTACGTCTGATTTGATGATTATTCTTAATGACATCAATGATTCTATTGATAAAATAGAAAGTAGCATCAGGCATTCCTACATGGAATTGTGGGCATATATGACCGTAAGGATGGGATTTTGGAAGAAAGAATTTTATATGGCAAGGAGTATCAAGGATATTGCCAACGATGCTTTGGGGCGATGGCTTGGCAATTCCGTCCAGGCATTTCAATGCTTGGAGCAACACAGGTCATTCCAGCACGCCCCATTGGGTGGTGGCGGTATCATAGGAGGAAGACACTATGACTAAATTCAAAAGAATACATATCCTGCTTAGGAACAGGATTACGCTCTTGATAGGACTGCAGGCAACAGTTCTTCCGGCTTTCAGCCAAGGTTATGTGCAAGTCACGAAAAACCATGAGGAGTACATCATGCAGCAGTTCACCACAATGGAAACCGGTGCAGGGGCTTTGACCCCACGCTACTATTACAACGCATTCCACAAGAAATATCAAAGGACAGCCAATGCAGAGAATAAGCAGATTTTCCGTCTTCACATGAAAGCCCGTGTGGCAGACGAAAAGGTCTATTCCGACAGCATCAAAGCCTTGACCTCCCGTCGTGCCAAGGTGGAAGCACAGAATATCGTTGACCGCAGCCCCATGACCGATATGGCATGGACGGTCGAGAAAGGCAAGATAGAGGGCAAGTTGGACATCTTTCAGAAGAACATCAATAAAATCATGCCCTACGGTGGAACGGCAGAAGACTATCGTCAGTGGAAGAACATCTATAACTGCCTTCAAACCGCCATCAAGATTACCCGTGAGTCCTATCAGGACTTAGGACGCAGGAAAAAGGAGTACATGGCCATCTATAGGGATGTGGTCAGGCGTAATTACCAACTTACCAAGCAGCTGCTCGCTTGGAACAGCGTAAAATCCGCAAAGGAAATGCAGAAGAACAGCAAGTCTCCCCAGCGACTTTCATCTATCAACACGGTAGCTTTCAATGCCCTGAACCGTTGGAAAGTGGCGATGGCCGTAGATGGTTTTTCCAGCAAGAACTACAAAAAGTAGAAGATAATAAAGTATAAAACAAAATATAAGCTAACAAGTAAGAAAATCAATTATGGCATTCAGTTCCTTATTATTACAAGCACAGCCATCAGGTTCGCTTCAAGGATTGTCGAATACGATTTCCGACTTATCCCAGACTATTGGAGTTGATCTGTTTGAGGAAGACATCGACAACGTTGTCTTTCAGACCAATGAGTTTTTATGTAATCCAGATTTTATCGGGACACAAGGTCCGTTCTGGTGGATACTTCAAATGAGCATGGCATTAGGAGCCTTGTTCTCTATTATCGTAGGAGCCAGCATGGCTTACAAAATGATGGTTAAGGGTGAAGCCGTCGATGTATTCAAGATACTCAAAGTAATGGGTATTGCGCTCATCATGATTTTTTGGTATCCCCCCAGCATGACCGGTATGGGCAGTGGCAATGGCAGCATCTTGGATGCCTTAGCCTATATACCCAACTGTATAGGAAGCTACACCCACGACCTCTATGAGGCAGAAGCCGTGCAGGTCAGTGAAAAATACAACGAATTGATGCCGTTGCTGCAGAAACGCGATACGATGTATCAAAAAGCGGCAGAAGTAGAAGCTGCATCAGAAGGATTGCAAAATGATGCAAGTATTGATGCTTTAACAAAATATACCTCTGGTAGCGATGCTGTTGAAGGTATCAAGGCTGCTGCAAGGGCCAAAAAGTCATCAGTCTTTGCCGGTCTCATCATTGGCTTTGATAAGATAGTAATGTTTCTTGCGCTGGTACTGTATCGGGTCGGCTGGTGGGCCACCATATTCTGTCAGCAGATATTATTGGGCATGCTGACTATCTTCGGCCCTATCCAATGGGCGTTTTCCGTTCTTCCTAAATGGGAAGGAGCATGGGCTAAGTGGCTCATCCGTTACCTGACAGTCCATTTCTATGGAGCCATGCTCTATTTCGTAGGTTTCTATGTGCTGCTGCTGTTTGACATTGTTATCAGTGTTCAGGTAGAAAATCTTACCGCCATTACATCATCTACTGGTACAATTAACGGCTATATACAAAATGCCTTCCTGACTTGTGGCTATCTCCTTGCAGCTTCCGTGGTTGCTTTGAGATGCCTGAACTTGGTTCCAGACCTTGCCGCATGGATGATCCCTGAAGGCGACACCGCCTTCTCTACCCGCAACTTTGGTGAAGGGGTGGCATCCTCCGTCAAGTCAAGTGCCATGTCTGTTATGCCCCGAATACATTAAAATGACAATGCTATGGCTGTATTAAAGAAATTAGAAAACAAGATAAAGTTGGTGTTGATTATTACTAGCCTGTTTTTGATAGGTTGTGTCGTTATCAGCCTTGGGAGCCTTTTTGTTGCCAGAGGCATGGTCGCTGATGCCCATAAGAAGATTTATGTCCTTGATGGCACCGTGCCCATTCTTGTCAAACAGACTACCATGGACGAGACTTTTGAAGTGGAAGCAAAGAGCCATGTGGAGATGTTCCATAATCTCTTCTTTACATTGGCTCCCGATGACAAGTATATTGATTATACCATCAAGAAAGCCATGTACCTTATAGACGAGTCCGGTCTTGCGCAGTACAACGCCTTGAAGGAAAAAGGCTTTTATAACAATATCATCGGAACGAGTACGATATGCAGCATTTTCTGTGATTCCATCAAGTTAGACAAACAGAAGATGACCTTTACCTACTATGGCCGCCAACGCATTGAGCGTCGTACAAGTATCTTGATGCGTCAGCTCATTACCGCCGGAAGCCTAAGGAGGGTTCCGCGCACAGAGAACAATCCTCATGGCTTTATCATCTTTGGCTGGAGGACGCTTGTCAATAAGGATCTCTCCGAGAATCAGAAAACCAATTTCTAACATTAAAGTATTGAACATTTATGGGACTGAAGAAAATCATTATGGGCGAACCTATGCCAGACAAGAACGACCCGAAATATAAGGAGCGTTATGAAAGAGAAGTGGAAGCCGGTAAACAGTTTGCAGACAAGAGCGGTTTGAGTTGGCTGGCCATGAAGATACAGACGTTGGCCAACCGCCATCGTGTAGGTTTCCTCGTTACCGTATTCGGTATTGTGATAGGTTGTTTTGCCATTAATATCTTCAATATGGTACGTAGCTACAACGCTTCTAAGACTCACCGATCTACTGCCGTAGAGCAGGTAGATTCCGCATTACATCAAAGACGTATCATAAATAGATAGTAAAATGGATGTAAAGAAAATTAATTTCAAAGACCGAAAATATGTCTTTCCCGCAATTCTATACCCGTTGATTTTGTTTGTGGGATATTTCATTATTGATACTGTAAATACTGATGTATCCGATAATGACCCTCGTTTGAAAACAACGGATTATTTGAATTCCGACCTCCCCGCAGCCAATACAGACAGTGTATTGGGTGGCAAGTTGGACAATGCCGAGCGTGAGTATGGACAAATCAACGACCTTTCGGGTGTTGAGAATATTGAAAACGATAGGGATTCTATCAATAAAAAAGAGGATTACAACTCGCAATACAGTGCCCGGGAAGCGGAAATGGTTCAACGGCAGCAGGAACGGCAACGTGCGCAGCAGGAAGAACAGCGTAGGATACGAGAGATGCAAGATCGTGTCCGTCGAGGTAATGCCCACTCTCGCAGTTCTTCGTCAACCGATAATTTTGTCGCTCCTGTCAACGACTCCGAGATTGCACGTCTTGACCGTAGGAGAAGACAGCGTGAGATGGAGAATATAAATGAAGATCTCAATGGTGTCGCTTTCGGTTCCCCTTCACGTCGTGTCAGATATGGCAATGAAGACAGTTATGGGGGTGATGGCGAATATGGTCTGCCCGTAGCCGGTTCGCAGAACGGTGCTAACAACCTATCTTATGGAAATAACGGCTCTTTGGCTTCTTCCAGAACGGACGATAATGTTCGTGGGGCAGGAGAACAGCCGGAGGGAGTACCTGAAAAGGTAGTCAAGAAAAGAAAGATTTCTTCTGACTATTTCAATACCATTTCCTCTTCTTCCACAGAAGAGTCCAAGCTCATTAAAGCCATCATCGACGAGGATGTGAAAGCACAGGAGGGCAGCCGTGTGCGCCTTCGCTTGTTGGATGATGTGGAAATTGGCGATATGACCGTCAAGAAAGGGACTTATCTCTATGCCCAGATGTCAGGTTTCGGGCATCAGCGAGTGAAAGGAACCGTGCAAAGCATTTTCAGCAAAGAAGAGATTATCCGCGTCAGCCTTTCCATCTATGACACGGACGGTCAGGAAGGGCTTTATGTTCCATTGTCCTCCTTTAAAGAGACCGGCAAGGAAATTCTTGGTTCAGCTACGCAGGGCGGAACGAACATCGTAGACAACACCACCTCTTCAACAGGGGTCAAGGGTTGGGCCAGCCAAGCTGTACAGAATGCCTCGCAGCAGGTGATGAATGCCGTAGGCAAAGTCATTCGCAGGAACAGGGTGAAGCTGAAGTATGGCACGCTCGTTTATCTGATAGACGGAAGCCAGCAAGAGAAGAGACAAAGAAAGTAAAACGCTAACAAGAAAAATAAAAGACATGAAAATTTTTAAGAAGAAAATCATTGCAGTCTTGGTAATGTGTACCTCTGTTCTAAGTGCACATGCACAAAAGACTTATTCTGACATGGAAGTGTTGACGGTAAACGAAAAAGTTTCTACCATTGTCACGGCTTCCGAACCAATACGGCTGGTCGATATATCTACCGATTCTGTGATAGGTGATAAGCCTTTGGATAATGTGATACGTATAAAGCCCGTGTCTGGCAATCATGAAGATGGTGATGTATTGGGTATTGTTACAATTATCACCGAGCGTTACAGGGTTCAATATGCGCTCATCTATACACACCGTCTTGAAGAAGCCGTTTCAGATAAAGAAGTGGAGCTTGTGGAACGCAATGCTTTTCATAATCCTGAAATAAGTATGTCTACTATTGACATGGCTTCTTATTGCATGAAAGTCTGGAACACTCCGGCCAAATACCGAAGTACATTCACCAAAAAGGATAAGATGATTATGCGTTTAAATAATATCTATGTTGTCGGCGAGTACTTCTTCATTGATTTCTCCGTGGAGAACAAAACGAATCTGCCATTTGATATAGACGAATTGCGTGTAAAGCTCCAGGATAAGAAGCAGGAAAAGTCCACCAATGTACAGATTATTGAATTGAAACCTGCATTTATTCTTGACCGCTCTGTAAAGTTCAGAAAAGGTTATCGTAATGTGATCGTCCTGAAGAAGATGACATTCCCCAATGATAAGGTACTTACATTGGAGTTGTCAGAGAAACAGATTAGCGGTCGGGCCATTTCACTGAATTTGGATTATGAGGATGTATTAAGTGCCGATTCTTTCGACACGTTACTTTTGAAAGAACAATAAGAAAGGGAGCGTTATGAAAATCCATAAAGAGTTTTTCCATTTTCTGTCTTCAAGGGCAATAGTTTTTTTTCTTTTCAGTCTGTTTGGCGTCTCTGCTATGGGGCAGGGACATGGTAACCATTTAATGGTTGGCATAGGGGCATCCTACCCGAAAGGATTTGAAGCTACACTGGCATATGAGCATGAAATGAACTATCACAACGCAATGGAGTATTTTGCGAACTACTACATTCAGTATGAGACCGACCCTGAAGCAGGTTATGTCACCAAGAAATCTTTTTGGCACAATTACAACATTTGGAATGTCGGTTTTGCCTATAAGCCCTGCGTGACACGTGGCCGTAACCATCATGGCAACATCAGAATCGGTGTGAGTGGCGGCAGTGACTTGCACAAGTTTGTCGGTGTTGGGTCTCTTGGCTACGAACATACCTTCAATCTCTATAATGGCTGGAGTGTTTTCTTTCAGGTAAAGGAAGATGTAACGATGCGAGGCAAGGATTTATTCCGTACCGGTGGAGCCGTCGGCGTTAAGATTCCATTATAAACAAAGATAGATATGAACATATACAAAATGCTTATGGCGATTATGCGTGTGATAAGACTTTCTCGCAGGATCATGCGTGTCTCTTATAGAGTACGCCACCAGTCTTCACATAAGAGATTTCGCCACAAAAACAGAGCAGTATGGGGACTTGCCGTATTGGTTGTTCTCATGGCTTTTAGTTCATGTGACGATTATCAGCCTGCCGACAATGCAATCCATGTAGGATATATCTTGTGTGAGAACCATAGTTGTATGGATCCGGAGACCTACTTTTCTCAAACTACCCATAAGGCCGTGGGGGTTGTTTTTGCAGAACAGACGGAAGACCATCCGCTCATGGCAGTCATGTTGAAAGAGCTTAATGAAGTCTTCTGTGATTCTGTTGGCCTTCCCAACGGAACGAGCGGCAGCCTTACCGCTTTTGACGGCTCTGCCAATACACGAGCCATGCAGAAGAGTTATAATGCCGGGACAAAGAAAGGCAGCCCGCTGGCCATGAAGCTCTTTACTTTCCATGCTGGTGGTCAGAGTGACTTCTTACCCAGCGTTGCGGAGCAGCGTCTACTGAATATCTCTGCCAGAAGCATCAATCCCGTCATAGAAAGATTAGGTGGCACGCCGATAGCTTTAGATGGAGACTGTTGGTATTGGACTTCCACTGAAGTAAGCGAAAATAGCGGTTTACAAGCATGGCTTTGCTCCTCTGCCAACGGTGGTATCATAGAGACCCCGAAGACGGAAAGCCATAAGGCACGTGCGATCGTTCAAATAAAATATTCTAACTAAAAATACAGAAGATTATGGGCTGGATGAAAGAACTTGGTAAAGCAGCCGCCAAAGTTGCAGAAAAGCCGCTTGCCAAGGTAGGAGTTAAGTTTGCAGAGAAATCAGCGGAAAGTGCTGAAAAATCTGTCGGTAGGGCTTTGGCCAATGCAGCTATGAAGGAAGGGCGTTATGCCAGCAAGGCCAACTATACCAAGTGGATAGAGTCCATGGGAGGCAAGGCGACCAAGGTGGAGTCAGGTTTTAAGAGTTGGGAAAAAAGCCTGCCCCAATTCAAGACCGGTTTCAAGTCAGCCGAGCATATCGGATCTAAAACCGCTCAAAAGACAGAACGAATCATGGTCGATGGCACCAAGGCAACCGGACAGAGTGTTGTCCATTCTACAAAAGCAGCTGAAAAGGTTGCTGAAGAGACCGCGAAAAAAGCAGCCCTCATCAATAAGGAGACACTTAAGAATGCGGCAAAGGTTGGTTGGCGCGAAGGTGGAAAGGTAATCAATAAGACAGCCGGATGGGCAGGTCAATATGCAAAATATTCGGCAAACCACCCTGTGGCAAGCCTTATTCTTTCTTCCGTTGCCTACCGCCAGCTGACAGGGCGCACCCTGCTACCGGACATGATGAAGTCCTTAGGCGGTGAGGATGCTGCCAAAAAAGGTCTTGTCGGTGTTCTTGGAGAAACGACATTGGGCAAGAAAGTGGACGGTCAAGGAAACGAGGTCGGCATGGTCGCAAATCTGACGGATGTTCTTTTCGGTGATGGCACTTATGGGAAGGTCAGTTCCGGGGTAGGTTCCGTTGCAGGTGAAGCTGCCGGGGTATATCAAGGCGTTAAAGGTGGCGTTTCCTCTGTCTTGGGTGAAGGGGCTCATCTCTACGAGACAGGCAAAGAGCAGATTGGTCAGTATTTTTCGGGTAATGGTATGGTATCGAACGGCAACGGAGGTTACTATGATCCCACGACTCCCCAATATCCGTCAACATCCCAAATAATGGGCTCGGGAATGACACAAGGTGTTCCACAACAAGGAGGACTTACAGGTACGATGGTGAACGGTGTACATTCCATTTCCAATGAACTTACGGGAGGCAATGTCTCAAAGATGAATTTAGCATCCCTGGCACTTTCATCTTACATGATGTTCGGGCCTTTTGGTTGGCTTGGCAAGATGGCCAGTCTGATGTTGGGCGGTATGACCATGCGCAACATCAACCATCGACAATCGGAGAGCCAGCCTATGCAGCAGATGCAACGTTATGCTGCCGCACCAGCTGTATCAGCAGGACAGTCTGTATCACAGGTAGATTTTTCAGTATCGGAAGAGCCGGTGGTGCGACGCTCTCGTGGAATATGAAGTTAAAAATTAACAAGCTAACAAGTATAATATATGGACGCAACAGATTATAAGGACATGCTCCTGGAGTCCGCAAGCGGCTTCATGATGCCTTTTGCTTTAGACGAAAAAGAAGAGCTGAATGTCATCCTCCCTTTCGGTGAACAAACCCACCCCAAGACAGGAGAGAAGTTTCAGCACCAAGGTGTTGATTATGCCATCAAGGACAAACCCTTGTATGCCATTGCAAGCGGCATGGTCATCGGTGCCGGGCATGATGCGGTTCACGAAAACTATATCATCACCAGATACGGCAAATACGAGGTTACCTATGGACACATATCCGAGGCCTACACCCCTTATGGTACGAATGTAAAGGCCGGGCAAGAGATTGCCCATGCCGGTGAGTTCCTGCACATGGGAGTCCGATTTAACGGCAAAGAGCTTGACCCTGACAATTTTATTGCCATGATTTGGGCAAACATACAGCAGTTGGCCGCCATGGGTATTACCCATCAGCCTACAGCCGAAGTCCTGGGGAACAAGAAGATTGTCACCAAGTATGACGATTGTCAGGATGAGATCATGGCATTGATGCTCCGTTGGCTGCCCACTTACATGAACGAACTTCGTACAAAGGCCTATACGCCTCCTAAAAAGATGGAAGCATCGCTGAAGAATATCCTCTCGAAAGCTGCCGATAAGAACTACTTTTACGAGACGATTCCCAACTTGGGCAATCCTTTAGGATTATCCGGGCGTAGTGCCCCTTTGGTAGAGAAGATTCAGGAAATCCTGATAGAGGACTTTCTTGGATTCTTGGCCGTCCGTCAAGGTATTTATCCCCAGTCGTGGGACGAGTCTCAAAAAAAAACTTTCTGAAGAAGCAGCCGCCAACGGCTTGATGGAGGATCCTTTGCAAAATCTTGAAATAGACATTCATAGTTACGACATCAGCCGCGAGGCATCCATCTACTTCGACACGACGGGGACTCGCTGTTGGACGAAGGCATGGTTCAATGGCAGGGAGAAAGGAGAGAAATCAATAGAGATCACTCGCCAGCTGGCAGTAAAGTTCATCAATGACGAAATCTTGTTGGATGATTGGCTCGCACGTTTCTATCCCAAACAGATGAACGTCTGCCACAAGGCTATCGAGCAGGCACGCAAACAGTTATTAGGTATATAAAAACCATCACATGGCACGTAATAATCAACATTTCGGAGAGTTGGAGTATTGTTTTAACCAATACTTCAGCAAGTATTGTGCTCCTGTCATCGCTAAGGATTACAGATATTATCACCGTAAGCAGACAGAAGAGTTCTATAAGGCCTACAATGAAATGCCGGCTAATATCGGTGCCGGATCCGTCATGCAAGGAATGATACGTGTACAGACTGCAAATGTGAACGCATCGTCTTCAGGGAAATGGAACAAAAAAAATCTCGACGATTTTATTGGTGGGGTCGTAAACAAGATTGTTGCCGGCAAGAACTTCCAAAAGGACTGGGGTCATTTGATAGACAGGTATCGGGAATCTCTTATCGCCAAGTTAGGAACAAAAGGCTACATAAGAGTTGAGGAGGAGTTGGAAAAGGTGGAAAAACGGAAATTCGTCGATCCCGCAGTCCACTATGGACAGATTCGTTTTATGGAGCTGCTCAAAGAGCATTTGGCCAGAACCGATATGCCCAAGTCCTCTTTGGAATATATCCTGAAAGAGGGTGCCAACAGTTCTATTATGATGACATTGGCCGGTAGGTTCATGCGTGGTCGCGACCTCTCACCTGCAGAAGAAGAGAATCGTGAGCTGGGCAATAAACTCTATAAGCCGTCAAAAGTGGAGAAAGCCGGGGCTTTTGCCTTTGGAGCTGTTATGGACGCACCGGCATTGGATGTTGTCGGTTCTGTAGCTGCCGTACCATTGAAAGCTGCTGCCAAGGGAGCAGCCGGATATGCCCTGAAGGGAGGTGCGGTAAAATTCGGAGGTTGGCTGGAAGAAAAGGCCGCTTACAAAGTAGCTACTAAAGCTTCCTATGTAAAAGGATTGATTTCAGGTGCAGCTGTCGATGCCGGATTCAACTATTGGGCTTCTTCCAAAATCAGCCTTGATGCAGCCAAGAAGCAGTACAGCAAAGCGGTTTTCGGCAATGAGGATACATTGGGGAAATACCAAAAGGGTGCATTGGGATATAGGAAGAGCGGTACCGAATACATTTCCAATGTAAATGATGGCTTGGGTAAAAAAATCAAGGTTGCCCCGATACGCCCTCATGTGAGTGATTCCGTCACTCATAAAGATTCTGGTCAGTTATTGACAGCGACAAATGGCAATTCAAGAAAGCTCTTGAAAACCATTACCACAGCGTTAAGCCATCAGGCTCTGCCTTACGATAGCCGCGCACCCATCCCCGCTTGGATGCTAAACAAAACAGCCAAACAATGCCGTGCTTTTGCCACCTCGTTTTTTTCCATTGCCAAGCAGATGTCGACACAAGGTTTGCCGGTTTGGAATCTGAATGGCAGAAATATGACACTTGCACAAGTCTCACAGCGTGCCGGCGATTATGCAAGGGCTGCTGTTCAGATAGACAAGATAAACGCCGAGAAGCAGGCGGCAAGAATGGCGGTATATAATCGGAACCATCAGGAATCAAGACAGGAGAGGAAAAGTAATGAAGTGACTAAGGCATATACTGCTGTCAGTCAATCTGCCTCGCAGCCTGTTGTTTCAAGTGCAGTGTCCTCTTCAGAACCATTAAACACCCAACATTATCAAGACATGGCCATGGGGACGCAACAAATAAAAAATCCAATGTCAGAGACTTCTCCTTATTCCAATATGCTCCAGACATCAGGATGGGGTAAATATTTGGATAATGCAGGGTTGAATGTTAGTGATGTGACAAAGAACCTTGGCTATGTCTTTGCAATGCTTCCTGATATGCTTATCAGTATGTTTACAGGAAAATCTTCCTCGTTCACCATAGGGAACAACATACTACCTTTAGCAGCAGTTGCCGCTGGAATGTTCAGCCATAATCCACTGTTAAAGCTCATGCTGATGGGTTTTGGAGGTGTCAATCTCTTGAACAATGCCGGCCACGAAGCCTTAGGCCTATCCACTCCTAAAGCCACTCCAAGAAACTACAAGCAATATGCTGACGAACCTCTCAATCCAAGATTAAATAATGTTTTTATGAAAGGCCGTTCTTTGATTGCAGATATAGACAATCGACCTGTTGTCATTAACATTTCTGACACGGCTGTCGACGCATATGAGAAAAAAGCCATACCTTTAAACACGTTAGCAAATGCCGTATTAAGGAAGTATGACGAGAACAGATCCATGGCTTCAAACACTTATGATAAGAGTTTGGCAGCGTTAGAGAGTCAGGAACAACAGCGTAGTTATGGATTAAAATAGATTTTGTTTACAATATTACTTGTTAGCGGCCCCTGCTGGCGTAGTTAGTTGCGTCGGTGGGGGCTTTATTTATACGTATAAAGTAAATTGAATATGAGGTTCTATTTTACAACCATATATGGAAGCTTACAAGTAGAACTGTTTATTTATAATCTACTTTTAAGGTCTGTTCACTTAGATTTAGTTGAACTTTTGGAGCAACTTCTTCATAGGTTGTATTTGCTTTTACAAGTCTCTCCAATTCTTCGAAAGAAGTTTTTCGTCTAACAATCCAATTTCCTATACCCGCAGCTGTTCTTGGCTCAAGCAATTCCCATCCTTGCACCTCTAAGTATGCCAGTCCTTCCATCATATTCCTGACAATAACATATTTACCTTCACTATTCTTCAAGATACTTGGACGTTGCTGACCATTTTCTCCTGGTGATATTAAAATAACAAAGCAAGGCTCTCCTGTAGCTTTATTTGCCCATCTTACCTCAATCGAAGCATAAATATAGTAATTTTGTAAAACCTTAGAGCTCGTCTGTGCCTCGCTTGGAATTGCCAGACATATCATCATTACTGTAAGAAATAATTTCAGCTTCTTCATCGTGTTGTATATAAAAAGTTATGAGTACGCCGATTAAAGCGTACCCACGGGTTAATGATTATCGTTAAAACAATTTCTTGTGATTGTCGTGTGACCATCCCATAGCATCCTTGTAGTTGCTATTCTTCTTTCCGCCTTTTCGACGGGTGTCACCACCCACAATAGCTTTCAATCCTGCTCCCAATATCAGAGCCGATGCTACTAATTCTAACATAGTATGTTTCCTTTCTTTTTATTTGAGTTTCACTTATCTTTAAGTCCTTCTGACCGTTCCGTCTCCAATTCCAATTTCGCCTCCGGATTTAACGCCAACAGCATTTGTATTCTGTCTTGCAGTCTCCCGATGGTTTTTCGGATATCAACCACATTGTCTTCAGGTATTTCTTTGAGTTCACGGATAATCTCCATGTATGAGTTTATCTGTCCCATCGTATATGTGACGGACAATGTGTTCTCAATATGTTCTCTGTCAACTTCAATTTCAAATGCCATAATCGTTCTTCCGTTTTATTGGTTATAAACTTAGCATTGCTTCAGGCATGATGTCGAGCACCCTGCAAATCTCTCCTGCCGTGGCCAAAGTCGGTTCGCTCTTTCCCTGGGTGAAGTCGCTTATCCTGCTGGTGCTTAGTCCTACGGCCTGGGACAGATCTTTTTGTGTCATTCCCTTAGCTTTCAGCCCTTGCTTTATGACTTCTGCAAGCGTGAGTTTCTCTATTGGGTGATGCTTTTTCTCGTATTCTTCCACAAAAGTACTCATGATAGACAGCTCCATACTCTCCGGTGATGTCGGCAGCGTCGTATCAGTGACAACCTCCAACAGTTCCTCCACCCGTCTTTGGGCATACTTATATTGAGCCTCTGATATTTTCATATAGTTCTTTTTACATCCCTCTCATCAAGAAGTGTCTCCCGGTCAGAAGCGGATTCCACAAACCGCACATACACACACCCTGTATCGAAATATATCGAGGCGGCTACCTTGTATTTTCCTTCGCCAATGCTGAAGACATATAAGTCTTTCTCTCTTACAGTATCACCGAAGTCTACCAGTATTTGGGCAAAACTCCTGTAATCCCTGTTCCTTATGGTGTAGTACCACTGTTGCAAAGGTATCTTTGCTTGTTCATATTGTGGTAGTCCATAGAAGTCCTTAATCTTCTTTTGTGAGATAATTCTCATTAATGACCTGTCTTTATCTGTTACAAAGATATGAAGATGTTCCTAAACTACAAAATAAAAGAGCAATAAAATACCGCAAGACAGAATGTTTTTATATTCAGGGAGATTGCAGGTTGCCCTTGCAACCTCCCTAATACTCATGTTTATGCAGATTTCTTCTTTGGCAGCACCCATCCCCGCTGTTTGGCCACTTCACGGTTGAACTTCATCCACACCTCTTCATCTTTAAACTCAAAGTGCATTGTTCCTTTCTTAAAGCCCTTACACTTGAAGAACCCCCACTCGAAAGTCTTTCCCCATTCCAAGTTGTTATCTCGTACAAAACGGTCAAGGCTTCCAATGCTGTCGTAGTTCCTACCCGTAATGAAGCAGAGAGCCTTACAAACGTCCTCCATTCTGTTTGCCATCCCTCCATATCCAAGATCGAGATAGTCTCTCGGCCATTTAGGATCATAGGAAGTCATGTATGGAACGATAAACTTACGGTTGACCATATAGTTTGCGTTTGTCTTCCATTTCTCCCCGGCAGTGGAATTCTCGTCAGAGAAAGAGCAAATCAGGTCGAATGCTTCGAGTAACGCTGTGTTCATCCGCTGCCCCGTCGTCTGGATTACCATGTTCAGCACCTGATAAATGTTGTGCATGGTAAAGGGGACGTATGTCTGCTGCTCCACGAACTTGTTTATCTGTTCCCGTAATTTCTGCGTGGCATACTTTTCCATATTCAGCTTCCCGAATATCCGCCTCCAATAATACTTCTGCAACTCTTTTTTGTATTGCTGCCGGCTGATACGGACAACACTATTGGAAGCATCTACCACGGCAAACCTTACTGGGAGATACCCGTCACTCTTTCCACCGAAACATGCCACGGAGTTGATTTTCTCCGCTGCAGCCATCGTCTCGTCGAAAAGCCTTACAGCTGAAATATAGCGGTTTACCATGTCACGCACCACATTATATTGCACCAGCCCTTCCGTCTCGTTAGCATCGAGCGAGTCCTTTTCGTTGGAAAACATATAACCGTCAAACTCGTCTTGCCCCTCACCCTCTTTATACAGCTTTATCAAGCTAACATGTACATCCGTCCTGCGCTCCGCGTCGTCAAACACTCTGCCCAAGAACTCCTTGCACCCATAAAGCTCAATCGTCTCTATCAATTTCTCTTTGGTGGCGTTCCGTTCCCAGCCTTGATTTACGCTTTCGCTGTTACACAAGGCAATGATGGTGCATCCTGCCGGAGCAATCTCAAACGCATGAAGGATATGTTTTGCTCCTTCTGAAAAGGGAGGGTTCATTACGATATAGTCCACATGACTAATTTGTTCTGAAGAAACGGTCAGGAAGTCATCCGCTATAATATCGCACTTGCCATTCAAAAGTTTTTTGATGTTAGTGTCCTTTTCGCAAGCAATCACCTTTCCGGCTCCGTTCTTTTTGAGCCAGTCAACAATGTTGCCTTTCCCTGCTGATGGTTCAAGGATAGTCTTGCCGACAAAATCCTCACTCATCATCATCGTGTTTATAACCTCGTCGGGAGTCGGGTAGAAGTCTGCGTTATTTGTAAAAATGTTCATCTTGTCTTATTTTAAATTATTCGTTTATCAATTCTCCGTTCTCGCCAATCCAAAGCATTGCCCCCTCACCGTTCCAGTAGAAGTCGAACGCCCTGTTCAGAGGGTTGTATATACCCTCGACAATAGTTCCCTCTTTAAGACCCTTGATTTCTGCCAGATACCACTTGCCGGCTTCGGTAAGAACTTTCACCCTTGCTTTTGTTTTGTACCTCACAAGATCTTTGGTGTCACATACAGCAACCTTATAACCATCACGAACCAATCTTGGCAAATAGGCGTCAAGACAATGATGTGGAAATTCCACAATATTAACAGGGTTTTCTGCAATGTCCGACCGGGAGTGCATGTCCGTTCCAAGGCACTTGTTTCCGGCAACGGCATCCTTTTCAAACAGGAAGTAACAATCTCCATCCCCAATCAGCAGTAAATGTTCAGGATGTTTTGCTTTTATCTCCTTATAAAGTTCAAATATCTTTTTCATACTTTTTATTATTTTGAATTAAACGGCAAAATCATTCACGAACTGGCGTTCAATCATGACTTCAAAGTCCCTATTGTTGCATGAAGTCTGTCTCCACTGGCTAAGCTGTTTAGCATCTTCTTCGGTTAATGAAAGGAAATCTACCATCTTACGGATAGTTTCTTCCAAATTCTCACCAATGTAAACAAGTTTTCTTGTCTCAACAGAGTGCCAAGCATCTGTCTGATAAACCAAATAAATAAGTTTCTTTTCCATTTTGCCTGTTGTTTATGATTTGAAATTTTATTCTGGGCATCCCGATTCTCAACCTTTTTATAGGTTTTTCGTTTCTTCGACCCGAACTTTTTTTTATCATTCCGGTGTAACCGTCATCTCGAACCTTTTATGTGCAAGGTAACATCGCAGGTATTAAGGGAACTTAAGGCAAAGAATTGGCCGGTAAAAGTTTTCAGGAAACCGCAATCTTTGATTTCGGAGGGTCATGAAAAGTTTTCCGCCAATAGGGAGCATTCCGGTGTTTGCCGTGTTCCCCGCCTGCGATACCTTTGCAGAATAAAAGTCGAAGGATGACTACAAGCGGACGAAAAGTGAGGTCGAAATCAGAAACGGAAATGGAAAGATAGATAAAATTAAATGTAAAATAAGCACCGCAGGTAAATCAGAAGATGTGTCTTCAATACGTATAGCCATATTGCTTTATAACTGCCAATACATATATACGGCTATACATATATACGTATTGCCGCATGGCTGACTCAAAGAACAGCCTTTTATTCTCGCCTTGCTACTATATGATTAGTTATAGAAGGATCAACAAAAGAGAGTCAGGTAGGGCAGATTTCTTGGTTTACACAAAAAAACAAGAGCCATTTTTAACACAAAAACCGCCACGATGCCGAAAAAAGGTTCTGAAAACGTTAATATAAGAGTTTCTTTTTTTTGAGGATGCTTTTTTGACATTAAGTCGCTTATTTTGTAACAATCAATAATCATAAAAATTATGGCCGAGACTGAATACAAGCATCGCAACTCTTCCGCTGGAAGAAAGAATAAGTCAGATGAAATTCTGAAGAAGTTCGCAGACATGATGGTTAAGATCATCAAGAAAGCCAATGCCAACAACTGGAAGAAAGGTTGGATGGGTGTCAACGGTTCCATTCAGGGACTACCGCAGAATATCAGCGGTCGGACGTATTCCGGTGGCAATTCTTTTTTTCTTATGTTCAATACGGCAGAGAAAGGATACAAGACACCCGTCTATATGACCTTTAAGCAAGCCAAGGAGCAGAATCTCCATGTCAAGTCAGGTGAGAAATCCGTTCCCATCTTCAAGTGGGGCTTATCCATCAAAGATGAAAACGGCAAGAGGGTGTCAGAGGAAGACTATAACGCCATGTCCCAGGAAGAGCGTGCCACGATGGACGTTCGTCCTTTCCCTAAAATGTTTCATGTCTTCAACATCGACCAGACCAACCTTGAAGAGGTCAATAAAAAGAGGTATGATGCCATTGTAGCACGTTTCCAAACACCCGAACAAGAGGTCAAAGACACCGAGGGGATGTATGTCAACGAAGCCCTTGACCGTATGTTCGAGCAAAAGGCGTGGCATGCCAATATACAATATGACAAACCTGCCGACCAGGCCTTTTACCGCCCATCGACGGATACCATTGTTCTTCCGATGAAAGAACAGTTCAAACTTGGGAAAACTCCTGAAGAAGTCTATCACGACGGTATGGAGTATTATTCCACAGCTTTGCACGAGATAGCCCACTCGACAGGACATGAGAGCCGGCTTGACAGGAAATTCGGTGCCCAAGGGACAGACAACTACGCCCATGAGGAACTGATCGCAGAAATGACTTCCGCCCTTGTCGGCAGCACCATGGGCTTTGACAGAAAAATATTGGAGAACAACGCCAATTATCTAAGTGGATGGTTAAGCAGACTTAGGGACAAGCCCGAGACCATTACAACCATTATGACTGACGTAGGCAAAGCCTCGGATATGATTATAGAAAAAGTTGACGAACAGCGGATCGCCTTGAACCAGACTCCCCTTAAAGCCGGTAATTTGGACGGGCTTGATGAAGAGCTTGGAGAGACAAAGCGAAAGGGCAAGACCTTATATGACCTTACAGAGCAGTGGAGTAGTATCAATGCACAATATCCGTTTTCTGTTGATGATGAAAGGACAAGACAGATAGCAAAGCGTATAAGGCAGGCGGAGCAGGTCATTACGGCTTATAATGCCAACGTAGCCGCCGCATATGGCGACGAGTTTCTGTTCTCCGAGAAAGCGAAGACTACCATCATTCCGCATGCCGTGTATTCCGGGCATGAACAACCGCCTTTGGAAATCCAAAGACAAGCTGTTGCATCCGAGCCGGAAAACCAAAATGTTGGAGATATGAAAGAACAAAAGGCTGAAGAATTACGAGAGTCACAGGAAAGACATATTGACCCTGACCGTAACCCCGGCAACTCTGCCGACGATTATGATGATCTCTCTGGAGCTTTAGCCAAAGGAATTGGCATGGAGGAAAGTAAAGAAGACGCGACAGAGAATATCTCTCTGTCCGAAGACAGTAACCCACAAACCGATTTAGCCGGTGTAGCTGAACATATTATGGAAACGAACCATGTATCCAAGGGTGTAGCCGAAAAGATGGCCGCCCCGATCGTCGAAGAACAACAAACCGCCGTGAATGAAAAGAGGCAGAAGGCAGCACAAGCCAAGCAAGAGGCTGTCAAGAAAGCCGATGAAGCCCGTAAGGCAGAGGATGAGCGTCGCCGTGAAGTCGAGGAACAGAGACGGCGTGATGAAGAGAATAGAAAAAACGACAAGGATGGTGGTCAAGTGTCCAAGATATTCCTGCATGCCGCCTTGCTGCTTGGAGCCTTGGAACTGGCAAAGGGCAACAAAGGCGTGTGGATGAATAAGGCTGGCAAGAGCAACGCAGAGTTTCTTTGGGCAAAGACACCAATTACTCCGTATAACAATCTGATGATGAACCTTCAGTCCGATCAGAAGGGCTACCGTTCCAATGTTTATGCCTATTTCGACGAGCTGAAGGATGCGGGCGATTCTGTCAGAAGTAATGAGAAGGCACTCCCTTTCAATTGGACGCGTTGGGATTACCAGAATATTGCTACTAAAGAGGTTATCACCAAGGGTGAATATCAGAAACTTCCCGAGGATGAGAAGTCGCTCTATGTCAAGCACCATAGCCGTCAGACCCAGCAGATTTTCAATATTGACCAGACTTCTATGACCGGCAAACAGATGTACGGTGATTTGCTGAAAGAGACCGGTGCCAAGTATGAGGAACTCTCCGAACGGGGCGTGACAAGTATGATAAAGTTCTCCGAAAAGCTGAAATCAAACCATCCAACGGCCATTGTCGTTGCGCGTGACGATAACCAGTATCATATTTACGGTAATGATGCCACCAGAGCAGGCAAGATATTAGGCTTACCGGTAGGGCAAACAGAGGTCGATGGCCAAAAAATCAAGTCCACGGGTTTTCCTCTTGACAGAATCGACGACTTCCTGCCAAAGCTCGTTCAAGCCAAGCAGTGGGTTGTCGTTGCCGATAACCTCGACAGTGCAGAACTCATAAGAAGAGTAGCCAACGAAAAGGACGTGTTGAACAAGGCTTATTCAACCGCCCAGACCGTAGCCAATTCCGCAGGAATAGGTTATGAACGCGTCATGGTGCTGCAAGATGCAGAATACGACAAACAAGCCGACAAGATCATTGTCAGCGGCATGACGGATAAGGATAGCGGCAACAGCCGGCAGGCCGCCATTGCGAAAGCCAATGACATTTACCGTGCCATTGTAGCAGCCACAGGCAGCGAGCAGCGTTTAGACCGCCTGGGGCGCAATAATCTCCTCCCCAACGACGATGCGAAATACGAGAGATTTGTTCAAGACCTATCTGCCGGAATCCTGATGGCACGTCAGGGGCTTCCTGCAAGCCTTTCAAAAGAAAGTATGCAACATATCGACTATTGGCAACGCGAGATCAAGGAAAATCCCAAATTGCTTGGACTGTTGGAGAAAGATGTCAACAATGCCGTCGAGTCCATCGATAAGCACATGCAGAAGCAGATTGTCAAGTACGAAGATATTCGTAAGGACTTGCCCCTGAAAGACTTGGCCGTCAGTGAGAGACAATATCAGATTTCCACCGATTTGGCTAAGCTCCCGGATATAGATTCAAAAGAAATCGTCATTGTCAGAGATACGGCAAAAGGTTCAGCCGATGTCATTCTTCCTGAAGGGGCTTCTCTTGAAGACAACGTAGAGATCTCGGGCATTCGCAAAGATCGTATCAAGATAGCATTAGGACACGAAGGCATCACCGATGTCAAGTTCTATAATGCCGGTGGTGCTTTAGGACTCAAAGAGCCTGACGACTACTATAAGGATAAGACCGTTTCCGTAGACCGGTTGAGACAATATGAGTTCAGTCAGCATAGAGATATAGATGTGAAACCGCAGATTGCGGCAGCAGCCTTGCCAAAGATTGAGATTTTCACGCCTATCCGTGACGAGAAGGGACAGTATGCCTTTTTCTTCAAGGCAGAGAACGAGCCATCGTTCTCCGTCTATCCCAATGACACCCACAAGAAGCTGTACTTCGATGTCAGGGGAACGGACAAACAGATGGATATACACAATGCCCTTGCACAGAAATACTACTCCGTTGCCAAGCAGCATCCTGAAATCAAGGTAGATCTTATCATGCCCAAAGTTTCTAATGTAGACATGAGCAAGATAGAGCGTCCGACCATTACGAAAGACAGGGAAGACCCCAGCAAGAAATATGTCATGGCCACCATTGACGGTAAGTTCATGAAGAAAGAAATCACCAAGTCGCAGTGGGACAAGATGTGGCTGGCAGATGACATGTCTGCCTACAAGAAAGCTGTTGCCGCTGTTGTCTTTGCTCCTTTGCTCAAAGAAGATGTGCAGAAGGAGCAATCCACAAGTATGGCAGCACGGTCAACTTCGACAGAAACCGTTAAAAAGGAACAGGGTGCAGAAGAGAAAACTGCAGAAGGAACTTCAGAATCGATTTCTGAAACGGCTACCGAAAAGGAGGCAGAGACCACCCGGAGAGAAAGTACCTTTCGCAGATAAGGAATAATGCAGTAATCATCAGACATGACACATTATCAGAAACATGGCCATATCCACCTCTGATTTCATCAACAGATATGCTCCTCATGCCATGGAGCAGCAGATTAAGTACGGCATTCCCGCTTCTGTCATTCTCGCCCAGATGGCTATCGAGAGTTCATGGGGCACCTCTGCCCTCGCTCGGAACGATAACAATTTCTTCGGTATCAAAAAGGGTTCATCGTGGACAGGCCGGGTGAGTTACTATGACGATGACCAAGCGCATGAAGCTTTTCGTTCCTACGACAACGTGGGGCAAAGTCTTAGCGATCACTCTGCCACCTTACTCCAACCCCGCTATCTGCGTCGTTGTCCCACGGACAGTACAGATCACTTGGGTTGGATAAAAGGCATCAAGGCCGGTGGTTACGCCACGGCAAGCAATTATGTAGACAGCGTAGAAAGTCTAATCTGTAAATACGGATTAGACAAATTCGACCGTCTCGCCGTACAGAATGCACAGCAGCAAGGTTTGCAGATAGGTTACATGAGAGGCCGTCAGCCCGACACCCCGCAGGCCGTCCCTGCCGGTATTCTCCTCACGCCTCTCCAAGGGAGTTGGTGCATGCCCATCAACCTGGAGGGTTTGAAGGTAACGGGAGTGTATGGAGAGAACCGCCCCGGACATCATCATAGCGGCATAGACCTTAGCACTGGCGGCAAGTATCTTCCCGTTTATGGAACAGAAGATAACGGCAGGGTCATCGCCGTCAAGCCCAACAATGGTGCTGCCGGTAACATGATTACCGTGGAATACAGCCGTTCTGACGGCAGCCGTCTTCAGTGTACCTATATGCACCTTAGTGAGATTGGTGTTAAGGTCGGTGATGCCGTCAATGCAGGGATGCAACTGGGCTATTCCGGTAATACAGGACGCTCGACCGGGCCACACCTCCATTTTGAGACCAAGTTCTATAATGCCCAGGGAACACTCCAGAGTTATGATCCGGCAGAATACATTGCCGAGCTCTCGTTCCGTGGAAATCTCCCGGCAGTGTTGAACAAAGGCGGACAGAACTTAGCGGCACGCTATTCCTCTCAAATGGCATACAACAATACTCCGGCCACCGGTATCGAAGGGCCGCCTATGGATACCCAAACACAAATGTTGCTTGCCAATATCACCAAATCAGACGATCCTAACAGATGGTTGGAATATCTGATGAACAAGAATGGCGATAGTGCAGGGCTGTCCGGCGGAAATCCTGTCTCCAATCTTATCTCAACCCTTTTCATGAGCATTCTGACGCTTGCCCAAGATTTGAAACAGGGAGACGAAGACATGGGCGAGTCCCAAACCTCCAAAGAGGCAAAAGAAAACAAAGAGACAAAAGAAGCTGCCACCCTTAGAAGGGACAGGGAAAGTATCAATGTCAAACGGCTTGCCCAGACAGCCTCTTTGAATTTCGATTCCGAACTTCCCGAAGAACAGCAGACAAACGCCATCCGGCGAACTTAGACAAACAATTCACCAAAATAACGAGTAATATGATTAAATGCAATGTCACAGCATGCGGAATCATCAGCAATTCTGCAGTAGAGAAACAGAGTAAGGACGGAAAGTCCTTCATTTCTTTCAGTATCACCATCCCCATTGCCGGCAGCGATGGTTCCGGCGCGGAGCTCCAAGTCTTCGTTTCCGCTCCCGGCAATAAGGAAACTGCCGAGCGGTATTCCACCGGGCGTAGGGTGAGAATGAACGGTACACTCTATATCAGACGGATAGACGACCGTACGTATTACAACCTCCGCACCGATGAAGGAATAGAGATCGTCAAGTCCACCGAAGCAGACTCGCTCACAGGGTCTATCGATTTCAAAGGTAAGATAAAAGGGGAGATTACGGAACGTACCAACAAAAATGGGCACAAGTTCCAGACCTTTTCCGGCGTGTCGCAAGACAAGGATGGAGAAAAGAAAGGCTGGGTTTGGGTTCGCTTCCTTTCTCCGACTTCGATTCAGCAGGAATTCTTCAAGCCCGAGGCCTATGTTGAAATAAAAGGAGAGTTGCAGTTCCATATCTATCAAGGCAATGTCAACATCGAGTGCCGTACCAGCAGTATCGAGCCCTGGGAGTTGACTTCCACACAGAAAGAATAGTTGCCATAATATTGAAGTTTACATGAACACCGGCATTATAGAGCGTTGATTATTCAAGTCTTTATAGGCCGGTGATTTTATTCCGTACAAAACCCTAACAAGTATATGAGTGAAAATGATAATCCAGCAGGAATCTTCGGCAACCGTCTGTTAGGCGGCTGGAGTAAGATATTTGGTAAAAAACACGATAACGGCAAAGGCGAAAAACAAGGACATGACCATGATAAATTAAAGCCATTCCCGCCCAACCATTTCTTCTCCCAGGAAGAGCTGTGTTTCCTTGCAAAGAATCAAGAGCAGTGTAGCCGTCTTCAGAGTTGGGCTTTGCAAATGAGCTTATGGGCACGATCCAAGTCCAACGAGCAGGACAGGAACAACCCACAGTTTTTCCCGGCCGTTCAATGGCAGGACGGTTTGATGAGCACATGGATAGACTCGGAGGCAACGCCTGACAGCATAGACCAACAGGCTGACCGTCTTTACCAATTACAGCTGGATGGCTATAAAATGGATGCCGCTTTTGTAAGAATGATAGAGGCAAGAGCTTGTAGAAGTTTAGTGGGCAACCTCTTTGTGGATGAGAGACAGAATGAGACCGCTGCACGAAAAGGCGGTAAGCACTTTATATGGATTAAAGCCGTTGTTGACAAGTCTGGTGAGGACTTGGCTTTGTCCATATATCATTACAACAAGATCAGCCACCATCATGAATCAGAAGAAACAGTTTCATACAAACAGTTCAAGCCGCTTCTTGAAAACAAGGAGATGACAGCCCTTGGCGGTGAGGGACAGCGCAAATGGAACGATGAAGCCACCGCAAGAGACATGGCGGAGGAAAAGTTTACAGAGTTAATCTGTCTGATGAGACGGAGTAATATCTGTCAGGGGATGTTCCCTGCCCACAGTTCCATCTCTATACGCCAAGAGGATGGAAAAGACTATGTCCCCATGGCATGGGCCCTATCAGGGGATGGGATAAAGATAGACTTCGATCCCCAAGTATCCATTAGTAAAAGTTCACTTTTGGTTACCTCCAATGATTCCTACCGGTTTGTCGACGTGTTGGACTATATAGATAAAACGATAAGTGAGCAGGATGCCAGTCAGGAACTGCTGACCTTTGTCAGGATATTCGGCAAAGACTTTTGTGGAGACAAAGTGCTCTCTTCCGGAAAGTATCCTCTTTGCCGGATAAACGACATAGAGATAGACCGTGTAACAGCAAAGGCTTCGGACACAATAGTCGCCTTCAACAATGATACTTTGGAAACCGTGACGCTTTCTTCAGAAGACAGGATAACCCTGTTAAAAGCAGTCATACGCCGTTCGGATGCGCTGCTGACAGAATTGAGTTCCGACCTTCAGAGAACAACGGACGAAAAAGTCCAGGGAATGTTAAAGGATAGGCTAAATAACATCCATCAAGGGCTGTCAGCTTATAACACTGGCGACAATTACCATACTTTGGATGAGTTATGGCAGCATATCACCTCAATTTTCAGGGTGAAGCAAAGCGCGGAGACGGCAACGGTCGTCCCTGCATCAGCAGTCAAAGTTATAGAAGCTCCGCAATCCACCGAAGTAAGGGATAAAGAGCCCTTAGTCCACAATCAAAATGAAGTTCAAAGTGTTCAAGAACCTATTGCTAAAAGTGATGACGGCATCAAAATGCCCAAGCAAGTTGACGAAGCCCCGTCAATTGAACCTAAGAAAAGTCAGATGCCGGAAGGCTATATCCGGATTGAACCATCTTCCAAAGGCAGGTGGCACACAGCAGAAATGCTCCGTAGGGAAGCCTATCGTGTTTATGGAAAGCTGTTAAGTGCAAAACTTAAAAAGCAGCTTGATAATGACAACAACCCTTGGGTTTCAAAACAGATGTTGACACCAAGAGATATCAAAGGCACTGTTTATACCGGGCCGAATGCCATCATGCTTGCGTTATGGACAGAACAGCAGGGATTCGAACTCCCTTTCTTCATTACTGAAGAGGAGCTAAGAGCGAACGAACTCGGTATTCTTCAAGATGCCAAGAGCCTCTTTATCCTCCATAAGAACGGAACGTCAAGGGTGTACAACATTGCACAGACCACCTTTCCCGTTACCCAAAGGCGTTCCTATGAGTCTCTCAAACTGAATATGATAGCAACAGAGCGCAAGAAGACTTCAGGGTATCAGTTCCTCGACGCTGACGGCTTTTGTAAAACAGCGTTGAAGTTTGATGGTGTCCCCGGCCTTTCTGTCTATGATTATGCCGAGAAGGTCATCCATATAGCCCCGAAGAGCAATTTTGAAACCGAGGACGACTATTACCGTGACTTGGCCGTGGCCATGGTGGAAAGCACCCGTGAAGTTGATTTCGATACGCTCCGTCTGGACACCTATCTCTTTGAGAATCTCGTCTCTCATCTGGGTAGTGGTATTATCAGCCAGAGTTGCCGTTTTAATGCCACCAATCCCGAATATTCCCGGATATGGAGAGAGAGGTTAGAGAACAATCCTGAATACACCAAGAGAATCTTGGAACAATCAGACGCAGCTTCAGGCCAAGTCCTTCAATCGGCATTGACATAGGACTATCAATAATCAGTCCCGGTTCATGTTTAATTATGGCAAATTCGCCATAATTAAAATTGGGATGATTAAATGAAAAAGGCGACCTGCATCCCTGCAAACCGCCTTCTGACATTATTTAATTAAAGTTTATCGTCTTGTTTTATTCATTCTTTCTCCGCTATTTCAACAGCTTGAAGGATTGTCCGTTTGATGACATCATGTTCGAGTCTTATGGGATGTACATGACCACCATCAGCAATGGCACCGTCAATGAAATAACGGATATTCCACCATTTCTTGACATTATTTTTAGTAATATTAAGAGCCCGAGCACAAGCCTTTTTAGATTCGAGAGGATTTTGATACCGCCATAATGTTATTTTTACTGCGTTCTCGGATGTTTTCAAAGAATCAAGTTTACCTTTATCCTTTCTCCACTCTTGGAACAGTTCCACCGAAGAGAGATTGCTTTCCTTGGTTTGGTTACTACCATTGGTCATATCAGCATTTTCCAACGCTTCGTTGGAAACCTCCTCGATTTTATCCCACACTTCTTGGGGCCAGTCCCCATCATCAGGCTCATCACCATAGCGAAGCTCATTGATGAACTGTTCCGCTCCGTCTTCATCACCTTCTTCGAAGCCCAGTACCTGGCACCACTCCTTATAGTCGTCTACCATTTCCTGGCCGTGCATTGTGATACACTGCAGATTTGTTATTTCCTCACGGTCGAGTTTACCAATCAAATCTTTTACTACTTTTGGCATATTGTAAATTTTTAAGATTATCTGTGTATACCTCTGTTTTTCTGCTCCGCTTTTTGTGAGTTCTCATCCCCTAAATGGTAGAACTCCTTTTGCATCTCTTCCGTGTAATTATCTTCAGGAACATAGTCCTTGAAAGAGTTGTCCGACTCTTTGACCCAACATCCGTAGATGCCGAAATTATATGTAGGCAACTCGCGGGAAGCAATACTGTCATATTCCTCCCTGTCACCACTTACCACCTTGATGCCACCGTCAGCGAGGAAATCCAACCCGAATGTGAACCGCCCTTCCTGCTTGTCTATTGAAATAACATTGCCTGTACACATCTGTGCCACTTGCTCATTAGAGAGTTCCAGCTCGTTTTGAAGTGAAGCCAGATTATCCTCCATTAGAGAAACAGGAATATAGAAAACCCTGTTTGTCTTGTCATCGAGCTGTACGAAACACTGTTCTTTCCCCGGCATTTTGGTTATGATGATTTTCCCGCTTCGCAGCGTGTTCTGTTCCTCTGGCGTGAAGTCCTCCAAATCAGCCATTTCACTTCTCGGGGCAATCAGGATGTCAACAGTGCCACTTCTTCTTTCAAGTTTAAGACGGGCCTGAATTGTTCTCTGTATGCCGTCACCCAAATCCACGCTGACGGGTAAAATAGGAGTCCAATGTCCCTCCAATAGTTTTTTCATCACCATTTCAGGCAGGTCATCCACCATTTCTTGAGACAGCCCGATACTTGCAAATTTCTCGTATGGTATCTCATTCTCACCAAAAGTTGTTCTCATAATTTTCCTGTTTATTGTTTTTGCAAAGATAGTTTCTTACTTGAAAAGTCCGTTCTCCAAAAAAATAAACCTTTTATATTAACATTTTCAAAACGTTTTTGGGCGATTTTACGGTGTTTTTCGTTTTTGAAATGTTAATATAAGACTTCCTTTTTTTTCGAGCCCCCTATTAAAACGGTTTATTTTATTTTTGTAATCATAAAATACGAGTAGATGGTTATACATTTTAGACATATCTTCATGGCTGTTTTGAGTCTGTTCAGTCTCTTTTGTCATGCACAAAAGAATACCTCCGATGTCAATCATCAGGATTACTGGATAGACAAATACCTTAGTGTCAGTTTCCCCTTACAACGTGTCGAGATCAATTCTGCGTTCGGTATTCGTAAAGATCCATTCACCGGCAAGGAAAAAGAACACTGTGGCTTGGATTTAAAAGCTCATTATGAGAAAGTCCTTGCCATGTTTGACGGTTACATCGCGAATATAGGCTATGACTCCGGATCCGGCAATTACATCATCATGCGTCATGGTGATTACACCATCAGCTATTGTCATCTTTCTCAAATCTGGGTAAAGAAAGGAGAGAGAATCTATGCAGGAGACCCGGTTGGCGTCAGCGGTTCTTCCGGTCGTTCGACGGGGCCACACCTTCATGTCACCAGCCGGTTAAGGGGACGACTCGAAGACCCCTATAACCTCCTTACTTACATAAGAGACGTAAAGTTGCAGTGTATCACAGCTCTCCATGTCAGCGAGGAGACTCTTCTTTCTCCTGACGCATTTTTCAAGAGATATGCCCATGCCGCCATGAGACAACAGCAGAAATACGGCATTCCCGCTTCCGTCATCCTTGCTCAAATGGCACTTGAAAGCAGTTGGGGAAACAGCAGTCTGGCCCAGGCAGGATTCAATTACTTCGGCATCAAGGCCAACAGGAACTGGCTGGACAGCGGACTTCCATACAGTGTCCATGACGATGATCGCCCTAATGAGAAATTCTGCAATTTTGCCTCTCCGGAAGCCAGCATGGAATATCATTCAAGACTGTTGATGAGCGATCGCTATAAGCAGTGTTGGAAATACAGTTCCACGGATTTTCACAATTGGCTCGTTTCCATCAAGTCTGCCGGATATGCCACGGCAAGGGACTATGTACAGAAATGCGAGCGCATCATCATGAAGCACAAGCTCTATCTCTACGATGTAGCCGCCGAACGGCTATAATACTATATAAATGTGTATAAACAAAGAAAAAGCATAATGAAAAAAATCTTCTTTTTATTGTCAGCCCTTACATTCATAGGGCATGGCATCCACGCACAGGTCGTGTACGGTAATGATGAACGATTCTATGTGAACTCCCGGCACGAGATTTCGGCAAGCTCTGCAAGTCATCCGACAGGCCTGCCAAGTCCGATAGACGGTCAGGCGAAGTATAAGCTGTCAGGATTGGGCGATAACTGGTTTGTCTCCGCGCAGGGCGGTTTTATCTCTTTCTTGGGAGATCCCGTCTCACACACGGACTTTAACGGTAGAACCAAGGTAGGGTTGGAACTTTCCATCGAGAAATGGCACTCGCCGTATTTTGGGACACGACTGGCCTATCAAGGCTTTAAGTTTGTCGATTCCCAACGTGCTCCCAAGTCCTTTGGCAGCTATCATACAGACCTACTTCTTAACGTGTCTTCCTTCTTCCGACCCTCTTTTGAGAAGCCGGCAAAATGGAACATAAGCCCCTATATGGGAGCTGGAATTATCCGGCATAATCAGTTGAAGAAAAATTCCTTTGCCTTTTCCTACGGCATCTTGGGAACTTGCAGCCTAAGTGAGCGTATCAGCATCTCTGCCTCTTTTGGTGGAACGACAACCCGTCGGGATTTTGACGGATATGGAGAGAAAGGCCGTTTGGGAGACAACCTCCTTTCGGGAAGTATCGGTTTGTCCATCGGGATTGGACATTTAGGCTGGAAAGTCAAAAAACACAAGTTGGTGTCGGCGAATGAAGATGTATTGCAGAATCCGACAATAACCGATCTGACCACCTATCCGCGCAATAATTACAGTGGCCTTAAATCGCTTCAGGAAAGACTTGCCAACAAGAATACGGAGAGTATTTCCGGGAATGGCGATGAGAACATTGCGCAGTTTGACGCTCCAATCCTGTTCTTCTTCAAGCGTAATACCACGGAGCTTGTCGACAAACAGCAATTGGTCAACATTCAGGAGATTGCAGCTGCCGTCAAGGAGTATAACTTGGAAGTACGTATCGTAGGTTCCGCAGACAGCAAGACAGGAACACCCAAGCATAACAGGAAACTTTCCATCAAACGCTGCCGTTATATTGCCAAGCTGCTGATAAATGCCGGTGTACCGAAATCGAAGATGACCGGGGCAACCAGGGGCGGTATCAATCTTTATAAGCCTTATACAGCCAACCGCCACACCTGCGTGATCCTGTATAAGCAGAAGTAAGAAGAATTAAAACAGAATAATATGGCCATTTTAAGAAAGAATACCAACTATGGTGTAACGGACATCTCACCGCGCCTGCAGGACACCCTCAATGCCAACGGCATGCAGGCTCATATCACCATGACACAGACCGGTGATTATGAACTTGTCACCTTGTCCCATAATTCATCCGAACCCAGACGTTATTCTCTCGACCAACAACAGGTTGAGAACCTGATGAACGGAGGTACATCCGCATGGGACAAGAAGGCCTACAACACCTTTGTCGGCATCGTTAAGGAAGATTATTATATCCCAGGCTCATTTGTCGCAGCCCGCAATGCCAACAGTCCTGTCAACATGGGACTTGACGGGCACAGGCTTGCCCCGGGAGAATATGGATACAGAGAACCGCGCTTCTTTTACCCTTTTGAAGGGCCGAGATACGGGCGCTTTGATAGCATCATAGACGGTTTGATGGGACTTGCCCATGGTGGGCGTATCAGGCGCATAGACGGAAGACCATTCTATGCAAATAGCGCACCTGTCGTTATAGACCGTCCTGACGGGCGTCTGCGTCCCGGAGAGATGAAGACAGGTGCCTATGGGTTCTATGATAAGGGTATGAAGCAGAAACAGGACGTTCTTCAGTCCATGAGTATCAGCGAACAACAACTTCCCAAGGTGGAACGTCCGAAAGGACAGTCCGTTCCCCTTAATTCCATCAGTTCACCGGTTTATCTGTCGGCAGAGAAATTTCAGCAGGTATTGTCTTCGCACGGTATTGTCATAGATGAAAAGAAAAATCTGCTGACCATCAAGTCTGCGTCCGTCCCCACCAACCTTGAATACAAGTTGAACCCTGACGAGACGAAGAAACTCATGAACGAGAAATTCAAGTACAGCGACAAAAAGGGTATACAAAACAAGGATGGTGTATCTGTCAATGAACGGCTTGCCATCCTGAATGCCGTCATAGGGAAAGACTTTACCGATAAGATAACCGTAGAGATGCTTAACAGCAAGGACTATGTAGACATTAAGCTAAAACCTGAAGTGGAGAAAGAGCTGGGACTTCATCAGGAAGCAGCCAATCAATATATGGCATCCAAACTTGACATCATAGACATGAAAGACATGCGCGAGGACTATCGGAGCGGTTTCTTAGATCGCTGGAACTCTATCGGTGTCGTCGACGGACGTGGCCTTAATCCAAACGAAGGTTTCTATCTTCCGGTAAAGGACGGACGTGCCGTCTCTGTCGGTGAGATCCAGGTGTCACCTGTCAATGACGGCAAGGGGGCGACTACGTTTCGCATGACTGCCGTAATCAACAATCAGGTGATGTCACATGACATCTCCAAGGAGGACTATATCAAGTTCATCAACTATAATGACGAGTACCGCCTGAAGCTGTTCGACAAGGTTTTTGATGAAGTCAAGATAAAGGACGCGTCCAACGGTGTCTTGGAAGATCCCGTGCGTTCAGGCAGGATTGAGGATGCAGACGGTGTTGCCGTATTGAACGGTCATTACAACCTTGTTAATGACAACGTTTCCGCTGCAATCACAGGAGCGATGGCCTACAAGGATCAGATCTCCGGCAATTATATGCTGAATATGCGGGAGAGCAAGGATATTGGTATGTGGTCATATAAAATTACCGAAGAGCAGTATCTTGCTTTCAAGAATGCAGATGATGACGGCAAGGCAAAGCTGCTTTCCACCATCATTCCCATAACCGATGAAAACAAGCAGCCCTTGTCTGTTGTCAAAGAAATCCGGCTGCCCCTCTCCACCGCAGAGAGACGCGTGTCTTCTTATTCGGAGAATATAGATATGAAGGACGCATTGCAAAGCGGTGCCGGAAGACCATACAACGAGCGTATGGCAGATGCGTTGAACAAGACGATCTTTAAGGATACGGAACATATCAAGGCCACAGCCCTGTCAGGGACAGATATAAAAGCCGTCACCCAAGGCGAAGCGAAATTGGTGGCAGATGGAAAAGCTCAACCCACTTTGGCTGAATTACGGGAAAACGTAAAGATTGCCCTTAAAGGAGAAGCCGGCGTAAACGGACAATCATTGGAGAACTTAAAGCCCAACAAAGAATGGGTCAGAAGCGGTGGCCATGGCAGGGCAACCGAAGTCGGAGATATTGCCGTGGAACGCTTGCGTGACGCAGAAGGCAAGGTCATAGAAGGGAAGTACAAGATGACCGCCGTCATAGACGGTAATGTCTTTTCCCATGAGATCACCCAAAAAGATTTCGACAAGTTCCGCGCCATCAACGACACCCAGCGCATGAAGCTCTTCGATAAGATATTCCCCGAAGTGGAGATGAAGACAAAAGCGGGCCACGGCTTCAACTTGGGGGCTGCTATCCTTGCTGCCGTCTCCGTGGGAATGGATGTTGTCGGTTCCGTCATGGCAGAGCCACGTCACCGCCCTGAACTCTATGCAAGCCGAAATGTCTTCTCCAAGCCCGGTGTAGCCTCTCCCGAAGCGGTCTCTGCTGCCCTTTACGAGTCAGAGAGTGAACATCTAAGAAGAGGGCCATCGGAAGGCAGGGGAATGGGTATTTAATCATCAATAACGTCCGCAACATGTTCAATCATGAATTTATGCCCTTCCAAACGGTGACCATCCGTCCCCATTGGGGGCAGTTCTGCATCAATGAACTGCCGGTAATCTTGCTGTGCCTGGCAAGTTATTGGATAAGCAGCTTTATGGAGTTTCGTTTCCATGAGCTTTTGATATGGCCGGCATTGTTTCTTACTTTCTACCTGTTTTTTCAAGTGGTCTATATGGCAAGGATCGAATATGTCCTGACAGGGGAGCAGCTAATCACCCTTCACGGTGTGCTCTCCCACTCAACGGACTATATCGAGCTTTACCGTGTCGTCGACTACCGGCAGCACCAGTCGTTGCCACAGCAGCTCTTCGGTCTGAAGACCATAACCATCTATTCCGGAGACAGGAACAATCCCCAGCTGGATATGATAGGCATCAAGGCAAGGGTGGATATTGTCAGCGAGATACGCAAACGTGTGGAGTTTAACAAGAAAAGGAAAGGTATTTATGAGATTACAAACAGGCCTTAGGTGCATTTTCTTATTGACTGTTCTCGTTACTGGAGTCATGACTGTGTCAGCACAAGGTGCATCTCAATCCAATCCGCTTGAATATGCGGCTATTGCTTCTGGAGAAACACTTATTGACAATCAGATAAAGAAGCAGTCAAAAGCCATGGCGGCCCTTGCTGTGGAGCAGGGAGCCATGACGGTGGCCAATACCAAGATGAAACAGTGGGAACAAAAATACAATTCCTATTTGAAGACAGCTTCCGGATATGCTTCCGCCATAAAAGCTGCCACCTCCCTTTATGCCGACGGGATGCAGACGCTCACGGCACTATGGGAAGTCCATACGGCATGTAGAATCAATCCCCAAGGAATTGCTGCTTCCCTGTCGATGAACAATCTCTATTTGGAGACGGTGACAGAGTTTATCCGTACTTACAGGGCATTGAAGAATGTAATTGCCAAGGGAGGGGAAGGCAATATGCTCAACGGTGCGGAGAGGACGCAGATGCTGTGGAATCTGACAAACAATTTAGAACGGTTGAACAGAAAACTCCGCCTGTTGTCAGTGAGTGTCACAATGCACTCCTTAGATGATGTGTGGAACAGGGCCATCACGGGTAAGATTAACAAGAGCAACAAGGTGCTGGCCAAGGAATCGTCCAAGCGGATGTGCAGGGCTATCAGCAATGTTGCCAAGTTTTATAAATACAGACAGACACATAAACCATGGGGACAATGAACAGCATCAGGCGGGCAGCCATCAGCGTCATTTTAGGATTTTCCCTTTCCATAAGCCTGTTTGCACAGAATGGGCCGGATGGTGTCAGGGCCGGGATGTTTGCCACTTATGCCAAACAGGCAAAGAAAGCCTTAAAGGCGCAAGATGTTTTGTTGGCAGGAAACCTTACAGGATACAAATATTTGAAAGAGGAAGTGGCAGCGACAACGAACTTCCAACGTCAGTTCAACGATTACCTTAACAGCTTTGATGACATACTGACCGTGGCAGCCGACATATACGGCATTTACATGGAAGTGGATGAAGCAATGAAAAACGTGAAAGTTGTTAAGGGTATTGTCGTTCGGCAACCGGCTAATGTCCTGGCGGTAGCTTTCTCACAGTCAAAGAACAACATTTATACTGACATTATCGAGAACGGTCTGAAACTCGCAGCAGACATCGAGCAAATCCTGCCGCTGAAAAAATATCAGGACAAGAATGCCAAGATGACCCAATATGAACGGCTCAAAGTTATGGACAACATCCGCCTGAACTTGCGTACGCTCAACAGGAAGCTCCGTACTCTAAGCCGTTTGATACATTACACAACGATCATGGATTCATGGTATGACCTGAAAGGAACCGGAAAGGAATACCAGCCTCGCAAGATGGGATCTATAACAAAAGATTGCCTGAAGACTTGGATGAAACATGCCAAAGGCGTTAAATACTAAAAGCAATGGAAGAAAGTAAAGAAATACAGGGAACGTACAGTATTTTCAGGACGACCATATACGTATCACTCCTTTTGGAGTTCTTCATGTATGCCTTGGATCCGGCCGTATTGAGCGGATTAGGCGGCATTGTAAACAGCTTTCATCACCGGCTCGGGGTACTGTCCATGTATCAGTTCCTGCCCTACTCGAAGATGGTTACGCTCATGCTGGTAATCATCACCTGTATAGGCACAAAGAACAAGAAACAGATAGAGTTCGATGCGCGCAAGATGGTATTCTACCCACTCGCCATCGGCTTTGGCTTAGTAGTGGCTTCTGTGCTTGTCTATAACAGTGACTGGCATGTCAGGTTATGGATCCTGAAAGCCAATGTGTGGGTTTATATGGCCGTGTCTGTCATAGGGACAATACTTGTCCATACTGCTCTTGACAATGTATCGAAATATTTCAAGGACGGCATGCTCAAAGACCGGTTCAACTTTGAAAACGAAAGTTTCGAGCAGACAACAGAGCTTGTCGAGAACAAGTATTCCGTCAATATCCCTATGCGCTACTACTACAAGGGCAAGTTCAGGAGAGGTTGGATCAATATTGTCAATCCCTTCCGAGGCACATGGGTTGTGGGCACGCCCGGTTCCGGAAAGACATTCTCTGTCATAGAGCCTTATATCCGTCAGCATTCGGCCAAGGGTTTTGCAATGGTTGTCTATGACTACAAGTTCCCGACGCTTGCAACCAAGCTCTATTATCATTATAGGAAAAATCAGGTGCAAGGTAACCTGCCAAAAGGCTGTAACTTCAATATCATTAACTTTGTCAATATTGAGTACAGCGCACGCGTCAATCCTATCCAGCAGAAGTACATTGCAAATTTGGCTGCAGCACAGGAAACAGCGGAGACACTTATTGAGTCCCTTCAAAAGGGACAGAAGACTTCCGGTGGCGGTTCCGACCAGTTCTTCCAGACATCTGCCACCAACTTCCTTGCAGCCTGTATTTTCTTTTTCGTCAACTACAACAAGAAGCCTTTTGATGAGAACGGCAATGAACTCTTCCCCGAATACGGCGAGGATAAGGAAACCCACCATAAGCGGTTGACAGGAAGGGTCTTCAATGATGCGAAACAGATTGGCAACAAGGAATACCAGGTGCAACCGGCCTATTGGAAAGGTCAGTATTCTGACATGCCTCACGTGCTCTCGTTCCTGAACCACTCCTATGATGAGATCTTTGAAGTCTTGAAGACCGATCCGGAGGTCTACCCGCTTTTGGGGCCTTTCATGACTGCCTTTGACAATGGTGCCATGGAGCAGTTGGAAGGTATGATAGGTACGTTGCGTGTGCAGACTTCACGCTTGGCCACCAAGGAATCCTATTGGGTGTTTAGTGGGGACGATTTTGATTTGAAGGTGTCAGATCCCCGACATCCAAGTTATCTGCTTATTGCCAATGACCCGGAAATGGAGAGCATCATTGGAGCACTCAATGCCCTGATTCTGAACCGTCTTGTCACCCGTGTCAACAGCGGTATGGGAAAGAATGTCCCGGTAAGCATCATTGTCGATGAGCTGCCGACACTCTACTTCCATAAGATAGACCGCTTGATAGGAACCGCCCGAAGTAATAAGGTTGCTGTGACATTAGGTTTTCAGGAACTGCCGCAGTTGGAAGCAGATTATGGAAAGGTGGGCAAGGATAAGATTATTACCACCGTAGGTAATGTCGTTTCCGGCTCTGCACGCTCAAAAGAAACGCTTGATTGGCTGTCGGGCGACATCTTCGGAAAGGTCGTACAACTCAAAAAAGGCATTACCATTGACAGGGACAGAACATCCATCAATCTCAATGAGAATATGGACAGCCTTGTTCCTGCCTCCAAAATCAGTGATATGGCTTCCGGATGGCTGTGTGGCCAGACTGCCCGGGATTTCGTGATTACGAAGACAGGCAGACGGGACTCGATGGATATTCAGACTGCTGAAGAGTTCAGAACCACCAAGTTCTTTTGCAAGACCTCTTTTGACATGGAACAGATTAAGGCAGAGGAAACAGACTACAGCAATTATCCTATACCGAAGTTCTACCACTTCGATTCTGAAGACTCCAAGGAGCGTATTCTATATGCCAACTTTGAGCGGATAGACCAAGAGGTAAAGAATATGATAAAGATTGTCCAGACAGAGTTCAAAAAGGAAGAAGGCACTCAAACAGCCCATAGGAAGAGCAACAGGAAGTCTTCCAAATAAATTCTTCCTTTGTTTTTATTACATGAGAAAGGGTCACTTGAACTGTAAAGTTCAGATGACCCTTCATTTAATTTCTTATCTCCGGAAATGTCGGCGAGGTTTCTGTTCTTCTTCCTCCTCTTCTTCATCTTCCATGGATAACTTATAGTTCTCGATTTCCTGTTGGAGGTTGTTGGCGTGTTCCCGGAACATGAAGTTTTGGAACGGGGTATTTGATTCTTCCTCTCTTGACTTCACCAAGGCGTTGATATATTCGGCCTTGTCCTCCTTCAATACCTTATTGGGTACCAGGTCAAACTCATTCTGAAGATGATTCATGATCAACCTTGACATCCTGCCGTTGCCGTCTACCCATGGATGGATCGTGACGAGTTTCAGATGTGCGTCAAAGCTCAAACGGTATTGCTCATATACATCGGGGTTCTTTAACAGCTGTTCCCGTCTTTCGTTCATTTCCTTGCAGAAATCTTCTAACTTCTGTGGGACTTTCAGGTAACTCATATAAGACTTTCCCATAGTTCCTGCCGTAACGTTTACCCGACGTAAATCTCCCTTTGACGAGTCAAATACACCGCCAGGTGCATTGAATATCCCCCCGGTTCTTCTCATTACGATTGAAGACAGTTCCTTCAGCATATCGATGGAGAAAGGTGTGTGTTCCCTTGCCATTTCCATACTTCTTTCGTAGGCAGCTTTCAGGTCGAGGTTCATGTTCTGCTCAATGATGCTTTTACCCTTGGCAGAAAGACCCTCGTCAAAGAGCAGCTGGTTCTCCACCTCGGTCATCGTCGAGCCTTCGATAGCAGTTGAATGGGTCACGATTGAGTAGAGATAGAACTTTTCATAGTCTATCTGTTTTTGGAAGCCCAATTCCTTGTGCTCTTCCAATATATCTAAAAATTCTTGTTTATTCATAATTGCCTTATCTTTAGACAGCAAATATACTAATTTACGGTTGATTAAACAATTTTTTAAGGAGAAAAAGCCTGTACACCCATTTAAAGCACTTCGGAATGATATAGCTGCAACCACTCCGGTATCTCCCGAAGGACACGGGCTTCAGCCGACGCACCAGAAGGAGTATCTTTGAGATAAGTGATTTTCCGTGTACCATTGAAGTCATGTTCTTTAAACTTTATGACAAACATACCTTCCGGATCACCGACTACCCACCAACAGGGGGCAGTTGACCGCTGTAATACGAAACGGTCAGCCGGAACAGGTTGTACAGCTTCCTCGCCAACAAGAACGGCATCAATGACTTGCGCTGAACCGATAAACTCCGTTGTCTGTGGCAAAGCTAACAGACGCTCTACGGCTTCATCACGGCTATTGCCGACAGATGCAGCCTGAATTTCATTACCATCGGACAATTTAATAATGAACTTATATCTTTTCATGTTGTTTCCCGTCTTGCCGATAGAGCAGCATTAGGTTTAATATTATTTGAAATAGAATTTGTACATTACATCATCTACCATATTCTTGTAGACGAAATTCATACCACATAGGTACATTGTTAATTCTTCCTTATCCTCGTAGTTAGCCTCCTGCACCGCCTCATAGATTAAATCAAAGTTCTCGCAGCTTGTGCAATCGAAGTCGCCACTGTCCGAACTATCGAAGCCTTGATACTCTTCACCTTTATAAGTAAAGCTGTTATCTCCGTCTTCAACAACGTCTGTATCGCCTAACTCTTTTACATCTACTTCTATATCGTTATTTTCGATGTATTCAGTGATAGCCTCTTTTACTATGCTTTCATAGTCTTCTTTATCTATTAAATCGAAATCAATTACATCTTCGTGCGATTTTTTGTATTCGTCGTAGTCCTGCAAATTTTGGCATAACGTTCTGAAATCTTCGACAGACGCGTTTGAAAAGAGGTTGTTTAAGTCAGACTTAATGTCTTCAAGATAACTTTCGTACTCCACGTTTTCTTTGTCAAGCACAAAATCGAACACTCCATTTTCTACAGAAACTTTATAGTGAATTTGCCCGTCCGCATCTTCGTAACAAGTTAAGACATCTCCATTTTCAAGCCAATCTTCAAGGTCAGAACAAGAGTCTGTAACATCTTCAAAAGCCATTGCCTGCTCTCCATACCCAACCTCTTCTGTAGGGTCTGTCATTTTAATATTATAATACCTTTCAATTTTGGGAATTAACTCTTTGGAAATAAAAACTGACATATCAATTGACTTAACCGTGATGTCGAGGGCTGAATATTGTTATAACTTGTTTATAAATTCTTTATACTCTTGCTTTTGCTCTTTAGAGAGGTTAAAGCCAAAGTCGCTAAGGTTTTCATTATCGAACAACCACCTGAAAAAGCCAGGATCGTTCTCGCTTTCGCGCTCAACGTACCCTTTTAGGGTTGCAGGCTCTTCTCCACCATTGAATTTGTAACCACTGAAAAGTTCAACTAAAATTTGTTTCTTGTTGTCTGCATTCTTAATCATATAAATTTGCCCGTCATGCCGATAGCGCAGCGTAAAAGTTAAAGTTTAGATTAAAAATCTGTAACGTCGAAATATTTAACTTCTTCATAAGGAAGTTGTGCACCCAACGAGGTGACATTTAGCATGAGGTAATTGTAAGCCTCTTTATAGCTATCGAACTTAGCGTAATTTTCAAATAAGTGTATATTCGCCCTCTTAATTTGAGCTAAACTCTTAGCCTTAATAATAGAAGCTGCATCTACTTTATGAGAAGAATTCAGGTAAGAAGCGTAAAAATAAGCTTTCATGATTTTGAACAGTTGTTATGGTGTGTCTCACCTTTTTATAATTTATGAAATTTGTTATTTATTCTGGGCCTCCCGATTCTCAACCTTTTTATAGGTTTTTCGTTTCTTCGACCCGAACTTTTTTTTATCATTCCGGTGTAACCGTCATCTCGAACCTTTTATGTGCAAGGTAACATCGCAGGTATTAAGGGAACTTAAGGCAAAGAATTGGCCGGTAAAAGTTTTCAGGAAACCGCAATCTTTGATTTCGGAGGGTCATGAAAAGTTTTCCGCCAATAGGACTTGTTCCGGTGTTTGCCGTGTTCCCTGCCTGCGATACCTTTGCAGAATAAAAGTCGAAGATGACTACAAGCGGATGAAAAGTGAGGTCGAAATCAGAAACGGAAATGGAAGGATAGATAAAAGTAAATGTAAAAAACACCGCAGGTGTAGCGTGTATAGCCGTATGCTCGTATATACGTATATCCGTATAGATGTATATACGTGTTGCGCTATACGTGTATTGAAGTATAAGAAAATAGACATATATACAATCCATATCTTATTCGGATTCACAAACATCTACAACATTCCCCATGAAAAAACATCAACATTATTACCGCTTGATATTCCTTTTCTTACCTGATTTCAGCATGTGCATACCCATTAGGAAACAGCGTTGTCGGAACGCTATATCGTCCTCGTCAGGTTTCTTACCCCAGCCTCCATTCGGCGCGGAACCGCCGCCGGCACTCTGCGAAATCTCCGTTGCCTTATCAAGATAGCCAAGAAAAAGAGCCGTGGCGACCAAGGCAACCTGACTTGAATTTTCTGCCATCTGTTCGAACATAGAACCTTCAGAAAATCCTTTAGTCGCTTCGTCAAAAGCCACTCTCTGCTCTGGCGGAAGAGACTCACGGTAAGCATTAAATTTGCTATAAGACTTTTGCGCTTCTATCGAGGCCATATTCCATCCAACAGCTTGCATGTCATGTAGGACTTGCGTGTTCAGGTTCGGCGCAATGGAATGTATGTCATCCTTTATTTCCTTATATCGCTCTTCGGTGGCTTCGGTCTGCCCCCTCACTAATTCAAGCTTTCTCTCCGCCTCTGCGAGCTTTCCTTTTTTGTCAATAATTTTCTCTTTTGTTTTTTCAATATCGGCGAGGATTCTCACACGTTCAATATCTGCCTGCTCCTTGGTTATCTTTCCTGCCTTGACATAATTTTCTAACTTCTCAATCTCACGGAGCAAGTCATTTCTATGTTTTTCAAGATTGGCTATCATGGTACCCAGTCCCTTCAATCTTGCTTCACCATGCTTAATTGCTTTTTCTTGTTCTGACAGTGTAACCTTGTTTCTCGAAATCTGTCGCTTTTGATCAGCGACATCGCCTTTCAGATGATCAACTTCTTTCTTTAAATCCTCTCTTTTTTGTGCATAATATTCTCCCATCGTTTTATGCTTGTGCCCCGTCTCTGCAATGCTGTCTCCCCGGTCAAGAGAATACTTCTTGTTGACCTCCGAGAGTTCATTGTGAAGGGCTGTCAGGCGCTGACTATATTCAAATTTACTCTGCCCTGCCATAACCATTTTCCAAGAGAATTTATTCCTCTCCGTTATTGGTAAAATTGTGCAATGAATATGAGGGTTTGTTTCATCAAGATGTACTATAAAAGCTGCGATATTCTTTTCACCATATTTTTTACTCATAAACTTGTACATGTCAACAGCCCATTTTTCTATTTCAGGGCTGCGAGTAATTCCCGAATTATCGGCTCCCTTGTCCAAGTTCACTTGTTGTTCACCGAAGGCCAAACGGTGCATCTGATCCCTCGAACCACCCAAGATGAAATTTGCAACAGTCCGGTACTTCGGTTCCGGAAGTCCGAGGTTAGGGTCTATTATATTCCTTGCCTTCAAATTGTCTTTGATTCGTTTGGGGATTGAGAGCTGCTTGTCGATGGGAGCTATCACACCCCCTTTGCGAACTTCAAAATTAAGATGCTCACGTGTCGGGTCAAAAGCATACGATAGTTTTCTCCGGTATGCTTCCGCCGAGAAGTTTCGTAGATGCTCATTGCTTTGAGCAACAGTAATGCCTTTTGTAGGCATAAGATCCATTACTTGTTTTGCCATTTTTTTTATTTTAGCCGGAGGGTCTCTGTGGGGGGTCTCTGAATATAAATATTTCGAAGTGCCCGCCTCTAACATTTTGTTATTACCAATTAATGGGGGTCTTTATGGGGGGTCTCTGTATTTCTATTACTCTGATTTAATGAAGATTATGATAGATCTCTGTGGGGGGTCTCTGTGGGGGGGCTCTGTGAATGTTTTCTACCTTAGCTTCCGTACGAGTGAAGACCCAACACGTTTCAAAACCATTTCCGCTTTACCCCTCGGAGAGCCTAATATTGACACGGCTTGCCGCACGAAGTCCCCCCCTCGCCGGGGTGGCAATACCCCCAAATTTTGATTTGGGGGGTATTAGGCTACCTCCCAATGTAAAACAATTCATTTCGTTTGCAAAACGATCGCTCATGCGCAAGCGCATGTACCAAGACTTTGTCTTTTCCATCTCCAAGTTCATTAAAAATGAAATGTCAAGCCGGATTTTCGGGATGGATAAAATCCCTCTCCGTCATTTCTCAACATCTTTTGCCGGGGCAAAAACGACGATATCTTTTCGGAGTCTGACCATTTTGCTTGTAACAACATTGAAGACTTCCAGAACATTCATTGTCTCTAAATTTTGGATGAACTTCATGACCGATGGTCGACTCCAGCCCCAAGACTTCGATAGGCATTCTATATTTGCGGCCGTGTCCTCTTGTTTCCTCTCGGAGGTACAATGTCGTGCCACAAGATCCCGAAAGGCCTGCAGGCGAGAAAAACGCTTTGCGTTCTTGTAAGTATAGTCTCCGCAGAGAAACTTAAGCAGGTCGGAAGACATTCTTACATGATAGTTCTTATAACCATTTTGAACGACTTCTTTATCTATCATTTTATCGTTAGTCATTATTATTTTATATTATCAATATTATATGTAAAAATCTACCTTTTTCCAATCCACATTTTTATATAAATGTTGTAACCGATAAAGGTCATGCAGCCTTCCTTTCTACCGTGTATCTTTGTGGTATCGGTTTCCTCCCTTTGGGAGCAGCAGGATCATGAAAATTGGGATAGAACAAGGCAGCCATTGCAATAACGAAAAGTACTTCAGAAAGCAAAATATACCTTCCTTCATCGAAGAAAGAAAACAAAATAATTACACAGGAAACACCTATCAGAATCCTTTTGCTATTATGTATTTTCGTGAGTATTCTGTTAGCCAACTTGTAAGAGAAGAACAGTAGTGTCATCCCGAAAGTAATAAGGTAAACGAGTGGGCGGGTCAGAAAGGGATAGAGGTAGTTGTTCATCTTTCGTTGCATGAACGGAGCCGCCGTTTTCTTTCCGCTGATGCTAAGCTGGTCCAACCTCTTTTCTTTCGCCATGGTCTTATATGTGGCAGCCACTTCTCCTGATGCAAAGTTGTCTACACCTTGAATACCGAGAAGAAACAGTAAAAGTAATAATGTAAAAAACTTTCTTGGCTTTTCCCGATGCTTCATCTTGTCATAGAAGTTGATAAGATGAGTGCCTATTCTCCAAACAGACTTCCTGTTGCTCTTCCTATGGGGCTGTGCTGCCGTAAAAACATTGCGGTATTTTTTCACGCTTTCCCTCCTTGGCTTGATTAGAAAATGATACAGGAAAGGAATGCTCGTCAGCACCACGAAAAGGATTAATTTTAATATTAACATCACCATATTTCTTTCAATTGAAGTTCGACAATGTTTCTGCGTATGATTCTTGTTCCAGAATGTTTTTCTGCAGTTTGGGCATCCGGTTCCTTTCGGAAAGCAGATGATAGTACATCGTTTCCAAACTATCAAAGAAGAATACCGTCATTGAGTCAACGATTCCGTAATTGGTCGATGACAGATAGACAACAAACATTTCATCTTCTACCGGAGTCGAGTATGCCACCACCTTATATACTTTTCCTTTCTCTTCCTTGGAAGCATAGAGAACGTGTATATGCAGTTTCTCCACCAAATCCGATACGAAATTTTCCAACACGTGTTGCTCTTCCATGTTAAGAACGACTTCCGTAAAATAAGCGTGTTGGATAACGCATATCTGCTGTTCTGTAAAATAGCCGGGGAGCAACTTTATCAACTTCTGATAAAGCAGGAGGATGGAACGCTTGTAGGTTCCGTCTTCAAGTGTGTTGTAGTCTAATGCTTTTTCCATACGATTTTCTATTTATAAAGTTGCTGAAATATACGATTTCAGAAAATATTCTGCCAAAGTGGCTATCAGCTTATTTTCCTCCTCCTTCGTTTTCTTTTTGTTGTCCAGGCGATTCAAAAGTATTGGCAGTTCCTTGGAAATTACCATCAGCTCTTCACGCTGTTTCTTGGTCAATGCAGCCGTTGAATACCCATCCAAGGACACATAGGGCTGAATCAGCATCCAGCGGTAACTGACCCGTTGTTCCTGGCTAAGCTGCTTGTTGTTCAGTATGTCTTCCCTGCACGCAATGGCATTTTGCATGATCCGGCGGTTAAAACGCATGGTCAGATACAGCATCGTCCTGTCATTCACTTCATCGTTTTTCTGACCGACAGAAGAGTAAAGCCGGTTAAAAAGCCTTGTTGTCTTTTGGGTTAACCGCTGCATCTCATCCATGGGTACATTGCTAAGGTGTTCCATGAGCGAACGAAAACATCTGTCCTCCTGCCTGATAAAGGTAAGCAATTGAGACTCCTGCTTAAAGTCATGCGTACTGTTTAGCAACTTGTTGTAGATGGCCAGTATTTGTGGAAGTCCCTTTATCGTCTGCTCTTTGTCAAGTCCCCCATAAAAGTCAGACGCTTTTTTATAGGTGTCCGAACTTTCCATCTTTGCCCGTTCGGAAGCCGTATTGAGTTTAAGGTACATCACGTCCTGAAGCGAACGCTGCTTTGAAAAAGCAAGTCGTGTCAGCTCTGTTCTCACAGAATCGGAAATGACAAAATAGGCAAGTGCCACCGGACTCTTCAGGTTAATGGTAGAGTCTTTTGAAAAGACACTGTACGACGAGTCTTTAAGTTCCTGCCACTGTGCCGTAAGGTCAGTTACTTTTTCGATGTCGGCATCCTTGTAAGATTGGATTTCCGACAGCTTTGCTTTACAGGCCTCTATCGCTTCGGTAGAGTTCTGAAATGACGGATGCTTTGTACAGGAAGAGAAAGCAAGTGCCGTCAACGCGAGAGTTAATGATAAGTGATTTCTTCTCATAAAAAAAATATTTTAACGACTGCGAAGATACAAACCTCACTATGAAAATGAGGTGTCAAAAAAATAAAAGTCTTATATTAACATTTTCAAAATCTTTTGGAAAAACTTCCTGCCTGCTTATTTTGTTAAGATACATTAAAAAAGTTCCAAATATTTATTATTTGGAACTTTTGATATTTTCAGATACTCTCTTATGTGTTTTGCTTAAATGTTAATATTTTGAGGTATAAAAAAATAAGCTAATTACTAACATTGTTAATATTGTTACCCACACCATTCAAAATCCTGACACAAACGGCACTTGCAATGATTGCAAGGATTGATATGACAGGGTATGTCTCTACCAAAGCGGTACCGATTAGAAATGCCATAAGAATCAGGTGTACGAGTACCACCTCTTTATTAGTGAAGTTTTCTTCTGCGAGCAGAGAGAAGAATACATTCTTTGAGTTCCACCATTTTCCGACAGCTTCAGATGCCGATGAGGTCTTGCTTTTGTGGATTGATAATGTTTTCATCTTGTTTGTATATGAATCGTTTATATTAGAGTTCTTCGTATAGAGTCTCGCATGGAATAATTTCAACTCCATCCGTTGAGCTTATAGACTTGCTGCCGTGCTTCCTGCCAGCTGGCCACCCAACGTATGGCGATGATATAACCGTCCATTCTACGCTTCATGATAGTCCAACCTTTTTCGGCTTTCTTGAAGAAGTATCTGTTTGTCTTTATTTTCATAATCTCCTCACTTTTGATGTATAATAGAAAGTTCAGGCTAAACAGTATAGTCATGTGCATATCCACACAATCTCCAATTATCCCCCCATTTGTACATCTTGCGAAGGATTGTTGCCAACTTTACTTTCCTGACCTCGTAACTGTTATAAATTGCGTGGAGTTCTCTTGCTGCTTCTATTTTTTTCATACGACTTGACTTAACCGTGTTGTCGAGGGCTGAAGTTAAAATTTTATTCTGGGCATCCCGATTCTCAACCTTTTATAGGTTTTTCGTTTCTTCGACCCGAACTTTTTTTTATCATTCCGGTGTAACCGTCATCTCGAACCTTTTATGTGCAAGGTGAAATCGTGGGCGTTAAGGGAACCTAAGGCAAAGAATTGGCCGGTAAAAATTTTCAGGAAACCGCAATCTATGATTTCGGAGGGTCATGAAAAGTTTTCCGCCAATAAGGAGCATTCCGGTGTTTGCCGTGTTCCCTGCCTGCGATACCTTTGCAGAATAAAAGTCGATGGATGACTACAAGCGGATGAAAAGTGAGGTCGAAATCAGAAACAGAAATGAAAAGATAGATAAAAGTGAGTGTAAAATAAACACCGCAGGTGCAGCGTGTGTAGCCGTATGTCCGTATAGCTGTATATACGCCTATATGTATATACAGCTATATGTATTGTCGGTAAAAGGTTGGGTGTATAGACAGCCGGATATAAAGGAACGGCACTTGCCTTCAGGCGTGTGCCGGTTCCGTGGCCGGGTGTGGGGCGGCAGGCTCCACAAGAAGTATAGTCCTCTCTCCCGAAGCAGCTCTGACGGCAAGTCTGTGCTGTCTTGTGTCTGATGGAGTTC
>NZ_JAJLQX010000009.1 GCF_021295095.1 Phocaeicola oris
GCACGGCGGTGAGGGCATGGCGGAACGTCAGGTTGGTAGTGGGAGCCGATCCCCACTCGGCATAGTGCACCTCGCCCGAGCAGGCAGTCATCAGGTCTTTCTGATTCTTCACGTCAGGCTCCACCTCAAAGTTCACGTAGGGTGTGGAAGTATGACTCTGAGGCGAGAGCGTGAGCTTGGTGTAGTCGGCGGTCACTTGCGGTGCCACGGCGAAGAACTTGCCGTAGCGTTTTCCCCACGACCATTGTTTGGGCGTGGAGAGCTCGCCGTTGGAGTCGGTTTCCTCATTGTAGAACCACGGCGTGGTCTCGAGGTTGCCCGAGGCAGTGCCACGATAACCGATGGAACTGAAATTTCCCAACGTGGCAGTGGTGGTGATGTTGGCACGGGTCTGTGCCTTACCGTTTGTCCGGGTGGAGGGCACGCCTGCCACAGTGGTCTCGATGAGACAGGCATCGTCGGCTCCCGCTACGGAGAGCTTCCGCGAGGTGAGGTCTTCGGGCGTGAGATTCTGTACGACCAGTCTCTCGGCAAAGGCGGCGCGGGTAACGGCACCGTCGGGAGAGGTGGCGTTGTTTGCTTTGTCCCGTACGTCGCTCACGTTAAAGGTTACGGCAACACCTTTGTCGCCGTCGGTCTGACGACCCTTCCCGAGATCATCGTTGGCACACGAGGTCAGCATGCCCAATGAGGTTAGCATACCCGACCATAAAAGTAATTTCGTTAATTTCATTGTCTTGTTTCTTTTTAAATGGTCATAAAACTTAAAATTGATTCGCGGACTCTTTCCATCCGTTCCCGCAGGTTGAAGCGCTTGGCGCCACAGGGTTAATCGGGGTCTTCAGTAGGATCTTCCACAATGACACTGCCGCCGCCCCCTCCTCCGGGATACACGCCGGCACTGCCTGCCATCATGACTACCGTTTCCATGTCCATGGTCAGGACCTCACAAGAGGGTTTTACATAATTCATTTCTTTTTTCATTTCTTTTTCATTTAACTTGTTTGATAGAATGATTTTATATTCCTAAATGTTCTGTTTTAGCAACGTAAAAACGGTCTTATTTCGCGGTATTGTGCCGTGAAGAAAACACATAAAAAAAGGCAAAGGACATCCTCTTGGAATGCCTTTGCCTGCTATGTTTGTGGCACGCTTACGCGCGCGTACGAAAAGACGAAAAAATGTGTCTAAGTATGAGCGATTAGAATGTGTGTGTGTGTGTGTGTGTGTGTGTGTGTGTGTGTTAGCAAATTATTTGTAACGGCCAAATAATTTAACAAGTTTTTGCAGGAAAAACTATCGTTTCCCTGTGTTGTGCAAATACCTTTATAATATAGGTGGAAATGCGGTGGATGACTATATTTCCCTAACGTGTTCAAAATCCCTTGATTTAGATTTCGGAGGCAAAGCTAAGGATTAAGTTTAATTTATGCAAGGAAAAGAACAGAATTTTATCGAATTCACGTAAATTTATCGTTTTCAGTGAAAAACACACCTTAGGTTCTTCAGGTGAACCTTGAACCTTGCGATATTGATTTAAATTATCATCAAAAGACCGGGAAAAGTGATGTGTATGAATAGCCCCGCCCCACACGGGTAGTCAGGCAAATACTTCCGATGAATACAAGAACCCAACCGTATTTTCGAACCTTCATTCTTATTCTTTTCATTCTTATCTTTTTGTTAGCTTTTCCAAGACTAAAGAAATATTTATTCATCCTTTCCACTAAATAAGTACAAAAAAGAAATTTAACTTTGCCATTTTAATATAAATCTGTATATTCGCACCACTGTAAAATTAATTCATACGTTATGCAGATATCCCTTATACAATTAAATATCGTTTGGGCACAGCCTTCGGACAATATAAAAAAGGCCGATACCCTGATCGATTCCCTTCCGGAGACTGATTTGATAATCCTTCCCGAAATGTTCTCTACCGGATTCATCACGCTACCAAACGGGATTGCTGAGCGTGAGGATTGCGAAACTTTACGCTGGATGGTACAGAAAGCAAAGGAACGAAACGCTGCCATTGCAGGAAGCATCGCCATAGAAAGTAAAGGACATTTCTATAACCGTTTATACTTTGTGGAACCGGATGGAAAAATAACGCATTACGATAAACGTCACCTCTTCTCGTACAGTGGAGAAGATAAGTCGTTCACTCCCGGCAACAAGCGGGTTATAGTAACTTTCCGTGGTGTACGAATACTCCTTCAGATATGCTATGACCTGCGATTCCCCGTATTTAGTCGGAACAAAGGAGATTACGACATGATGCTCTACGTCGCCAGCTGGCCTACGTCGAGAGTAAAACAATGGTTGGCTCTGCTACGTGCCCGTGCCATAGAGAATCAATGCTACGTGGCTGCCGTCGACCGTGTTGGAAAAGATCCGTCGTGTGAATATTGTGGTGGCACTCTCCTACTCGATCCTTTTGGAGAAACCATAACGGAATGCCCTATGAACGCAGAAACGACAGCGACAGGAAAAATCGATTTAGATACATTGAATGCTTACCACAAGCGATTTCCTGCCATAAACGATGCCGATAAATTTACAATAGAATAATAACTAACTAATAATAAAAATGAAAGACAAGAAACTCTTACTCGGCGATGAAGCGATTGCCATTGGAGCACTTCATGCGGGATTGTCGGGAGTATACGCTTATCCGGGAACCCCGTCGACCGAGATAACGGAATTTATTCAAAATCATCCGTTATCGAAAGAACGAAATATTCACAGTCGTTGGTGTACGAACGAGAAAACTGCCATGGAAGCAGCTTTAGGCATGTCGTATGCCGGTAAGCGGGCACTGGTATGTATGAAGCATGTGGGAATGAATGTATGTGCCGATGCCTTTGTCAACTCTGCCATCACCGGCGTAAATGGTGGTTTGGTAGTATTGGTTGCCGACGACCCCAGCATGCACTCGTCTCAGAATGAACAAGATTCCCGTTTCTATGGGAAGTTCGCCATGATTCCTATCTTTGAGCCTACCAATCAGCAGGAATGTTACGACATTATGAACATCGCTTTTCAAACCAGTGAGGCTCTGAAATTACCAGTTTTGCTCAGGATAGTGACCCGTTTAGCCCATTCACGTGCAGACGTCACGGTAGAACAAGAAGCCGCTCCGATGAACACGCTAAACCCTGATAACGATAAGCATTGGGTTTTGCTTCCTGCCATAGCACGTAAGCAGTATTTAGTACTTATCAGTAAGCAAGACCATATAAGAAAGATAGCTGAGGAATCTCCATTCAATCGGTTTGAGAAACTCAATGGCAAAGGAATGGGTATCATAGCCTGCGGAATAGGTTACAACTATGTGAAAGAATGTGATCCGGAAGGTGTATCTGCCATATTGAAAGTATCGCAATATCCGTTACCTGAAAAGCAAATCAAACAACTGGCAGCTATCAGCGATAAGGTTCTTATCGTAGAAGACGGACAGCCGTTTGTAGAGGAACAAATAAAAGCTATTCTCGGACCGGACTATCCTATTGTCGGACGTTTGACAGGTGACCTCCCCCGTACCGGAGAATTAAATCCTGACAATGTTGCCAAAGCCTTGGGAAAAGCATTTGAGACCGCTTATAATGACGTTCACGAAGTAGTAGGTCGTCCGCCTGCCCTTTGTCAGGGATGTGGTCATCGTGACGTATATAAGGCACTAAACGAAGTAGCTGCAGAGTACCCTGACGCTCGTATCTTCGGAGATATCGGCTGCTATACCCTTGGAGCCCTCCCTCCTTTCCAGTCGATAGCCAGTTGTGTGGACATGGGAGCTTCCATCACCATGGCAAAAGGAGCTGCCGATGCAGGTCTTTATCCTGCCATCGCCATTATCGGAGACTCTACCTTTACCCATTCCGGTATGACCGGTCTGCTGGACGCAGTGAATGAAAACGCGAATATCACCGTTGTCATCTCCGATAACCTGACGACTGCCATGACCGGAGGACAAGATTCAGCCGGAACAAATAAATTCGAAGCTATCTGTATAGGTCTGGGTGTTCCTAAAGAGCACGTGCGAGTGGTCGTTCCACTACAGAAGAATATGCCGGAGATTATCAATATACTTCGGGAGGAGATTAATTACAAAGGTGTGTCAGTCATTATCCCTCGTCGGGAATGTATGCAGACCTTAGGACGAAAACTTCGTAAAGCTAAAGCACAACAGAAATGAAAAAGAACATTATATTATCGGGTGTCGGAGGTCAAGGGATCCTCTCCATCGCTACAGTGATAGGTGAAGCCGCTACAGAAGCTAACCTATATTTGAAACAAGCCGAAGTGCATGGAATGAGCCAGCGAGGAGGTGACGTGCAAAGCAACCTCCGCCTGAGTACGGAAGAAATTTATAGTGATTTGATCGCGAAAGGCAAAGCAGATATTATTATCGCCATGGAGCCGATGGAAGCATTACGCTATGTCCCCTATTTAGAGAAAGACGGATGGATCATTACTTCATCGGAACCACTCATTAACATTCCTAACTATCCTAACGTGGACAATGTTATCAACGAATTGAAACAAATGCCTCATGTCAAGATGCTTAAGATTGAAGCTCTGGCTAAAGAGAACTTTATCCCCAAGAGCGCAAACATGATTCTGTTGGGAATGGCAGCCAACTGCATTGACATCCTCTCACCGGAAGATCTCCGTAATGCTATCGGAAAGATATTTGCTGCCAAAGGAGAAAAGGTGGTGGAAGACAATTATAAAGCCTTCGATTTGGGCTTACAATATAGCTTACAATATAAATAGAACTCTCAGACATGACGATATTTAGTAAAGAATTAGTAGAAGAAGCCTGTCAGAAACAACATGTGACCGACCTCTCGCATGCCACTATCGGAGAAGTGCTGCTGGTAGCACAATATTTAGAGAATAAGACCGGCATTCCGTTCATTCGCATGGATCAAGGTTCTCCCGGTCTGCCGGCAAACAAATATGGCATTGAAGCAGAGAAGGCTGCGCTCGATCGTGGTGTAGGCTCACAATATCCGGCCGCTGCCGGCGTCAAAGAGCTGAAAGAGGCTGCGCATGAGTTTATAAAAGCCTTTATCAATGTCGATATTTCTGCCCGTTCATGCATCCCTACTACAGGTTCCGTGGCAGGTTCGTTTGGTTCATTCATCGCTTGTACACAGCGTATTCCCGGAAAGGACAAGGTACTCTTCATCGATCCGGGATTCCCCATTCAAAAGTCGCAGTTACGCATTTTAGGTATCCGGTGGAAAGAGTTCGACATCTATCCTTACCGTGGAGAGAAGTTGCGTGCCAAGCTCGAAGAAGAACTTAAAAACGGTGATATAGCTGCCATCGTTTACTCCAATCCGAACAATCCTGCATGGATCTGTTTGGAGGAAAGTGAACTGAACATCATCGGTGAACTGGCTACCAAGTATGATGCCATCGTTATGGAAGACCTTGCCTACTTCTGCATGGACTACCGCAAAGACCTTGGACATCCATATCAGCCGCCATACGTTCCTACTGTTGCCCGCTACACCGACAACTATATTCTGATGCTTTCTTCATCAAAGATATTCAGCTATGCCGGTCAGCGAATGGCATTGGTATGTGTCAACGATAAACTCTTCGACAAACAGTATCCCGCTCTGGCAGAACGTTACCACGATGCCGGAGTATTCGGATCCACCTTTATCGCCGAGATTCTGTATATGATTACCAGCGGATGCACCGCTTCTACCCAATATGGCTATGCCGAAATGCTGAAACTATCGTATGAAGGAAAGATAAACTTTGTAGAAGACACCCGTGAATATGAACGCAGGGCAAACAAGATGAAGAAGATTTTCTGTGACAACGGATTCAACGTAGTATACGATTATGATGTAACAGCTCCCGTAGGCGACGGATTCTTCTTTACCTTGGGCTATGGCGACATGACCGGTGAAGAACTCTTGGTCGAGCTGATGTATTATGGCGTAAGCAGTATCTCTCTTTCCACTACCGGAAGTAATCAGAGAGGTGTCAGAGCTTGTACCAGCCGTATGCGCGATGAGCTCTACCCTGTACTTCAGAATCGAATGAAGATGTTCCATGAAGATCATTCTAAAAGATAAAATCAATTAAACAATACAATATTTGATACCAATGATTTGGAATGAGAATAAAGAGTGTATGAGCCGTGATGAAATGAGTGCTCTTCAAGGGAAACGGCTCCATAAGATAGTGAATTATGTTTATCATAACGTACCGTTCTATCGCAGGAAACTGCAGGAAATGGATATAACTCCCAATGGTATTCAAACGATAGAGGACATTTCCCAATTGCCTTTCACCACCAAGCAAGACTTGCGTGACAACTATCCTTTCAATATGCAAGCTGCTCCTGCCGAGGAAATTGTTCGTATCCATGCTTCCACCGGAACTACCGGTAACCCTACCATCGTAGGCTATACACGTAAGGATATTGAAATCTGGAGCGAGTGCATGACTCGTTGTCTCACAGCCTATGGAGTAACTCGTAAAGATATCTTCTCTGTAGCTTATGGCTACGGACTGTTCACCGGCGGGCTGGGTGCTCATTATGGTGTGGAAAACTTGGGAGCTTCTGTAGTTCCCACCTCTACCGGCAATACCGAGAAGCATGTGCGCCTTATCCGCGACTTGGGAATAACAGGCATCGCATGTACGCCTTCGTATGCCCTCTATCTGGCTGAAACGATGGACAAGATGGGCATTAACCGTGATCAGATTAAATTACGTATCGGCGCTTTCGGCGCTGAACCTTGGACAGAGAATATGCGCAACGAAATAGAGAATCGCTTGGGACTGAAAGCATTTAATCTGTATGGATTGAGCGAAATCATGGGACCGTGTGTCAGCTACGAATGTGAGATGCAAAATGGCTCACATATCAATGAGGATCATTTCTATCCCGAGATTATCGACCCGAATACCATGGAAAAGTTACCTAACGGACAGTTGGGGGAACTGGTATTCACTACCCTTACCAAAGAAGGTATGCCCTTACTTCGTTACCGTACTAAAGATTTGTCTTCACTGCTGGATGGCGAGTGCGAATGTGGACGTACTAATGTTCGGATGGGACGTATTATGGGGCGTTCGGATGATATGCTCATTATTCGTGGTATCAATATCTTCCCATCGCAAGTAGAGAGCGTTATCCTCAGCATGAAAGAATTTGCTCCGCGATACCTGCTTGTTGTCGACAGAGTGAACAACCTTGACACTCTGCTTGTTCAAGTAGAGCTCCGACAGGAATACTTCACTAATGACTTTGACCGTCTGGCCCCATTGGAGGCTATACAAAAGAAGTTGGCTGATAAACTGAAAAGTGTACTCAGCATTAGCGCAAAAATACAACTGAAAGCTCCCGGAACCATAGAACGCAGTCAGGGAAAGAGCCAATTCGTAGTGGATAAGAGAAAGTTAAACTAATAAACAGAACAACAATGACTAACTATAGCGAATTTTTCAATCCCGAAAAGGAAATGATGTCCCGTCAACAGATTGAAGATCTACAGTTGGAACGTCTCAAACAGACGTTGCATAACTGCATGAACTCCTCTTTCTATAAGAAACGATTTGATGACATCGGTTTGAGCCCCGAAGATATTAAGACGCTCGATGACTTACGAAAGATTCCATTCACTACCAAACAGGATTTACGTGACACCTATCCGTTTGGTATCGCCAGTGTGTCGCTACGCGATTGTATCCGTCTGCATTCTTCAAGTGGAACAACAGGTAACCCTACGGTTATCCTACATACCAAAAAAGATTTAGAAGAATGGGCGAATGCTGTAGCCCGCTGCCTATGGATGGTAGGGGCCCGTCCTGAAGATGTCTTTCAGAATACTTCCGGCTACGGAATGTTCACAGGCGGATTGGGGTTTCAGTATGGAGCAGAACGTCTGGGGATGCTTACCGTTCCTGCTGCTGCCGGAAACTCGCGAAGACAGATTAAATTCATCACCGACTTTGGTACTACAGTAGTACATGCCATTCCCAGCTACGCTACTCGTCTGTACGAAGTGATGCAAGATGAAGGAATCGACCCATATAAAGACACCAAACTGCGTATTTTAGCTATCGGAGCAGAGCCCCACAGTGAGGAACAACGAAAACGCATAGAAGAAATGCTTGGAGTAAAAGCATATAACTCGTTCGGAATGTCCGAGATGTGTGGCCCGGGTGTGGCATTCGAATGTAAGGAACAAAACGGAATGCATATTTGGGAAGATTATTACATCGTCGAGATAGTCAACCCCGACACACTGGAACCTGTACCCGACGGAGAAATAGGCGAAATGGTGCTCACTACCATTAACCGTGAAGCCATGCCATTACTACGCTACCGTACCCGCGACCTTACCCGTATCATTCCCGGAGAATGTCCATGCGGACGTCATCATAAACGAATCGATAGAATGAAAGGCCGGTCAGATGATATGATTGTGCTTCGCGGAGTTAACATCTTCCCTATTCAGATAGAACAAGTACTAATGAAATTTAAAGAACTGGGGAGCAACTACCTCATTACGTTACAGACAGACGAAGTGAACGATTCTATGACTGTGGAAGTAGAATTGGGCAAACTCTTTACCGATGATTATACCCGCTTGCAGAAACTCACGAAAGAGATTACCAGTCAGCTACATGATGAAATTCTTCTCATTCCACACGTCAAGCTGGTTGCTCCGGGCAGTCTTCCTAAAACCGATGGAAAAGCTGTCAGAGTAAAAGATTTAAGAAAACATTTTTGCTAAAGAATAACATTTAATACGTACCAATATGACCGTAAATCAATTATCCGTTTTTATAGAGAACAAATCAGGTACACTGTCAAAAGTGCTCGATCTGTTTAAGGAGGCTCACATTCAAATGATTGCCGCAAACATTGCCGATACCATCGATTATGGTATCTTCCGAATTATATGCAGTGAACCGTCGCGTGCCTATAAAGTGATGAAAGAAGCGGGTGTAGCCGTAACCATGTCCGATGTATTTGCCATCGAACTTGATAATCAACCGGGGAAAGCAGCCGATGCCATCTCCATCTTCGCTCACGAGAATATAGAGATTACCTACCTGTATTCTTTCTTACTGGATGGAAAAGGTATCCTTATCTTCCGTACTGACAACTTCGACCGTGCTTGTGAGATTATCGAGCTGAATAATCTGAAAGTGATTACAGAAGACGATCTGCTCAATTTAGCTAAATAATCATGACGCCCTATCTCCATAACCATGACATGGGAAAGAGTGATGCGTATGAGTTGATCGATTCATGTGTATGAGTTTGGCAAATAATATGTATGAGTCAGGTGATTTATATAGATAAAACATCTGACTCATACATATAAAACATGCACATAACACTAATAACCTTCTTCGTTCTTAATCTCATCAATCGTTATCTGCTTCTTATTTAAAGCACGCCAAGCATATATAATATAGGCAAGAACAAACGGGATAAGAAAAGAAACATACGTCATCGTACGGAGTGTAAACTCACTGGAGCAGCTATTTGATAACGTTAACGAGCTTTGCATGTCGGCCGTTGAAGGATAATAAGAGGTATGGTTATAACCAACTAAGAAAAACAAGGATAAAACCACCAAAACAGTCCCTATGCCCGAAAACCATATTCCATATTTATATGATTTACTGAAAAATGTTTTTAGTATTCCCATCAACACCCCTACCACACCGATTAGAAATAAAATCAAGACAACAGGCATAGCAAGGAAATTATGCAGATACTTCAATGGTTCCATATAAATAGAGCCATCATTGTTTACAGCAAATCCATCGGCTGTTAAAATATATCCTACGAAAGCTAAAAAGAAAACTAAAAAAGGAACGGTATCAACAAGTAATTGATGACGACATCGAGCATTCAAAACATCATTCCTTATATTATTAATAAAGTACAGATTACCCAACAATCGAGCCAAAAAGAACACCGCAAAGCCCAAAATCAAATTCCATGGATTCAGCAAAGCATCCAATCCATGCGATCCGTTTGCCCATGCACTGACTACAGGCATTGATTCTGCTCCGATATTACCTTTATCAATAATAAAATTAGAGCCTGTAAAGAATGTCGCTACCGCAGCACCCAATAACAACGGGCTGACAATTCCGTTTATAATCAGAAACCACTGATAGGTCTTCTTGCCTAATACGTTTCCTATTTTCGATTGAAACTCATAAGATACAGCCTGAAGCACAAAAGTAAACAGAATGATCATCCACAACCAATACGCACCACCAAAACTGGTACTATAAAACAGTGGGAAAGAAGCAAAAAAGCCTCCTCCAAAAGTAACTAATGTAGTGAATGTAAACTCCCATTTCCTTCCTGTGGAATTCACCATTAAAGATCGTTCCTCCTCTGTTTTTCCTAAAGTGAATAGAAGGGAATTACCTCCTTGAACAAATAAAAGAAAAACCAACAGGGCACCCAATAAAGATATCAGGAACCACCAATATTGCTGTAAGAATTCGTATGTCATATTCATAGTATTATATTATTCCTTAATCATTTTTGTATTCTCTTCGACAGACGGACCTGCCTTAATCGCTTTAATCATAATACAAATTTCCGCAACCAGCATAATAGTAAAAAGAATTAAGAAGATAAAGAATGTCAGCTGCACCGAACCTGTTTGTAATTTACTGATAGCCGCGTTCAAGGGTAACATATCCTGAATAGCCCAAGGCTGCCGTCCCACCTCCGCGACTATCCAGCCGGATTGAGCAGCAATATATCCTAATGGTATAGTCCAAAATGCCACTTTTTGTAACCAGGTCTTATTCTCCAACTTTTCCTTATATTGATACCAACAAATCAGTAAGAACAATAAGATGAAAAAACCGCCCAATCCAACCATTACACGGAACGACCAGAAAGTAATGGCAACAGGTGGAATTAAATAATTCGTGTCTTTAATATAGCCATAGCCAAAATAAGGCATATTTTCTTCCAGCATCTTCAAACTTTCCATCTTTAAGGCATCATCTTTTTCTGCAATCGCTTTACGATAATTGCCCAATGAAGCAATCGCGACTTTTCCACGGCGTATCTTTTCCTCTGCCGACGGATAGACTTTTCCATCCGGTGTTTGATAACCATCAATAATATCGTTGATGCCGGGGACAAAACCATTGAAGTCGTGAGTAGCTAAGAATGAAAGCACCTTTGGAAATTTCAAATCACCGACAACGGTAAAAGGAACACCGGTTCCTCCATGAAGAAGTCCTTCAGCCGCAGCCATCTTCATCGGTTGAAGCTTTGCAACCTGAACACCGGAAATATCTCCGGTTAACGCAATAATGATTGAAGAAACGAGTCCAAATAAAGCTCCTACTTTAATACTGGACAAAGCAAAATTTACATGGCGTTTTTTAATCAGATACCAACAACTAACCCCTACCACAAAGATAGCTCCGAGAACCCAGCCACTCATCACTGTATGGAAAAACTTTGCTACCGCCATAGGAGAAAAAGCCACAGCAATAAAATCATTCATCTCATTTCTTACTGTGTCAGGATTAAAATGCATACCTACAGGATACTGCATCCATGAATTTGCAACCAGAATCCACCAAGCAGAAATGGTCGCGCCAATGCCTGTCAACCATGTAGATGCCAAATGGAACTTTTTACTTACCTTCTTCCATCCAAAAAACATCACCGCAACGAAAGTCGATTCCATAAAAAAAGCCAAGATACCTTCAATTGCCAACGGAGCGCCAAAGATATCTCCCACAAACATGGAATAATTGCTCCAATTGGTACCAAACTCAAATTCAAGAATCAAGCCGGTAGCAACACCAACGGCAAAATTGATTCCAAATAGCTTTTGCCAAAATTGGGCAATTCCTTTCCATCTTGGAAGACCTGTTTTTACATACATAGTCTCCATTATGCCCATAATCATAGCTAATCCTAATGTTAAAGGAACAAATAGCCAGTGATACATGGCTGTTAACGCAAATTGGGCACGCGACCAATCAATTAGTGAAGTGTCAATAGATCCAATCATAACCTTATTAAATTTGTATTAGTAGTATATATTAGAATTTAAGGAGCAACTCTGTTAAGTAATTCTTCACTAACGTATTCCGATTTTTGCTCCGGGTTCTTCCCTTTTAAGAAATTGGGAAAGAAAAAAAGCTTCAACACAAAAAATATGACAAACAATTTTATGAAAATAATAAGCCAAAGAGTTTTGCCTATCGTCATCTGACGAAAACCATCCAAATAAAATTTTAATATTCTGACAAATACCGATGTGTGATTCTTTTGCATAAATTTAAATGTCATTTTTGCAAATATAAGTACAATTTTGTAACGATTCCAAATTTTGAAATGTTTTTCTTGGAATATTTTATATAATAGCTTCTTCGCTTTTCCTACATTTTACTTAATTATTAATCTTTGAGATATTATTTTATTATCATTTTAAATAGTATAAAACACATCATTATTAACATTAAGGACTTGAGAATATCACTAATTAGTCGATAATATTCTCCATCATGTCGATTTTATTTGAACAAATATAAAGCTGACCATACATTTGTATCAAAATTTAAATTTATGAAACATGAAAGCAAAAGGATTATATGCAACAATGATATTATTGATAACTACAAGTTATGCAATAGCGCAAACGAATAGCACAAACTCTCTTCGTGAGAAATCGTGGACATTACAAGATTGCATTAACTACGCATTAGAACAAAACATTCAATTACGTCAAAGCAAGATTTCTTTGGCTGAAAGCGAAGTAAACGTTAAACAAACAAAAGCAGCCCTCTTCCCTTCTCTTTCGTTTGCTACAGGACATAATGTGACAAACCGTCCTTATCAACAAAACAGCAATACAGTTAATGGAACGGAAATTATTGCCAGTGATAGCAAAACTACCTATTCTGGGAGTTACGGGTTGTCTGCAAGCGTGACTCTTTGGAATGGCAATAAAAACATGAATAACATTAAACAACAGAAATTGAATAATCAAATTGCAGACTTAACTGTTCAGGAAACAGAAAATTCTCTACAGCAACAAATTACACAACTCTTTATTCAGATATTATATGCTAACGAGTCCGTAAAAATCAACAAAAATACAGTTGAAACAAGTCAAGCTACTTATAATCGTGGTAAAGAGCTTTTTAACGAAGGAAGTCTTTCAAAAGCCGATTTAGCCCAGCTTGAAGCCCAAGTAAGTAATGACCAATATTCGGTAGTTACTTCTGAAAGTACACTTCGGAACTATAAATTACAATTAAAACAATTGCTTGAGTTAGAAGGTACAAACGAAATGGATCTGGTATTACCGGAAATAAGTAATGATGAGATTCTGAAATTATTACCGGCTCAAGAGGATATTTATCAGCAAGCTTTAACTTTCCGACCGGAGATTCAAAGCAGTAAACTGAGCATAGAGAATTCTAAATTAAATATCTCTATCGCAAAAGCAGGCTATTGGCCTACACTTAGTTTAAACGCATCCTCGGGCAGCACAACGAACAGTTCAAGCAATTACAACTGGGGAACTCAAATGAAAAATGGATGGAACAATATGATTGGATTGAGTTTAAGCTTCCCTATCTTCGACAACAGAACAAATAAAAGTAATATGGAAAAAGCACGCTTAGCTTATGATAGTAGTCAATTAGACCTGATTAATAAACAGAAAGAATTATATCAGACTATAGAAGGACTTTATCTTGACGCAAAGAATGCCCAAGAACAATATAAGGCTGCGGAAAGTAATACAAAAAGCTATCAGACAAGTTATGACATGGTCAGCGAACAATTTAATTTAGGGATGAAGAATACAGTTGAGCTTCTTACCGAAAAAAACAATTTACTGAATGCACAACAGCAACGTGTCCAAGCTAAATATATGGCTCTGCTAAATAGAACTTTACTCGATTTCTATGCTGAAGGCAAAATCAAGATATAATGAACAATTCAAATACGTGAAATAATAAAAACAAATAAAATGAAAAACAAGAAATTAATTTATGGAATTATTATAGCTATAATTATAATCATAGCTTGTATATGTTTATTCGGTGGAAAGAAAAGTGTAGGAACTATCAGCTTCGCCACTGAAAAAACAAATAGAGGTAATATCAGCAATTTTATAACAGCAACAGGAACCATCGAGCCTGTTACTGAAGTTGAAGTAGGTACTCAGGTTTCAGGTATTATTGATAAAATTTATGTAGACTACAACTCTATTGTTAAGAAAGGTGAGTTAATAGCAGAAATGGATAAAGTAACTCTACAAAGCGAATTGCAGTCTGCTAAAGCAAGCTATGATGGTGCTAAAGCTGATTTTGACTATCAAAAGAAACTATATGACCGAAACACTCGATTGCATGACAAACAATTGATAAGTGAGACCGACTATGAAAGTTCTCAATACAATTATGAGTTGGCAAAAAGCCAGTTTGAATCCAGTCGTGCTGCATTAGCTAAAGCTCAGCGTAACTTATCGTATGCAACCATTACCTCTCCTATCGATGGTATCGTAACGAGTAAATCTGTCGAGGAAGGTCAGACTGTTGCTTCCGGATTTGAAACACCAACCTTGTTTACTATTGCAGCCGACTTAACAAAGATGCGTGTCATTGCCGATGTTGATGAAGCAGATATAGCTAATGTCAAGGAAGGCGCAAAGGTTAATTTTACCGTTGATGCCTATCCCGATGATATATTCGAAGGAACCGTTCAGCAAGTTCGTTTGGGCAGTACAAACAGTTCAAGCAGTTCATCATCATCTTCATCTTCCGGCAGTAGTTCTACTGTCGTAACCTATGAAGTTGTCATCACTGCCGATAATTCTGAAATGAAACTGAAACCGCGTTTGACGGCCAATGCAACCATCTATACTCTGAATAAAGACAATGTTTTGAGAGTTCCAACTAAAGCCTTACGCTTCACTCCGAATAAAAATATTGTCAAAGGTTATAACATTAAGGATGTAAATGCAGCACACAAAGTTTGGACACTTGATGGAAAGACACTTACTGCTCATGCTGTGCAAATTGGAACAACTGATGGAACTAATACAGAGATTCTAAACGGCATGGATGAAAACACACCGGTTGTTACCGAAATCAAAATTAATCAAACAGAGGAAATGGCCAAGAAAGATGACTCTGAACGCAGTCCATTCCAAATGGGGCCTCCGGATAGAAACAAAAAGAAGAATGGCGCAACCGGCAACGATAGTACCAATGAAACAAACAGAAATGTTGACAATAATCAAAGAGCAAAATAATGAAAAAGATTATTGAATTAAAAGATATTCGAAGGAATTTCATAGTGGGAGATGAAACGGTTCATGCGCTGCGTGGAATCACATTTACAATAGAAGAAGGTGAATTCGTCACGATCATGGGTACATCAGGATCAGGAAAATCAACCTTACTGAATACTTTAGGTTGCTTGGATACTCCTTCAGGCGGTGAATATTTTCTTGATGGAGTATCAGTCAAAGCCATGAGGAAGAATCAGCGCGCTGTTCTCCGAAATAGAAAAATAGGATTTGTATTTCAAAATTATAATCTTCTTGCTAAAACCACTGCCGTTGAAAATGTTGAACTGCCATTAATGTACAATGACGAAGTGTCTGCAGCAGAAAGAAAAAAAAGAGCAATTAATGCTTTAATAGCTGTAGGGCTTGGCGACCGATTGGATCATAAATCCAATCAGATGTCCGGAGGACAAATGCAACGTGTTGCTATCGCCCGCGCTTTAGTGAACAATCCTGCTGTTATTTTAGCTGATGAAGCTACCGGTAACTTGGATACGAGAACAAGTTTTGAAATTCTGGTTTTATTCCAAAAATTGCACGATGAAGGTAGAACAATTATCTTTGTAACTCATAATCCGGAAATCGCGAAATACAGCAGCCGTAATATTCGCCTTCGTGATGGTCGGGTTATTGAAGATATAAAAAACGAAAAAATTATGTCAGCTGCAGATACACTGGCAAAGTTACCTGTTAACCAAGATGATTGATATATAAAATTGAAAAATATGAATATAGGCAATTTATTTAAGATAGCTCTTAAAGCCATTGCAGCTAACAAGATGCGTTCTTTTCTGACAGCGCTTGGTATTATTATTGGTGTAGCATCTGTTATCGCAATGTTAGCTATCGGACAAGGTTCTAAAAAAAGTATTCAAGCCCAAATATCAGAAATGGGTTCTAATATGATTATGATTCATCCGGGAGCTGATATGCGTGGTGGCGTTCGTCAAGATCCAACAGCCATGCAAACGCTCAAACTGGAGAATTATCAAAAGCTAAGAGAAGAATGCACTTATCTGGCGGCAATTACTCCGCAGGTTTCTTCTTCTGGACAATTAATTGCCGGAGGAAATAACTATCCTTCTTCTGTTACCGGTATTGCTCAAGACTATCTAACCATCCGTCAGTTAAAAGTAAAGGATGGAGAAATGTTTTCTGACAATGATATCCGCACAGCTGCTAAGCTCTGTGTAATAGGCAAGACAATCGTAGATAATCTGTTTCCGAGTGAGGAACCCATAGGAAAAATTATCCGAGTTAATCAGGTACCATTCAAAGTAATCGGTGTTTTGGAATCGAAAGGATATAACTCCATGGGGCAAGACCAAGACGATGTTGTGTTAGCTCCTTATACAACAGTTATGAAACGTTTGTTAGCACAAACATATTTAAGTGGTATATTTGCATCTGCCATTACTGAAGACATGACAGAAAACGCTGTGAGTGAAATAACAACTATACTCCGTCGTGAACATAAATTGAAAACAACAGATGATGACGACTTTACAATTCGCACCCAACAGGAATTAAGTAGCATGATGAATACCACCACCGATTTGATGACTACTCTGTTAGCATGTATTGCAGGAATCTCTCTGTTAGTTGGTGGCATAGGAATTATGAATATTATGTATGTAAGTGTAACAGAACGAACTCGCGAAATTGGTCTTCGTATGTCCGTTGGCGCACGTGGCATGGATATTCTTTCTCAATTCTTGATTGAAGCCGTGGTCATCAGTATTACCGGCGGCTTAATTGGAGTACTCATAGGTTGTGGAGCCAGCTATATGATTAAAGCCGTTGCTCATTGGCCGGTATACATCCAACCATGGAGCGTATTACTTTCTTTCTTGGTTTGTACATTAACCGGTGTGTTTTTTGGCTGGTATCCGGCAAAAAAAGCTGCTGCTTTAGATCCCATTGAAGCTTTACGATATGAATAATAAAAAATAAATACTATGAATATATCTGTCAAACAAAAGCCTCTCGAAATATTCATACATGTCATTGTCTGGATATTAGTATTCGGTTTCCCCACGGTTTTTATAGATCGTGGAAGTAACTTCTCCTGGATCAAGTTCTTCACTCACAGTATCTTCACGGTAGGATATTTCATCGTTTTTTATATAAACTACCTTTATTTTATTCCCAAACTATTATTAAAGGATAGAATAAGTTACTTCTTGATACTCAACACTATCTTGATTATTGTCGCTACGTTATCCGTCCATTTCTTTTGGAATCAATACACAACTCCACCGCCCGGAAGATTTATGGGACCTCCACCATACTATTTTTACCTTCGTGATTTTATCATGATGGTATTTGTAGTAGGATTGAGTGTGGCAGTCCGTTTAAGCATGAGATGGAGAATATTAAATGAACGGCTAATTGTTAGTGAGAAACAAAAAACAGACGCAGAACTAAAGAATTTAAAGAATCAGTTGAACCCGCATTTTCTACTGAATACACTGAACAACATCTATGCGCTTACGACTTTCAATACCGAAAAGGCACAGAATGCCATTATGGAACTGAGTCACCTGCTCCGATATATGCTCTATGAGAACCAAACCGATGTGGTGCCCTTACAAAAGGAGTTCAGCTTCATAAAAGATTATATATCGCTCATGCGTATCCGATTAACCGATGATATAAATGTAGAGATGAATTTAGCTGAAGAGCCGGGTAGTAACATATTCATTGCGCCATTCCTCTTCATTTCACTCATAGAAAATGCATTCAAACATGGGGTCAGTCCTACCGAGAAAAGTTTTATCACTATTTCCATTCTTGGAAAAACAAATAGTAAAGTAGAATGCCACATCAGGAACAGTAATTACCCAAAGTCCGGATCCGATAAAAGCGGTAGCGGTGTCGGTTTGGAACAAGTTCAGAAACGACTCGATTTAATGTATCATAACCGATACCTATGGGAGAAAGAAATTAAAGACGATGTTTATTCCTCCACTTTAATTATCTTCACAAAATAAAAACATTAAACACATAAAATATATGGTACTGAATTGTATAATCGTTGATGATGAACCATTAGCTTTACAGCTTCTTGAAACGTATGTCAACAAAACTCCTTTTCTTAATCTTGTCGGCACATTCAGCAATGCCGTAAAAGCCATGAATAAGTTGAATACGCTGTCTAAAGTCGATTTACTGTTCCTTGATATTCAGATGCCCGAACTTAGTGGTTTAGAATTCTCTAAGATGATATCACCCCAAACACGTATCATCTTCACCACTGCCTTCAGTCAATACGCAATCGATAGTTATAAAGTAAATGCGTTAGATTACCTGCTAAAACCGTTCAGTTATGCCGATTTCCTAAACGCATGCAATAAAGCCGTACAGTGGTTCGAAATAAAACAACGTGCCGAAGGAAAAGATGGATCCACTCCTGCCGAGTCTGTTGCCAGCCAACAGAATAACAGCAAAGACTTCATCTATGTAAAAAGTGACTATAAACTGATACAGATACCCCTTAAATCTATTCTATACATAGAAGGATTAAAGGACTATGTGAAAATTCATATAGAAAACCAAGACAGACCGATTCTTTCCATGATTACATTAAAATCATTAGAAGAAAAACTACCTTCTATGTTGTTCATCCGGGTTCATCGTTCATTTATTGTTCAAAAAGCTAAAATTAAAATGATCGATCATGGACGTATCGTCTTCGGCAAGGAATACATCCCCGTCTCAGACAGCTATAAGGATGCCCTTCAAAAATACTTGGACAGTAAAACCATATAAGTTGTCCATTTCCAATATTTGAAACCTAAATAGGGGTACCTCTTGCGAAGCACCCCCTATTCTATCTGAAATAAGAATTTATCCCTGAAGTTCTTTTATTTGCTTTAAAGCCTGACAAAGTTGGTCAGGACAGGATGTGGCTTTATATCCGCAACGGATTCCTTCCAATCGGTCAATCACATCATCTATCTTCATTCCCTTAATAAGCTTGGATATACCTTGAAGGTTACCATTGCAACCTCCTACAAAACTCACATCATTGATAATACCTTCTTCTACATCAAGGTTTATTAACTGACTACAAGTTCCTTGCGCTTGATAAGTATACCTCATTTTTATTCTTCAGCTGATTCCTCGGCCGGTTTCATGTTCGTAAATACATTTTGAACATCATCAAACTCTTCCAAACGTTCAACCATCTTATCTATAGTTTCACGCTCCTCAGGAGTAACTTCTTTCAAATCATTAGGAATATAAGTAAAATCACCACCGACATCTTCAAAACCTTTTTCTTCCAAATAGCCCTGAATAGCAGCATAACTCTTCGGATCACCGTAGATGGTAATGGTCCCTTCTTCTTCATCTTCATCAAATTCGTCATCTACTCCGTAGTCTATCAAATCAAGGATTATATCATCCATGCTGACATCCTCTTTCTTTTTAAAAGTGAAAATACATTTATGGTCGAAAAGGAAAGCCAATGAACCCATTGTGCCCAAGTTTCCTCCAAATTTGTTGAAGACAGAGCGTACATCTGCAACAGTTCGAGTCGCGTTGTCGGTAAGTGTATCAACAAATATTGCCACCCCATGAGGTCCATAGCCTTCATAAGTCATACTTTTGTATTCCGACTGATCCTTACCTAACGCATTTTTTATGGCACGATCAATATTATCCTTCGGCATGTTCTCACGCTTACAAGTCGCAATAATACTACGTAATGTAGGATTATTCTCAGGTTCCGGACCACCGGCTTTCACAGCAATAGCTATTTGTTTACCTAATTTTGTAAATGTACGAGCCATGTGACCCCATCTTTTAAGCTTGGTAGCTTTTCTATATTCAAACGCTCTTCCCATCGGATTAAATTTTATGATTGTTTATTTAATATTTATCTTAATGTTGCTTCCAATTGTTTCTTCAAATTGTCTACAATCTTTTGCATCACTTTATCAATGACTTTGTCATTTAATGTCGCATTCTCATCTTGCAACCAGAAACTGACAGCATAGCTCTTCTTTCCCGGAAGCAGATTCTTACCCTCATAAACATCAAAGAGCTCAATCTCCTTCAATAACTTATGATCTGCCTGATATGCAACACGTTCAATATCCGCAAACTGAACATCCTTATTAATCAGCAGAGCTAAATCACGTTTAACTGCCGGGAACTTCTGCAACTCCTTAAACTCCACCTTCGCGTTCTTTATAGCATATAAAGTATGAGTCCAATTAATATCACCGTAAAAAACATCATTGTCAACATCAAACTTCTTCTGAATATCTTTGCTTACAATACCGAACTCTGCAAGTAAGTTTCCATTACGTTGCTTAATGGCTAATCCGGTAGCATAAATGTCATTAGTAGATTCCTCAAACACTACATTGCCAAAGTTTACACCAAGCATGGTAAAAATGTTCATGATATATGCCTTCAACTCGTACACGCTCATTGTCTCATCCGGATGTGCCCAAGAATTGCTGACACGTTTACCGGTCAACCAAAGTCCCAAATGATATTCTTCAGTATATGAAGAAAGAGTTTCTGCAGGATTATGTTTTGACTTATCAAAGCTATAGCAATTGCCAAACTCGAAGAATTTTAAATCCGGATTTTTATGATTGGCATTACGAACAACACTTTCCATACCTCCAAACAATAACGTCTCACGCATCACATTCAAGTCGGCACTCAACGGGTTCATCACCTTAACCAAATGTTCCGGAGAGAATGTTTTCAGATTCTCATAATAAACTGCGCCCGTCAATGAATTATTTAGAATTTCATTGAAACCGCAACCGATAAGTCTTTCCGATACAATATTTTGTAACCTTTGCGATTTATCTTCTTCTCCTTCAATACTCAAACACATCTTCATGGACGCAGGGAGCTCCACATTATTATATCCGTATATACGAAGAATATCTTCAACAACATCGCACTCACGCTGAACATCTACACGATAAGCAGGAACCAGAAGCTTCATATCCTCATCATTCTCCTCCAGAATCTTCATTTCCAAACTCTTGACGATACTCTTTATTGTCTCATTAGAAATCTCTTTTCCAATTAAAGACTTTGCTCTCTTAAAATTAAAGTCAACTATAAAATCATTAATTGGCTTTGGATAACTGTCAGTAATCTCCATAGAGATTGTTCCACCGGCCAACTCCTTTACCAGTAAAGCAGCAGCTTTCAAGGCATAGATGTTTCCGTTAGGGTCTACGCCACGCTCAAATCGGAAAGAAGAATCCGTGCTAAGGCCATGACGACGAGCTGTTTTACGTATCCATGTCGGATGAAAATAGGCAGACTCAAGGAACACATCTTTTGTTGTTTCTGTTGTTCCGGAATCCAGACCGCCAAATACTCCACCGATACACATCGGCTCTTCTGCATTACAAATCATCAGATCTTTATCTGACAGTGTACGCTCAATGCCGTCTAATGTGATAAACTTAGTTCCGTTATCAACGGTACGCACAACAATTTTACCACCTTTAATCTTTTCGACATCAAAACAATGCATCGGTTGACCGTAAGCATAAAGAATATAATTTGTAATATCTACTATATTATTAATAGGACGCAAGCCAATAGTCTCTAATTTTGCTTTCAACCAATCCGGACTCTCTTTAACAGTTACTCCCTTAACAGTCACACCGGAATAACGCGGACACGCATCTGTATTCAACACTTCCAAGCTAATCGGCAAGTCATGATTATCTATCTTAAACGCGTCAACCGACGGCTTATGAAGTGAAGTCTTATACCCATTCTGAACCAACCATGCATACAAGTCTCTCGCAACACCGTAATGTGAGCAAGCGTCAGCACGGTTTGGCGTAATGTCTATCTCGATAACATAATCGCTTTCCACATGGTAGTAATCTTTTGCAGGTGTTCCTACGACAGCATCTTCAGGAAGAACAATGATACCCGAATGATCTGTTCCAATTCCAATCTCATCTTCCGCACAAATCATACCGATCGACTCAACGCCACGCAACTTTGCTTTTTTAATGGTAATGCATTCATCGCCATCATAAAGTTTTGTTCCGAGTGTGGCAACAACAACTTTCTGTCCCGCAGCTACATTCGGTGCGCCACAAACTATTTGAACAGGTTCACCATTCCCCAAATCAACTGTTGTGACATGCATGTGATCTGAATTCGGATGTGGCTCGCAAGTAAGAACCTTAGCAATGACCAAACCTTCCAAACCACCTTTTATAGATTGAACTTCTTCAACAGCGTCAACCTCCAGACCAACAGATGTAAGAACATCTGCCACTTCCTTCGGTGACAAGTCAAAGTCAACATATTCTTTAAGCCATTTGTAAGAGATATTCATATATACTTTATTTTTTATTTTTCAATTTTGACTTGCAAAGTTAATTGTTTTTTTCTTTTAACCACACGATTTATCCTAAAAACACAAGGTAAATAAGGGGTAAGACGCATTCTATCAGAACGGAGGCTGATTATCGGAAGAAAGAGCGTCAAACGGATCGTTCGAGGGAACGTCGGGAGGCGGTGGAACATTTCCATTACCATTGGAAGGACTATTCATTTTCGAACCAACCGTCTTATAAACACCATCCGGCTCCGGTCCCGGAATTATCATTTCATCTTCCGGATTCTGAAAACGAGCATACTCACTACGGAAGCGAAGCAGCACATCGCCAACAGCACCATTTCGATGCTTAGCAATAATAATTTCAGCCATACCATGTAAATCACGACCATTACCATCTTCATATATCTTATAATATTCCGGACGATGTATAAAACAAACAATATCGGCATCTTGCTCAATGGCTCCTGATTCACGTAAGTCGCTCAATTGCGGACGCTTTGCCTCAGAGCCTTTAACATTAGCATCGGCAACACGAGTCTCAACTGCACGATTTAACTGACTCAATGCAATGATTGGAATATTCAACTCCTTTGCCAATCCCTTTAACGAACGGGAAATAGTACTTACCTCCTCCTGACGGCTGCCAAAACTCATTCCACTGGCATTCATCAATTGAAGATAATCGATAAAGATAATCTTTATTCCGTGTTCACGAACCAGACGACGAGCCTTGGTTCGCAACTCGAAGATAGACAAAGAAGGTGTATCATCTACATACAATGGGGCGTCATATAACGAATTAATTTTGTAATCTAACTGTTGCCACTCGTACGGTTCCAACTGACCGTTCTTTATCTTATCGCCTGTAATCTCACACACATTTACAATTAATCGGTTAACTAACTGCACATTGCTCATTTCCAATGAAAACATGGCACAAGGTATGCGTTGATCAACAGCCATGTTTTTCGCCATCGAAAGAACAAAAGATGTTTTACCCATAGCCGGACGAGCCGCGACAATAATCAGATCTGAGTTCTGCCAACCGGAAGTGATTTTATCCAAACCATTAAACCCACTGGCAAGTCCACTTATACCATCGGTTCTGGCTGCAGCTTTTTGAAGCATAGAATACGCTTCCCTGATAACCGGATTAATCTGCGTATAATCTTTCTTCAAATTCTGTTGTGAAATCTCAAACAACTTACCTTCGGCATCCTGCATCAAGTCTTCCACATCCTCGGTTTCATCAAAAGCTTTCGTCTGAATATAGCTTGTGAAAGTAATCAACTGACGTGCCAGATATTTCTGAGCAATGATTTTTGAGTGATATTCCACATGAGCTGCCGAAGCGACTTTCATACTTAACTGAGTAATATAGAAAGGACCTCCGGCATCTTCCAAATCACCCGTCTTTTCCAACTGATTCTTTACAGTCAGAATGTCAATAGGCTTCTGCTCCATAGCTAATGAAGCGATGGCCTGATATATCAATTGATGACGATGCTCATAAAACGATTCCGGACGGAGGATTTCACTGACCTCCGCAAAAGCTTCATGATCGACCATCAAAGCTCCCAGTACAGCCTCTTCCAAATCGGTTGCTTGTGGCTGAAGATGTCCGTATTCATCCACTTGAACAGTCTTCGGAGTCTTTGACGATTTATTTGATCTTTTTTGTTCTGGCATGATATGCTGTTTAAATGAAGACAAATATAAAACTTTTTAGCGAGATTAGCGCACGAAACGAAGGTCTTTAAGAATTAATACATATATTTGTATCGTAATCTAATCTATTAAACCCAAAGTATCTATATTATGCTTACTTTTCCGAACGCGAAAATTAACTTGGGACTCTTTGTCACTGAAAAGCGTCCTGATGGTTATCACAACCTTGAAACCGTTTTCTATCCCATTCCCTTGCAAGACGCGCTGGAAATCAACCCATCAAAAAAGAATGAAGTGCCTTACACACTCCATCTGCGCGGAACAGCTATTGAGGGAAATCCGGACGATAACTTGGTTATCAAAGCATTAAAACTGATAAAAAAAGATTATCCACAAATACCAAGTGTAGACATTCATTTATATAAGCATATCCCCTGCGGTGCCGGATTAGGTGGAGGTTCTTCGGATGCCGCTTTTATGATTAAAATGCTCAACGAACGGTTTAATTTGAATATTCCGACTGAAAAGATGGAGGAATATGCTGCCACTCTGGGTGCTGACTGTGCGTTCTTTATTCAAGACCAACCTGTTCTGGCCACGGGAATAGGAAATATTTTTGAACCAATTGATTTATCGCTGAAAGATTTCTATCTGATACTGGTAAAACCTAACGACTTTGTTTCTACAAAAGAAGCTTATGTGCACGTAAATCCAAAGAAACCACAGATTTCTTTAAAAGATATTATAAAGATGCCTGTACAAGAATGGAAAAATTATATGAAAAACGACTTTGAGGAATCTGTTTTCCTTAATTACCCGAACATGTTGGCCATCAAAGACAGAATGTATGATTTAGGCGCAACTTATGCCGCTATGTCCGGCTCTGGCTCTTCTGTCTACGGCCTTTTCAGGCAAAAAGTTGAATTTGTAGATGAAAAATTCGGAGGTTGTTTTGTCCGTCAACGGGAACTGCTGATATAATTTCTTTTAATTATTATAATTCAATCCGATATTCATATACTAATCATAAAAGCATAATAAACGGCAAGTCAAACCTAAATCAATCGACTACGTTTAATCTATCTAATTCATTGATATAAAGGCAACGATGTCATTCATATATAAGCATGAGTTAAGTAATTCATCTTCATTATTAAAAAAATAACGCGTAACATCTTATCGTCTCACTATTGTGATACATTTGTTTCACTTCTGTGAGGCGGTTGTTTCACTTCTGTGAGACGATTGTTTCACTTCTGTGAAACGATAAAATTATCAAAGGAAAAAACCTTAAACTTTCTTATTACGGCTCCAGTTTGAATATACAATAAAACTAAATTGTATCAAAAAAATAATCCCACGATTCGCATCACAGGATTATCACAACACAAACACAAAATAAAACACGACAAAACTACTCTGCTTCCTGTCGAGGTTTGGGAGCCTCACTTACTACCTCTCTCCATTCACATGGAAAGAGAAGTTTCAGGTCGCATGTTTCTTATATTATTATATTAATTTCTATCTTATTGAATTCCTCTCTCTCGTAATTTCACCTGCCAATTCCAAGCAGAACGAAGTGTATCTTCAATAGTTGTATCAGCTTTCCAGCCCAATACTTTATTAGCCTTAGTCGGATCTGCCCAAACCTGAACAATATCTCCGGCACGACGACCGGCAATTTTATGAGGAACTTTAACCCCCGTAGCAGTTTCAAACTTATTAATAAGCTCAAAAACGGAAAGTCCTCGCCCTGTGCCTAAATTGAAGACCTCAACAGGTTCCAATTGCTTATCGCCTAAAATACGATTCATAGCACAAACGTGAGCCTTTGCCAAGTCAACAACATAAATATAATCACGTATGCAAGAACCATCGGGAGTAGGATAATCATCACCAAATACACTCAACTCCTTACGTATCCCAATAGCTGTTTGAGTAAGATATGGCAATATGTTCTGCGGAACACCATTCGGCAATTCTCCGATTAAACCGGTAGGATGAGCGCCAATAGGGTTAAAGTAACGCAAAAGAATAGCCTTAATCGGAGAACCGGAAGCAACCGTATCATGAATAATTTCTTCATTAATCTGCTTAGTGTTTCCATAAGGTGATTCAGCTTTCTTTATTGGAGCTTCTTCTGTCACAGGCAACTTGTCGGGCTGACCGTATACAGTACATGAAGAAGAGAATATCAAGCCCTTTACATTATACTTTGGCATTAACTCAAGTAAGTTAATCAAAGAAACAATATTATTACGATAATACTTTAAAGGTTTCTGAACAGACTCTCCTACAGCCTTACTGGCCGCAAAGTGAATGATGCCTTCTATTTTATATTTAGCAAATACTTTCTCCACTGCAGCAAAGTCCAAACAGTCTACCTGCTCAAAGTCAGGACGAATACCTGTAATCTTTTCAATATTATCTACGGTATCTGCGTTAGAATTCGAAAGATTATCAATAATTACTACGTCATAGCCACTCTCCTGCAATTCAACTACAGTATGTGAGCCTATGAATCCGGTACCACCTGTTACTAATATTCTTTTTTTCATTTTAATAACGATATATTATATCAGTCTGCTTTGCTCTTTGCGACACAAATATAAACATTTAAAATTAAAAACCATGGTTTTTGCAAATTTATTTATAAAAAAGTCTGAAGCGAGTTAACTCCAGACTTTTTTGTATATTCATCCTATTAATTCAAACCGAATAAAATAGCCAATCCTTTATCTACTCCAGAGAATCCCATGAATGCCATAGCCATTAATCCTGCTGTAATCAAGGCAATAGACATGCCTTGCATTCCTTTTGGAATATTTACCAATGTGAGTTGTTCGCGGATAGCGGCAAACAGAATCAAAGCCAAACCATAGCCGATAGCTGTTGAAATAGCGTATACGACACCTGTCAGCAAGTTATGTTCCATTCCTTGCGCATTGAATGTTCCATTAGCAACCAAAATAGCAACACCAAGGATACAGCAATTGGTAGTAATCAAAGGAAGATATACTCCCAATGCTTGATAAAGAGAAGGAGAAACCTTTTTAAGGACTATTTCTACCATTTGAACCAAAGAAGCAATCACAAGAATGAATGCAATAGTCTGCAAATAAACTAAATCAAAAGGAACGAGCACATACTTCTGTAAAAGATAAGTCACAATGGTAGAGAGTGTCAGTACAAAGACAACAGCTGCCGACATTCCCACAGCAGTATCAACCTTCTTTGATACTCCTAAGAACGGACAAATACCTAAGAATTGTGAAAGCACGATATTGTTTACAAATATCGCCGTAATAAATATTAATATGTATGCCATATCTATCTTACTTTAAAAGTTCAGGCTTATGCCTTTCTAATCTTATTTACAATAGCGATAAGGTATCCTAAAGCGATGAATGCTCCGGGAGCCAATACAAACACCAACATTCCGTAATTCTCAGGGAAGATAGTAATATCAAATATCTTACCGGTTCCGAGGAACTCACGGATAGCGCCTAAAAGTGTCAAAGCGAATGTGAATCCAAGCCCGATTCCCAAGCCATCAAAGAAAGATGGAACAGGTCCATGCTTTGACGCAAAGGCCTCAGCACGTCCCAGCAGAATACAGTTTACAACAATCAATGGAATAAAAATACCCAATGTCTTGTATAAACCGGGAACATAAGCCTGCATGAACATCTGAAGCAAAGTAACTAAGGTTGCGATGACAACAACGTAAGCAGGAATACGAACCATATCCGGAATCAAATTCTTCAACGCAGAAATCAACACATTTGAGAAAATGAGAACAAACATAGTAGCGATACCCATTCCCAACCCATTAATCGCCGAAGAAGTAGTTCCTAATGTAGGACACATTCCCAAAAGAAGAACAAATATAGGATTCTCATTGATGAGTCCGTTCAAAAATACTTTTATGTTATTCATAAGTCTGCTCCTCCTTAATTAATAGTTTGAACTTTGGGCAACTCAGCCTGATTCGTTGCGCCGCTTATACCATCATTCTTATTACTAAAAATAGCATACGCATTATTGACCGCTTTCAGAAAAGCACGCGATGTAATGGTTGAAGCTGTAATAGCGTCGACATTACCGCCATCCTTGGAAACAGTCAGTTCCTTCTCTCCCGGATTCATTCCGATAATACTGCCCTTTCCATCTTTTTTGAACCAAGTATCAGCTTTAGAGCCTAAGCCCGGAGTTTCACTGGTTTCCATAATGGAATAATTTAAAATATTTCCTTCCTTATCGAATCCGACGAGTACTCTCAGTTCGCCTCCGAATCCGTTAGCAGCCGTCTCAATAGCGGCACCCACCTTCTCTTCGCCTTTAATAGCAGGATAAACTGTATATTTAGCACCATCTACCTCAAACTTTTGAGGTTCGGCAGCAATAGCTCCTTCCGGAAGGACTTGCTTCAATGCTTCGTTAAGTGCTTTCTGATTAGCTTCTGCAATCGGACCTTTAGTTAATTGGTTCACATACGCCAACATAGCAGTTACAATAGCTGCAATCAAGGTCAGCGAAAGGATCATATTTATTAATGATGATTCTAATTTTTTCATTTTTTTACTACCTCCCCAAAACGTTTTGGTTTGCAATATGTATTAATCAACGGAGTAAATACGTTCATAATAAGTATTGCGAATGACATACCTTCAGGATATGAACCGAAAAGACGAATCAAAAAAGTCAAGAAACCTATTCCGATACCATAGATTACCATTCCTTTGTGTGTCATAGGTGAAGTGACATAATCGGTTGCCATAAAGATTGCGCCTAACATTAAACCACCGGTAAACAAATGATACCAAGGAGCAGCATAAGTGGCAGAATCGTAAAGGTTCATCAAGCCTGAGAAAACAAATACCGTAGCAATAATAGATACAGGAATATGCCAACTAATGATTTTCTTCCACAGCAGGAACGCAAAACCTATCAATAGAGCAATAGCTGAGATTTCACCTAACGAACCGGCCCCTAATTGACTCTCTCCCGACAAGCCAAAAAGCAAACCGAAAGCATCAGGCAATTCTTTTAACATTGATGGGTCATGATTGGTGATAGCTGCTTTCATCAAAGCTAAAGGCGTAGCTCCTGTTACTGCATCCGCAAATGAAAACCACTGACCAGGCTGTGGCCAACTGGTCATCTGTACAGGGAAAGATATCAATAAAAACACACGGCCAACCAATGCCGGGTTTAAAGGGTTACATCCCAAACCGCCAAAAGTCATCTTACCAATGCCAATAGCAACCAAAGCTCCGATGATGATAATCCAAATCGGAAGATTCGATGGTAAGTTGAATGCTAACAGAACGCCTGTTAAAATAGCAGATCCATCGGTAATTGTTGTATGTTCTCTTTTTAAAATGTACTTCGTTATAGCCCACTCAAAGAACACACAGGCTGCTACCGAAGTTAACATAACTATCAACGCGCTCAAACCAAAAACAAAAAGTGATACCAGAAAAGCCGGAATCAGAGCGATGAGTACACCATACATATTTTTCTGTATGGAATCACCGCTATGGACATGAGGCGATAAAGATAAAGTTAATTTATTTGCCATATCTCATTTACTTTTTAGCATTACGGGCACGAATGATACCACCAACAGTAGTCTTACCCAAACGGATATAATCCAATAGATAACGGTGAGACGGACATGTATACTGACATGAACCGCATTCGATACAATACATTACACATTCTTTTTCAACTCTCTCCCAATCTTTATTGGCCGACAAAGTCGCCAACAAATATGGTTCAAGTCCCATAGGACAAACAGAAACACATTTCGCGCAACGGATACAGGGTTGCTCCTCTTTGCGTTTAGATTCTTTCTCAGGCATCAGCAAAATACCTGAACTTCCTTTGGTAACAGGTACATTGACAGTAACCACAGCTTTGCCCATCATCGGACCACCGCTGATTACCTTACCGGTATCTTCAGGTACACCACCGGCCGCTTCAATCAACAGATTCATTGGTGTACCTATACGAGTAAGGAAGTTGGACGGATTAGCTACCGACTTGCCGGTAACAGTCACCACTCGTTCAAACAAAGGTTTGTTCTTCTGTACAGCTTCATACACAGCAAATGCAGTTCCTACATTCTGAATAATAGCACCTACACTAACAGGTAATGCAGGAGGAGCAGGAACCTGACGATTGATGACCGCGTCAATTAACTGCTTTTCACCACCTTGCGGATACTTAACCTGCAAAGGAATAATCTCTATGCCTGCATATTCTTTCGACTTATCTGTCAACAACTCGATAGCGTCGGGCTTATTTGCTTCAATAGCAATATATCCTTTATTTACTTTAGCAGCCTTCATCAAAATAGCCAGACCGACCAGAATCTCATCAGGCTTCTCTAACATAAGACGATGGTCAGCTGTCAGATAAGGTTCACACTCAACTCCATTAATAATAACGCACTCCGGTTTTAATCCCGGAGGAGGCATTAACTTTACATGTGTTGGAAAAGTAGCACCACCCATACCAACTATGCCTGCTGCTTTAATCTTATTAACAATCTCTTCCGGTGCAAGGTTGCACTCTTTCACAAGGGTTGCCGTTCTATCAATTGACTCTTCCCATTCATCACCTTCCACGTCAATAAAAATGGCCGGTTTAGGATAACCGCTGGCATCAGGAACAGCGTCAATTTTCTTCACTGTTCCGGAGACAGAAGAGAAGATATCAGCCGATACAAAGCCACCTGCTTCAGCAATCTTTGTGCCAACTTTCACCTTTGCCCCTCTATCAACAATAGCTTTTGCAGGAGCACCGATATGCTGTGACAAAGGAATGATGACTTGTTTAGGAAGGGCAAGCTCAACAATTGCTTTGTCTGCCGACAATTTATTTGCTGCTGGATGAACTCCACCAATTTTAAATGTCCTCACTTTGAATATCTTTAGTTGTTAGTTATTTATTTTATTATTAAGCCTCTGTTACTGATTCCGATTTAGCCTCTACAGGCTTCTTTATCGGTTCAGCAATCGTCTTTTCCTCAACAGATTGAGTAGCTACGGCTTTCGATACAACAGAAGCAGGCCGTTCTGTATTAGCGGCAACCTTTGTCGCTTCAGGTTCAACTGCTGGTTTCGGCTTACGAGGCGGGAAGTTAACCGCATGAATCGTATGCTTGGGACAAACTTCTTCACACTTTCTGCACATCTTACACTTCTCGGCATCAATATAAGAAACATTATTCTCTATAACGATAGCCCCAAAGTTGCAAACTTTTTCACATTTGCCACAAGCGATACATCCTACTGCGCATGCTTTGTTTGTTACAGCGCCCTTATCATGGTTAACACATTCCACAATCATACGGCGTCCCTTTGGTCCCTTCTTTCTGATTTCAATGATATTTCGCGGACAAGCTTTGGCACATGCTCCACAAGCCACACATTTATCCTCAGAAACTTCAGGCAAACCTGTCTCCGGATTCATGTGGATGGCATCAAACTTACAAGCAGCCACACAGTCGCCACACCCAAGACAACCATACGTACAAGCAGTCTCACCTCCTGACGTTGCATGGGCAATGGCACACGAACGAACACCGTCATATTTTGCAATACGAGGGCGATTCTCACAACTTCCATTACAACGAACAACAGCAATTCGTGGTTCTACGACTTCAGCTTGCAAACCAAGGATAGAAGCAACTTTTTCCATCACAGGAGCTCCGCCAACCGTACAAAGCTTGCCTTCCAAAGAACCTGATTCGGCAGCTTGCACACAGGCTTTAGCAAAGCCTGAACATCCCGGATAACCACAACCGCCACAATTAGCCTGAGGAAGTACAGCTGATACTTGACTAATCTTTGGATCTTCATACACAGCAAATTTCTTGGAAGCAACATACAGAATGATAGCAGAAATCAGTCCTATAGCTCCTAACGAAATCACTGCAATAAGAATTACATTCATAAGTTTTAGTTAGTTATTTATTAATTATTTATTGGTTTCAACGTAAAAAAGAATCGTTTACTCAATTTTTTCTTAAAAAAAGATAAGGCTATATAATAAGGTATTAAAGACAGCAATGCAATAAGAGCGGAAATTCCTTCATTCTCTGTAACAGATATCATTATAAATAGAACTATCATCATAACTAAAAAAGGCAGACCGAAGCCTAACAGTACAGCCTGCATTCCCATTCTTGTAGTCCCATATAAAGACACTTGCTCTCCCGGGAAAAATTCATTCGCATTTTCATCATACACATCAATAAGTTTCTCTTTACTCTCAGCCGCTTTGCAAAGATTAACAGCTTTACAGGCTGCACAAGCCGAAGCCTGAACAATCTTAACTCGAATATGAGTCCCGTTGACTGATTCAATGATGCCACTATGCTTAATAATATCTTCCATTTTGCAAACTCCACTTTACAAACTTGCGCAAAATTAATACATAAATCCTAATAAATGAAACTATATAAGAATTATTTTAATATTAATTTCACCGTAATTTCAAGACAGAAATTTAATGTATAGCCTAAGAGTCGACAGCATATTCTTTGTCTCCATATAACGTCCGTTCAGCGAATATAAATCATGCGAGCCGTGTATCTGTCTGAAAAGATGCAATGATACACGGCTTTTCTGAACCCAACCTTATCGGCTACTGTTCCGATACGCATAAATCATTCAACTCATGCTGATCAATCTCTCAACTCATACGCATGAGTTAAACAGTTCATGCGGTTCGCCTTTTCACAACCTCTTAATGACCAATTAAATTCACATGATAGGTTCGCAGATTCATAGGTTCATCAAGGCTAATTTTTTAAACAACCTATTTTGCTTATTTAATATAAGAAATTGATTTATAGAATAACAAGAAGAAACTCGTATGTATATTTCACTTAAAAGATGTATTCTTCAAATATTATTCGTAATATTGCACTTGTCTGTTGATAGTTTTAATCGGATATTTATATTTTTTCAATTCACATTAATATAGCATGTATGAAAAAAACATATCAAATAGAAATCTGCGCTAATTCTGCCTTAAGTTGTATAAACGCACAAGAGGCAGGAGCCAATCGTGTGGAACTTTGCGCAGGAATGCCCGAAGGAGGTACAACTCCATCATACGGAGAAATAGTGACAGCCCGCTCTCTTTTGAATAAGACTAAATTACACGTTATTATTCGACCACGTGGAGGTGATTTTCTCTATTCAAACTTAGAATTATCTATTATGCAACATGACATTCAATTAGCTAAACAGATTGGTGTGGATGGTGTCGTATTCGGTTGTTTGGATAAACAAGGTAATGTGGACATGAAAGCAATGGAAGTTTTAATGAAAGAAGCCGAAGGACTGAATGTTACTTTTCATCGTGCTTTTGACATGTGCAAAGATTATAAAAAAGCATTGGAGGATATCATCTCCATAGGATGTACTCGAATCCTCACCTCCGGACAAAGCATGAATGCGGAATCGGGGATTCCTGTATTAAAAGAATTAGTGCAATTGTCAGCAGACAGAATAATCATCATGCCGGGATGCGGCATCCATTCTAACAATATCAAAAAGATAGCTTTGGAAACAGGGGCTACGGAATTCCATTTCTCCGGTCGCATTCAAATGGAGAGTGAAATGAAATTCCGTAATCCTCATGTCTCTATGGGAGGTACTGTGCATATTGACGAATATATGCAAGATGTAACCGGCAAAGAAGTAGTTCTATCTACTATCCATGCCCTTAAATGTTAAGGTTACAACTTATGGATAACACTCATCAGTTGCTCTCCTAACCCGATAGTGTAACCTTGCGAAACAAAGACAACCCTGTTAAAGGTATCAGCTATAATAAATATAGGAAGCGAATGGCTTGTTATTAACTTCATTTCATCCAAAATTTGTTTTTGGATAGTTCCATCTATGTCTATACCATAATCTATGGTAGAAGGCAGATTTCCAAAATCAGACGCCTTAAACTTATTAGCTTGCTCCTTGCTCGGGAATAGAAGAACTAATTTCTTTCCCCACTTTTCAAAATCCGTTGATAAAGCGGCAATATCACGTAAAGCATGATTCGTCGGTTCTTGCCCTACTCCTAATATTCCAATGACAAAGTATCCACGACCGGTAGTAGAAAGTATAGATTTCTTTTCTCCGTCTAATGTTTTATAGATGGATTCAGAATTAAAACTACCTATTACTTTTACATCATCTTTAGCCTCACGGATAACCAACTCTGTACGAGTCTGCTCTTTCGGTTTAACCGTAAAAAACGATGAATGAGAGAGAACGGTTCCATTAGCCAAACGTGTTCCGCTAACAATCAGATATTCTCCGGGGTCAAGTGATGTACCATGCTTCAACAAGTTATCGAAAGTTGCCCCTTCGCCCATATCAACATCTCCTTCGTCATAGTTAAGCAATTGTAAAGAGCCTTTATCCGTCAGTTTTGAGATGGTAAAATGATGATAATATTTCGGATTATTTAAATACGATATAGGTTTATAATCCGCTACCACCATCCCTGTTTCCGATTGGATCGGATCATTTTGTTCAAAGCTAACATCTATTGCCTTATCCTCGGCTATGAATTGCACCTTTCCGGTCACCTGATCAATACGTGCCGGTATGCCCATTGAACGTGCTAACGCCACAAAAAAGATATCACGACTGTGTTTATCCGCAACTCGTGATTTCCACACTCCAACCGGAGAGATGGGAGCTCCGCCCAAATTACAATCAACATCGACCTTTATATTTTCCTTCACCCACTCAACCAATTTAAAAGGATCGGCTAAATAGTTTTTCTGGTCACTTTCCGATATTTGCTTATCAAAGAAAGTTTGGTATGGAGTAAGCAATTCATTGCTAATACGTGGATTACGAACAAATCGTTTAAAATAATCTGCATTATGAATTCTATAATGCGACTGCATGTGATCAACAAGTACATCGAGTTTTACATCACGTAAATCTTTTTGTGACAATTGCTTAAGCAAATCTATTCCTCCTTTCTTCGATTTCTCAGAATGAAGCTTCTGCATAAAAGTCATCAAAGTTTCATAATTTCCTCTTGAAGCAATCAATATTCGAGCTACTTCATCTTCATCAAGTCCGTTTTTCTTAGCAAATTCACGTGCTGATTCTTCATTCACAAATGTTGCTATATAAGCATTACGTATAGAGTCTTCATAAGCAAAACGTTTATCATTCTCCAAACGTTGGGCTTCTGTTACTTCGGGCATACGTGTGTTTTGAATAGGAGGATTCATATCGAAGTCAAAGGAAATCGCCCCCACTTCTCCAACTTGCTTATCCAATGTAATGGAGGTGGACTCTTCTTTTCCAAAAGAGATCTTTTTATATCCAAATTTCCCATCTTTTGATGCCCAAACAAGCATATCTCCCAATCCCGATGTCAAATACGATTTTCCTTCCTCATCGGTCATCTTTGTAGCAACGGAATAAAACTCGGCATAATTATAAAGCTTATACTCGACAGTAGCACCGGAGACAGGTTTCCCGCTTTTATCAAGAACATTCACTTCCACTTTTGCCGTTGGTGCATAATTGTCTATCACATTTATCTCCGTATATCTCGGAGTTACCTTCATTACTTCTTCCGGTCCATTGTAACGACCAAAAACTTTAGTATGCATCAGCATTCCACGAGATGCCGGTTCATTGAACCAAGCCAAGTTCAAGACCGGTTCAGGTTCACACGCTCCAAGAAACATCCATTTTCCATCTACCCATGCTTCAACCCATGCGTGATTATCATCTGTATGAGCCCAACGCGGCGTATATACCTGACGTGCAGGAATACATACGGAACGAAGTGCCGCAACAGTGAAAGTAGATTCCTCACCACAACGTCCGTATGCTGTTTTCACCGTAGCTAAAGGTGAACTTGTTCGAGAATCAGAAGGCCTATAATTTGCTTTCTCATGGCACCAATGATTAACCTCCAAAACAGCATCATATAAAGACATTTCTTTTACTCTGTCTTTTAGCTCTTCATAAAATATCTTCCTTGAGTCATCTAAATTCTCATTATTTACACGAATAGGCAAAACAAAATGTCTGAATTCACGTTCCGGTATATTCTTTCCCCATGGCATATCTTCTTTTGCTTTAAAAGAAGCATCAATATTCTCAAGAAAGTAATCCCCATTATGATCTACTATGTCGCCAAGCGGCATATAGGCATATAGAAAAGTCAAGGCTTCTTTTTCTTTTCTATTCAACTTCTGTTCAAAGATCTGAAATAATTTAGCATCCAACTTAGCTCTACGATCTTCAAAATCTTTTTGAACAGATTCTCTCTCTTGCCCATCGCTTATGAAGTGTTTCGAACAAGAAGTCAATGAGCATAAAAACACAGAAACAACTAAAAATAATATTTTTGTTCTCATGGCAATCATATTATATATAACCGTTACTTTTAAATCATTAATCCAATTTCAAAACAGCTAAAAAAGCTTTTTGTGGCACTTGCACGTTACCCACTTGCTTCATTCGCTTTTTACCACGCTTCTGTTTCTCTAACAACTTTCGTTTACGACTGACATCTCCACCATAGCACTTGGCAGTAACATCTTTCCGCACTTGTTTTATCGTCTCACGCGCAATAATTTTCCCACCTATTGCTGCTTGAATAGCTATATCAAATTGCTGACGTGGTATCAAATCTTTTAACTTCTCACACATCTTTCTCCCTAAATCATACGCATTGTCAACATGAGTCAAGGTTGAAAGAGCATCAACAGGTTCACCGTTTAAAAGAATATCTAACTTACATAACTTAGATATATGGAAACCATTCTGATGATAGTCGAAAGAAGCATAACCTTTTGAGATACTCTTCAATTTATCATAAAAATCAATCACTATCTCAGCTAAAGGCATATTATAAAGAATCTCAACTCTATCACCGGAAACATAAGTTTGCTTAATCAATTCACCACGTTTACCCAAACAGAGCGTCATAATCGGGCCAATATACTTTGTAGATGTTATGATAGAAGCTTCAATATAAGGCTCCTCTATATGGTCTATTAAAGTGGGGTCAGGCATACCTGCCGGATTATGAACTTCCACCATCAGCCCCTGCTTATCGTATATTCTGTAAGATACGTTTGGCACAGTGGTGATTACATCCATATTAAACTCTCTGTCCAGACGTTCCTGAATAATCTCCATATGAAGCAAACCCAAGAATCCACAGCGGAAACCAAATCCTAAAGCAACTGAAGACTCGGGCTGAAATGTTAAAGAAGCATCATTTAATTGCAACTTCTCCAAAGATGCACGAAGATTTTCATAATCTTCGGGGTCTATAGGGTAAACTCCCGCAAATACCATTGGCTTTACTTCCTCAAAACCTGCAATTGCCTCTTTACAAGGATATCCTACTTGAGTAATAGTATCTCCCACTCTAACTTCTGTTGCCGTTTTTATACCGGAAATTATATAGCCAACCTCGCCGGTATGTAATTCTTTTCGTGGTATCAAATCCATTTTCAACACACCAACTTCATCGGCGTCATATTCCATTCCTGTATTAAAGAATTTCACCCTATCACCCTGATGAATAACTCCATTTTCAATTTTAAAATACGCTATTATACCACGAAACGAATTAAATACAGAATCGAATATCAACGCTTGCAATGGAGCTTTGTCATCGCCAACAGGACAAAGGATACGCTCAACAATTGCATTTAAAATGTTCTCAACACCTAAACCGGTTTTTCCGGAAGCACGTATAATATCCTTTCTATCACACCCTATCAATTCTACAATTTCATCCTCTACTTCATCCGGCATAGCATTGTCCATATCGCACTTGTTAATGATCGGAATAATTTCCAAATCATGCTCTATGGCCATATAAAGATTAGAAATAGTCTGAGCTTGCACTCCTTGCGTTGCATCTACCAGCAATAAAGCTCCCTCACAAGCTGCAATGGAACGAGAAACTTCGTATGAGAAATCGACATGTCCCGGAGTATCTATCAAATTAAGAATGTAATTCTGTCCATTATAATTATATTCCATCTGAATAACATGACTTTTAATAGTTATGCCCCGTTCTCGTTCCAAATCCATATTGTCAAGCATCTGCCCTTCAGTAATCTTTATTGTATTGGTATACTCCAATAACCGATCGGCTAACGTTGACTTTCCATGATCTATATGAGCTATAATGCAGAAATTGCGAATATTTTCCATTGTTATTGAATTGTTTAGCGCAAAGATATAAAAAAATGCGTTGACAACAATTAGATGTGCCAACGCATTTTATTAGAGATCAATAAAATTCCTTAAGCCAATTTGACAAAAATATCACCTTCCTCTTCAGAAGTTTCAAGTTTGCCTTCTCTTAGCAACCAACCCATACCAAGATACAAATCCTTTTCTGAACGAAGACCTGTAGCTTTTTTAAGTTGTTTCAGTGTTAAACCTTCTGTTCCATTCAGCGCGTTCCAGATTGTTCCTGCCAACGCGCCAGCTTTTTCTGTTAACATTTTCTTCTTGCTTTAAATTAAAATTACTACACATTCACGAAACTGTGAATATTCATCATGTCGGTGCAAAGATAAACAATATTATGTTATACAGCATAATATTATAAAAGAAAATTTTCGTAAGTATTAAAAAATATAAAATTATACAACTTCTATAACAGACATGAAATAAATAAGATACCTATAAATAGGATGGTTTCGTGGGTAATACCGTTTCACCTTTGTTTAATAGAAACTTATTCTATGCAAGTTCAAGGAATATACACATGGGTGTTTCTTCTATTCTGTTATATTTATTATTGTTACAACTATTTACTTTAATATATAGAAGTTTCCATTTTGAACAATAAACCATAGTGAACCGATGAGCCCGCGAACCTATTATGTGAATTTGATTTGTCATCAAGAGATTGTACAAAGGTGAACCGTATGAACTGTTCAACTCATGCGGATGAGTTGTTCGATTGATGCGGATGAGTTGATCGATTCATCCGCATGAGTTGAGCAAATGATACGCATCACTTTGCCGGTTTATGCGTATCAAAACAGTAGCTGATATGGTTGGTTTCAAAAAAAGACGTGTATCACTACATCTTTTCAGGCGGATACACGGCTTGTATTATTTAATTTCATTGAACGCACGTTCTTTATTCTGCTACATTATTAATAATATGATGGTTCAAATAACTCTTTAAATTCTCTATTGCTATCTCCATTAAACGAACGCGGGCTTCGTTTGTTGCCCAAGCTATATGCGGAGTAATAAAACAATTTCTTGCTGCCAACAACGGATTATCGTCTTTTGGAGGCTCCTGTGACAAAACATCTATTCCGGCAGCAGCAATAATTCCATGATTTAACGCATCAGCCAAATCTTGCTCGTTAACCAAAGGTCCACGCCCCGTATTAATCAGTATGGCAGTAGATTTCATCAACGAAAGACGGTGAGCATTCACAAGCTCCTTGGTTTCAGGTTTCAACGGACAATTCAAACTAATTATATCACACGTTCTAAACAAATCATCCATATCCAACTTTTTTATACCTTCCGGCAATTTATCCTGAGGTTTGGATGTATAAGCATAAACTTCCATATTAAAAGCCAATGCGATCTTTGCTGTAGCTGAGCCTGTATGTCCTAAACCTACTATTCCCATCTTCTTTCCCGATAATTCCACCAAATTTGTATTCCAATAAACAAAATCCGGACATTTAACCCATTTCCCATTTCTATTCTCATGAGCATAATGTCCCACTCTGTTTGTTATATTAAGAATATGAGCAAACACCATCTGAGCAACAGAGTCCGTACTGTAAGCCGGAATATTGGTTACTATAATATGATGTTTCTTGGCAGCGTCAATATCAACAACATTATAACCTGTAGCCAAGACACCAATATATTTCAACCTTGGCAGTTTCTCCATATCAGCAGCAGTAATGATAGTCTTATTTGTAATCAAAACTTCCGCGTCTTTTGATCTCTGCAGTATTTCTGAAGGTGCCGTACGATCATAAACCGTTAATTCACCTAATTTGCTCATTTCATCCCAAGATAAATCTCCGGGATTTAATCCATAACCGTCTAAAACTACAATTTTCATATTATAAATAATGTATCCTATTTATTATATCTATTCCCCCAACATTTTATCATCTGTTCCTTAAGTTTATTCTCTTGACCATTCTCCTGCGCAATCCAGAACCGTTTATCTTTCACTTCATCCGGTAGATACTGCTGATTAACAAAATGCCCGTCAAAATCATGGGCATATTTATAATCCTTACCATATCCCAACTGTGTCATCAACTTTGTCGGAGCATTACGCAGATGCAGTGGGACAGGAAGATTTCCTGTTTCTTCAACCGTCTGTAAAGCTGAATTAATACCCATATAAGCCGAATTGCTCTTCGGGCTGGATGCCAGATAGACTGTAGCTTCTGCAAGAGGAATTCTTCCTTCCGGCCAACCTATCTTCATCACTGCGTCAAAAGCTGCATTCGCTAACAGAAGGGCATTCGGATTTGCCAAACCAATATCTTCTGATGCCGAAATAACCAAACGACGTGCAATAAAAGCAGGATCCTCACCCCCGTCAATCATTCTTGCCAGCCAATATAAAGCAGCGTCAGGATCACTGCCACGAATAGATTTAATGAACGCGGAAATAATATCATAATGCATCTCCCCGTCCTTATCATAAGCTAAAGGATTTTGTTGAAGACGTTCTGAAACTTTCTTATCAGTAATCTCTATCGTATCAGCATCGCCCTCTGCTTCCACTATTAACTCCAGAATATTTAAGAGTTTCCGGGCATCCCCACCAGAATATCTTAATATTGCCGTCGTTTCCTTCAAATCTATATGCTTTGCCCGCAAAATAAAATCCTTAGTTATCGCATTATTCAAAAGCTCCAACAAATCTTCTTTTTCCAAAGACTTAAGCACATAAACCTGACAACGCGAAAGCAAAGGTTGAATAACTTCAAAAGAAGGATTCTCCGTTGTTGCGCCAATCAAAGTAATAGTCCCGGTTTCAACAGCACTCAATAAAGAATCTTGCTGCGACTTACTAAAACGATGAATCTCATCAATAAAAAGGATAGGACTGGTTTGGGAGAAAAACTGATTCTTTTTAGCTTTATCAATCACCTCTCGTACATCTTTAACGCCGGAAGTAACAGCGCTTAAAGTATAAAAAGGAGTTTCCAATTTGTTAGCAATAATCTTTGCCAACGTTGTCTTTCCTACTCCGGGAGGTCCCCATAAAATAAAAGAAGAGATATGTCCACTATCAATCATTTTACGCAAAACAGCTCCCTGACCGACCAAATGTTTTTGTCCGATATAATCATCAAGCGTCTTTGGACGCATTCGCTCTGCTAAAGGTTCTGCCATCTCATACCTCCTCTTAAAACGACATCATCACCATAAAACGGAAACCCCACTTATTAATATCCGGATTATCCAAATAATTCAAGCGACGAACATATTCAACATGTACTAATTTAAAGATATTGTGAATACCAACAGAGAACTCCATATATGGCTTATGTGGATCCATTACAAAACTGGTTGTTTTTCCATCTCGTGTTGGGAAAAGAAACAAATCAGGATCCTGACTCTTATTTGGATTATTTTTATCCGTCAATGTTCCATAAAGCATTTTAAAGCCTATAATTTCACGCCATTTTAATTTCTTCAGCAAGGGAATACGATTAAAAATCTTTCCATTCATATCCCACGATATATCCAATGACGCATAACGATCGTTCAGGAATTCCAAATTATTTATCAAATTAAATGTTTCTCGCTGAAGAATATAAGAAGTATTGGCTGCCGGCATAATCAGCAATGGGAACGGAACTTTATTCCACTCTGCGCCTCCTTTAACAAATGCATCAATCTTCCCCCATGATGAAAACCAAAAACGTTTATAAATTCCAATCTCCGACATATTATATTTATAATCTCCTCCCACTCCCTTTAACCCCATCGTATGAGAAAGTGTAAATACCGGAGCATCAAACGATATAGGCAACCGACGTTGTTTGGTATTAACATAAGTCTCACCTTGAGCATAACGAAACATAACAGAAACTTCAGAAGTATGCATCTTCGGAACGATTGTTCCCAATCCATCGTTTTTAATATAAACCAAAGAACCTGTAGGCTCGTCACTACTATGTTTAATTTCCAGCTGAGTTTTCAGTCCAAAATAAGTCTCATATTCATATTTTAAAGAGAGTTTACGCACATAATTCATCTGATCAACCTTTGTTGTTCTGAAAGACGTAAACACATTATCTTTATCTGTCTTAAGGAATTTATCTGTAGGAGCCATTACATCATATTGGTAGTTCAATGCAATAGAATGTTTTGGAAATTCTCTGGGTAGGTATTCGCACTTATTAAAAGAATATTCTATTTCTCCCATATATTTTGAACGTTTATCTTTAAAACCGTATGCATAATAGCCCTTAAAGAACAAATGAGGATTCAAATTGGCTGTAGACTGCGCACTGAAACGAAGCCGAAGTCCATCCACAAAATTTTGTGATATCATCGTATTCACCGGACCGATATCCACCTTACTGGGATGTTCTTTAGATCCTGTCTCAACAAAATTCTCTATTAAAGCCTTTAAACCAAAAATAACGTACTTAAAGCTTGGAATTTGTTCCAGTCGCTTAACAAGCAAATCCATCTGACTTTCCGACTCTGAAAGTTGAACCTGACGGTATCTGTTCCAGAATTCATCACTCCGCATCATCGCGTCTGCCTCTTTAATCACATCTCCTTTTAATTTAAACAGTTTGTTAGGCAAAGGATCGAAAGCAAAGTCATCGTATCGCGTCATTCTTCGGACTTGAAAACTTTGAGAAGACTTAATAAGACTCAATTCTACAATCATATCATCCTTAATAAGAACACGATCACCATTAGGAAGAGAATCGAACTCCTGAATAATATTCATGGAATTAACAAAATTAACTCCCGACTTCTTCGGAAAATTCATCAAACATCGTTTAACAGAATAAGAGGAATCTGCCAATACATATAAGTGACCGCTAAAGCCAAAATCTTGAGAGTTATTAGGAACAAACGTTAAATGAAAGCACTTTACACTATCCACTTTTATCGTATCCATAATATAATACTTATAGAACGATATGGCATTTTTACTTGAAATCGGACTAATAAACGGATACTGTAACAAACGTATATCATCCTGATAAATATCTACATCGGTAAACACATCTTTCAACGCAGTATTAAGCATATCACCCGTTGCAAACAAGTCGTTTATGCCATTTGAGGAGATTCCCTTAATTAATGTCTTCTCCGATTTCGGATCTTTCCGGTAAATTTTCTGAGATACCGTTTCGTCAACAGAAAGAGGCAAGATAAACTTTCCCGTCTCATTACAAAGTTCAACCTGATCCTTTAGAAAAGGCATTTTCTTCATCACACCCGTCTCTAACATCTTAGGGGTAACATCATTTAAAGACAAGGTAATTTTTTGATACTTATTATATTGATAATAATCATTATTAGACAATATGTTTACTTTCTTACCGGCAATAACCTTCTTCATCATCTCAACCGCAGGGTTGTTTTTACGTTTATACCTTTCACGCTTAGGTTTTATGACAACTTCTTCAAGCATTATATCATTTGGGACAAGAAGAATATCCATATTTTTAGTCACACCCGGAATTATATTTACTGTCTTTGTAATATAACCCACCGCGGAAAAGGTTAGTTGATTCCATCCTTTCCTTGTTTCTACCGTATATCGGCCGTCAATATCAGTAATACTCCCTACACCCTTACCTTCATAAAATACAGCAATGTATGCCAAAGTTTCATTGGTTGTAGAATCACGAACAACGCCATGAATATTTTGTGCCTTTAACGAAAATGTAAAACACGTTAGGAATAAAACAAATAATATATTGAATTTAATAACAAAATTCCCCATTAATTATCAGCAAACTAACTTATTCAGAATGCAAATTTACAACGATGGATTGAAATAAATAGCTAATAAACCTAATAAAATGACAAATCTTCTTTTTTAGAGCCTATTATATTCTTAATTAATCATATCAAGATATAAAAATCAAGAGAGAGATCTCTGTAAAAAAAGACCTCTCTCTGAGTTTCAACAGGTATTAGTTTTTAAGGTAAAAAGATTGTTCTTAGGATAACATCACAAAGATGAACCCTTTTTAAATAATAACAAAATAAAAAAGCATGTTGTAAGACATAATCTTTATGTTTTATCTACAATACTTTTATATACTTTTATATACTTTTCTAAAAGTCGCTCTCCTTGTTTCTGAAGACAAATATAAATAATATTAACGTGTGTTCGACATAAAAACCCAAAAAGAGGATGTACGTTCCATTAAAATTGTAGTGCGCGCCGTTGTTGATGCGGTACAACAGAATGGTTCAATTTTTACAGCCATAGTTTTTAATGTTTAAAGGATTAGTATTGTTGAAAATATGCTTTGCAACGTCTGCAAAGTGTCCGATAAACTCAAAAGTAGGCTTTGCAACGTCTGCAAAGCCTACTTTTCACTCGTTTGAGTGTTATGTCATTTGACAAAGCTTATTTTTGACTCGTTTGGAAACTTTGTCAACGTGACAAACCGCACTTTCCATCCGTTTGAACGGTTTGCACGGCTGACAAGAGCTATTTTTTCACGGGGCGGACTGCTGTCGGAGTTCCCGACAACGCTTTTTTTCCGTAAAAGTGCTTGCGGGAAGCCCGACAGCAGTTATTTCTTCGTAAAAGCACCGTCGGGAAGTTCCGACAGTGCATTTTTTCTCGTAAAAGAGGTTTCGGGAATCCCGATAGTGCTTTTTTCTTCGTAAGAACACCATCGGAAGTCCCGACAACGCATTTTCTCTCATAAAAGAGGTTTCGGGAATCCCGATAACGCATTTTCTCTCATAAAAGCACTGTCGAGCGGAATCAACGATGCTTCCTATTCTTCCTTCACGGGGCGGACGGCAAACCCGATCGAACGGCGAAAGGTGTATTTCGGGTTCACGATGTCCGAGTGGAAGTACATGCAGCAACCATAGTACCTGCCGGCCGGTACGGCCGACCAGTAGAAACCACCGCCCACCCCGCCAACCAGCGATCCTGTGTGGTAGTAGCGATAACCCGAAAGGGGGAAATATATGGTGGCATCAGGAGAAGTGATCTTATTGTTGAAGTGCCAACCATCGTCCCAAGCACCGTTGACATTCATAGGTCCGTCGTTCTGTCCATCCGTTGTGAAACCGGTGAAGGCGTTCGAGGTGGGCAGGTGAAAACCGGCTGGACATGGATCGTAGATGGTCTTGACCATGGTATTTTCATTATAGCCGGTAGTAGTGTTATCCATCGACCAGAGGTTCTCGTAAGTGTACCCCGTAGGAAGCGCAGCAGACCAAGTGCTACCCCAAGTGTAGAAAGTCTCGGGATGCCGGATACCGTTTTGAATGGACATATTGTCACCACCGTTCGGAGTGAATGTACCGTCTGCAATGTTATCTGTACCCGGCATGGCATCTTTGCGCCCCCATTGGTAGAGCGTTGAAGAGATTAGCTTGACGCTGCCTGTATTTTGTTTGATGTCGATATAAGCTATCTGCTTCGTGCCGCCGTTGGCGATGGTCTGTTCCACCTTCAAACGGACCACACGGGGCTTATCGGAGGTTGATCCATCCCATTTGCGATAGGCGAAACCGAGTGTCTGCTTGGTAAACTTGTAAACCTTGTTCTGATAGTTGGTACAGGGGATGGTATTCAGTACATCATCGTGGTCGAACCACAGATGCCACGACCATACCACCACATCACCCTTGGTTACGGCGATGACGGCGTTGCCGTTCTTGATTTTGTCGGCGGGAACATGGAACTGCACAAACTTCCGGTCGGAGGAAAGGGAAAGGCTCGATGCTTCGACGATACCGCTCTGGTCAGTCCAAACGATTTTGGCTCCGTCGGGAATGTTCGATCCACCGTTAGTCTGCGTAATCCACGGGCTATCGATATTGACGCCATTGTGATCTTTGAAGTTTTGTAGAATATACTCACAGCTGTTCGATGTTTTATAAGCACTCGGATTACCGCTGCCATCCTTGATGGCGTTGCCGTAAACTAACGGAATACGATAGTAGCCCGGAGCGGAGATGAGGTAGCTGTTGGCGGTGTTCTGCACTTCGTCACCACCCGTGGCGTTAGACAGATTGTAGTAGCTGCCGGGAGTACCCTTGGTTGGTGCGTCTTGCAATACCTTGTTGTAAGCGGCAAGGAGGTCAACGATATTTGTCTCGAGGGTGGCAGTACCTTCTTCGCCATACGTTCCGCCGACACTTTTTTCTATGCTCAAGGCGGTGAGCCATGCCGGCTTGGTGGTGGATTCCGTGCCGAAGGTCGTACCGCCGTCGGTGCTCACCTGATAGCTCACCACTTTCCATGGCACAGGCTGCTGCGTGTGGGTAGTGGGATCCTCACGGTAGCTTTGTACGGTGTAGTTAACCGGCTGGGGTACGTAATCCACGACGGCGGGGCTGGTTACGTGGAGCTGATAATCCCAGTCGGAGGTGTCCTGCGAAAGGGCGTAAGTTTTGGTGGTACCGGGCTTCCATGTACCGGAGAGGTTGGCGGTGATGGGCGTGCTGCCGTCGGCGAAGTGAATCTTCACGCTCACGCCATCGAGCGACTGCGGTATCATGTAGAAGACATAATTGTCGTTATCCTTGCCCATGATGATGTTATTCACCGCCTCCGAAGTACTCACGCTGATACCATCCAACGTAAAGGTCTGCGGATCGCTCAGTTCGCTCCATGTACCCGTGCCGACAGCGTCGGTGGGCAGCGTGTAACGTCCCTTGCTTTTGGCATTGATGATTTCCACCTTGCTGATGGTTTTGTTCCACGAGAGGTTCTGTCCCACCTTGAAGCGCACGGCGGTGAGGGCATAATGAAAGCAAAGGTTGGTTTCGGGAGCGGTTCCCTGCTCGGCATAGTGTACCTCGCCCGAGCAGGCGGTCATCAGGTCTTTCTGGTTCTTCACGTCAGGCTCCACCTCGAAATCCACGTATGGCGTGCCCGAATGGTCGGCAGGCGAAAGTTTGAGCTTGTTGTCGGAGCCTGTAATCCGTGGCGCAACAGCAAAGAACTTACCATAGGGCTTTTCCCACGACCACAGTATGGGATTGACAAGGATACCGTCGGGGGTAGTGTCCTCATTGTAGAACCACACCGTTGTGCCGAGATTGCCCGTCGCCGTGCCACGGTAACCGATGGAGCTGAAATGGTCGAGCGTGGTGGCTCGGGTCTGTGCCTTATCGTTTATCCGCACGGGATGGATGCCTGCCACAGTGGTTTCGATGAGGCAGGCATCGTTGGCTCCCGCTACAGAGAGTTTCTGCGAGGTGAGGTCTTCGAGCGTGAGGGACTGCACGGCAAGTCCCTCACCAAAGGCGGCGTTGTCTTGAGCTTCGCGCTGCGCGTTGCTCACGTGGAAGATTACGGCAACACCCTTATCATCACCGCTCTGGCGACCATCAGCGGGGTCGTCGCTGGTACATGAGATTAGCATGATCAATGAGGTTAGCATACTCGAAAATAACAAAATCTTTGTTGTTTTCATTGTTTCATTTCTTTTTTGCTTGTTTAATGTTATTATTTTATTTCCTGAATGTTCTGTTTTAACACAATAAAAATGCTCTTATTTCGCGGTATTGTGTCGTGAAGAAAACACATAAAAAAAGGCAAAGGACATCCTTTTGGAATGCCTTTGCCTGCTATGTTTGTGGCACGCTTACGCGCGCGTATAAAAAGACGGAAAAATGTGCCTAAGTATGGGCGGTTAGAATGTGTGTGTGTGTGTGTGTGTGTGTGTGTGTGTTAGCAAATTATTTGGAACGGCCAAATAATTTGTCTTAAAATTCACGTTATGATTAAAATAGTTTCGCACTTTACACATTTATATAATAGGATGTAAATCACCACGTTGATGATTTCGGTGGTAAAAATAAATATAAAGTTTGAATTGGGCAAAGAAAAACAGAATTTTTTCGAATTCACATAAATTTATTCAAAAAAAGATAAATCTTTTCAATAAATAAATTTTGATTGTTCAATATAGAATCTCCATTAACCAATCAACAGCCAAACATTAAAAAGATAAAATACTAAACAGACACAGACAAACGAGTAAAGTGATACGAATGAGTTGAACGATTCATGCGGATGAGTTTACCAACTTATCAGTATCTATTTAAAATTTTAATTATATAAGGTATAAACCAAAATTTATCCGTAATTTTGCAAACTAACAGAAAACGATAAATCATAGAAGATATGAACACTACAGAAAATACCGAAAAGAAAAATCTGAATTTTATAGAACAAGCAGTTGAAAAAGATATAACAGAAGGGAAAAACGGAGGAAGAGTTCAAACTCGTTTTCCACCGGAACCTAACGGTTATCTCCACATCGGTCATGCTAAAGCTATTTGTCTGGATTTCGGTATAGCAAAAAAATATGACGGTGTATGCAATCTCCGCTTCGATGATACCAATCCAACGAAAGAAGACATGGAATATGTCGACGCAATTAAAGAAGATATAGAATGGTTAGGATTTAAGTGGGAACACGAATATTACGCTTCTGATTATTTTCAGGAGTTATGGGATTTTGCTATCCGTTTAATAAAACAGGGCAAAGCATACATTGATGAGCAGACATCCGAACAGATTGCAAAGCAAAAAGGAACACCTACCCAACCGGGTACAAACAGTCCTTATCGAGACCGTCCTATTGAAGAGAGTCTGAAACTTTTCCAAATGATGAATGCCGGTGAAATAGAAGAAGGAAAGATGGTTCTCCGTGCCAAGATTGATATGAAAAGTCCGGATATGCAGTTCCGCGACCCTATTATATATAGAGTCATCAAAACTCCTCATCATCGAACCGGCGACAAATGGAAAGCTTATCCTATGTACGATTTTGCACATGGACAGAGCGACTATTTTGAAGGGGTAACACATTCGCTTTGCACTTTAGAATTCGTTCCTCACCGTCCGCTCTATAATTTATTTGTCGACTGGGTAAAAAATGAAAAAGATTTGGATGACAATCGTCCGCATCAGTATGAATTCAATAAATTGAACCTGAATTACACCTTGATGAGTAAGCGTAATTTGCTCATTTTAGTCAAAGAACATTTAGTTAATGGCTGGGACGATCCCCGAATGCCGACCATTTGCGCATTCCGTCGTCGTGGATATTCTCCGGAATCCATCCGGAAATTTATTGATAAAATTGGTTATACCACCTATGATGCCCTAAACGACTTTGCCCTTTTGGAGAGTGTTGTTCGCGATGACCTCAATACTCGTGCTACCAGAGTATCTGCCGTATTACATCCTATAAAACTTGTCATTACTAATTACCCTGAAGGACAAGTTGAAGAAATGGAAGCTGTCAATAATCCGGAAGATCCTCATGCCGGTTCACATACTATTGCCTTTGCTCGCGAAATATGGATTGAGCAAGACGACTTTATGGAAGTTGCTCCCAAAAAATATTTTCGTATGACTCCCGGACAGGAAGTTCGATTAAAAAATGCATACATTGTTAAATGTACAGGCTGTAAAAAAGATGAGCAAGGCCGCATTATTGAAGTATATGCCGAATACGATCCGGATTCAAAATCGGGTATGCCGGGGAGTAATCGCCGAGTAAAAGGGACACTTCATTGGGTAAGTTGCAACCATTGTCTGCGTGCAGAAGTTCGGCTGTACGACCGCTTATGGAATGTAGAAAATCCACGTGATGAAATGGAAGTTATCAAAGAAAAACAAGGCTGTGATTCTTTGGAAGCAATGAAACAAATGATTAATCCGGACTCTTTACATACACTCTCCAATTGCTATGTAGAGACTTTCCTTAAGAATGCTAAGCCTTTGGATTATCTACAATTCCAGCGCATTGGATATTTTAATGTTGATAAAGATTCTACTCCGGATCATTTAATCTTCAACAGAACCGTTTCTTTGAAAGATACCTGGAATAAAATTAATAAATAGCAAATGAATTACGATACTTCGTCACAATTTGAAAATAAAGAATTTAAAGAAATCTTAAACACTTATGAAGAAAGTGTAAGAAACAAATCATCAGTCTATTTAGATGCTGATAAATTTATCGACATTGCACAGTATTATATAGAGAATAACAGAGATGAAGAAGCCCAACAAGCGTATGATATGGGATTAAGTATTCATCCAAATGACACTGATATACTTGTCTATAAAACTTATAACACCATCCAAAACGGCGATTTAGAGAAAGCATATCAAATATACGATCTTATTGAAGATAAGGATAATCGGGATGTGAAAAACCTGAAAGCTTTACTCTTGATAGTAGAAAATCGATTGGAAGAAGGAGATCGAATCTTTGAGGAAATAGCAAAAGAAGATAATTACTCTGTTGATACATTAACCGAAATTCTGGCTAACTATATAGACTTTGGGATAGAAGACTTAGCCTCCAAATGGTTGAGCTTTATCCGTGAAAAAGGTTACGACTATACTAAAAACGAACGTTTGACAGAAGTACTAAGTAATTACTATTTAACATTCGATGATTATGATCAAGCCATTCCCTTATTAAAAAAGCTGATAGATAAACATCCATATACCATTAATTACTGGATAGAATTAGCCAATTGCTATGTCAAAGAAAGCAGATTCGCCGAAGCCGATGAAGCCTTAGATTACGCTCTGGCCATCAATGATAAAGAACCTTCTGTTTTAGAACTAAAAGGTGGATGTAGCTTTGAGAAAAATGATTATCAGAAAGCAGAAGAATACTATCTCCGATTAGAGAAAATAGACTCCAATAAACCAAAAGTATGGTATTACCTTGCCAAGGTCTATTCAAATATGGGGCGAAAAGACAAAACGATAGAATACAGCTTCAAGATTGTCGATAGCCGAGATGCCAGTGATTACATCCGTTCGCTGGCATATCATGATTTGGCTAACCTTTTTGGATATGCCCACCGCTTTAAAAAAGGTTTGGATTTCATTGAAAAAGCTATAAAACTGAACAAAGACAATCCGGCTTTTTATGTTACAAAAGGTTGCCTGCAAATTCTTAGAAAAGAAAAAGAGCAAGGTAGGGAATCGTTTATAAAAGCTATACACACCATTCATAAAGGCAATAAAGAAGAAGAATTCTCTATATGGATGATGATAGCTACTTCATTCTTTGACACTGGTATGTACAAGGATGCCATAAAGATTTTTGAAAAAATAGAAAAGAAATATGCTGATAAGAATCAGCATTGTTACCTATTCCTTGCATATTGCAACTACCGGATAAAAAATTTTTTGAATTGTACGCATTATCTCGCTCTACTAAAAAATGCAGAGCCTCAACTTTATGATCAACTGGGAACGGACAATGATCCTATTGGTGATCCTAACTTTTCGGAATCTGTTTCAAGTATTAAGCGGGATGTGGCATTAGGTAAAATTGATTTATCAACATTTGAAGATATGAATAATTTATGGAATCTGTAGCTTTTATACAATGGTGTATGGAGCATCTCAATTATTGGACCATCACATTACTAATGGCAATTGAGAGTTCGTTCATCCCTTTTCCTTCCGAGGTTGTTATACCTCCTGCTGCCTATAAAGCAGCTACCGGCGGAGAATTAAATACTTTTCTAATCATAATATCGGGTACTTTGGGAGCTGCTATTGGTGCATTAATCAACTATTCCCTTGCATATTTCTTAGGACGTCCTATCATTTACAAATTTGCGAATAGTCGATTAGGCCATATATGCTTAATTGACGAACAAAAAGTTCAGAAAGCAGAAAACTATTTCGATGAACATGGCGCTTTATCCACTTTCGTTGGCAGATTAATCCCGGCTATTCGACAACTTATTTCCATTCCGGCAGGCTTAGCAAAGATGAAACTTTCAAAGTTTTTGCTCTATACTATTCTCGGTGCCGGTATTTGGAATTCTATTCTTGCCGGAATCGGTTATTACTTAGAATCTGTTGTCCCCGAAAACCAATTGTTGGAAACAGTTACAAAATACAGCCATCAAATAGGATATTGCTTCATCGCAATAGGAATAGGAATTGTATTATACCTTATATATAAAGGAAGAAAATAGAAAAGAGGCTGCCAAAATTTAGCAGCCTCCTATTTTTATTCAGTAGAAAAATCTTTTATACGTTGCTCCTCTGTCAATCGGCAAATAAGTAACTCTCCATTTTTCTCGGCAATAATGTACCCTTCTAATCCTTGAACAACTACCTTTTTCTCCTCGGTCGCATGAATAACACAGTTTCGTGTTTCATATAATTTGATGTTCGGTCCTATAGAAGTATTGTTATGCGCGTCTCTCGAAGTATTTTCGTGCAAAGATCCCCATGTACCTAAATCACTCCAACCAAAATCGGCAGGATAAACAAATATTTCATCCGCCTTTTCCATCACAGCATAATCGATGGATATATTCTCGCACATTGGAAACATTTCATTTATTTTTTTTTGTTCCTCTGATGTAAAATAATAAGGAGTCAAGGATTCAAATACTTTTGCTATGGCAGGCTCATACACTCGAATAGCATTTACAACCGTATGTACATTCCATATAAAGATGCCTGAATTCCAAAAATAATTATCTTTAGAGATATATCGCTGAGCTGTAGCTTCATCTGGTTTTTCTTTAAATGAATCCACTCTATACACTTCGCTATTAACCGGAGACGCATAAGTCAAATCAGCTTCTATATATCCGTAACCGGTTTCCGGACGAGTCGGCTTCATTCCTAACGTAACGATAGCATCAGAATTTTCAGTAAAATCTAAAGCACCGGTTATTACACGCTGAAATTCAATTGTATTTAATACAATATGATCACTTGGAGAAACAACAATATTTGCTTCCGGATTGACTTTCTTTATTTTCCAACTGGCATACGCGATACATGGAGCTGTATTTCTACGACATGGCTCACAGAGTATATGGTTTTCTTCCATCCAAGGTAACTGACTTTTCACAGTCTCTTTGTATTTTGCAGAAGTAACGATCCAAATGTTTTCATGTGGACAAATTTTATCAAAGCGATCAACAGTCATTTGCAACAGTGTCCTTCCACAGCCCAATATATCAATAAACTGCTTTGGAAAATCCGGAGTACTCATAGGCCAGAATCGGCTACCAATACCTCCTGCCATGATAACTAAGTGATTGTTAGATAAACTCATATTCTATATAATTTGCAATGTTGCAAAGATACACAAAGTTCTTATATAAACTAAATAAAAACATACAAACTAAAAAATTGCTGTATACCACAAAATTAATTGGAAACGAGAAATGCTCCCATAGAAAGCGGCATAACTTATATATCTAAAACTTTTACATGCTAACCAATAATTTTATATTTTAATAATATCAAAACAATCATAACATACTACACTATGAAACTACATACATAGAAATTACTTATTAAACCAAAGGCGAAGTAAAGTAGTTCCTTTAATATAACGCAGATATCTGGACTTAAAACATAACCAGGTAACACGAATTTTATTCGTAAACGAAATATTCTTAACCGATCGGAAAACCTTATTTAAAGTAATAGAAGCATACTTTCGGATATGAGGATAGAGATAAGGAAAACGACCGGCGTACGCAAACAGTTCATCAAGTACCGTGAAATAGCAACGAATATTGTACATTAATCGCTTTTCCGGAATCATAAACTCTTTAACGATACGGTGCATTACCAAACTGCGCTTAATACATCCGACACGGTCGGACTGAATAAACAACAACGCGGTAAACAATTCATCGTCATGAACAATACCCGGATAAAAACGGCAACCGGTTTCTTGAAGTGTCGTTCGTTTAATGAATAATAGCCATGGAACAGGCCGATAGGTACCGCTGTCAAGCATATTGTCGAATAAAGATAACCCTTTGTATACTTCTATATCATTATATGGATCTGTACGATGATAATAGTTCAACTGTTTGTCAGTCCCTTTTTCGGAAACAACATCCCCGTCAAAGAAAGCAAAATTCAATTGTTGCTTCTTTGTAAAGCGATAAGCATTCTCCAACGCTTCGGGTTTCAATTCATCGGTACAATTCATAAAATAAACAAACTCTCCTGTAGCATGTTCCATTCCTAAATTCCGCGCGTCAGGTCGTCCTTTATGTGTTTGACTATACAACTGGATCCGTTCGTCTTCCGATACCAATCGCTCTAAATTTGTAAGACTTTCATCCGAAGAACCATCATTGATAAGAATAATTTCTATTTCCTTTAACGATTGACCGGTAACTGATCTTACTGCAGCCTCAACATACGGAGCTGCATTATAAACGGTTATAATTATAGATACTTTCGGATAATCTGTCATATTCTATTCCTTTGTCGACAACGTAATTGCCCAAAGATAGAAAAAAGGAATGAATTTATCGTCCAAACGACTGATTTTATTTCTATACTTCATTATTAATAATGATCAAAACAGAATTCTATCGCCTATAAATATGATTTCAAAAAATAATCCTACATTTGTAAGTTAAGAAAATATCATAACTATTATGATGGTTATACAACTTCTGATTGTACTACTGGCATTATATGTAGGCTCCCGATATGGTAGCTTAGCACTTGGAGCTATTTCCGGAATCGGACTTGCCATTCTTGTTTTTTGCTTCGGACTTAAGCCGGGAGTTCCTCCTACCGATGTAATTTACATTATCATTGCTGCAGTAACATGCGCAGGAGTGATGCAGGCATCAGGTGGCATGAACTGGCTTATTCAAATAGCCGAGCGGCTGCTTCGCAAACATCCCGAAAGAATTACATTTTACGCTCCCCTTTGTACATTCTTCCTGACAGTTTTAGTAGGAACGGGGCATGTAGTATATACACTGATGCCTATTATATGTGATATAGCACTCAAGAAAGGCATTCGTCCAGAGCGCCCTTGTGCAATTGCTTCCGTTGCATCGCAAGTTGGCATTACCAGTTCACCTATTGCTGCTGCAGTTGTTGCTTTCACTACCATCTCAGCACAAAACGGATTCAACATTTCTATACCACAAGTATTGTTAGTTACTATTCCTGCCAGTATTATTGGAATACTTTGCGCATCTGCTTGTTCGTATAAAAGAGGTAAAGATTTGGATAAGGATCCGGATTTTCAAAAACGCTGTGCTAATCCCGAGACCTATAAATATATGTACGACAACACAGCGACAGTTCTTGACAAAAAGATTTCCGCGGACTCCAAACATGCCGTATATATTTTCTTCACAGCCATAGCACTTATTGTAATGTTCGCATTCTCGCATATAGATATAAAGATGAACATCGTTATACAAATCATAATGCTTGCCACTGCCGCGTTAATGATTATTTTCTGCAAGGCCGACCCCAAAAAAGCAGTTGCCGGTTCTGTTTGGCAAAGCGGAATGGTTGCTGTGGTGGCTATATACGGAATTGCGTGGATGGCCGATACTTACTTTTCAAATTATCTTACTGAAATGCAAACTTCGCTTGGAGATATTGTCGCGAAATATAAATGGTCTATTGCTTTTGTTTTCTTTCTGGTCTCCATCTTAATAAATTCACAAGGTGCCGTAGTGGTTTCCATGCTTCCTCTTGCCTATTCGTTAGGTATACCTGGACCGGTACTACTGGGAGTGCTCCCAAGTGTATACGGATATTTCTTTATTCCAAACTACCCTTCGGACATCGCAACAGTGAACTTCGACCGCTCCGGAACAACAAAAATAGGGAAATATTTACTAAACCACAGTTTTATGATGCCCGGATTGATAAGCGTAGGCGTCACAACTGTGGTCTGTTACATTCTTTCAATGATAATCTACTAACCAATTAAGCTATTCCGTTCAGCATACCATAGAAGAACATTGGCTTGAGAAGATAAACCTTCAGGATCCATGCAGCCCATTGCTCATGCGACATATCAAGTAATGAGAACGGGAAAGAAATTTCCTCTTTTTTCTCATAGTTAAATTCACAAAGTAGTACGTGCCCATAATCGGTAACGATAGGACAAGCAGCATATCCGTCATAAATTTCTTTCGGCTCCTTTCCTTCCATCAAGGAAATCAGATTCTTCGCGGCAATAGGAACCTGCTTCCGAACAGCAGCAGAAGTCTTACTTGTAGGTATTCCGGCTACATCGCCCAAAGAAACGATATTGGGATAAGTCTTATGAACCAGCGTACCTTTATCAACCATCACCCAAGCACCAGAAGCCAGCTTACCTTCAGTCCAGCCCAAGCCTGCCTCGCGGACAAAATCGGGAGCCGACATAGGAGGAACGAAATGGAGAAAGTCGTAATCCTCTACAAACGGAGTAATAACAGTTTCATCACCCACCTGTTCATGACGCTCCATATACACTTTCTTCGCCTGAGTATCAACACCTTTTACCCAGACATTATAATTAATAGGAATATTCCGCTCGTTATAAATTTCGAGTAAGCGAGGTGTATAATAAGGTATATCATATAACTCCTTTGAATGAGTATAGTAGCTCAACTGCACATTTTGACGAGTACCATGTTTGCGAGTATAATGTTCGGTGAGTAAACAAATCTTCTTCGGGGCACCTCCGCATTTATGTTTGGTATATGTATCCGTATAAACTCCTTTTCCACCGGTTTCCGAAAATTTCCGCAACGCTTTCCAAGTTTTCTGAGCACCCTCAAAATCATAGATACAATTAGCATTGCCTTCACCCAATGTCTTTTGGGTAATTCCCTCAACACCTTCCCAATTAATTTGGATTCCCGGGCAAAGTACCATAAAATCATAAGAGATGACACCGCTTAATTTTGTAGTTACCTTATTATGATCGGGATCAATGGCAACCACCGAATCTTTTATCCATTTTATATCGCTGGGCATACAGTCTTCCTGCTTTTTCCAAACATCATCCGGCTGATAAACACCCGAGGCAATCAACGTAAATCCCGGCTGATAATATTGACGGTCAGCCGGATCAATCAACGTAATATCCGGATTGTTTAACCAACGTTTCAGACGGGCTGCCATACTAATTCCGGCTGCGCCACCACCAACAATGACAATTTTCCCTTTTGCGTTACTTGCCGCGTAAGTTGAAGAAACACCCGCCGTAGTTAGAATTCCGGCAGCAGAAAGTATCTTAAGGAACTGACGACGGTCAATATCCTTTGAATTTATTAAGCGGAGAATCTCCGCGATATCATTTCTCATGAGTTATTATAACTATAGTAATTTATTTTGTTTGACAGCTACATATTCAATCGTTTACATAAGAACTCTTTTATTATGAACCTACATAAAACATTATATGAGCATCTTTTTTATAGTTCGCAAAAATAATCAATACTTTTGAATCCTAAAAATAATATTAAATTATAGATTGTTCAATAAGAAAATTACCTAACTTTAGCCAAATAATCAAATTGTTATACCTCTATATGAAAAGAAACATTTTAATCAGTCTTTTGATCTGCCTGTTTTTGGGAATGAACGTCTTTGCCCAAAGCATAAATCCGAACAACGATAGTTTAAAAGGCAAAAAAGTTTTGTATATATACGGCGGTTGGGAGGGGCATGAACCTGTTCAATGTAAAAATCTGCTTATCCCTTGGCTAAAATCGGAAGGTGCTGAAGTGATCCTATCGGATAGCTTGGGAATTTATACCAATGAACAGATAATGAATAGTATAGACTTGATTATCCAATCATGGACTATGGGGAGTCTTCGTGCTGAGGAAGAAGCCGGACTGACCAAAGCCGTTAAAAACGGAGTCGGACTTGCAGGATGGCATGGCGGATTATGCGATTCATTCCGTGGAAGCACCGAATATCAGTTTATGACCGGCGGACAATGGGTTCAACATCCGGGCGGCGTAATCGATTACGATGTAAATATACGCGACCATCAAGATACCGTTACCAAAGGGCTTAAAGACTTTCATATACATTCGGAACAATATTATGTATTGGTTGATCCAAATGTAAAAGTATTAGCTACAACCACATGCCGTGGAGATAAAATCAGTTGGATAGAGGGTTGCGTGATGCCTGTCGTTTGGAAAAAGAGCTATGGAAAAGGACGTATATTTTATTCTTCTTTGGCTCACGTAGCAAAAGATTTTGAAACACCGGAAGTTCTTGAAATCATGAAACGCGGTATCCGATGGGCAGCACAAAGCAAATATGAGAAAACCGAATCGTTAATTCACCCGATGTATAAGTAATTACTAAGACAATTAATAAAATAATAAGACTTATTATTTGCTTTACAAAGAAAACAAAGTTTACCACCATTCGTGAGAGACACTTTCCACCACTCGTGAGAGATGTTTGCCACCTATGGTGGTAAAGGTTTGTCACCACTTGTGACAAGCTTAGTTTATCAATTAAAATTCATACTTGACGGATATCTCTATCGTAAATGTTTCGAATAAATGTGCCGGATGTCAGATATCATTTCATGAATCTTCTCTCTTTAACACGAGACTTCCTGTTCAAGTGTTCTAAAGTAATAGAATGAAAAAATGTTTTAGAAAATGATATTATCTTCTTTCAATTACACAAAAATTAATTCATTTTAATCTTCCCAAAAAGAATAAAACATTAAATTTGTACGGATAAACTGAAATAACATTGAAATCATGAAAGACGCATACTTCTTTGCTGTCGACTTAGGCGCAACCAGTGGCAGAACAATTATCGGCCATCTATTTAATAATCAACTTGAATTAAAGCAACTCACGCGTTTTCCAAATAAGATTATTGAGATTAAAGGTCATTTTTACTGGGACATTTATGCCCTATACAATGAAATAATTAACGGACTGAAAATCGCGGCCGAACAAAATATTCCAATCCAATCTATCGGTATTGATACATGGGGAGTTGACTTCGTTTTCTTTGGAAAAGATGGTGATATACTTCGTGCGCCTTATTCTTATAGAGATAATCATACCGTAGGTGCTCCGGAAGAATTCTTTAAAATAACGCCTCGCGAAAAAGTCTACGGAGTCACAGGTATTCAAATAATGAACTTTAATTCTTTATATCAACTATATACATTACGTAAGAATCACTGCTCTGCTCTGAACGCAGCTGATAAAATCTTATTTATGCCGGATGCTCTTGGCTATTTGTTAACCGGAAAGATGGTAACGGAATATACCATTGCGTCTACATCACAAATGCTTGATCCAAGAACAAAGCAATTGAATAAAGAATTGATGGAAGCCGCCGGAGTTAAACCTGAACAGTTCGCTCCTATTACTTTTCCCGGAGAACAACTTGGGACTATCTCCGAAGAGATTCAAGCAATGACCGGACTTGGTCCCGTTCCTGTTATTGTGATTGCCGGACATGACACAGGATCTGCCGTTGCCTCAGTTCCCGCAGAAAATGAACGCTTCGCGTATTTAAGCTCAGGAACATGGAGCTTAATGGGAATCGAAACAAAAAATGCTATTATCAATAATGAAAGTTTTGAAAAGAATTTCACAAACGAAGGCGGAATTGAAGGTACTACCCGTTTCTTAAAAAACATTTGTGGCCTTTGGATCATTGAACGCTGCAAGAAAGAATTAAAAACATTACCTGCTTACTCGTATGACGAATTGAATAAAATAGCTATTAAAGCTCCTGCATTCCGTACATTATTTAATCCGGATTCTCCTTGTTTCGCAAATCCAAGCTCTATGACCGAATCCATTAAAAATTATTGCAAAGTTACTAATCAACCTATTCCAGAAACAGATGGAGAATGGGTTCGCTGTATATTTGAAAGCTTAGCCTTACGATACAGACAAGTATTTGCTGATCTGCAAAAAATGGCTCCGTTCACAATTGAAGTATTACACATCATCGGTGGTGGTTCTAAAAATGAATTACTTGATCAGTTCACATGTAACTCTTTGGGTATTCCTGTTGTCGCCGGTCCTACTGAAGGTACAGCAATTGGAAACATTATGATGCAAGCGAAAGCTTCAGGTTTGGTAAATACTATTGAGGAAATGCGCAAACTAATCAGAGCGTCTATAGAAACTGTCGAATACTTTCCAAAAGATAATGACATTTGGGAAGAAGGTTACAAGAAGTATCTCTCTGTTTATCGTACTGACATATAAAGAATTAATTAACTTAATAAATTTAATAAATATCATGAAAGAAGAACTCATAAAGAAAGCGTATGAAATAGCAAAAGAACGCTATGCCACGATTGGTGTTGATACTGATAAAGCTATCGAAATATTAGAAAAAACTCCTATCTCTCTGCATTGCTGGCAAGCTGACGATGTTGTTGGCTTTGAGCGTAATGAAGCACTCTCAGGTGGTATCCAAACAACAGGTAATTATCCGGGAAGAGCCCGCAACATAGATGAAGTTCGTCAAGATATCAAAGAAGTTAAATCTTTGTTAGCCGGTACGTTCCGTTTGAACTTACATGAGACCTATGGCGAATTTGATGGAAAATTCGTCGACCGTGACGAAGTTGAAGTTAAACACTTTCAGGGATGGATGGATTGGGCAAAAGATAATGGATTGAAATTAGATTTCAACTCAACAAGTTTCTCACACCCGAAAAGTGGTTATCTGACATTGTCTAATCCGGATAAAAGCATTCGTGATTTCTGGATTGAGCATACAAAACGTTGCCGACATATTGCAGACGCAATGGGTAAAGCCCAAAAAGATCCATGCATCATGAATATCTGGATCCACGATGGTTTGAAAGATCTGACTGTCGAGCGCAAACGCTATCGTGACATCTTAAAAGAATCTCTCGACGATATACTCTCGGAAAAACTTCCACACATGAAACCTTGCTTGGAAGCTAAGTTATTCGGTATCGGCATGGAAAGCTACACGGTTGGCTCGCATGACTTCTACGCAGGTTACTGCGCTAAGAACAATGTAATGTACACGCTGGATACCGGTCACTATGAACAAACCGAAAATGTGAGTGATATGGTCGCTTCGTTATTAGTATTCGTCCCTGAATTAATGCTTCATGTCAGTCGTCCTGTTCGTTGGGATTCAGACCATGTAACAATTATGAACGATCAGACTCTTGACCTATTTAAAGAATTAGTTCGTGCCAATGCTTTGAATCGTGCCCATATAGGTTTGGATTATTTCGACGCGTCTATCAACCGTATCGGTGCTTATATCATTGGAACTCGCGCGACTCAAAAGTGTTTGCTTTCCGCTTTATTGGAACCGTTAAAGACTTTGCGTAAATATGAGGATAAAGGACAGTGGTTTGAGCGTTTAGCTTTACTTGAAGAAGCTAAAACTCTCCCATTCGGTGCCGTATACGACTACTTCAACTTGAAGAATGACGTTCCTGTTGGTGAAGAATTTATTCCATCCATTGAGGAATATGAAAAGAATGTTACTTCCAAACGTGGTTAATCAGTTGACCGATGGAAATTATAATAGGATTAATCATCATTGCAATAGGAGCGTTCTGTCAGTCGAGCAGTTACGTTCCAATCAACAAAATAAAAAATTGGAGTTGGGAAAGCTACTGGATTGTTCAGGGCATCTTTGCCTGGTTAGTATTCCCCTTTTTAGGAGCATTATTAGCTGTACCTTCAGAACATTCTTTATTCGAAATATATGCCGCTAATCCAACAGCCACTCTTTGGGCTGTCTTCTTTGGCATTCTTTGGGGAGTAGGCGGGCTGACATTTGGTCTGTCTATGAGATACTTAGGCGTAGCTCTCGGACAATCAATCGCGCTTGGAACTTGTGCCGGATTAGGAACTATCCTCACACCGGTCTTTACCGGTAAGACCGGCGATTTAACAACTCCGGTCATAGTTGGTGTGGTGGTTACTTTAATCGGTATTGGGATTATTGGTTATGCAGGAAGCCTGAAGTCGGCAAAACTAAGTGACGAAGAAAAGAAAAAAGCTGTAAAAGACTTCAACTTTCCTAAAGGCATATTGGTTGCTCTTCTTGCCGGCTTCATGAGTGCTTGTTTCAGTATCGGCCTTGGTTTTGGTGAGCCATTGCATTTCGCAGAAAGTAAAGATATATTCAAAACATTGCCCGCAACATTCATGGTTACATTAGGAGGTTTCATTACCAATGCCATATACTGCTTTTACCAAAACTCAAAGAACCATACTTGGGATGATTACGGCAAGACATCTTTATATGTCAATAACCTTCTGTTCTGTGCATTAGCCGGCATTCTCTGGTACAGTCAATTCTTCGGCCTAAGCTTAGGTAAAGGATTTTTAGCTTCATCCGCCGTATTGATGACCTTCTCATGGTGTATACTGATGGCACTGAACGTAACATTTAGCAATGTTTGGGGAATTATTTTGAAAGAATGGAAAGGCTGTGATAAGAAGACTATTATTTGGTTAATCATTGGATTAATAATACTGATTATCTCGTCGTTCCTTCCACAATTATTAAAATAAGATAAGATACGTAATTGATTAACAATGGAATCTATTTTAAAAAACAGACCGACGCTCACTATAGAAATAAATAAAGTTGCCGAAGTCGCCGGTTATCTCTGGCAAAACGGATGGGCAGAAAGAAACGGAGGAAATATCACCGTTAACATTACAAATATAATGGATGACGCTATCAAAGCATTGCCGGCTATTAGTGAAGTAAAACCTATTGGCATTACATTGCAACATTTGAAAAATACTTATTTCTATTGTAAAGGAACAGGAAAACGCATGCGTGACCTGGCCCGCCAACCTATGGAAAACGGTTCTGTTATCAAAATACTTGACGACTGTGCTCACTATGTAATCATAGCTGATAATCCTGTTAATCCCACAAGTGAGTTACCTTCGCATTTGGCTGTTCATAACCATTTAATAGAAATAGGCTCACCGTATAAAGCTACGGTCCATACCCATCCTATTGAATTGGTGGCCATGAGTCATAACAAAAAGTTCTTGCAAAAAGACGTTCTGACTAATATACTTTGGAGCATGATTCCGGAAACCAAAGCTTTTTGTCCACTTGGATTAGGGATAGTTCCTTACGAGTTGCCCGGCTCTTCAAAGTTGGCTGAAGAAACATTAAAACAGTTGGAAGAATACGATGTGGTGCTTTGGGAAAAACATGGCGTATTCGCCAAAGGTTTGGATGTAATGGACGCTTTCGATCAGATTGATGTACTCTCAAAGAGTGCTAAAATTTATTTGGATGCCAAATGTATGGGATTTGAACCTGATGGAATGACTGAAGAACAAATGAAAGAAATGAGCATCGCGTTCCATTTGCCCAAATAAACAAAAACTTTTTTATATTAGAGGATGTGCCATTTTTTAGACACATCCTCTTCTTCTTATACCATAATATGACGTATCGATAATGGTGCTTGATACCACAGAATAAACCAAAATGGGAGCTCATAATATACAGTTGTCAATCCAATACGTATGAACATAGAAAGTGATACGGATGAGTTGTCAGGTTCATGCGGATGAGTTGTCTGGTTCATACGGATGAGTTGTCCGGTTCATGCGGATGAGTTGTCTGGTTCATACGGATGAGTTGTCCGGTTCATGCGGATGAGTTCACCAATTCATACGCATCGCTTTTCCCTATCTTCTGATGAATAAGCTATTTTAAACTAAACAATAAAATAACTTGAATGCATCACCCCACGGATAGATCTTATATTTCATCGAACTCTCGTTAATATATTCTAAATGTCATCCTTATTTTTTTAGCAAATTCTTTGCTAAATTAAAGTTTTTACTTAATTTTGGAGCCGATAAAAACAAATAAAGAATTATGTTGAATCAATTATTATTTTTAGGAAATTTAGGAGTTCAGGAAATTGTCCTGATTGCTTTCGTTATATTGCTTCTTTTTGGTGGTAAAAAAATCCCTGAACTGATGAAAGGTATCGGTAAAGGCGTAAGAAGCTTCAAAGATGGAGTAAACGGCATTGAAAAAGAAATCAATGATGCTGCAGACGACCAGATAAAGAAAGATCAGCAAGAAGATAAGAAATAATAGCATACTCACAACATGGCTGCAGTACAGAATCCTGATACGATGTCATTTTGGGAGCATTTGGATGTGTTACGGGGCATTCTTTTTAAAATTGCCGTTGTAACACTTATATTTGCTTGTATTGCATTCGTATTTAAGGAACCACTTTTCGATATCATCTTAGCACCTAAGAATGATGATTTCTTTATATATCAATTTCTAACGTCTTTAAGTTCACTTATATCTCCCGGAAACGACGGACATTTTGAAGTTCAGCTAATCAATACCGGCTTAGCCAAGCAGTTCCTTATTCACATGAAAGCTGCTTTATATGCAGGTTTTCTGGTAGCTGCGCCATATACTTTATATCAATTGTTTCGTTTTGTCTCACCTGCTCTTTATACAAACGAAAAGAAATACGCAGTGAAAGTATTAGGTGGTGGTGGCATCATGTTCTTTTTAGGCGTATTGCTGAGTTATTTCGTTATATTCCCTCTGACATTCAGATTTTTGGGTACTTACCAAGTAGATGAAAGTGTTGTTAATATGATTTCTCTGGAATCATATATGGATACGCTGATGATGCTTTGTGTCATGATGGGTATTGTATTTGAAATCCCTATCCTCTGCTGGCTGTTTGCTAAGTTCGGCTTCATAAATGCCGATTTTATGAAGAAATATCGTAAGCATGCTGTAGTTATCTTATTAATTATATCCGCAGTTATAACTCCTACTGCCGACATATTTACTTTGACTGTAGTTGCTTTCCCTATGTGGTTATTATATGAGATAAGTATTCTCATCGTTCAACAAACGAAAGCAGCAAAGAAAGCACAGGAAGAGGCTGAAGCTGAAGCTGAGCGTAGAGAGGACGAAGCCTATTTCGAACGTAGAAAAGCAGAAAAAGCTAAAGAGGCCGAAAATAAATCGAAAGCAGAAGAAGCTAAATCTGATGACACAGAATTAACAGCATCAGATAAAGAAAAAGCTGAAGAGCCAAAGACAAATAAATATCAACCTGAAGATTACAACAAGACTTATAATTACTATGATACAGATAATAATATAGAAAATGAAGAAAAGCGTGCTACCAAACTGAAAGCAAAAGCTAAGCAACGTGAAAATCTTCAGAGACATAAAAAGAGTCACAAGAAAAAAAGATAAAGACCATATAACAAAAAGGAAAAAGGAGGTGTCAAAAACATCTCCTTTTTTCGTACACCCTCAGGGACTCGAACCCTGGACACCCTGATTAAGAGTCAGGTGCTCTACCAACTGAGCTAAGGATGCATCGTTTTCACTTTTGCGGGTGCAAATTTAATCATATTATTTGATAGGGCAAGCCTTTTCCTCGTTTTTTCTTGAAAAGTTTAAATTCAATAATTGAAATGCAACTGCATCAACTCTTTTATCTCTTCAATACTTACTGAAGTACCTCTCTCCTTTTCCATTTTATTTTTTCTAAAGGCTATAACTTGAGCTAAATTATACTCACATCCACAATATTGCTGATTATAAAAATTCATATCTTTAATTATCACATTTCTTCTGTCACTCAAGCCTCCTTTACGCCAATTCTGTGCCCAAAAAATAACATCCGGATAAAAAGAAACGGCATAATTACCTGCCTCTGCCACCTGTTCTAACGACTTCCATCTGCTGGAAGCCAATGTAGTTGTCAATACCTTAAAACCATTCTCATGGGCATATTGGGCAGCACTCAGCAAACGGAACTTAAAACATTTCAAACAACGAGAACCTCGTTCAGGCTCCTGCTCCAATCCTTTCATCTGATCCTTCCATTCCGCATGATTATAATCAGCATCCACCACCTTAAGTCCAAAAGAATTCGCATAACGAATACACTCATCTTTTCGAATAATATACTCCTCCTCAGGATAGATATTCGGATTACAGAAATAAATAGTAGGACGCACTCCGTTCTGTCTCATCCATTCTATAACGGCCGACGAACATGGAGCACAGCAAGTATGTAAAAGTACCTCTTTTTCCCCAAAAGGAACCTCTATCTTAAACTTCTGCTTCATATATTAATTAAACTGGAATAGTAAAGGTAGTACAAATATCATTACTATGCCCATAATAATCTGTAAAGGCAAACCTACTTTTACATAATCCATAAAAGTATACTGACCGGCAGACATTACCAATGCGTTAGGTGGTGTAGAAAACGGAGAAGCAAAGCACATGCTGGCACCTAACGTTACAGCAAACAAATATGGAACAGGACTCACTCCCAGTGACAAAGCGCTTTGCAACGCAATAGGAGCCATCAGCACAGCTGTAGCTGTATTGCTGATAAACATGGTCATCAGAGAGGTTGTAAAATAAATTCCGGCCATCAACGCATACGGACCATAACTGCCAATACTACTCACCAGTGAACCGGATATCCACTCTGACGCACCGGTCTTTTCAAGTGCAAGCGACATGGGCATCATAGCGCCAATCAAAACAATGCTCTCCCAGTTAATTGTCTTATAAGCAGCTTCCACATTACGGAAGCAACCCGTAAGAATCATCAGAAGAGATGCAATGAGCACGGCAGTAACAGGAGCTACCGGAATAAAGTCAAACACCATCATTGCAATCATCAAAATCATAATAGCTGCTGCCACAGGAGCCTTATAATCGAATGTAACCTTCGAAGCCTCCTTTAACGGCTGACCTAAGACAACAAAATTTTCAGATTCTTGACTGAGCTTTCCTATATTTTGCCATGTTCCCTGCATCAGTAATACATCAGCACTACGCAACTTCTCGTTCACTATATTATCCTTAATATAATTCTTCTGACGCTGTATTCCCAATACACTCACATGATATTTCTCTCGGAAATCAAGTTCTTTCATAGAATGATTCAATAATCGGGAGTTCGGCATCAAAACTATCTCAGCCACACCTAAATCATAAAAAGCCATCTTATTGGTCGAATTATTATTCTTCTCTCCGTCATCCAATCGCTCTAACTTAAAATCAGAAACAAACTGATTTACATTTTCCTCATCGCCCGTCAGGAATAACAGATCATCATTTTCAAGCATTGTTTCTCCATAGACAAACATCTGTTCCACATTCTTAAAAAAACCATTCTGAACCTTATCTCCACGCCTTACCTCCAACACATTCAAATTATATTTTTTACGAATATCCAAATCGACTATTGTCTTTCCCTGCACGGTAGAGTCCGCATTCACCTTTACACGGTACATATTATTCGATACACCATACTCCTTCATCAACTGAGAAAGCGATTTATGCTTCTTAACGTTCCTCTCATTCTTATCTTCTTTTCCGGAAAGGAAAATCTTACTTAAAGGAAGCAGCACCACCGTACCCACTATGACACAAATGATACCTACCGGCAAAAATGTAAAAAACTCCAAATCAGTCAAGCCATGATAGTTAGGTAGCGTTTTCTGGATCTCTTCCATAGAGCCACTCAACGTCTGCTCTATAATCATGTTAGGAGGAGTACCGATAAGCGTCATCATTCCACCCATACTGCTGGCAAACGCCAGAGGCATAAGCAGACGCCCCTGATTTGAATTAGAATTCATAGCCATGCTCACCACAATAGGTAACATGAGGGCGACAGTTCCCGTATTACTCACAAAAGCGCCAATACTTGCTGTAGCAAGCATTACTAAGAGAAACAGACGAGTCTCGCTATTTCCCGCCAACTTCATCAGTTTCGAACCGATCATTTTTGCCAGACCTGTTTGAAAGATAGCACCGCCAACAATAAACAGGCCGACCATCATAATCACTACCGAATTAGAAAATCCCGAAAGGGCTTCCTCAGGAGTAAGAATTTGAAAAACAAGTAAGGCTACCAGCGCACAGAGCGCGACAATATCGGAACGTATCTTTCCGTTCACGAAGAAGATAGCCGCCAAAATCAAAATAATGATGGTTATCCACATATTATATTTGTTTAAAAATTACTTTCACTTAAAAGGGAAAAACATCGGTAAAATAAATACCATTATCACACCAATAATCAACTGCATCGGACCACCCACCTTTACATAATCCATGAACGAATACTGACCTGGAGTCATCACCAACGCATTGGCCGGAGTAGAAAACGGCGAAACAAAACACATACTGGCTCCGTATGTTACAGCAAATAGAAACGGCACCGGATTCAATCCCAACGATGTAGCACTGCTCAGCGCAATAGGAGCCATCAGAACAGACGTTGCCGTATTACTGATAAATAAAGTGATAAACGATGTGGTGAAATAAATTCCGGCCATCAACGCATAAGGTCCCACATTTCCCAAACTTGAAACCAATGTATCGGAAATCAATGTAGATACACCCGTCTTTTCCAAAGCCAACGACATAGGCATCATGCCGCCAATAAGGAAAATGCTCTCCCAATTAATAGTTTTATATGCAGCTTCCACATTACGGAAACAACCCGTAAGAATCATCAGCATACTGGCAATGAGAACAGCAGTAACCGGCTCTATCGGAATAAAATCGAATACCATCATAACTACCATAAGTAACATAATCACACCTACCAATGGCGCTTTATAATCGTATGTCACCTTAGAAGCTTCCTCCAACGGTTGACCAAGTACTACCCAGTCACTATCATCCCGACTGAGTCGACCTATGTTCTGCCATGTCCCCTGCACCAGTAACACATCGTTACTATGGAATTTAATATCAGCTATATTCTCATTCAGGTATTCTTTTTTCCGCTGAATGCCTAACACATTCACATTATATTTATCTCGGAATCCGGCATCCTTCACCGACTGATTCACTAACTTTGAGGTAGGCATCAACACTATCTCGGCTATACCTATATCGTAGAATGCCATAGAGTCGGCTGCCGTATCGTTCAATTCTCGTTCCTCCTCATCATAAACCTCCAGCTGAAAATCTTTTGCAAACCGATGAACAAACTCTTTCCCTCCGGAAACATAAAGAATATCCTCTTTCCTAATAACAATATCCTTATCCACGAATTTCTGTTCTATATTCTTGAACAGATTATTCTGTCCGCCTTTATTTCCGCGACGAATCTCCAAAATGTTCAAGTTATATTTGTTACGAACATCTAAGTCAATGATAGTCTTTCCCTGAATAGAGGAAAAAGACTTTACTTTCAGGCGAGACAAATTATTTAATACTCCATATTCCCTGATCAGTTCATTAAGCGATTTACGTGTTTTATTTCCAATCTCTTTTTCATCGTCCGATTTGGAAAGGAATATCTTACTAAGAATAAGCAAAATAACTGTTCCGATAAGAACACATACAAAGCCGACAGGCAAGAAAGTAAGGAATTTCAAATTCTGACCGCCTGCATTACTTAATGTCTGCTGAATAATCAGATTTGGCGGAGTTCCGATCAACGTCATCATGCCTCCCAAACTACTGGCAAAAGCTAAAGGCATCAAAATCTTCCGTACACTCATATTGATACCCGAAGCCATACTCACTACAATAGGAAGCATTAACGCCACTGTTCCTACATTACTGACCAAACCACCCAAACAAGCTGTCACCAGCATCACCAGCAGATAGAGCTTCAATTCGCTCTTTCCTGCCAGCTTTAACATCTTTGCGCTAATCAATTTTGCCAGACCTGTCTGAAGAATAGCTCCACTCACTATAAACAAACCAACCATCATAACAATCACAGAGTTTGAAAAGCCTGAAAGTGCTTCTTCTACCGTTAAAACATGAGTTATAAGTAAAGCTATTAAAGCGCAAAGAGCGACAATATCAGAGCGAACCTTCCCGTTCACAAAGAAAATTGTCGCAATAACAAGAATTGCTATGGTAGTAATCATACTCTTCGTAATTATAATGTACAAAATTATAAATTATATGTGAAGAATTCGAAAGCATAAAGATTTTATTAAAGATTTAATATTATTTTTGTGAAAAATATAGGGAACGATGTATAGCGATAAACGAAATATATTGCAGTTGGTAGCGCTGCTTAAAGCACACGAAATAAAGAACATGGTGGTATGTCCGGGGGGATGGAATGCTCCTATCGTACATACTTTGGCACAGCTCCCCGACTTTACCTGTTATCCTATAACCGATGAACGAAGTGCCGGCTTCTTTGCATTGGGATTGTCTCAACATGGAGGTAATCCGACTGCTGTTTGTTGTACTTCCGGTTCGGCATTGCTGAACATTTACCCGGCAGTAGCTGAAGCATTCTACCAACAGATTCCTTTAATTATTATATCTGCCGATAAAGGGGCTGCTCTAATTAATCAAAATGAGGAACAGACTATTCCTCAAACGAATGTATTTGGAAATATGGTGAAGCGCGCTGTCACCTTACCTGAAATTCAAAATGATGAGGATGAATGGTACTGTAACCGACTCATTAACGAAGCTATTCTGGAAACAGTTCACCATGGGAAAGGACCGGTCCATATTAACGTTCCTATCTCCGAACCTATCTATCGGTTCGGAACGAAACTGTTACCTGAGGTTCGTGTTATTACACGATATCAAGGACTCAGCTTATACGAGAGGGATTATAATCTATTGATAGACAGACTGAATGCTTATCAGAAGAGAATGGTTATAGTCGGTCAGATGAACCTGATTTATTTGTTTGAAAAGAAATATGTCAAAGCTTTGTACAAGCATTTTGCATGGCTTTCAGAAGAGTTGAGCAATCAAACGACACCGGGCATACCTATCTATAACTTCGATTCCGCCATTTATGCGATGTCGCCGGAGCAACAAAATGCGATGACTCCGGAACTGGTAATTACGTACGGAGGACATATCGTATCTTCGCAATTAAAGAAATTCCTGCGTAAACATAAACCTAAAGAGCATTGGCATATCAGTCAGGACGGCAACATCATGGATACCTTTGGTTGCCTGACAACAGTGATAGAAATGAATCCGTTTGAGTTCCTTGAAAAGATTGCGTTCCTACTTGACAATCGGGTAAATAATTATCCTTTGATGTGGGAGAACTACTGCAAAACGATACCGGAACCTGTTTTTGAATACTCTGAAATGGGGGTGATAGGAAAGTTACTCAAGTCACTCCCCACTCCTTGCACATTACATTTGGCAAACAGTTCCACAGTTCGTTACGCTCAGATGTTCCGACTCGATACAAAAGTTGAAGTACTTTGTAATCGCGGAGTAAATGGTATGGAAGGCATACTTTCTACTGCCATAGGTTATGCCGTCTCTTCCGATAAACCGAACTTTGTAATTATTGGAGACATGAGCTTCTTCACTGATATGAACGCATTATGGAATCAACACATCAAATCGAATTTGCGTATACTGCTTATCAACAATGAAGGTAGCGAACAACTTCATAATCTACCGGGAATGGAAGACGCTGAATTGTCGCGTGCATTGGTCTGTGGAAAACATCACACATCGGCTAAAGCATGGGCTGAAGACCGAGGATTTGACTATATTAAGATAACAAATTATGATGATATGGAAGCTGCTCTTCCTGATTTTATTTCTGCGAACATACAGCATCCAATGATAATAGAAGCTTGGACAGACAAAGTTTCGGATACAACTATGCTCCGTAAATACTTTCATGCTCTAAAAGACTCAAAACAGAATAACAATCAATAAAATGTTTGAACGTGATTATATAATGCGGCTTATTCGGCAATTCTTCGCTGCCGTAAGCTTGTTCCTCTCCAAAAAGGGTAAACAGAACGATATGGAGGTCATTCATGACTTATACAATACCTACGTCGGACCATACGATTTCTATCACATCTCAACGTTGGACGATGTGATGCAATCATTTGAGAAATATCCTGAAAATGAACGACTCGACAGGATGGAAATGTTAGCTGAACTCTACTTTCAGGAAGCGGATTTAAAAAGTGAGCCAATAAGAGAAGATTTATTGAACAAGGCATACGATTTGTTCTCGTTCATTGACAATCAAAGCCGGACTTACTCACTTCAAAGGAAAAACAGAATACAAGATATCATTAAACAATTAGAAAAATTATGAATAGACTATTAGTTAAAACCTTTGCCTTTATCAGCTTATCACTGATGATTGTAATCTGCCACACTAATGCACAAGGCATGCAAGATGATGACGCGAAATATGCTACGGAACTGCTTAAAGCCGGAACTGCAGCACCCGATTTCCAATTAACTACGCCGAATGGTCAGACGGTATCACTGAGTAACTATAAAGGGAAATATGTTGTGCTCGATTTCTGGGCTTCTTGGTGCCCCGACTGTCGAAAGGATGCCCCAAACATTGTTGCGGCATACAATGAATTTAAAGAAAAGAATGTAGCTTTCATCGGAATATCATTCGATACGGATAAGGCTGCTTGGGAAAATGCCATTACGAAATACGAAATAAAATATCCGCAAGTAAGCGAACTGAAGAAATGGAAAGAGACAACCATCTCCGACAAATACCATATTAAATGGATTCCATCCATGTATCTGATTGATCCTGAAGGCAAAATCGTTCTTGGAACCGTTATCTCTGAAAAACTGATAAAGACGTTGGGCGAAGTAATCAAATGACATTAAAATAATGATCTAAGCAAGTGGTTTAACTCATGTAATTAAACCTTTTGTTTTATACGTATCATCCAAGAAAGTCATGCGGATCATTTGATCAACTCATGCGGATGAATCGAACAACTCATGCGCATCACTTTATAACATCAATAATTGGAGTTTAACCTTTCTTTTTATAAGAACTTACCATAGTAGAAAGTTCTTTTTTAAACATTATAGAAAATTATAAACTTCTCATTAGGAAAATTGTTAACTTTGCACTCGCAAAAGCAATTACACTAATGAACTCATTAAATTTTTCAACGGTAATAACAAAAGCTATCGACGATCTTTCCGAAAAGAAAAGCTACTCTAAGTTATTCCATCTGCATCAGGAAGGCAGTCCGTTGCCATCAGGTGACGCTCTGAAAAATATCGTTGACTTAGCTCGTTCGGTTCTTTTTCCCGGATATTTCGGAAACTCATCAACTAACAGCCAAACAGTAAAGTATTATATCGGCGTGAATGTCGAGCATCTGTTCGATTTACTCACCGGACAAATTCTTGCAGGTCTTTGTTTCGGAAGTGATGAGCATTGCGAGAGCTGCAACGATATGTTGAGGGATAAGGCAGCTACCATAGCAGCCAAATTCATCAGTTTATTACCCCAACTACGAGCTACTTTAGCTACGGATGTGGAAGCAGCCTTTAACGGTGATCCGGCAGCCCATTCGTATGGAGAGGTTATCAGTTGTTACCCTGCAATTCGGGCTATCAGTAACTACCGCATCGCCCATCAATTGCTCGTTTTAGGCGTTCCGCTGATTCCTCGTATCATTACAGAGCTGGCTCACAGTGAGACCGGCATCGACATTCACCCCGGAGCACAGATAGGTAACTATTTCACTATTGACCACGGAACAGGTGTAGTGATTGGCGAGACCACTGTCATCGGAAACAATGTAAAGTTGTATCAGGGTGTTACGCTCGGAGCCAAGAGCTTTCCACTCGATGAAAACGGCAAGCCTATCAAAGGGATTCCCCGTCACCCCATATTGGAGAATAATGTCATCGTCTATTCCAACGCTACTATATTAGGACGTATCACCATAGGACATGACGCCACCATTGGCGGCAACATTTGGGTTACGGAAAATGTTCCCGCAGGAACAAGAATAGTTCAAACAAAAGCAAAGAAATAATAGTTTATGTTTACAAATCAGTTAGCCGAAGAGCTACTCAACCTTATACATTCTTTATTGTTAGGAATCGGTTGCACAGAGAAGATAGCCGGTAAGTTGGATGGTATCCTATTTCTGATCATCATCGTCATCATAGCCTTTGCTCTCTCCCGACTTATCTACCATATCAGCATTCATTTCGTCAAGCGGATTCTGAAACACAAGCACATTCCATTACTTGAGACCATGATAAAAGACCATACGCTGAACAAAATAGCATACGTTCTACCTCCTATCATGATTTCTGCTCTTTTGCAAGTAGTATTCGATCAGAAGTCGAGTTGGTACACTGTTACCTCCAAGATAACATGGTTATACTTTTTCATTGCTCTGCTCTTAGCATTCAACGCGGTATTCAAAGCTATCAGTGAAACTACAATGGAGAAACAACAAGTTGGCAAGGGACGTCCTATGAGAGGACTCATTCAAGTGGTGCAGACTATCGTTTCTCTGATGATTATCATTTCCATCATCGCTCTGCTCATCAATCAATCACCTATGGCTATCTACGCTGGCTTAGGAGGAGCAGCTGCCGTACTGATGTTGATATTTAAAGATTCTATTTTGGGATTTGTGGCAGGTATCCAACTGAGTCAAAACGATATGGTGCGCATCGGTGATTGGATAGTAGTTCCAAGTGCTGACGCTGATGGTATCGTCATTGATGTCACACTGAATACGGTGAAGATTCAAAACTGGGATAACACCATTGTCACCTTGCCTCCTTATAATCTAATTGCCAACTCTTTTAAAAACTGGAAAGGCATGCAGAACTCCGATGGAAGACGAATTAATAAAGACATTTATTTAAAACTGGCAAGTGTCAAGCCCTGCACTCCGGAGTTCTTAGAAAAGATGAAAGGCTTCGACCCCGACTTGGCACATTTCATCACTGTAAAACAGCAACAGGCTTTGGAAGGTGAAACTGCAAATACAGAGAACCCTGCCGGCTTGGTAAACGGAACCATTGAAACAAATGCCGGTTTACTCCGTGCCTACATGGAACTTTACCTGCGTAAACATCCTTCTATAAATAAGGATATGACAATTATGGTACGTAGCCTTACTCCTACTGCCAGCGGTGTGCCTATGCAGCTTTATTGTTTCTCGAAAAATAAAAAATGGGAAAGTTACGAAAGTATCTGTGCCGAAATAGTGGAACATTTCGTCTCTGTTATGCCATACTTCGAGATTGAGCCGTTCCAGAAAATGATAAGTCTGTAATGTCAGATAATTAGCTTTTATCATTCTTCTTCTCTTCCTTTTATAATGCGCTAACATTAAGCCTTTTATACCTGACATTTAAAATACAGTTAAAAAAAAGCATAAAAGGTTTGCAGAATTAGAAAAGTGAACTTATCTTTGCACCGCATTTGTGAGAAGACACGGTGCTTAAACTACGGAAGGAAGTTTGGGTGAGTGGCTGAAACCAGCAGTTTGCTAAACTGCCGTACGGGTAACCGTACCGGGGGTTCGAATCCCCCAGCTTCCGCAAAGAGAATAAATCATTTGGCGCATTCGTCTAGTGGTCAGGACACGGCTCTCTCAAGGCTGAAACCCGGGTTCAACTCCCGGTTGCGCTACAAAAAACGCAGCTAAGTGAAATTAGTTGCGTTTTTTTATCAAAGAATTAATAAAGTATCACTGTTACCTCTCTCGGGCCGTGAGCACCAAAAACCATAGCTTGTTCTATGTCTGCTGTTTTCGACGGTCCAGACATAAACAGTCCGAATCCATAATCTCCGGTATCAATCAATTTATAGCCCTCGTGCATATTGTTCACCAGCTTTGTCTTATCCAACAGAATAATTAATCGTTCAGAGATGAAGTAAACAGCACGCTCTTTCATATCCTGCTTCAACCAGACGGCAGCAGTCTCAGCAACGCCAACAGTTCCCTTGACAACAGCAAGATCGGTTCCATCAAGCTCGGCCGGACCGGAAACATCATCCGGATTAAATGTTGCGCATGTGATTTCCGACAAATTAGAAGCTATCCGCCTCAAGTCGGGATACATATCCCTAATAACCTTATTCACATCCTCACCCTCTTTCAACACAACGGTGTTGCCACCTGTCGTCTTCATCACCTCAATGAATTTAGCTACCTTATCATCAAACTTCACAGCAATGCTCTCCACCTCATTCAAATCCGGCTTCTCGTACTGTACATGAATGGCACGACGGACATTCTGTAATATATCTTCTCTGCTGCTCATTATTTCACCTTTCCTTTCTTCCATAATGCGTTAAAACTATCCTTGGCAAAATCAGGGAAGGCTCTGCCCTTTCCCCACTCCATTCCAAAAGATTTCAGTACAGGCATTCCCATAGGAGCTAACGCCATCGCAGTATTAAACAGTGCAGGATTATTCATCAGGAAGCCCATTCCCTTACTCATTACCTTCTTTTCTGTATTCGCTACACCATATTTACCCAAGTCCTGACGCCACATATAGATTTGCTCGGCCAAGTCGATCTTTGCCGGACATACATTCGAACAAGAATAACAGAGTGAACAAGCCGATACATTATCGTAATAATGCAACGGAGCTTTCAGCATTCCTAAATTAATACCGATAGGTCCGGGAATAAAATACGTATATGAGTACCCACCGCTTCGTCGATAAACAGGGCAAGTATTCATACATGCTCCGCAACGTAAGCAGTTCAACGTTTTACGATGCTGCTCATTAGCTAAAATCTTACTCCGCCCGTTATCAACGATGATAATATGAAGCTCACCACCCTCACGCGGTTTTTGATAATGCGATGTATACGAAGTAATAGGCTGGCTGGTAGCTGAACGAGCTAACAGACGGGTAAAGACTCCCAACGATTCCCTATCGGGGACTATTTTCTCCATACCAAAAGCCGCAATCTGAATCTTAGGCTGTGAAGTTCCCATATCTGCATTGCCCTCGTTGGTACAGACAACCACCTCTCCTGTACTTGCCACGGCAAAATTACCACCTGTCATAGCAGCGTCGGCATGAATAAAGCGCTGGCGTAGATTCTTACGTGCCGCATAAGTCAGATAAGTAGGATCAGAGTTTCCGGGTTCCGTACCCATCTCTTTTTCGAAAAGTTTGCCAACCTCTTCACGTTTAAGATGGATAGCCGGCATCACAATATGCGACGGCTTCAGATTCATCAACTGAAGAATACGTTCACCCAAGTCGGTCTCTACTACCTCAATGCCTTTCGACTCAAGGTACGGATTCAGTTCACACTCCTCCGAGAGCATGGATTTACTCTTCACAAAACGTTTCACATGATGCTGTTCCAAAATGCCATATATAATTTCACGGTACTCATCGGCATCCTTAGCCCAATACACCTTAGCCCCATTTTCCATGGCATGCTTTTCAAACTCCTGCAATAACGTGTCAAGGTGGCTATTGCTGTACATCTTCAATGCTGACGCGGCATCGCGAAGTTGTTCCCACTCGGGAATAGCCTTGCTCAACTTATCTCGTTTGGCACGAACAAGCCATAAAGTCTCATCGTTCCAAGCTGCTTGTTTCTGATTCTTCAGGAACTGAGCAGCACTTTTTGAATGTTTCGTACTCATAATCCCGCAGCTAATATTTCAACTATATGAATCGTCTTAAGAGGGAGCTTCTCAGAAGCGATGATACCATTTTGACTCATCAGGCATGAACTGTCAGCTCCTGTAATGTATTCTGCTCCCGTAGCCAAATGGCGTTGCACCTTATCATGTGCCATCTGTACAGATACGGCTTTCTCCTCAATTGAGAACATTCCACCAAAACCACAACATTCGTCAGGGCGTTCAGGTTCTGCCACTTCACACCCTTCCACCATAGTCAGTAAATCGCGCATCTTATTAAAATAAGGTACATTTTGCTCACTACATGAAGAAAGATGAAGTAAACGAACCCCGTGACAACTATTCTGTAATGATACTTTATGCGGAAACTTCGCTTTCAGGTGAGTTGGCTTGACCACATCGTGAATAAATTCACAAATCTCATAAATCTTACCTTCTGAAACACACTGATGATTCGGCTGTATTCTGAGTCGTCCGTAATTGTCGCGGACGAAAACCACACAACTTGCTGACGGCCCAACAATATAATCGTAATCCTTGAATTTCTCATCAAATCGTTTCGCCAGGCTCACAGCCTCATTCTCGAAACCCGCATTACCCATAGGCTGTCCACAACAAGTCTGGTCTTCAGGATAATCCACATCCACACCTAAGCTCTTCAGCAATTTATAGGATGCAATACCCACTTGTGGAAACACTGCGTTTATGTAACACGGAATAAATAGTCCAACTCTCATAGATAGTATAATAATTTCGTAAACCTTCCACAAATATAAATAAAGATACGAAAAGATGAACATATTTTATAAAAAAAGTACTCCCCACGAATCACTTCGTAGGGAGTATTCTACTAATAACTAACTTTTGTGGTTTACGTAAATATCTATATGACTAACTTACACTTGCAAAGATAATGGCTTCCCGTTCCCTGCGCAATACCAACTTCTTGGTATTTTATCTACAAAAAAGGCATCCCCTTTTATAGGTATGCCTTACAATTTCACTTCACTCACATCAACCAATTTATTCACAATCGCATAGATTGTGAGACCGGCTGCCGAATGTATTTGTAATTTCCTCGCTATATTCCTTCGGTGAGTGATAACAGTATGTATAGAAAGGAACAACTTGTCTGCTATCTCCTTATTCGTCATTCCTCGAACAATGCAACAAATAACTTCTTTCTCTCGTTGAGTAAGTGTCTCTTGATCAGAATCTCCATTGTTCAAGCTCAACATTTTCTCCAGTGTTTCCTGAATATCATCCAAAGAATCAAAGAGTCCGATATTGGCATCATAGCCTTTCATCATCGACGTACTGGCCACCGTACACTGCAAGGAAACAATTTTCATGTCCATCTGCGGGTACTGTTCTCTGAACTGCTCTACATCAAATATTCTCTCAAACAAAGGATCAACAATAAGCACATCGGGCTGATGTCCTTCCATCAGGCTCTCCAATCCGTTCAATGAAGTAATTTCCACAGGAGCAATCTGCATCTTAGGCATTCGTTTCAACACAGCTATCACACCCGTTCTTACTATTGGAGAAAGCTCAGCCACAGCTACATTAATACTTCCCGACTTATTCATTTTTCCCCCTCCTCTAATCGACGGACTATAGGAACAAATAAATAATCTTCTATTTCACAATGCGAAATCAAATCATCCTCACAACAGAAGATGTCAAAAAGTACCGAATTCAACAAGTTATTGTTAACATTGGCAGGATAATACTTGATGATAATGTTCTTCAACTCTTTAAGTTTCTGTTCCACCTGATCGTGCCGACGTGCATATTGAGTAATATGAAATCCATCAGAACGCTCTCCAGCAAGCAGCTTTTCTACATATCTGAACACATGCTTATCTTCATAGTCCATGTGCTTACGAACTTCCTCGGTATACGAATCAAAATACTTCATTATCAGTACAGCTACTTTATCGCCTGCAGCCGGCTGAATAGCTTCATTCAACTTACATCTGATGCTGGGAAGCTGAAATTCCAAAAAATAATGATGAGCTTGCTTCAGATAATTCATTAATGACACGACTGAAAGTCCCTCAAAATCATCAGCAACTCTGCTATTCTCCTCTGAGATAAAGTTGACTACCGCAAGAAAAGTATTCCAGTCCACATGAAAGGAATCACACACTTCCTGAACCGTTTGGTCTCCAAAACCTAATGGCAATTCAAAACGACTGAGCACTTGTAATGAGTTGTAGTTGCCACAAATCAAATCACTCATTTTGTCGGTAGGTTTGTACTTGCCTCTATTGTATATCATTTTTTCTAACATAGTTTCTCCTTTACAAAATTATCTGTTGATAAAGAAATACGCAATCACCTTTTATAGGTATTTAGCATAAACTCTTTTTCTAAAGCATTGACCGGTAAATGCAATATTACAAATAATTCTTGAAAAACGCATGCTTTTATAGGAAGAAAGTATATTTTAAACAGTGATTTCATCTTTTTATCAGATGCCTTGAATCGATCATCGGGAGAATAAAAAAAGTGATACGTATGAACCAACCAACTCATACGGACGAGTCACTCAACTCATACGCATCATTCGATCAACTCATACGTATCATTTCACAAAAACTTCTGATGAAAAAGGAAACTCATGCGTATCACTTTGAGTATCCACACAGAGCACTTTATTTATTCATCCCCTAAGAACATAGGGTCCCACGCAGGAAGCATAATCGGTTGCTGTTTCAGTATATCCCGAATCTTCTGAGATACATATTTTTTCTCCGCCACCAAACGGAACATATACTCGTTGAACCATTCATCGGTCATAATAAGGTGTCCGTTATGGCCGTAATCAGCTCCCCAGCTGTTTTCAACCATCCATTTCTTAGGGGTTCCATTGGCATCCAAATCGACAGCCATTAAAGTCATGGCATGACTGCTCATGCTGGCATAAGTCTGAATACGCTCTTTCTTATTCATATTGAAAGTTGTCCCCATCAAATCGTCATAATCAAAGTTCTTCACATCCAGCAATCCTCTTTTGCGATCCAAATACTTACCTACATCGCAAGAGAAATACATCATAGTACTATCCTTGATTGAAGCAATAGCAACCTCTTTAATATCCTCGATAGGAAGGTTGACATATCTCCAGTTGTCACCATCGTAAACATGACGGTCGTATTCTATTTCATAACATTTATAATACTCACGGCTCGGGTCATTCATCAGCATGATATAATCGTTCTTCAAATCGTTACCCAAGTATTCCTTATAAAACGACTGTGGAGTATATTCCTTAGCAGGCCCTTTATTCAGACTCCAAGTAAACTTCTCTACCGGCTGTCCTAACATGATACAGAGCATACGATAAACAGTTCCTAACATCTCGGTTTTCTGTTTCTGAATATCCGCTTTATCGGTCGTCTTCTTTGCTATTGCTTCACGCAATCGCAACGCGTCTTCCTTCAGTTTCAGGCTGATAAGGCTACGCATCTTACCGGTATTATCGCTGTTATATGTTTCCGGCATGACGTCTTTGGGAACTATACCGTATTTTTCTATCAAATCGGAAACACCAGTAAACTGCCCTCCATCACTCAACGGATGCTGAAACAACCAGTCGACCGTCTTATCTGACATAGGTTTGTCGGCCGTATCAATAATACCCTGAAGGAAGAGATTTGCCTTCTCCAGCTGATCGTAGAAGAATACGTAGTTCTGCGAGAACTCCATCTTGTCCAAATGATACTCATTTATCATTTGTGCACGAAGCACATTTAATCCGGTAAACAACCAGCAACGTCCTGAACTTTGCTGATTGGTAATTCCCTTTGAAAGTACCTTATCCGAGAAATGAGTATCAAAATTAGCTTGATTGGCCTGATTTACCGCCAACTGATCAATACTGTTGTTTCCCAACGCATTACGAATCGCTCTCGTCTCAGGTGTCGACTGATAACTCTGCTTTATTTGGTTCATCATATTCACAGATATACCGCCATTGTTCTGTGCAACGGTTGTCATAGCAGCCAGCAGCATGCATACAAAGAAGATGTGTTTTTTCATATCTATCATTATTTTATTCTGAGACAAATGTACAACTTTTTTCTATAAAAGCATTACATTTGCGTTTAAAATACATACCGATATGATTGGAACGATAGTTAACACCTGTACTATCATTATAGGCAGCATAGCAGGAAGCGTACTTCACCGAGGCATAAAAGAGAGATATAAAGATGTACTTTATACCGGTTTGGGGTTAGCCAGTCTTGGCATCGGCTTCAATGCAGTCATTAGTAATTTCCCTAAGAGTCAATATCCCGTACTGTTCATTGTCTCTATCGCTTTAGGAGGCGTTATCGGTACGGCACTCGATATTGACGGGCGTTTCAACCGGCTCATAAGCAGTCACTCCAAGCGTGCGGACAGCAACGATTTAGCTTCGGGACTTTCCCTTGCCATCCTGCTCTACTGTATTGGACCGCTATCCATGCTGGGGCCGGTTATCAGTGCATTGAAAGGCGATAATACATTCCTCTTTACCAATGCCACACTCGATCTTGTCAGCTCCATGGTCTTTGCTTCCACCTACGGATTCGGAGTGATTCTTGCCGCTCCTGTCCTCTTCTGTTGGCAGGGACTATTCTATCTTGTTGCCAAGATATCGAGTAATGCCGTAAGTGACGAACTCATGGCAGAGCTTCTCATCGTAGGCGGATTGCTCATCGCCGGCTCCGGATTCGCCTTACTGAAACTGAAAGATTGCAAGACACTGAACATGCTTCCGGGGTTACTGATTCCTGTTCTCTGGTTCTTCGTAAAGTATCTGTACTCATTGATTTAAAAGTATATGAAATAAAAATCCGCCATTCTACTTGCATAGAACGACGGACCCTCTTTTTTTATCTAACAATCACAGACTCTCTTCAAAATCTTTTCTGAACTTGGTAACCAACTCTTCTTGCCAATGACCAATCTCTTTCAAACGCCCATAGAAGAAACGGAGCACAGGCGGTTCCATTACCCATTTCAGACCACCTATCAACTCTCTGTTATCCCACAACCATTTAACCCGGTCGGCACAATACTTAATCTGACTTAATGTAAATACTCGTCTCGGAACACCTAAGCGCAATAATTCCAATTCTGCATAACGTTCTGTTCCATCCGGTTCACGCTGCTCAGAAAGAGTTCCTCGCTCCATACCACGAATACCTCCGGCAATGTACATCGCTACAGCTACGGCAGCAGCAGGATACTGATTATGTGGCATATCAGGAACAAAAGCCTGTGCGTTCAGATGCGCTCCCAAACCTCCTGAAGGAGTAATGACAGGCACACCGTAATCAACCAGTTCCTTAACCAGATACTCTATAAACTCCGGTCCCTGACTGAGGTATTCCATATCGAGCGATTCGTAAAGCCCTTGAGCCATTGCCTCAATAGAACGAACATCCATACCGCCATAGGTAAGAAATCCTTCGTAAAGAGGTACATATTCCATCATTTTCTCATGTAATTGCTTATTATGTGTGATAATAGCTCCACCACGCGCAAAGCCCATTTTACGACCTGAGAAGTAAATAATATCCATCTTGTCGGCCAACAGATGATAGATTTCACGTGTCTCCATATACTTACATTGAGCCTCCCGCTTCTTCATAAAGTAAACATTGTCTTGAAGCAAAGACGCGTCGAGCACAGAAGGCACATGATACTGATGACATACATCGGCAACAGCCAACATATTCTCCAAGCTGACCGGCTGACCTCCAATCAGATTGGTTCCTGCCTCAATACGAACAAAGGCAACTTTATCGGCACCTTTCTCCTCAATAGTTGCTTTCAATTTCTCCAAATCAAAGTTGCCCTTAAACGGAATATTATTCTGTGGTTCAATACCTTCCGGCTTAACCAATTCAATAACCGATCCACCCAAACGAGTGATGTGAGCTTTGGTTGTTGTGAAATGGAAATTCATCAGCGCATACATCCCCGATTTTACAAAAGCCTCGCTCAAGATATTCTCACACGCACGTCCCTGATGAGCCGGAAGTACGTACTCACATCCGAATACATCCTTTACCGCCTTAGTGAAACGATAAAACGACTCGGAACCGGCATACGCGTCATCGGCACGCATCATAGCGGCAGTCTGCAAGTCGGACATGGCATTGACGCCCGAATCGGTCAGCATATCCATATATATATCCTTGTTATGAAGCAAGAAAGTATTGTTTCCTGCTGCCTGAGCACAACGCAAACGTTCTTCCACAGGAAGCAAACTGAGTTTCTGTATTACACGCACTTTGTGCATCTCCAGTGGTACCTGATTCTCGGGACGATAAAATTTAACAGCCATAATTCTTTATTTTATAATTCAACAGATTGTTTTTAACCTTAAATTTCATAAACAGCAACGAAATTAGATGTTTCCTTACTCTTTTCTCGTAACATATTTACGGATACTTAGACCAATTTCAATGAATTATAATATACAGACCGATTTTAAAGACCATTATTACCGAAATATTATACAAATTCAGCTATCTTTGAAATCAAAACAAGATTACCAAAACAAAATATATGAAGGTTGTTTCAACCATAGATCAATTTAATGCCTACTTTCATCAGGCTACCGCACACCAAATGGTGGCAGTAGGAGAATTGTCGCGTGCAGAATTGTCACTCTATGATTCGATTCGTTTTGATATGTATTGTGTCGTACTTATGGATGTTGACTTTGGAGAGTTGGTAAAAGCATGGACAGCTATTCGTTATAATGCCGGAACCATATTCTGGATCCGTCCGGGGCAGGTTATATCCATGAATCTAAATTACACCGTGAAACCGCAAGGTTGGATGTTAGCGTTTAAAAAGGAATTGTTAGAGCGTACGGGGCTGGGGCGTGACTTTTATATGTTTGACTTCTTCAATCATGATGTGAACGATGCTCTGGCTCTTTCACCATCAGAACGAGGTATCATTATCAACGGTTTTGTGAATATTCAGGCTGAACTACTCACTAATCGCGATTACCTATCCGACCACATGCTCCGACTGGGCATAGGCGTTCTCCTCTCATACTGCAAACGATTCTTTGAACGTCAGTTTGAAAAACAAAAAGAGCATACGAAAAACATTAAAGGACAACTTGATACGCTGATCGACAACTATCTTTCCAGCGGTTCATCCGCTCAATTGGGACAGCCTACCGTAGCTTGGTGTGCAGATCATTTCAATCTTTCACCCAACTACTTTGGTAATTTAGTCAAACACGAGCTTCATATCACTGCACAAGAGTATATCCAACAAAAAATTATTACGGCAGCATGTCATCTATTGGCTGACACCACCATGACTGTGGGAGAAATAGCAGAAGAGCTTGGATTTGCCTACTCCACACACTTCGCCCGTATGTTCCGCAACAAGACAGGACAATCACCACAGGAATTCAGGAAACACCATTAGCCGACTTGTATCTTAGATATTATTGCATTGCACGAATACGGACTTCAGTCCCACTGTTTTCCAATCGGGTTTGAATAGGATTCACGTCTGTTTGACCAAAATGATAAGGATATAGCACTTTCGGACTAAACATTTCAGCTGCATGAACAGCTTGATCGACAGTCATGGTATACGGTTGATTCATCGGTAGGAATGCCACATCAATATTCTTCAGATGGCTCATTTCCGGAATATCTTCTGTATCGCCTGCTATGTAAATACGTACTCCATCAATGGTCAGTACGTACCCATTACCTACCCCTTTCGGATGGAACTGCAAATGGTCGGGCGTAGTATTATAGGCAGGAACCACATCCAGCATAATAACGTCATTAATCTTCCGTCTATCCCCATTTTTCAACACTTCTCCCTCTTTCAACTCATCAAAACAACGCTGAGTAAGGTAAAGTACCGTCCCCTCCTTCATGAGTGTGTGAATGGTATTCGAATCAAAGTGGTCGCGATGCTCATGTGTAATAAGAATTACATCCGCCTTGGGAAATTTCGTATAGTCCGTTTTCTTTCCATAATCAGCCACAGGGTCCACATGAATCTCCATTCCATCATAGTTCAAAGCCAGTGTACCATGCTTTATTAAAGTAATATCCACCGTCTTACCACTGTTCGTTGTAAACGACTCCACATCATACTCCTGAGCCATACAGACCGAAGTAACTCCTACCAATGCCATAGTTAAAATAATTCCCTTGAACATAACTTTTCTGTTTTTCATTCTTCACAAAAATAAAAAAATATCTTCACTATTAAAATACATAATGAAGTTTTTTAAAGTGATTTTGATAAAATAACAGAGAGGTCACGCAGAAACGTACGAAGGTAGAAATACGTCCTTATAGGATGTTTAAATGGTGTTTTTCCCTTTTTGTTTAGTTCATTAACAGTGTCATAAAGAGATGAAGGAAATATCATACAGATGAATCGGGCAACTCATACGGATGAGTTGAGCAAATGATACGCATGAACCGAGCAACTCATGCGCGTCACTTTTGCAACTCATACGTATCATTTTATAAATACTTTTGATGAACACGGAAACTCATGCTATTCTCTTTTCACATTCCCATGTATCGAATCAGCACAATAATAACCATCAACACCTCTGAGATTCGGTTCACACGAACCGCTATACGCATATCGTCCGTTGTCAGCTCCCGTTCATGCTCTCCGATGTAAGGCTTTGAAAAGTACTCTCCGAAGTAATAATGAGGTCCGCCGAAACGACAATTCAAAATGCCTGCCAAAGCAGATTCGGGATAACCACTGTTAGGACTGGCATGCTTCCATCCGTACTTCATCACAAACTTAAGATGTTGAACGATATGAGCATTACTCGGATAGATAATACCGTTTCCCAATACCATAAGAAATGCCGTGATACGAGCAGGAATATAATTGACCACATCATCCATACGGGCGGCTACACAACCAAAATCAATATAACGTTCGGTATGATAACCTATCATGGAGTCAAGCGTATTCACCATTTTATATGCCATCATGCCCGGAACACCTAATAACAGATACCAAAACATTGGAGCAATGACTCCATCACTCAGATTTTCGGATAAGGTTTCCAGAGCTGCCGCACGCACTTCCTGCGCTGATAATTGAGAAGTATCACGACCAACAATACGAGCCACCTGAGTACGACCGGCATCCAACGAACGGTCGAGAGCAAAGAACACTTCACGCACTTCACGAATCAAAGTTGTTCCCGCCAGACAACTGAAAATAAAATAGATGGAAAAAAACAGATAAACGAAATAACTCACAGAGAGATAGCCATGATTTTCTATAGCTATGCCACAGAAATGAAAAAAGAGTCTTGTAGCCAGATAAACGAACAACACAAGCGCAACTGCCACCAGTGCTCCTTTCCGCTTTCGGTGAGAACCTTTATTAAATCTACACTCCCCATAAGAGATAAGTTTGCCAAAATACACTACCGGATGTGGCATACAGGCAGGATCGCCCAACAACAAGTCGAGCATCCAAGCAATGAAAAACGGAATAACAATATATAGTAAGGTAGGTATCATAGCTGGCTCATGTATGATTTGATTCCATCAACAAGTACGTCATTTTCCTCGGGTAACTGGGTTGCTACACGAATATAATGAGAATTCAGACCAACAAAGTTGGACGCATCGCGTATCAGTACGCCAAAATGGTTTACTAAATACTCTTTCAAGTCCTTTGAATGACCCTTTTTCAACTTTATCAGGAAGAAATTCGTTTCCGTATCGAGAGCCTCTGCCCCATCTATCTTATTGATTTCTGTACGCAGACGCCGTGTCTCAGAGAGATATTCATCCAAATCAGGGAAATTAGGGATGTCATGTTCCAGCAGATATTTTCCGGCTTCAATAGCCAAGGCATTCACCGACCAAGCCGGATGCATAGCACGAAAAGCATCAATCATCAGCTTATCGGCAACAATATATCCCAGACGCAGCCCCGGGATGCAATAACGCTTAGTCATAGAGTAAAGCAGAATACAGTTCTTCATCTTCACCATTTGCCTCGGATTAAGTACTCTCTGCTTAGTATAATGGCTATACGACTGATCAACGATAAAATAGGTATCTTCTCCGGAACGGATAAAGGTCGTCAATTCCTCAACCTCTCTCACCTCACCGGTTGGGTTATTCGGGTTACACATCCAATACACATTCCCTGCGTCGTGGGAAGAATAAGGTAATGTACGAACCGCTTCCTCGTACTCGCTGAATGTAGGATTTGCAAACGAATGATGATATCGAGCAAAGTAATGAGCTATAAGATAGATAGCCTCAGTAGCTCCATTAGTAATCAACACATTACCCTGATCTACACCTATATTTTCAGCAATCATCTGCTCTAAGGCGTATGATTCAGGTTCGGGATAGTTCGCTATCACATCCATTTGTTTACAGAGATACTGTTTCAGTCCGGAGAGATCAGCATGACTGAAGATATTCGAGCTGAAGTTATACTTCACTTTCCCTTGATACTTGTATAAATCATCACCATGTCCGTTAAACATGTCCTCGAAGTATTTTATAAATTAATTTCATATTTACATGACTCCTGACATGATCGGCCAGCTTATCATATTGTTCTTCCTTGAATGTATGATAATCGAATGGCTTTCCTGCCTCTTTCATTTTATCAGCAAACGGACTAAGTAGAAAGTCGATAAACTCCGGATTATCGAGAATACCGTGAATATAAGTTCCCATGCACTTATTATCAATGAACCAGCCATCGGTATGACCATCATCAAACTTATTCAGTGGAGAAAATCTGACATCACCAAAAGGAGTAGTACGCCCCATGTGAATCTCATAACCTTCTAAATTATACTCCTGTGTTTCAGAGCAGACAGAACGGAACTTCACCTGACGTGTCACCTTATCACCCTCCATACGAGTAGTAGTAGGAAGCAGTCCCAAACCGGGCAACCGTTCTATATCTCCTTCCACATGTTCCGGATCAAGCACCTCCTGCCCCATCAGTTGGAACCCGCCACAGATGCCCATCACCGAAGCGCCTTCGCGATGAGCACGAACAACAGCCTGAGCCACTCCGTTACGACGCAGCTCATACAAATCGGCAATGGTACTTTTACTGCCCGGAAGAATGATGATATCCGCTTTCAATATATCGTCAACATTATTGGTATAGAACAGATGTACACGTGGATCACGCTCTAATACATTAAAATCGGTAAAGTTGCTGAGATGTCGTAACAGAACGACAGCCACATTTACCTTACCACGTTCGGATTGCATGGATTTGGAAGCCAAGTCAACACTATCTTCTTCTTCGATATAAATATCATTATAATAAGGTATAACTCCCAGTACCGGAATATGACAAAGGTCTTCAAGCATTTTAGCCCCCGACTTAAACAGACGAAGGTCTCCCCGAAATTTATTGATGATAATACCCTTAATATGATTCCGCTCTGTCGGACTGAGTAATGCAATGGATCCATACACACTGCCAAATACCCCTCCACGATCGATATCACCAACCAGAATAACATCTGCTCCGGCATATAATGCCATAGGCAGATTCACCAAATCGGAATCACGAAGATTAATCTCAGAGATACTCCCTGCTCCTTCCATAACGATGGGATTATACTTTAAATTGAGTCGATCGAAAGCTGCATGAACTTCCTTCCTCAAAGCCTCACGTCCATTCTTACGGAAATAATCGTATGCACCACAGTTACCCAAAGGCCTACCATTCAGTACCACTTGCGAAGTATGATCGGAATTAGGTTTCAACAATACAGGGTTCATATCGGTACTGCAAGGGATTCCTGCGGCCTCGGCCTGAACAGCCTGAGCCCTCCCTATTTCCAATCCATCCGGTGTAGCAAACGAATTAAGCGCCATATTCTGAGCCTTGAACGGAGCGGGATAATAACCGTCCTGCTTAAAGATTCGACAAAAGGCAGCAGCTATGATACTCTTACCTACATCACTGCCCGTTCCGGCAAACATAACAGGATGGAGTTTATATTTCTGTCCTATTTTAGATCTTTTACAACTAACATCCTTAACAGTGATACCATCACTACCCCAATACAAATGTGTATAACCGGCTAAAATATTATTCTCCTTGAAGAAAGGAGTAGAGACCTTCTTCCCCATAGCGTTATATACTTGAATATTTGATGTCGGTACTTCTCCCAGAAACTGTGTATAATGAAACTCATGTCCACGGAAAGCGTGATTATTATAATGCAGCATGCGATAACCCAACGAAAGTTTCCTGTTCTCTTTACGAGCTGTGACAGTATAAGGCAATGCTCCCACCATATCGAATTTACCGTCATCGGAAACAATCGACTCACAGAGATACATCATTCCACCACATTCTGCAAGAATACGCCCACCATTCTCTGCATACCGGCGAATAGACTCACGAGTACGCTTCGCTTTCTGTAAAGCCTTTAAATGCTTCTCAGGATAACCACCGGGCAAATAGAGCAAATCAATGTCGAAAGGAATACTTTCATCATCTTCAGGATTGAAAAAATTTATATCACAACCCAGATGAAATAATATGGCCAAATGTTCTTCATAAATGAACGAAAAAGACTCGTCATTTCTGGCAATCAAGACGCGATGAATCTTGCCTCCATCACCAAAAGGCCATTTAAATATCTCACATGGTTTTTTATAATCTCCAATGGAACAAGGAACTTCTCGAGTTGTCATCCGCAACAGTTTCTTCCAGTCAACAAAGTGCTCCAATTGGTCAATCAACAAATCAACAGATTGGTCTGCCTTACTAAAATCCAATCCCAAATAGCGTGATGATTGTTCTAACTCTGCATTCTTCGGGAGATAACCAAAACAAGTCAACTGCAAATCTTCACAAACTTGCTTTAACATATCAAAGTGATGTGAAGATCCTACCTTATTAAATATAACTCCGACAATCCGGACATCCTTATTAAAATTCTTAAATCCCGAAAGCAAGGGAGCCAGAGAGTAAGCAACCGATTTTGCGTCGACCACCATCACTACCGGCAAATCCAACGTCATTGCCACTTCTGCGCTGGAACCCTTAGAGCGATTATAACCATCGAACAACCCCATCATTCCCTCTACCACACAAACATCGGCATCCATAGAATAATAATTATAAATATCATGAAGATGCTCGGACGAAGCCATAAATGAGTCGAGATTCAACGATGGACGAACACAAACCGCTTTATGAAACTTAGTATCAATGTAATCAGGACCACACTTAAAAGGCTGGACATTCATACCATGACGAACGAATAATCCCATCAACCCACGAGCAATAGTAGTCTTTCCTGAACCTGACGTAGGGGCGGCAATAAGAAATTGAGGAATACATTCCATAATAACTTCTATTTGTCGGCAAAGATAGTGCAAATCACAAAGAGAAGCAAATGACAGATGATGTATTAACATGTCTTCTAATAGCGAAAATATCATATAAAAACGATTTTTCCCAGATTTACCTCAAAACATTATCAGAAATAAAAATAAAATCATTACCTTTAGACCAAATTTTTGAGATATATTTTCAGAAATCGAAACAAAGACATTTAAATAAAAAAGGTATAAGATTGAAACCATGAAAAGATTTTTGACCATAATAACTTTCATTTATATTGCCTTTCCGATATTCGCACAGGGAAATGCTAACAGATATTACATGTCATTCTTCGCAAGATATAATGTCGTAGCACTTGAGAACTACAATAATAAAGGCTATTGCTTAAGAGTTGATATGGAATCGGACAATAAATATGTTGCTCCGAGCCTTTACATTAAATATTCGAATATAGAAAATTTTATCATTAATCTGGAAATCGTCAAGTCTCAATTTATAAAGTACACCAAACAGTCGATAAAAGATAGAATAAAGAATATAGAAATACCATTAGATTCGTACTTTAAACGTGCTTTCATAGTTTACAATACACGAACACGAATTTATGAGGATGATAACATAAAGCTAAAAGCCCTCTTTGAGGTCAAGGAGGACGGACAATGTCTTGCCGTCATTGAATCTCCTGAATTTCATGCGCAAAAAGGCGATGCTGTAGGTACAGCACATAGCTTTATGATTTTCCAGACTTCCGATGAATTCGATGATCTTATCAATACGACAAAAAAGCTGATAAAATAAGCCCTCTCTTTTTAAGAAATAAAAATTCCATAGCAACCGAGACTGCCATGGAAGAATATCGTAATCTAATAATTAAGTAATCAACACTTTATACTTAGTTGCTCAAGAATGGCACGCATCTTCTCGAACGTGGTAATTCGTGTCGGTACCAAAGGAAGACGCAACTTATTTTCTATCAAGCCCATGGCATTTAACATCGCCTTTACTCCGGCCGGATTGCCATCAACAAACAGTAACTTGAACAACTCTGCGAATTTGTGATGAATAGGGAGAGCATGCTCAAAATCGCCGGCTAACGCTAAACGCACCATCTTACTGAATTCCCTTGGAAAAGCATTGCCTATCACAGAAATAACACCTACAGCTCCCAATGTTAACAAAGGAAATGTAATGGCATCATCACCCGAAATAACATTAAATGTGTCCGGTTTATTCTTAATGATATCATCCATCTGTGTAATATTACCTGAAGCCTCCTTCACAGCCACAATATTTTTGAAATCGTTCGCCAAGCGAAGCGTTGTATCGGCAGTCATGTTCACACCTGTACGCCCGGGCACATTATAAAGCACTATAGGTAGATCTGTCGACTCGGAAATAGCTTTATAGTGCTGATAAATACCTTCTTGCGATGGCTTATTGTAGTAAGGCACTACAGATAAAACAGCATCAACACCGGTAAAATCATCGTGTTGTAACGTATCTATAACCGTCTGAGTACAATTACTACTCACACCTAAAAGAATAGGTAAACGTCCATTTATACGCTCTATGACCATGCGTGTAATCTTTGTCTTCTCATCTTTTGTTAAAGTCGGAGTCTCTGCAGTTGTACCGAGGACACAAAGGAAGTCCGTTCCGTTCTGAACTTGGTAGTCGACCAATCGCGTCAACGCTTGATAGTCGACACTCCCATCTTCCTTAAAAGGAGTGATCAACGCCACTCCCATTCCTCTTAATTTTGATTGTATCATAAATAACATCTCCTTTGTCTTTTGATTTGCAAAAATAAAATTAATAATCCATTTTACAGACAAATATGTTACTAATTTTCTTAAATGCTATAAAAAAGTCATTCTATCATCTTCAAAAATGTTTCCTCATTGATGATTGGGATATTCAACTGCTGTGCTTTCTGTTGTTTAGATGGTCCCATATTATCTCCCGCCAAGATAAAACTTGTTTTAGATGAGATACTTCCAACATTTTTTCCCCCGTTTTTCTCAATGAGTTCCTTATATTCATCACGCGAATGAAGCGCGAAAACACCACTGATAACAATGGATTTACCAGCCAACTTATCTGCTCGGTCAGACAGTTCTTCCGACTTGCTTTTCAACTGTACTCCGGCATCTCGCAACCGTTCTATTATTTCCAGATTCCGATCATCTTTAAAATACAAAATAATACTTTGAGCAATCTTCTCACCTATTTCATCCACACGAACCAAGTCATCCAAAGTTGCAGTCTTCAAAGCGTCAATGGAATCGAAAGTATTTGCCAACACTTTTGCGGTAGTCTCACCAACAAAACGAATTCCTATGGCAAAAAGTACCCGTGACCAAGGAACTTTCTTCGAAGCTTCAATACCTTTTAGTATATTGTCGACCGACTTCTCCTTAAAGCCGGGCAGCGCAAACAAATCAGATGATTTCAGTGTGTAAAGATCTGCCACATCACGAATGAGACCTTTCTGATAAAATAAATCAACCGTCTCAGGACCAAGATAATCAATATTCATGGCACGTCGACTGATAAAATGTTCAATTTTACCTTTTATTTGTGGCGGACAAGTCATATCGTTCGGACAATAATACGCTGCTTCACCATCGTAGCGGACCAATGACGCGCCACATTCCGGACAATTCGTTATAAACTTAATTTTCTCTGCGTCATTCGGACGAGAATCCACATCTACTCCGACAATCTTCGGAATAATCTCTCCGCCCTTCTCAACATAAACCATATCCCCTATATGAAGATCAAATTTATCGATGAAATCGGCATTATTCAGCGTAGCACGCTTTACTACCGTACCGGCAAGTAACACAGGATCAAGATTTGCCACCGGAGTAACGGCTCCAGTACGTCCCACTTGATAAGAAACCTTATTCAACCGTGTACATTCCCGTTCCGCCTGAAATTTATAAGCAATAGCCCAACGTGGAGACTTTGCTGTATAACCAAGTAGCTGTTGCTGCCGTATAGAGTTGACTTTCAAAACGATACCATCAGTAGCAACCGGTAAATTCTTCCGTTCAACATCCCAATAGGCAATATAATCGAGCACTTCCTGAAGTGTTTTGCACTTCTTTGTATTATCCGAAATCTTAAACCCCCAATTCTTTGCCTCTATCAAATTCTCATAATGACCATCGTGAGGCAATTGTTCTCCAAGCATATAATATAAGTAAGAATCCAGTTTACGTGCAGCTACTTCAGCTGAATTTTGCAATTTCAACGTACCTGACGCAGCATTTCTTGGGTTCGCAAAGAGTGATTCCTCATGTAGTTCGCGCTCTTTATTAAGTTCTTCGAACACCGTCCATGGCATCAGTACCTCGCCTCGCATTTCAAATTCATGTGGATACCCCTTACCCGATGGAAGAACAAGCGGAATAGAGCGAATAGTCTTTACATTGTCCGTTACATCATCACCACGAATCCCGTCGCCACGAGTAACAGCCTGTGTCATCTTACCATCAACATAAGTGATTGAAATAGAAGTACCATCAAACTTCAATTCCGTACAAATTTCAAAAGCCTCCCCTTCCAATCCTTTAGTTACACGGTCATAAAATTCGCTTACATCCGCTTCAGAGTAAGTATTAGCCAGTGAAAGCATTGGATATTTGTGCGTCACTTGTTTGAAATTCTTGTTCAAATCGCTTCCGACTCGCATAGTCGGAGAGTTAGAATCGCTATATTCGGGATGCTTTGCCTCCAAACCTTGCAGTTCGTACATCAGCTTATCAAACTCCTGATCACTGATTTCCGGAGCATTAAGCACATAATAATTATAATTATGGCGATGTAATTCTTTTCGCAACTCATCTATTCGAGCATAGTCGCTGTCATCGGCAAATAAATCTTTCATCATATCAATCGAATTTACGCGGTAAATATAACGATTTATGACGTAAAAGCACTGAAATGCGTCTGGATTTTGTTAATTTTGTCGCATAAAAGTTAGGAAACATGAGAATAGACATTATCACTTGCATTCCGGAGATGATTGAAGGCTTTTTCAGCTGCTCCATCATGAGCAGAGCACAGAAAAAAGGGCTTGCGGAAATTCATTTGCACAATCTACATGATTATGCCACAGACCACTATAAAAAGGTGGACGATTACCCTTTTGGTGGTTTTGCCGGCATGGTAATGAAGATTGAACCCGTAGACCGTTGCATTTCAAGTCTTAAGGCAGAGCGCGACTATGATGAGGTGATTTTTGTCACTCCCGACGGGAAGCAGTTTAATCAGCCCATGGCCAACGAGCTGTCGCTCAAACAAAATCTGATTATTCTTTGTGGACATTTCAAAGGAATAGATTACCGAATACGCGAACATTTCATTACAAAGGAAATTAGTGTGGGAGATTTTGTCTTAACCGGTGGAGAATTGGCCGCGGCCATTATTGCTGATGCAGTTGTCCGTATCATCCCGGGGGTTATCTCAGACGATCAATCAGCCCTTTCCGACTCTTTCCAAGATAATCTGTTGGCAGCACCGGTTTATACTCGTCCTGCCGACTATAAAGGGTGGAAAGTACCTGATATCCTTCTATCCGGACACGAGGCCAAAATAAAAGAGTGGGAAATGCAACAATCATTAGAACGCACACAACTTCTCCGTCCTGACCTTTTGAAATAAATCCACATCAACGTTAATTCGATGAAATATAAATATCTATCAATGAGATGATTAATTCAAGTTATTTTGCTGCTCATTTTAAAATAGCTTATTCATCAAAAGATCGAAAAAAGTCATCCGTATGAATTGCCCAACTCATACGCATGAACCGGCCAACTCATGCGGATGAACCGGCCAACTCATGCGGATGACTTAAGCAAATGATACGTATCACTTTTATAACTCATCAAAATGAACACGGAAACTCATGCATATTTCTTTCTACAGTCTTACATATCAAATCAGTGACTGTATCTGATGGGTATCCAAAAAGAGAGTTTGACCATCTGAATAGAAGTGATTCGCTTACCTTCAACTTCAGTTCTCATAAATAAAATAACAGAGAAACAATTTTCACTTACACCTCCAATGCACCAATAATTTCCGTAACCGAACGGAAGTTATGACGTTTCAAATAATTATCAATATAATCAATCACCTTCACTGTTATCGTGGGATCAATGAAATTAGCCGTACCTATTTCAACAGCCGTAGCACCTGCCAGCAGGAACTCAACGGCATCACGACCATTCATAATACCTCCCAAGCCAACTACAGGAATCTTAACAGCCTTAGCTACCTGCCATACCATGCGTAAAGCAACAGGTTTCACCGCCGCGCCACTTAAACCTCCCGTAACCGTGGACAGAATAGGACGACGTTTCTCGGAATCAATTGCCATTCCCATAATAGTATTAATCAGCGACACACTATCGGCCCCCGCATCTTCTGCAGCTCTGGCAATCTCAGCAATATCAGTTACATTCGGCGAAAGTTTTACTATAAGAGTCTTTTTATAAACCGCACGGACAGCATTAACCACTTCAGCGCATCCCTTTGCGCTAACACCGAATGCCATTCCTCCCTGCTTCACATTCGGACAAGAGATGTTCAGTTCAATTGCCGGTATTTTATCCAACTCATTAATAAGCTGAGCCGTTTCAACATAATCCTCCACACACGAACCCGCTACATTCACAATCATTGCCGACTGAATATCTTTTATTTGCGGATAAATGTGATCAACAAAGTAACGAATGCCTTTATTTTGCAAACCAACGGCATTAATCATTCCCATTGGGGTTTCAGCCATGCGTGGATACGGATTGCCTTGACGAGACTTTAAAGTAGTTCCTTTAACAATTATTCCGCCTAACCTGCTCAAATCAATAAAATCCTCGTATTCCTTTCCATAGCCAAAAGTCCCGGAAGCTGTCATTACCGGATTCTTTAGTTTCAAACCTCCGATATTTACACTCAAATCTGCCATAATAACTTTTTTATATTAAATACCGGGCCGTCTTTACATACACAAACATTGCCTTCGTTCGTATCTTCCACACAACAAAGACAAGCTCCCAACCCGCATGCCATCTTATTTTCCAAAGAAACCTCACATTCTATGCCATTTTCCTTCGCATATCTGGCAACGGCAACCATCATCGGACGAGGACCGCATGAATAAATCATAGAAAAACGCTTCTGTTTCAGTATAGTGTGCTGAGTAGCAAAGCCTTTTTCTCCATAAGATCCATCTTCCGTAGTAATATAAAGCTCACCAAGACTCATAAATTGCTCCATCTCAAACAAATCTTTTAATGTGCGAGCACCCAAAAGAAAAGTAGGCTTACCCCCCTGACAAACTATTTCCTGACCCAACATCAACAATGGAGCAATTCCCACGCCACCACCAACCAAAAGTGGTACCTCTTCTTTTACATTTGGCAGAATGGTAAAGCCATTACCCAAAGGAAGAATCACATTCAGACTATCTCCGGGTTTCAATGTAGCCAATTTCTTTGTGCCATCTCCAACCAATTGAATCAGAAACCAGATTTCATTCTTTTTTCGGTCCACATAATGAATAGAAATAGGCCGACGAAGAAAAGTAGTAGGGGAATTATCAACACGAAGTTCCGCAAATTGCCCCGGAAGCATCAGGGGCAACGGTTCTTTACAAGTAAGCTTAAGAAGAATACACCTGTCATGAAGGCGAGTGTTCTCGGTAACAACCAAATCTAATATATATTTTTTCATAAAGTCGACTATTTCGTCTTCTCCCGACAAAGGTATGTTTTTTACTTCATATAAGTATCAAAATAGCGTTTCAAGTTACTTAAAAGGTTGATTTAGCAGTCTTAAAAGCTATTCCGGCTTAAATGTTTCGTATATTCCGTTATCAAAAAAGATTCTTATTTCAGTAATCTTCGGAACAGGCTTTTCGAAAGACTTAACTTCCTGACGGACAATGTTTTTAATATCATTTTGAAACTGTTCAACTACGATTTCCTTGCGATTTTTAATTTCACTCGTCCCATTGGAAGAGAATATGGAATTCTCGTCAGTTTTAGATTTAAAAATGTCAGCATTTTTCGCTTCTACCGATGCTATCTCCATAGTACCGGAGCCATAGATCAACCAATCGGTACTTATCTTTGGAAAAGCCGAATGGATACGGGTTACAACATCTAAGCTTGGATTATTTCTACCGTTTAAAATATGGGAAAGAGAGGAAGCAGAGATACCTATTTTATCTGCAAATTGTGTTGCAGAAAGGCCTTCTTTCATCATTATTTCAGAGATTCGATCTTTCATTTCACAAAAGTAATTGATAAATTTTAGTCATTACAAAAGTAATGATTCAACTTTATTAATGCAAACTTTAAATACAAAAATAAAATATATATTTGTAAAATAGAAATAGTCATTTCTTTATCTAAAATCAATTATTTGATATGATACCATTCATAATCAATCTATAATTTAATATAATATTCACATATAAAATTTTGATTAATAAATTATTATATCAGTCATATACAAGACAATTCACATTATTAAAGCCTACTTTTGCTGTTTAGAAACACAATATCTGTATATTACTTTAATTATCTATTATAACTATCAGATTTATATATATATAATATTAAACAATCAGTATAAGATTGTTATACATTTACAAATATAAAATCACATCAATACAAATTGTAAAATGAAAGCAATTAGATTTTACGATTATAACAAAATACAATTATAAAATCAAAGAATTAGATTATAGTACTTTTTAGGAATGTAAATTCACAAAAGGAAATATTAATTTTCACCAAACATGAATTTTAAACTAAGTTATCTCGTTCTACTCTATTTCAACAAAAATCTTAATTTTGTAAAGGTCACATTTTCATGTAAAACTTTTTCCTAACAAATAAGCAAATTTAAATTTCTATTTTTCCATTCCAAATGAAAACTTTTATCAGTATAATATTCTTCATAACTAAAATATCATACTATATTAACGAAGGTATATAGTTTAACCTTCACTTCTAATTTTTATATATAACAGCAAAGAAAAAGAAAAAACATTTACTCCTCTTCTATTTTCTAAAAATTGAAAATCTGAAAAAATTTAAGAAAGAAACTACATCATAAAGAATTGGATGAAATTATTCTTTATAAACTCTTCTTTTCCAAATTTCGCTCCTTCGAAAATTTCCGACCAATTGGTCGGATGAATTCAAATATGCAATTCTCAGAGAGCGAAAAATCTTTCAACTTCCGTCTGGTAGATAGAAAGCCTTACATTTTTCTATTTGGACAGTCAATCATTCTACAAAATGAAAAGGATAAAATAAAAAGGAATAAAAGTGTATCATATAGCCATAAAGCCCGAAGGGAGACGGTTGGGTTGCTGCATTTTCAGAAGGATTTAACCGGTCATCCGTATGAGTTGTCAATTCAGACACATCACCTTTTCCATTTTTTTAATGGAAAAGATTATCGACTTAATAGAAGAATAAAAATATTGTTTAAACATGCTGTGATGTCATTTTTAACTAAAGATTAGATTCTGCACACACCTACAGGTGATAGGATAAAAACGCAAATATCATAGAAAAAAGATCATGACATAAACTATATATAAAATATATGATAAAATGACTTAGATTTAATCTACCAAAAGAATGAGAGGGTGTGTCAAAATAGGCACACCCTCATTCTTCATATTTTTATATATTTATTAGTGAAGTATCTTGTAAATCAGCTCACGAAGTAACTCCCCGTCACTTACAGACGAGTTTTCCACTCCTTTGGAACGTGCGTCACAATAACGAATCTCATCAATTATCTGAAGAACTTCCGTTCCTGTATATTTGCTTTTCGCCTTTAAATAGTCACGCGCCTGCCACGATAAACGTAAACCTAAATGCGCCGCAATCCCCTGCTCGGTTTGAACAGGAGAATAATATACAAGCATTAGATTCGAAAAAAAGCCAAATAAGGTAGATAGTGTCATTACCAAAGGATTCGACTTTGGATTCTCTGCAAAATATTTAACGATACGATTGGCTTTCACAACATTCTTATTAATTATAGCATCGAGAAGCTCAAAATTATTAAAATCCTTACTGATTCCGATATTTAATTCAATCTGAGTGGGAGTAATACGATTCTGTCCCTTCGGCAAAGTGATAATCAGCTTGTCCAACTCACTAACCATTCGATTTAGATCTGCACCGACATACTCTGCCATCATAGCAGAAGCCTTCGAATCAATATCAATGGACTTTTGCTTCAAATAATTTTCTATAAACTGAGGCAATTGATAGTCTCTCAACCTCTTAGAATCGAAAAGTACGCCTATCTTTTGAATCTCGGCAGCCAGCTTCTTACGCCTGTCAAGTACACCATGCTTATGACAAAAAACTAAAATAGTAGAAGTCAAAGGTTTCCGCAGATAATAAACCAGTTCGTCTATACTCTTCACCGATTGAGCTTCACGAACTATAACGACTTGATAATCCGACATCATAGGATATCGCTTGGCCGTATTCACAATATCTGAAATATCCGTATCAGTACCATAAACAACTGTCAGATTAAACCCTTTTTCCGCCTCGGTCAGCACATTATTTTCAATATAATTGGCAATGACATCAATAAAATAAGGTTCTTCTCCCATTAAATAATAAATAGGCTTAAACTGCTTTTTTTGTAAGTCCGCCAAGATATCCAAATAGTTCTGTTCTTTTGCCATAAATAGTAAAATTACCAGTCAAATTTCAAGTGTTTAACAGTCTTCTGGCCATCAATAATCATACGAAGTGAATCCACTCCTATCTGAACATGTTCCGCCGCATAATTCTTTGTCACCATATTATCGCTCTTTTCGGTTTTTACTCCTTCCGGAACCATCGGAGTATCAGAAACCAGCAACAGAGCGCCGATAGGAATATGATTGAAGAAACCTGTAGTAAACAGCGTTGCGGTCTCCATATCAACACACATCACACGGGTTTTCTTCAGATACTGCTTAAACTCATCATCGTGTTCCCAAATACGGCGGTTAGTGGTGTAAACTGTACCTGTCCAATAATCGCGGGCATGGTCACGAATAGCAGAAGAAACTGCTCGCTGCATCATAAATGCCGGTAAAGCGGGAACCTCAGGCGGATAATAATCATTTGAAGTTCCTTCTCCCCGGATAGCCGCAATAGGAAGAATCAAATCACCCAATTGATTTTTATGAGAGATACCGCCACATTTACCAAGAAACAGACAAGCCTTCGGCTGAATAGCTCCCAATAGGTCCATGATAGTCGCAGCATTCGGACTTCCCATGCCAAAATTTATGATAGTAATACCATTTGCATCAGCACTCGGCATATTCGCGTCATTACCTACAACGGGTACATGATATTTGTCTGCAAAGATTTCAACATAGTTCTGAAAGTTCGTCAACAGTATATAATCAGAGAAATCTTTCAACTTACGTTTAGTATACCTTGGAAGCCAATTTGCTACAATTTCTTCTTTCGTTTTCATAATGTTTCGTATATTTGTCCATGCAGAAAAGCATCTGGCCAGACGTTATTGATGCAAAAATAATGTATGACAAGGTGAATGCCAAATTTATTTTGAGAAATGACATCTTTAAATTTACCTCCAACGGAACTAAAGATAATTGAGAAGGACGGAAAACAAGTTGTTTTTGACGTACTTAGGAAGAAATACGTCACACTGACACCTGAAGAATGGGTTCGTCAGAACTTCATCCATTATCTTCTGGAGCATAAAAACTATCCGAAAGGATTATTGGCCAATGAGATTCAGCTCGAACTGAATGGAACGAACAAGCGATGCGACTCCGTACTTTTCAACAAAAATCTGAAGGCTATACTCATTATTGAATATAAAGCTCCAAATATAAAGATTACCCAAAAGGTATTCGACCAAATTACCCGTTATAACATGGTCTTAAAAGTTGATTATCTAATTGTCAGCAATGGTATCAACCATTACTGCTGTAAAATAAATTACGAAAAGAAAGAATACACTTTTCTTCCCGATATTCCATCATACGAAGAGCTATAACAAAGAAGGTATCTGAAAAGAAGCGTTTTTCACGTACTTTTTACTTATACCTGTTTAGTTTATGGTTAACTTCTATGATCCGGTTGGTCTTTGACTTATGACATGGAGATTTCAACGGACAACCCGCATAGTTCCGTGCCTGATAACGCCTCAATACAAATACATATCCCAAATCGGACTTACCTGTCCTTTGACCTGTATATTCCAGATGGTGTCCCATCGGGCATACGTAATAATCCTGTTCCCGATTGTAATAAAGGTTCTGTATGGCAAAAGCCTCTATACCAGCATTCTCCATAAACTCTTAATTTTGTTCGCTTCCGTAACCGGCATCGGCTACTACAATAGAGGATGCCCTATGATAAGTTTCTTGAAAATCTTTCAAAAAAGGAATCAGTTAAGGATTGTTGCCGAACTGTGCCTCGGAGGGTGTTGCGACGGCAAATGTCAGTGCGATGGCTACCGACGTTGCGATGATACAGTTCATTTTCATCTTATTTGATTTTTAGGGTTTATAGTCCTGTCCCTTTTTACTTCCGAATCATCTCCTTTCCTTATATAATAATGTATGTTAAGCTTCTACATCTTCCATGTCAACATCCGGAGTCTCAACCTTTGGGGCTGCTTTAGCCTTCGGTTCTTTCGAAGCAACTTTCTTGCTTGCTCTGCGTTTCTTTACAGGAGTAGCCGGTACTTCCTCAACAACACCTGCCAATTCCGGATCTATCATGATACGACCACAATATTCACAAACGATAATTTTCTTACGCATACGGATATCCAACTGCTTTTGAGGTGGAATTTTATTGAAGCAACCACCACAAGCATCACGCTGTACGGTAACAATACCTAAACCATTGCGACAGTTCTTACGAATTCGTTTGAAAGCCTGAAGCAAACGTGGTTCAATATTAGTTTCCAATGCCTTAGCTTTCTCTCTGAGCTTTTCTTCTTGTTGCTTGGTTTCCGCGACAATGCTGTCCAACTCTTCTTTTTTTGCCTCCAAATCCTTACTGCGCTCTTCCACTTCCACCTGATTCTCAGCAATCTCCTCTGTACGATTATTGATAACATCCATACCTTCTCGAATACGCTTCTGATCAAGTTCAATTTCCAAGTTTTTATACTCGATTTCCTTACTCAAAGTCTCATATTCACGATTATTACGAACATTATCCTGTTGTTCTGTATATTTAGCAATCAAGGCATTGGCAGCTTCAATATTATGCTTTCTATTAGCAATATCAGCCTTTAGCTCATCAACCTCGTTCTTGAAATTTTCAATACGAGTCTTCAAACCAACAACCTCATCTTCAAGATCTTGTACTTCTAAAGGAAGTTCACCACGCAAAGTCTTAATCTTATCAACCTCAGTAAGAATGGTCTGTAACTGATAAAGGGCTGCTAACTTCTCTTCTACTGTCAGTTCGTTAGGGTCTTTCTTAACTTCTTTAACCATATTTATAAGTATTTTATGGGATTTGTATTGATTCTTGAAATACGTATTTCCAAGGATGGAAACAAATCCCGTATGATTGTTTGAAATATTTCTCTTGTATACTGTTCACTCTCATAATGACCTATTTCAGTCACTAAGATATCATTTTCATAGAAGAAATAGTCGTGATAACGAACCTCACCGGTAAGAAAAGCATCAGCCTTTCCCACGGCTTTAGGTAACAAGAATGCTCCTGCGCCGCCACATAAAGCGATACGTTTTATCAATCGTCCTTTCAAACGTGAATGTTTCACGCATCCCACTTCAAATGTCTTTTTAATATTCATTAAAAAATCCGACTCATTCTCCGGTTCTATCAAATCGCCTATTACTCCTGCGCCTGCCTGAAACCACTCATTCTTCAAAGGATAGAAATCGTAAGCCGGTTCTTCATACGGATGAGACTCAATCAACGCTTGCTCTGCCTTTCCTTTTAAATAAGACGGTAAAATGGTTTCAATCCGAACCTCATTTTCATGATGAATCTCACCTATTCTCCCAACAAAAGGATGAGCTCCTTCACCGGCACGAAATGTTCCATCACCATTCAAGTTATAACTACAGGAATCATAATTCCCAATACATCCGCAACCTGCATGGAAAAGAGCATTACGAACGTCTTCGGCCTGAGTCTTTGGAACAAATGTAACAAGTTTCAGAAGCATATCTTCTTTTGGGTCAAGAACTTGAATATTTGTCATACCAATTTTCTCGGCAATCTTAAAGTTCACGCCATTCATCGCATTATCTAAATTCGTATGAGCCGCATAAATGGCAATGTCATTTTTAATAGCCTTCATGGCACAGCGTTCCACATAAGTTCTGCCGGTTATCGACTTCAGACTCTTGAACAAAAGAGGATGATGGGCAATAATAAGGTTGTAGCCGAGACCAACAGCCTCATCAACTACAGCCTCAGTAACGTCTAAACACAACAAAGCCCCTGTAACTTCCGCTTCTGTCAATCCTATTTGCAATCCAGCATTATCAAAATCGTCTTGCAACGGCAAAGGCGCGAACTTCTCAAGGGCATTTACAACATCCTTAATTTTCATCGTCTCGAAAATTTGTAGCAAAGATAATAATTATTATCAAGAAAGCCTTCTTTATTTCGAGAAAATATTTAAAATCAATAATAATTAATCTAAATGTCGTAGAGTCAACCAGCAAGTGCAAAATTACAATATGTGTTAAAAAACTCTCACTTTGGTGTAGAAAAGTTTGTTTCCTTGGCTCTGGCAGAACCACTAACAACGTTACCTACAGTGGTTATAATCTTTTGCATGCCAGTCTTACCATAGTCGGCTTCCAACTGCTCCATTACCTTATTCTCAAAAGCCGTCTTGAACGGGCCAAGAAGGGGCGCAACCTCCTAACTTCGTCAATGCGTCACCCAAAGTCACCCATGATATTAATGTAACTCATTGATTTTCATTCTGCGCTGTGTGGTGGCACAAAAAAGTGATAAAGTCAGGACCGTTCTTTTTACTATAAGAGCAAACGAGATGGCAGAGGCGTTCCTTCTCACTGGCAGAAAAGCCACGGAAGGGATGGGAAAATGCATTGAAGAACTCCACGATGATTTGATTGATAGTAGCTTCCTATATTTTAGAATACTATTCGGTAAAAGGTATAAAAAAGAGACCGCCTCGTTTCCGAAGCGGTCTCTCAAAACTCATTCAGTTTTTAATTGACTTATTCAATTCTGTGATAAAATCAAGAAAATCTTTATCGAATTTCTGATTCTCATCATATTGAATCTCAACATATTTTTTGGTGTTATTCTGCTCTAACATTAATTGAATGACTATGTCATAAGTTCGTTGGTCTTGATCGAAACCATAGTGTTCTTTCATTGCCGGAACATTTGCTTTGTCTAACATGTCCCTCAATTTTTCGAACTCGGCATCCGACAGTTTTCCTTCATATATTTTCGGTCGTTGTTTCTTCTCAAAGTTATCCATATTATAATTGCATACCTCTGATTTATAGTTTCCATCACTATCAAAAGAATAACTTATTTTATACTGATGAAAGGATTCCATACTATATTCAAAACTAAATTTATCCGAAAGGGTTGAATGATGTTTACAGCCGGCCAATCCAACTACCAATAGGCAGATTAATCCAAATAAATATGCTCTTCTCATTTTATTTATGTCTTATTTCCAAGCGTCATTTTGAATTAACCACTCCGATCCTTTCAACTGAATCTGATTTTCAGGAATAGGTAACATGGTCTTTGATGGAGATAAAACTGAAGCAGCAGCAAACTTAGTAATGTAATTCTTTTCGTAATCTACATAGCTCTTCAGCTCTTTAGACATATAATCGCCACCCCAACGAGCCAAATCGAACCAACGTTCACCTTCCATTGCCAACTCTAATTTACGTTCCATACGGATAGCTTTCATACAAGTCTCTTTATCCGAGAATGCCGGATGAGATGTCGGGTAAAGCCCAATCTTATAATTAGCTGCCGGTGTTCCGTCAGGAAGAGTGATGATGTTTACAGGTAAAGCCGCACGTTCGCGAATAATGTTAACCTGAGCCATAGCTTCGGCAGTCTTTCCATCATTAGCAAGACATTCTGCGTATAACAAGATTAAATCGCGTAAGCTCAAGTATTCGATGTTCATACAAGATCCGGGAGCCCATCCGTTCATGAATGCCTTCATGCCGGCAGCCTCTTCAGCCTTGCTATACACATGTTTCTTTGGTATAGAGATACCACCGTTTACAGGGTTACGTACCCAGTCATCAGCCGGAAGTCCCCAATCTTTATAAGGAATTCCATAACGACCTACTGCAAAGTCCAAACGAGGGTCAACTGCGATTGTTTTATCGTTTACGCCAATAGGATCACCTTTTCCACCTCTCTTCGATACAGAAGGAAGGTTTCTATATTCACCATTCAAATAAGGAAGTCCATCCTTATCAACCTGGAATGAATTAACTAACTCGTATGACGGCTGATAGAATCCGCAGCAACCACCGGGGCCTGAGTTATGAGGATAGTTCAAACAGAAAGCCGCGTTTCCGGTATCATTTGCGGCATTAGAGTATTGAAGGGCAAATACGGATTCCTTTCCATTCTCTGTCAGAGCATTGAAGTTGTTATTCAAATTGTCTTCCAAACCATATTTCAAGCCATTGCTTGTCTTTCCGTTATTTATAACATCTGCCAGAAGAGTCTCAGCCTCGCTGAATTTTCCCTGATAAACAAGCATCTTCGCTTTCAAGGCTTTTGCAGCCCATGCATTCACACGGCCAACCTCTGGTTGTGTCTCAGGCAATTGAGCAACCGCAGCCTCAATATCGGCCATTACGTCGCTATAAATATCCTTATCATTCTTAATATTCGGATCATTCTCCTCATTATCTGCCGGAACGTATGGAATATATGGTCCGAATACACGGATACCTTCAAAATAAGCTAATGCTTTAATAAAGCGTAATTCACCTTCACGAACCTTTTTCAATTGGTCATTCATGTCATCAGCTTTAGCTAAAGCCTGTAATGCCAAGTTTACACGATGGCTTTCCATATAAACCCATACCCATTTTTGCTCTACGTATCCATTCGTTGTAAGGGTATTATAAAGCTCAACTTCATTCAACACACTCTGATCTCCGGGGTCGGAACCTTTATTGGCATCCCCGCCATAAACACCACCGAATACCCAGTTCAACGGAGATTGCTGATAAGGACTATAACTGGTATTAGTCCATGTTGTCAAACCGGCATAAGCATCAATCGTAAGCAAGTCTACACCGGTTGCATTCTCCAACGCCTCCTTATTGAGTACACCTTGAGGATCTTTTGAAAGGAAGTCATCCCCACAAGAAGAGAACGTCAAAGCTCCAGCAATAGCTGCAAGTAAATATATCTTTTTCATAACTTCAATTTTAAACAATTAGAATTCAAAATTAACACCAAACAGGAAGCGCTTTGTTGTCGGCCAGCCTCCCATATCAAGACCTCTTCTCAAATCGGAACCATTACCACCACCAACTGACGCATTGGTAAATTCCGGATCCAAACCGCTATATCCTGTAAACGTCAAGAGATTCTCTGCTTGCAAGTATATACGCAAGTTTTGAATAGAAGCTTTTTGTAACCATTTCTTCGGGAAAGTATAACCCAATACCACATTTTTCAGCCGGAGGAAAGAAGCATCCTCTACATAGTATGAGTTGGAGTTTGTTCCTGAATAAGTATCACCGTAATCCAAAACAGGAAGCGTAGCTTTTGAATTATCCGCTCCTGCAGTCCAAGAATTATCACGAATACGCGTTGAACGGTTACCTTCAAACAACCAGAAATCGGTAAAATATTTGGTATTATTAAACAAATCATTACCTATAGTAGAATACCAGAACATAGTAAAGTCAAAATTCTTATATCCGATGGTGGTATTCAAACCGGCAATCAAATCGGGATGCGGAGAACCGATGAAAGTACGGTCAGCTGAAGTAAGACGTCCGTCACCATTTATATCGGCAAACTTATATTTACCTACCCATGCTTTTGCTTTGTCCACATTACCAATATCCCCCGATGTCTTTCCCAAAGGAAGCAATGCCAGTACTTCTTGAGGATTTTCATAGAATCCATTTACTTTATATCCATAGAACTCTGATATAGCATGACCCTTGGTTGTACGGGTAACATATCCAGAAATACGTGATCCGCTACCCCACATGGAAGCGTCATCCGACTCTGAAATTTTTACTACTTCATTCTTATAATGAGATAAATTCAACGCGATATCCCAACTCCAATCACCTTTCTTGTCACGGTAATCAATGTTGAAATCGAAACCGGTATTCTTCATATCACCAAAGTTGATATAAGGACGTACAGTCTCACCTGCCATTGCTGAGTATTGAGCAGAGATCAACATGTCACTGGTTTTCTTGGTATATAACTCTAAGTTAACGCCCAATTTCCCATTAAACATAGAAACATCCACACCGATGTTAAACATCTTTGTAGCCTCCCATTTCGTATCTTCATTACCGTATTTATCCAAATTATAGCCCACAGCAGTAGATGTATTGGCACCCGTTAAGTCATAGTCCGTACGACGTGGGTTAGTTCCATATTCAAAAGCATAATTAGTAATACGAGGAACCTCAGAGTTACCGGTCTCACCATAACCGAAGCGCAACTTCAAGTCATCCAACCATCCCTTTGTTCCATTCATAAAGCTCTCCTGAGAGATACGCCATCCTAAAGATACAGATGGGAATGTTCCGTAACGATGTGTTTTCGCAAAACGAGAAACACCATCACGACGAATAATTCCTGTGAATAAGTACTTATCGGCAAACGAATAGTCAACACGACTGAATAAACCAAACAAAGCGAATTCTCCGTTAAATGTAGACTCTGTTATACGCTGTCCGTTATTCTCACCCATATTGAGCACCCATGTATTCTTATTGTCTTCGTACAGATAATTATAACGTCTACCGGTCATGGAGCGTCCTAATCCGTCACGAATAGCTTCTGAACCCAACAATACGGTCAACTTATGAACATCGTTGAATGTTGCGTTATATTGTATAGTATTTGTCCATACCCAACGATAATTAAAACCGGATACCTCTTCGAAGTTGTTCTGTCCCATACTTTCCGAAAACTCCGGATCTTTCTTCGCCATTCTGTAAGAATAATTGTTCGTGTAGTCCAGACCGAAATTAGTACGGTAGGTAACGTTCTTTATCGGATCGATTTCTGCCCACATATTTCCGAATATACGATTATGCGTATAGTAATTATCCTTATTACGTTTTTGAATAGACACCGGATTACGGAAGTTTCCGGTACCTGAGAGAATAGAACCTCCGAATGCACCTGATTCTGTATAAACAGGAACGTATGGACAAGCACGGTATGTCCAAGAATATGGAGAGTCTTCCGCTCCATTGGGTGACAAACCGTTATCCTTTGTAAACGAATACTGAAGATTCTCTCCTACACGGAACCAATTCCGTATATTATAAGATGTATTCGCACGAATGGTATAACGGTTATAGTAGGAATCGATAACCGTTCCATCCTGATGGTAATAGTTGGCACTAAAGTTATATTGTCCCTTTTCATTTCCTCCGGCTACACTGATCTGATGATTCTGAATCAATGCCTTACGGTCTATTTCATCCCACCAGTTTGTATCAGAGAACTTTGCATCAAATGGTCCGGGAACGATATCCTGACGTCCGTCCGCGCCTTTTTCCGTCATATAATTAGGTATGGTAGGAGTAGGTCCTGTACCAAACTGAACATGCGAAGGATATTTACCTTCTACCCCATTCAGCTCTAAGTTATTAGCCTTAGCCTTCCATTCCAAATTCAGACGGTCCATAGAGTTCAACACATCATAGCGTTTACCTGTTGCCTGAAAACCAACATATCCGCTATAAGAGAACTTAGGTTGCCCCGACTTGGTTCCTTTCTTAGTGGTGATAAGAATAACACCATTCGCAGCCTGAGCTCCATAAATAGCAGCAGAAGAAGCATCCTTCAATACCTGCATACTCTCAATATCATTCGGGTTAAGGGAACTGAGATCTTGGTTACGAGTAGATACTCCATCAATAACATAAAGCGGACCGTTATCGTTAACGGTATTGATACCACGAATACGAACCATAGCCGGTGAACCGGGAGAACCGGACTGTCCGATATAAACACCGGAAGCCTTACCTTGCAGCTGCTGTGTGGCTGAAGAACCTGTGGTTTTCAAAAGCTCCTTCGTATCAACTACGGCTACAGAACCCGTAATATCTTTCTTCTGTTGTGTACCATATCCTACCACAACAACTTCACTCAAACTTTGTGAATCTTCTTTCAAGATGATGTTCAAACCATTTTTAGCTTCTACCTCCACGGTTACAAAACCTATGTAAGAAACTTGCAAAATGGAACCTCTCGCAACATCTAAAGTAAATTTTCCGTCAATGTCCGTAATGGTACCGTTTGTGGTACCACGTTCAAGGATGTTGACACCCGGCATTGGCTCGCCTTCTTGATCGACAACCTTTCCTGTTATCTGCAACTTTTGTTGCGCAACTTTCTGAACTGAGTCAACATTTCCTGTTACGGCAAATGTGTACACCGGACATGCAACCAACATCCCTGAAAACATCACTTTCAAGAACATGTTCAAAGGTAATCCCCTTGATGGTTTTTGTGCTTTCCTCATAATTACAAAAAAATTTAAGTATTAATATATAGTTTAACTAACACATAATTTCAAAATTTCCGCATATTTTATACGTAACTATATTGCTATATACGATAAGGTAACTAAAGGTTTTTTAATAGTTACAGTCTTTTCTCGCTTTACATCATACAAAGGTAGGCGTAATGGACATTTGGTAGGCTGAAAACCTCTCGTGTTTTAGTAATGGACATTTGGTAGGCTGGTAATTCCAGCCTACTTTTTTATATTCAGGAACCCATCTATGAACTTCTTTTTATTAACCTC